>NZ_JBSKJP010000002.1:0-682794 GCF_053709615.1 Enterobacter sp. UPMP2061
TGTTTCGGCGAAGAGACAGAAGATTTTCAGCCTGATACAGATTAACAGAATTTGCCTGGCGGCTTTAGCGCGGTGGTCCCACCTGACCCCATGCCGAACTCAGAAGTGAAACGCCGTAGCGCCGATGGTAGTGTGGGGTCTCCCCATGTGAGAGTAGGGAACTGCCAGGCATCAATTAAAGAAACCCCGTACCGAAAGGTGCGGGGTTTTTTGCTTTGTGCGCCGGAAAATGCCGGGTGGCGGCACCGCCTGACCGTGCCTACAATTGTTAAAACGCTTTTAACAATGGTGCTGCTTTGATACGTCCCTTTGATTACCAACAAGATTTTGCCAACATTAATTTCCGTGACCATCCAGAGCTGTATCAGGTGGGGCGGGGAGAGCAGGGTGTGCTCATGGTGGAACCTTACAAAAGCGAAATCCTTCCGCACTGGCGATACAAAAATGCTGAAGTTGCAGCGCGATCGGCAAAAGAAATTTACGCCTTGTTTGAAGAATATCGTCAGCAAAACGACTTTGTGGGTATGGATATGGCGCGTAAATTCATTCAGATGGGCTATACCCGCGCCAGGCGATACGCCAATCATAAGGGCGGTAAAAAGTACGATGAGAAGCGCCAGGTCAAACCGCTGGATTGCGATCCTGTAAAAGCAGAAGCCGCCGCTGTCTTCAAAAAGTGGTGGGATAAAATTCGTGCAGATGAAGATTATTTGCAGCGAAAAAAGGCGCATCAGCAGAAGTGGGGATAATTACTACGTCCGCTAATAATTCGATACCTGATCGAGTTCACAAAACGTAATGAAACATATTAGAAACATTTTATTTACCTAACGATTCGTTTTAAATCCGGTTTTACTGTTTGTGGGCAATGGCCCGCAATGTGAGACAGGGGATTTTAAAATGACAGAAACCGTAGCCAGTGCAGATACGGATAACACCAATTTGGCAGGTAAGGATACCCGTCGTCGGGTTTGGGCAATCGTTGGGGCCTCATCGGGGAACCTCGTAGAGTGGTTTGACTTTTACGTCTATTCATTCTGTTCACTCTACTTTGCGCATATCTTTTTCCCGTCCGGGAATACCACCACTCAGCTTCTGCAAACCGCAGGCGTTTTTGCCGCCGGGTTCCTGATGCGTCCCATTGGCGGATGGCTGTTCGGCAGGATCGCGGACAGGAAAGGGCGCAAGACATCCATGCTCATCTCTGTGTGCATGATGTGCGTCGGCTCGCTGGTGATTGCCTGCCTGCCCGGATATGACACAATCGGAACATGGGCACCGGCGTTGCTGTTGCTGGCACGTCTGTTCCAGGGGCTGTCAGTGGGTGGCGAATACGGCACCAGCGCGACATACATGAGCGAAGTAGCTGTTGAAGGGCGCAAAGGTTTCTATGCATCATTCCAGTATGTAACCCTCATTGGCGGACAGCTACTGGCGTTACTGGTTGTGGTGATCCTTCAACAAATCCTTAGCGATGAAGATTTACGCGCCTGGGGCTGGCGCATCCCGTTTGCCCTGGGGGCCGCCCTGGCGGTTGTGGCGCTGTGGTTACGCCGTCAGCTTGATGAAACCTCCCAGCAGGAAGTCAGGGCGCTGAAAGAAGCCGGTTCGATGAAAGGGCTGTGGCGAAACCGCAAAGCGTTTTTGATGGTACTAGGCTTTACCGCCGCAGGCTCGCTAAGCTTCTATACCTTCACCACCTACATGCAAAAATATCTGGTCAACACCACGGGCATGCATGCTAACGTTGCGAGCGTCGTCATGACGGTGGCGTTACTGGTCTTTATGCTCATACAGCCGATTGTTGGCGCGCTGTCGGACAAAATAGGTCGCCGCACCTCCATGCTGATCTTTGGTGGCATGCTCACCCTGGGGACTGTTCCGCTTTTGACGGCGCTACAGCATACAACCTCTCCGTATGCCGCTTTCGCTTTGATTATGGTGGCACTTATTATTATTAGTTTTTACACGGCAATCAGTGGCATTTTGAAAGCAGAAATGTTTCCCGCACAGGTGAGGGCGCTGGGCGTAGGCCTCTCTTATGCGGTCGCTAACGCCCTGTTCGGCGGTTCGGCAGAGTATGTCGCGCTATCCCTTAAGTCATGGGGCAGTGAATCGACCTTTTTCTGGTATGTCACCATCATGGGGGCGCTGGCGTTTATTGTCTCCCTGATGCTGCATCGTAAAGGAAAAGGGATCCGCCTTTAATAATGCGCCATTTGCCAGACGGCGTAGCCGGTTGTTGCCCCGGCTACGTCCCAGGCAAAATCTTTCCAGCTCCAGCCGCTTCCCGAGGGGCGGCTATCCCAAAGTTCTTTTGATGCCCCCAGGCTGATGGAGAACATCAGCCCCATTGTGGCACTTCGATCCCGGCTATAACCCTGGTGCAGCGCATATTCATTACCCGCAGCGGACAACATTGCAGACGCCAGAAAGTGTTGAGCTTTATCCTGACCCGACCAGTTATCATTAGCCATATGGCTGCAACCGGTCAGGAAAAGAGGGATTATCAGGAAAGGCGTACGCATTAACAGACTCCATAAAAAAGCCCCGTCGATGACAGGGCTCGTGTATTACAGAATGCGGCTGATGAGGCGGTCGATACGGATCCGACGTAGACGGCGAATCAGCTTGCGAACTTTCACCGGATAATCAGCGATGCTTTGCAGATCGCGATAATGACGAACCACTGTAGTATGCGTGCGTATAAGCTCCAGCTCACGATCGCGTTTCGCGGCTAACGCATGCTGAGGATCGTGAATCAGGATGGCGTTTTCCAGATCCAGACGCCAGGCGCGTGGGTTGAGATTATTACCGGTCAGCAGCATCCACTCATCATCCACCCACATTCCTTTGAGGTGATAGCTGTTGTCTTCATCTTTCCAGAGACGCACAACCAGCTGGTCCGTGTTCACATAGTACTGTAAACGGCTCAGGAAGCGGCGCAGGTTAATCTCATAGAGATAAGGCAGTGCGCCGATGATCTTGAAAGGTTGATCTTCCGGAATGAAAAAGTCATTTGCCGTTTTATCCCCGACAATAATTTCCACCTTTTTACCATCACGCAGCAGCTGAATGATATTACGCACCAGAACGGCTGGAAGGTTGAAGTACGGGGTGCAGATGGTGAGCTTATGCTCCGCGCACGGCATCAAATGGAAGATGGTCTTGTTCAGCAGGCTGGATTTTCCCAGGCCTACCAGAGGCGTAACGGACAGTTCTTCATTACTGGCATCCCCCTGAAAACGATAAACCGCATCGCGCAGTTCCTGGCGGAAGGAGCGAACGTCGTTTTTGATTTCCGGGCTTTTCGGACGATGAGGATCGTCAAGACGGTGCACACCCCGGCCATGAACCAGGTTTTTATCAACCCAGTTGAACATGATGTCGGCCATCTGCGGATTGCGGATCAGATGGTAGCGATCGTAACGGTATTTATCGAGCTGATGGAGATACACATCATTCAGGCTGGCACCGCTATAAAGGACGCTGTCATCAATGATAAATCCTTTAAAATGAAGAACGCCAAGCGCTTCACGGGTATTCACCGGTACGCCATACACAGGGATATCAATACCCGGATTTTCCTGGGCCGTGCGGCAATACCAGTCAGCATTGGTATTCGAGGCAGCCGCTCCAATACGGCCGCGCTGAGCACGGTGCCAGTCAACCAGCACGCGAACATCCAGTTCTGGACGCTGACGTTTCGCTTCATAGAGCGCGTTCAGGATCGCACGCCCACCTTCATCTTGTTCAAGATAGAGCGCCACAATGCAAATACGTCGCGTAGCGCTGGCAATCTTTTCCAGAAGCGTCTCCCGGAAATGAGCGGGAGCATAAAAGAACTCTACATCATCAACTGACTGAGAAATCTTCGGTAGTTGAGCAAGGTGTTGTTGATGTTTATTACGCTTAAATTTTGACAACATCACAGTGCGTTTCTTCTCTGTTCATTGAAGGGTTGTCTGTACCAGGCAAACAACATAAGCGGACAATGATACCCCAGTGCCGCGAAAAGTGGGTAACATTTCCAGCAGCTTACTCTTGTTTATCCGTCGAAATCAGGCTGAGGGACAGAGAGACAATGCCTTCATCCAGCTGGATATCAACGTCAAAACCGAGCTTCCGCGCCAGGGTCACCATACCCCGATTGTTTGGCATAGTAATGCCATTCAGGCGTGACAATCCGTGATCGCGCGTATAACCAATGAGTTTTTCGAGCAGCCGTCTGCCCAACCCCAAACCCTTAAGATCGGAACGCACCAGTACGGCAAACTCCGCATCCACGTTATCCGGGTCGGAAATGGCACGCGTCACGCCGAGGATCTCCTCTCCCGCTCCGGAACGGCGGACCGCCACAATCGCCATTTCTCGATCGTAGTCGATCTGGGTCATATTGGCTAAATCGTCGTGGGTAAATTCATTGATTTCGCTGAAATAGCGATAGTACAAATCTTCCTTCGTCACCTGCGAGATGAACGCCCGCAGCAGCGGCTCGTCTTCCGGCAGGATAGGGCGAAACAGCGCCCGTTCCCCATTTTTCATCTCCACCCACTCTTCCAGATGAAGAGGATAAGGACGAATGGCGAGACGGCTTTCCCGATCACCGATAAAGGGCGCAATATCCAGCGTCACGTCCAGCGCGGTAAATTCATTTCCGGAGGCAAGAAGGGGGTGGATATCCAGGCGCTGGATCTCCGCACAGTCAACAATGAGGTTGGAGACCTTCACCAGAAACTGGCTTAACCCGGCGATATCAAGCGGCCGCAGAGCGCTTCTCCCGCGGATTTTTTTGCTTTTGATGGCCTGAATAATCAAATAACGCGCCAGGTTCATGTTTAGAGGAGGAAGCGCGACAACCGCCTGTTCTTCTGGCCGCCACTCAACGCCGCCTTCACCCAGCATAATGAGCGGACCAAAAACCGGATCGTGTTCGACAACCACGCGCAGCTCCTGTGCACCCGCACGGTTGGCCATGCTCTGCACCAGCAGGCCGTGGATCCGGGCCTGTGGCCACGTCATTTTTACGCGATCGATAATGGCATCCGCGGCCTGTTGTACTTCTGTCGCGGTGCGCAGATACAGCATGACGCCCTGCACATCCGATTTGTGCGGAATATCGGGAGAGCGCAGCTTCAGCGCGACCGGATAACCAATCTGCTCAGCGATATGTACCGCCTCAGCGCTGTCGCCGGCAATCCAGGTGGGCAGGGTTTGCATCCCATAGCTGCCAAGAATGGGTTGCACCTCATGTGTATCAAGAGAAGTGGCGCCCTCTTCGATGGCCTGCTGCAAAAGCCTGTGCACATCCACTGAATTTGCGGTGAGATTGCCCGGCAGGGCAGGCGTTTCACGCAGCTGCTTCTGGTTGCGGCGGTATTCAACCATATGCATAAACGCGGTAATGGTGCCCTCCGGGGTACGGTAGGTTGGCAACCCGGCTTCACTAAACAGACGCCGTGCCTCCTGGGAGGAGAACTCGCCGCACCAGTTGGTCAGCAGGGTAACGTATTTGCCGCGGGGATGGTTTCGGACTGCCTCAATCAGCGCACGCGCACTTTCGCTGCCTGGAGCAACCGCGCTGGGCGAATGGATAATCATCAGCGCATCAAAGTCCTGGCTATCGAGTAAAATCGTGATCGCCTTAATGTAACGATCGCTGCTGGCATCATCGCGCAAATCGAGGGGATTATCGGGAACAACGCTTCCCGGTAACGCGTCCCGCAGGCGCTGAAGCGTCTCTTCACCCAGCGTGGACAGCTTGCCGTTGCGTAGCCAGAGCTCGTCCAGCGCCAGGGCGGCGGGAGCGGCACCGTTGCTGACAATCATCAGTTTTTCACCGCGCAGGGGGCGCATGTGGCTTAACGTTTCAACGGCGGAAAAAAGCTCGTGTGTATCCTGTACCCGTAGTAAACCGGCGCGCTGGATCGCTGCATCCCATGCGGGATCCATCCCGGAACGGGAATGTAGCAGGCGCTGAGCCGCGGGGCTGCGCCCGCTTTTGATGACCAGTATCGGTTTATTTCGCGATGCGCTACGCGACGCCGACACAAAACGACGGGCGTCACTCAGGTGTTCAAGATAGAGCAGGATAGCGCTGGTTTTGCTGTCACGCGCCAGGAAATCCAGCAGCTCATCGACGTCAATGTCCAGGCTGTCGCCCAAAGCGATGAAGTAGGAAAAGCCCATCTCACGCTGCTGCGCCCAGTCGAGGATGGTATTGGATACCGCAGCCGACTGCGAAATAAAGGCCAGTTTGCCTTTACGGATCGGAACCGGGGAAAAACTGGCATTCAGCCCTTGCCAGGGCGCAAGCAGGCCGAGGCTGTTTGGACCAAGAATGCGCATCTGGTTGCGGCTGGCGCAGGCCAGCAGTTCGGGCTGCTGTTCAGGAGGCGAGGAAAGAATAATGCAGGTTTTACAGCCTTTCTGACCGAGCGACTCAAGCAGTTCGAGGTTTCGTTTCGCATGTGTACAGAGCACGGCGAGATCGGGAACGAAAGGCAGGCTCTGCACATTCGGCCACGCCAGTACCCCCTGTACCGCTTTATAAGCGGGCGTAACGGGCATGACCGGGCCGTTAAACCCGCCAGCCAGCAGGTTACGCATCATCAGATACCCTGCGCGGTCCGGTTTCATCGAGGCGCCAATAACGGCAATGGATTTCGGACGGAGTAGCGCTTCTAACCCTCTCTGGCTCATGCAGGCCTCCCGTGAATGCAAGCGACCTGATGATTTTAAACGCTTTCTGTCTCTGTTGCTGTGACGCTACCCTTATGAACGGTTTTTCCCGCAAGATAACGTTCACGGAAGCAGGAGAAGTGGGAGCCCAGCGCGCCGGCCGCCTGGGTATCGCCCGCCAGATCCAGTAGCGCAATAGCGACTTCAGCGGTGCAATATTGACCGTCGGCATGCGCTTCACGCAAGCGATAGGCCGAAACGCGCGACAGATCGACGGAAATCACCGGCAGCGCATCAAGGTAAGGGCTTTTGCGAAACATCTTTCTCGCTTCGGTCCAGGTGCCGTCGAGCATAATAAACAGCGGCGGCTTACCGGATGGTGGCGCCGTAAGCACCTGACGTTGTTCGCCTGCATATGATGCCGGGAAAACGACCATGGGCTGATAGTCCGGGCTTGCCACCAGGTCGAGCAGAGCCTGAGGTGGCTCAGTGCGCGACCACTGAAACGCTGCGGTGTTGGGCAGAATATCGGCGATCAAACGCCCCGTGTTGCTGGGCTTCATCGGTTCGGTATCGAACATGACCAGACAAAAGCGGCTTTTCGCCTCGCTCGGTGCAAGCGTTTCGCACAGACACACTTTCAGCGGTAAAAGGCAGCGCTGGCAGCGGCGAATACGATTGCCTCGGGCCAGAAAAGGGCGGGTGGCGCGCGCAAGGCGCTCGGCGCGTAATTGAAGTACAGCGTTATCAGTCATGGGCGAAAAGGCAGGAAAAACCCCATTTTCGCAGAGGAGAGAACGGGGCACAAGATATGCCCCGTGAATGTTACAGGGATTCGTTTAACCAGCTGTCGAAAGGCGCTTTCGGTACTGCACCATTGAGCATGTCGATCACTTCACCATTTTTGAAAATCATAATGGTTGGAATGCTGCGAATGCGAAAACGGGCGCTGAGTTCACGTTCCGCTTCGGTATTCACTTTGACAAAACGCATTTTCCCGCTGCGCTCTTCAGCCACGTCTTCGAAGATGGGCGCAAAGTTACGGCAGGGGCCGCACCACGGTGCCCAGAAATCGACCACAACAGGCAGATCGTCCTTGAGGAGTTTGTCCAGCGTAGCACCCGTCGCGTTAATGACATCGCCATCAAATAATTCGTGGCCACAACGCCCGCATTTCGCACCGTCATCCACCCGGTCGTCCGGAATGCGGTTTACAGCCTGACAGTTGGCACATACGGTATTCATAACTAACCTCTGATAGAGCCGTGGAACAACGGCAGAACGCCGATAATGTTTCTGATATGTTACATATTATCAGTGAGCTTGTATGAAACGACAATGCGTTTTATTCAATGGGAACAATAGTCACAGGCTTTTGTACGAAATTATGGCTATGAGCTTGCACATCGGGTAATCTGCGCGCTTCGCGCAGCGCTGGTGGAGAAAAGCATGAACGACGAAATGAAAAACAAAAGCGGCAAGGTCAAAGTGATGTATGTCCGCAGTGATGATGACTCTGATAAACGCACCCAAAATCCGCGTACCGGAAAAGGTGGCGGGCGTCCGGCGTCTTCTCGTGCAGACGGTGGCCGTCGCCCCGCCCGCGATGACAGAAATAACCGCGGCGATGACCGCAAACGTGATGACCGTAAGCGTGACGATCGCAAACGCGATGATGTTGTCCGTGACGGTGGATCGCCATGGCGTACCGTTTCTCGCGCGCCCGGTGAAGAGGCGACCGAAAAAGCCGATCACGGCGGTATCAGCGGAAAAAGCTTTATCGATCCGGAAGTGTTGCGTCGTCAGCGTGCGGAAGAGACTCGTGTCTACGGTGAGAACGCCTGTCAGGCCTTGTTCCAGAGCCGCCCGGAGTGTATCGTTCGTGCATGGTTTATTCAGAGCGTGACCCCGCGCTTCAAAGAAGCGCTGCGCTGGATGGCGGCGAACCGTAAAGCCTATCACGTGGTTGACGATGCCGAGCTGACAAAAGCGTCCGGGACTGAACACCACGGCGGCGTCTGCTTCCTGATCAAAAAACGTAACGGCACTACCGTGCAGCAGTGGGTCAGCCAGGCGGATGCCGATGACTGCGTGCTGGCGCTGGAAGATGTGGGTAACCCGCATAACCTGGGCGCTATGATGCGTAGCTGCGCGCACTTTGGCGTGAAAGGCGTTCTATTGCAGGATGCCGCGCTGCTGGAATCCGGTGCGGCGATTCGTACTGCGGAAGGCGGTGCAGAGCATGTTCAGCCGATCACCGGCGACAGCGTGCTGGAAGCCCTGGAGCAATTCCGTAAAGCGGGCTACACCATTGTCACCACCTCAAGCCGTGCCGCTACGCCGCTGTTTAAAGCGACGCTGCCGCGCAAAATGGTGCTGGTGTTAGGTCAGGAGCGTGATGGTCTGTCTGATGCGGCACTCTCCAGCGCTGACCTGAGCGTCTCTATCGACGGCACAGGCAACGTTGAAAGCCTGAACGTATCCGTTGCGACCGGCGTGCTGCTGGCGGAATGGTGGCGTCAGAACAAGGCATAAGCCTTTTATGTGCCGGGCCTGACCCGGCACATTCAAACCCTACTCGCTCTCTGCGGGTAACACAGGCATCCAGTCAATCGGCTTTTCGCCACGCTTTTCCAGCCACTCATTCGTCAGAACAAAATGATTACTGCCAAAGAAACCGCGATGCGCAGACAGCGGCGACGGGTGCGGTGCCTTCAGCACGTGGTGACGCTGACGATCGATAATCGCCCCTTTCTTTTGGGCATGCGAACCCCAGAGTAAAAACACGACGCCTTCACGATGCTCATTGATCAGGCTGATAACCTTATCGGTAAAGGTTTCCCATCCCAGACTGGCGTGGGAGTGTGCCTGACCCGCCCGGACAGTTAATACGGTATTCAGCAACAGCACGCCCTGGCGCGCCCAGCTTTCCAGATAACCGTGATTAGGGCGGGTGAAACCCGGAATCGTTCCTTCCAGCTCTTTATACATATTCAGCAGAGAAGGGGGGATGGCCACGCCCGGACGCACGGAAAATGCCAGTCCGTGAGCCTGCCCCGGGCCGTGGTACGGATCCTGCCCCAGGATAACCACCTTTACATCACTCAGTTCGGTGTAGCGGAAGGCGTTAAACACATCTTTCTGCGGCGGATAAATTGTCTGGCCGGCCTGCCGTTCAGCCGCAACGGTACTGAGGGTATTAATAAAATAGGGCTGCTGCTTCTCTTCTGCCAGCACGTCATGCCAGGTTAAAGGTGTTGTCATCTCGCTCTCCTGCGAATCTCATTCTGTGTCTAGCTTACCTGTTAAACCCCAATGAGCAAAATTACCCGCGGAAAACCAAGCTAAGTGACTCAATTTATGTTGAAAACCAGGCTGGATAAGTTGAATTGGTAAACCTTTAAAATTGATCTAAAACAAAAAATACAGACCACACTCTTTGTGTGGTTGGTAGTTTTGTTGATTTAAATCAATAAATCACCCGGGTCTGAATGTTATATATACACACAACAAACAATGGTTTTACCAATTGGCCGCAAAAGGCCAGCATCAGTTAATGTAGCCTAAGGGAGGCAACACATGATTACAGGTATCCAGATTACTAAAGCTGCAAATGACGATCTGCTGAACTCTTTCTGGCTGCTGGACAGCGAGAAAAACGAAGCGCGCTGTGTAGTAGCGAAAGCAGGTTTTGCGGAAGACGAAATCGTTCCGGTGAGTAAACTGGGCGAAATTGAATACCGTGAAATTCCAATGCAAGTGCAGCCAGAAGTACGCGTGGAAGGTGGTCAGCACCTGAACGTTAACGTCCTGCGTCGCGAAACGCTGATGGATGCCGTTGAGCACCCGGAAAAATACCCGCAGCTGACCATCCGTGTGTCTGGCTATGCGGTGCGTTTCAACTCTCTGACCCCGGAACAGCAGCGCGACGTTATCGCGCGTACCTTTACTGAAAGCCTGTAAGGTTTCAGTTTCGGGGGTGGAATAAAAAAGCCGGGAATGTCCCGGCTTTTTTTTACTCTTCCGTTTTTGTCTCTGGCGCAGCAGAACTTGGCTTACGGCGCTTACCAATATTTTTGGTATCGCGGTGGCGCTGTTTAACGCGCGGCTTCTCTTTTTCTTTCTCTTTTCTCTCAGCACGTTTCGCGAGCGCTTTCTTGGACGGTTTACCCGTCATTTTTTCACTCGGCGCACGTGTGGTCGGACGAAGCCCGTCAATCACGCGAGCTTTCAGCGGCTCCTCAACGTAGCGGCCAATTTTCTGTAGCAGCAGATGGTCGTGCGCTTCTACCAGAGAGATAGCAATACCTTTGCGGCCCGCACGGCCGGTACGACCAATACGGTGCAGGTAAGTATCACCGCTGCGCGGCATATCAAAGTTGATTACGTGGCTCACGTCCGGGATGTCGATCCCACGCGCGGCAACATCGGTGGCAACCAGCACATTCACGCGGCCATCGGTCAGGCGCTTAATCCCTTCGGTTCGCTTAACCTGCGCCATTTCACCTTCGAGATAGCAGTTGTTAATGCCGGCGTTGCGCAGCATTTCTGCCAGCTCATGCACGCGCTCACGTTTGCGTACGAAGACGATGGTACGGGTTGCCTCTTCCTGCTTCAGCAGGTGTTTCAACAACTCAACCTTATGCTCAAGGTTATCTGCGCGGTAGTACCACTGGTGGATCTTCTTACGCTCACGGGTCGATGGCGTAGCGGACACTTCCACCGGATCTTCCAGCAGACGTTCGGCGAAATCTTTAATGGCATCCCCTTCAAGGGTTGCCGAGAACAGCATTGTCTGATTACGCCAGCGCGTTTCACCCGCGATGTGTTCGATATCCTGGGCAAAGCCCATGTCCAGCATGCGGTCAGCTTCATCGAGAATCAGCGTTTCCACCGCGCGGCAGTCGAAGTTCTCTTCTTTTATGTATTGCAGCAGACGGCCCGTCGTCGCGACAACGATATCCTGGTTTTCGCTGAACACTTCGGCGTGGTTCATATACGCTACGCCGCCGGTGATGGTCGCGATATCCAGATGGGTGTTCGCCGCCAGCTCACGCGCGTGTTCGGCAACCTGCATCGCCAGTTCACGGGTCGGGGTCAGGATCAAAATGCGCGGTGGGCCTGATTTTTTACGCGGAAAGTCGAGCAAATGCTGCAACACAGGCAGCAAGTAGGCTGCTGTCTTCCCCGTGCCGGTTGGCGCAGAACCGAGCACATCGCGGCCCTCAAGCGCAGGCGGAATGGCCGCGGCCTGAATGGCGGTCGGGCGTGTAAAGCCTTTGCTCTCAAGGGCATTGAGCAGGCTTTCATCGAGTTCAAGTTCGGAAAAAGTCGTTACAGTCATGTTCTACCTCTGTGTGGGGCGCTGATTATAGACGTTACGGCTGTAATCTTCATCTGTTTGTATGGATATCGCTTTTCGACCACTTCGCTTTCCCCTATGCTACTCCAGTTTCACTCAGAAGGTTGCCCTGACATGTCTCAACTCAAAGCGCAGTTGCGCCGCGATGGTTTTACGTTTAAACAGTTTTTTGTGGCGCACGATCGTTGTGCGATGAAAGTCGGTACAGACGGTATTTTACTGGGTGCATGGGCGCCTGTCGCAGGTGTAAAACGCATTCTGGATATTGGTACGGGCAGCGGACTTCAGGCGCTGATGCTGGCGCAGCGAACGGAAGAACACGTCACGATCGACGCCGTTGAGCTTGATCCTCAGGCGTCCCGGCAGGCAAGTGAAAACGCTGCCGACTCTCCGTGGGCAGATCGCATCAGGGTAGAATGCGCCGATGTCCTGACCTGGGCGCCGGAGCAAACCGCGCGTTACGATTTGATTGTCAGCAATCCGCCGTATTTCACGCCAGGTGTGGAATGTGGAACGCCAGAACGCGAGCAGGCACGTTACACCGGCTCGCTCGATCACAAGGCGCTACTGACCAGTGCGGCGGAGCTTATCTCGGAAGAGGGATTTTTCTGCGTGGTCTTGCCTGAAAGCACGGGTAATACCTTCATTGAGATCGCACGGGGGATCGGCTGGAATCTGCGTCTTCGTACCGATATTTCGGATACGGAAGGACGCTTACCGCACCGCGTGTTGCTGGCGCTCTCGCCGAAAGAGGGGGAATGCTTTATCGACAGGATGGTCATTCGTGGGCCAGACCAGCGTTATTCCGAAGATTACACTGCCCTGACCCAGGCCTTTTATCTGTTTATGTGAACCTGCGGCGTCAACACCGACGGGCCGGACATTTCAAGCGGTTCGGGATAGTCCAGCGTATAATGCAGGCCACGGCTCTCTTTGCGCATCATCGCACAGCGCACAATCAGCTCGGCAACCTGCACAAGGTTGCGCAGCTCCAGCAGATTATTAGAAACGCGGAAGTTGGCGTAATATTCATCAATTTCCTGCTGCAACATCATGATGCGGCGTAACGCGCGTTCCAGACGCTTCGTTGTGCGTACAATCCCGACATAATCCCACATGAAAAGCCGCAGCTCGTGCCAGTTATGCTGGATAACCACCAGTTCGTCCGGGTTTTCTACCCGACTTTCATCCCATGCCGGCAAGTGTGTTGTCGGACGTGCATAGGGCATGCGTTTGGTAATATCTTCCGCAGCCGACCACCCATACACCAGACACTCCAGCAGCGAGTTTGAGGCCATGCGATTCGCACCATGCAGGCCGGTGTAGCTGACCTCGCCGATCGCATACAAACCATCCACGTCGGTACGACCATGATCGTCAACCATCACCCCGCCACAGGTATAGTGTGCGGCAGGTATAATCGGCACCGGATCGCGGGTTAAATCAATACCCAGACTCAGCAGCTTTTCATAAATCATCGGGAAGTGCTGGCGAATAAAGTCTTCCGGTTTATGGCTAATGTCCAGATACATACAGTCGACGCCAAGCCGCTTCATCTCGTGGTCAATGGCGCGGGCCACGATATCCCGCGGGGCAAGTTCACCTCGGGGGTCGAAGTCCGGCATAAACCGGGAACCGTCCGGACGCTTCAGATACGCGCCTTCGCCGCGCAACGCTTCAGTTAACAGGAAGTTACGTGCCTGCGGGTGGAAAAGGGCGGTAGGATGGAACTGATTAAACTCCATATTCGCCACGCGGCAGCCTGCGCGCCAGGCCATGGCGATACCGTCTCCGGAGGCGATATCCGGGTTAGTCGTGTACTGGTAAACCTTGGAGGCGCCGCCAGTCGCCAGCACAACGGCTTTTGCCTGGCAGGTTTCCACCTTCTCTTTATTCCGATTCCACACCCATGCGCCGACAACACGGCGCGTGCCGGGCAGGCCAATCTTAT
This sequence comes from Enterobacter sp. UPMP2061, assembly GCF_053709615.1. Taxonomy (NCBI): domain Bacteria; kingdom Pseudomonadati; phylum Pseudomonadota; class Gammaproteobacteria; order Enterobacterales; family Enterobacteriaceae; genus Enterobacter; species Enterobacter sp. UPMP2061. Next base: position 13,995 of record NZ_JBSKJP010000002.1, read on the forward strand.
CGGAAATAATCAGGTCGACGGCGTTGCTGCGCTCCAGCACCCGAATATTAGGATGGCTGAGGGCTTTGCTGACCAGCGTGGTTTCAACCGCTTTTCCGGTTGCATCAGCAGCGTGCAGAATACGGCGGTGGCTGTGCCCGCCTTCACGGGTCAGGTGATAGCTCTCTTCACCATTAGGCTGAACATGCGTATCAAACAGCACGCCCTGATCGATAAGCCATTGCACGCAGTGGCGGGCATTGCTGGCGACAAACTCTGCCGCATGCTCATCCACGATCCCGGCGCCGGCAATCAGGGTGTCTTCTACGTGCGAGGCTATACTATCCGTTTCATCAAACACGGCGGCAATACCGCCTTGTGCATAGAAGGTGGAACCTTCGCTCATCGGCCCTTTACTCAGCACGATTACGTTCTGATGTTCCGCCAGGCGCAGTGCGAGGGATAGGCCGGCAGCACCGCTGCCGATGATCAGTACATCACAATGAAGTTCAGGCGTCGTGTTCATGATGTTTGTTTAATTTACTAAACATGGTGTGGGGAGAATAGCATTGTGATGCGAGATATCGCACGTTTTTTTTGTTGTGTGTTGCAATGACTAAACGGAAGGCCAGAAGTTAAATCTGCGCTAAATGGCCGGAAATATTTTGCGAAGCAGATCGTTAGCTTCAGATTTTGTGGTGAAATAAAGCCTGTGTTGCGTTACTCTTCTGACGATAAAGTTGATGATTCTTGTCAGAAAGCGGGTGCGTATCGTGAACAGACTTATAATGAGAGAAAATGAACGGTCTGCGGCGCGATGAACAAAAACAAAGGCGTTACGGAACTTATTGAAGAACAGACACTCTAATTCGGTGCTTGCTCAAAGTGCAATGTTGTTAGAGTGGCGTTTCGATAACGCGTGGAATTTGGTTTGGGGAGACATTACCTCGGATGAGCGAGCAGTTAACGGACCAGGTCCTGGTTGAACGGGTCCAGAAGGGAGATCAGAAAGCTTTTAACCTACTGGTGGTGCGCTACCAGCATAAGGTAGCGAGTCTGGTTTCCCGCTATGTACCGTCAGGCGATGTTCCTGATGTGGTGCAAGAGTCTTTTATTAAGGCCTATCGCGCGCTGGATTCATTCCGGGGGGATAGTGCTTTTTATACCTGGCTGTATCGTATTGCAGTCAATACGGCTAAGAATTATTTGGTTGCTCAGGGCCGTCGTCCGCCTTCTAGTGACGTTGACGCTATCGACGCAGAAAACTTCGAAAGTGGTGGCGCGCTGAAAGAAATTTCGAACCCTGAGAACTTAATGTTGTCAGAAGAACTGAGACAAATCGTTTTTCGCACGATCGAGTCGCTCCCGGAAGATTTACGCATGGCAATTACGTTACGGGAGCTGGATGGCCTAAGCTATGAAGAGATAGCCGCCATCATGGATTGTCCGGTCGGCACGGTTCGTTCACGAATTTTCCGTGCGCGAGAAGCCATTGATAATAAAGTTCAACCGCTTATCAGGCGTTGACGATAGCGGGATACTGGAAAAGGTATTAGGCATGCAGAAAGAAAAACTTTCCGCTTTAATGGATGGTGAAACGCTGGATAATGAGCTGCTCGATGAGTTGTCTCATTCTCCCGAAATGCAACAGACCTGGGAGAGCTATCATCTTATCCGCGACTCTCTGCGCGGTGATACCAGCGAGGTTCTCCATTTCGATATCTCAGCACGCGTTATGGCGGCCATTGAGAACGAACCTGTTCATCAGACCACGCCGCTGATTCCTGAAGCGCAGCCTGCACCTCACCAATGGCAGAAAATGCCGTTCTGGCACAAGGTGCGTCCATGGGCCAGCCAGCTCACCCAAATGGGGGTCGCTGCGTGCGTATCGCTTGCAGTTATCGTTGGGGTCCAGCACTATAATACTCAGTCTGAAGCCAATCAGCAGCCTGAAGCGCCAGTGTTCAATACGCTGCCGATGATGGGTAAAGCCAGCCCGGTTAGCCTGGGCGTACCGGCAGATGCCTCCGCAAGCGGCGGACAGCAACAGCAGGTACAGGAGCAGCGCCGTCGCATTAATGCGATGTTGCAGGATTACGAGTTGCAGCGCCGTCTGCACTCCGAGCAGCTTCAGTTTGAGCAGGCCCAAACCCAGCAGGCTGCTGTGCAGGTGCCAGGAAACCAAACTTTAGGAACGCAATCGCAGTAATGAAGCAACTTTGGTTCGCCATGTCTTTGATGGCGGGTAGCCTGTTCTTCTCTGCTAACGCCTCGGCTGATGTTTCATCCGGGGCGTTGTTGCAGCAAATGAATCTGGCCAGCCAGTCACTCAATTACGAGTTGGCATTTATCAGCATCAATAAGCAGGGTGTCGAATCGTTACGCTATCGCCACGCCCGCCTTGATAACCAGCCGCTCGCCCAGCTTTTACAGATGGATGGCCCGCGTCGGGAAGTGGTCCAGCGTGGGAACGAAATCAGCTATTTCGAGTCTGGCCTTGAGCCGTTTACGCTCAATGGTGACTACATCGTTGACTCCCTGCCGTCGCTCATTTACACCGATTTTAAACGTCTCGCCCCCTACTATGATTTTATCTCGGTGGGACGAACGCGTATTGCCGACAGGCTGTGCGAAGTGATCCGCGTTGTTGCGCGGGATGGGACACGTTACAGCTATATCGTCTGGATTGACGCAGAGACGAAGCTGCCGATGCGCGTTGATCTGCTCGATCGCGACGGTGAGACGCTGGAGCAGTTCCGCGTGATCTCCTTCGATGTGAACAGTCAGGTTGGCAACAGCATGCAGAATCTGGCCAAAGCCAGCCTGCCGCCTTTGCTTTCCGTGCCTGCCGGCGATTCTGTCAATTTTAACTGGGTACCATCCTGGATCCCGCAAGGGTTCAGCGAAGTTTCCAGCAGCCGTCGCCAGCTCCCAACCATCGAAACACCAGTTGAGTCGCGACTCTATTCCGATGGGCTGTTTAGCTTCTCGGTGAATATCAATCGCGCTACGGCGAACAGTTCCGAACAGATGCTCCGTACCGGTCGCCGGACGGTCAGCACGACGGTGCGCGATAATGCGGAAATTACCATTGTCGGTGAATTACCGCCGCCAACGGCAAAACGTATTTCAGACAGCATTAAATTCAGGGCTGCGCAATGATTAAAGAGTGGGCCACGGTCGTATCCTGGCAGGATGGCGTAGCGCTTGTCAGCTGTGACGTTAAAGCATCATGCAGCAGCTGCGCTTCGCGAGCCGGTTGCGGCAGCCGCGTGTTGAATAAGCTGGGGCCGCAAACGTCGCACACTATTGCTGTGCCGAGCGATCAGCCGCTGGTGGCAGGGCAAAAAGTGGAGCTGGGCATCGCTGAAGGTAGCCTGCTCACTTCCGCCATGCTGGTTTACCTTTCTCCGCTGGCAGGTCTGTTCGTGATGGGCGGGGTTTTCCAGATGCTGTTCGGCACAGATTTGGCCGCCATGTGCGGGGCCGCTTTGGGCGGCGTGGGCGGGTTCTGGCTTGCTAAAGGCGTTTCCCCAAGGCTTGCCGCCCGGGAAGCGTGGCAGCCCGTTATCCTCAGCGTTGCACTGGCACCCGACCAACTTCGTGTTGAGACGCTCTCTTCTGAGGCCCGGTAATCTGCCGGGCTTTATTATTATTTACATCGCAATAAAGAAAACGCCGTCTCTTCGCGCTATACCTGGCTCTAAGTGCATTTCCAGCTGACAAGGATGTAGTGTAGAATGCTGCGTTTTCGCACTGAAAAACGTCAGGCTAAGAACAGTGGCCTCCAGGAATTCGTAAGGCATAATTATTTAACTATATGAAGAACATACGTAACTTTTCGATCATTGCTCACATTGACCACGGTAAGTCGACGCTGTCTGACCGTATTATCCAGATTTGCGGTGGCCTGTCTGATCGTGAAATGGCAGCCCAGGTTCTGGACTCCATGGACCTGGAACGCGAACGCGGTATTACCATCAAAGCGCAGAGCGTGACGCTCGACTATAAAGCTTCCGATGGTGAAACCTATCAGCTGAACTTTATCGACACCCCAGGGCACGTTGACTTCTCTTATGAAGTGTCACGCTCGCTGGCGGCCTGCGAAGGCGCGCTGCTGGTGGTGGATGCCGGGCAGGGCGTAGAGGCCCAGACGCTGGCAAACTGCTACACCGCCATGGAAATGGATCTCGAAGTGGTGCCGGTTCTGAATAAAATCGACCTGCCAGCCGCCGATCCTGAGCGCGTAGCGGAAGAGATTGAAGACATCGTCGGTATTGATGCGACCGATGCAGTGCGCTGCTCGGCGAAAACCGGTGTCGGTGTTCCGGACGTACTGGAACGTCTGGTGCGTGATATTCCGCCGCCGGAAGGCGACCCGGATGCGCCGCTACAGGCGCTGATCATCGACTCCTGGTTTGATAACTACCTCGGCGTTGTCTCGCTGGTGCGTATTAAAAACGGCACCATGCGTAAAAGCGACAAAATCAAGGTCATGAGCACCGGCCAGGTCTACAACGCTGACCGTCTGGGCATCTTCACGCCAAAACAGGTTGACCGTACCGAACTGAAATGCGGCGAAGTGGGCTGGCTGGTCTGTGCCATTAAAGACATCCTCGGCGCGCCGGTGGGTGATACCCTGACCGGTGCACGTAACCCGGCAGATAAAGCGCTGCCAGGCTTCAAAAAGGTGAAACCGCAGGTTTATGCGGGTCTGTTCCCGGTCAGCTCTGACGATTACGAAAACTTCCGCGATGCGCTCGGAAAGCTGAGCCTCAACGATGCCTCCCTGTTCTACGAGCCAGAAAGCTCAACGGCGCTGGGCTTTGGCTTCCGCTGTGGCTTCCTCGGTCTGCTGCACATGGAGATCATTCAGGAACGTCTGGAGCGTGAATACGATCTGGATCTGATCACCACCGCCCCGACGGTTGTCTACGAAGTAGAAACCACGTCGAAAGAGGTGATCTACGTTGACAGCCCGTCCAAGCTCCCGCCGCTGAACAATATTCAGGAACTGCGCGAGCCTATCGCAGAGTGTCACATGCTGCTGCCGCAGGAGTTCCTCGGTAACGTGATCACCCTGTGTATTGAGAAGCGTGGCGTGCAGACCAACATGGTTTACCACGGTAACCAGGTGGCGCTGACCTATGAAATTCCGATGGCGGAAGTGGTGCTCGACTTCTTCGACCGTCTGAAGTCTACCTCCCGTGGCTATGCGTCGCTGGACTACAACTTCAAACGCTTCCAGGCCTCGAACATGGTTCGTGTGGACGTGCTGATCAACGGTGAGCGTGTGGATGCGCTGGCGCTGATCACCCACAACGATAACGCACCGTACCGTGGTCGTGAGCTGGTTGAGAAGATGAAAGATCTGATCCCGCGTCAGCAGTTTGACATTGCGATTCAGGCGGCCATTGGCAACCACATCATTGCCCGTTCAACCGTGAAGCAGCTGCGTAAAAACGTTCTGGCTAAGTGTTACGGCGGCGACGTCAGCCGTAAGAAAAAGCTGTTGCAGAAGCAGAAAGAAGGTAAGAAGCGTATGAAGCAGGTCGGTAACGTTGAGCTGCCGCAGGAAGCATTCCTTGCCATCCTTCATGTTGGTAAAGACGGTAACGGTAAATAACCTTAAGGAGTTGGCATGGCGAACATGTTTGCCCTGATCCTGGTCATCGCTACCCTGGTGACAGGTCTGTTGTGGTGCCTGGATAAGTTTATCTTCGCCCCAAAACGCCGTGAACGTCAGGCTGCCGCGCAGGCAGCCACGGGCGATGCGCTGGACGCGAAAACCCTGAAAAAAGTCGGCCCAAAACCGGGCTGGCTGGAAACAGGGGCATCGGTATTCCCGGTGCTGGCGATTGTGCTGGTGGTGCGTTCATTTATCTATGAACCGTTCCAGATCCCGTCAGGATCGATGATGCCAACGCTGCTGATCGGTGATTTCATTCTGGTTGAGAAGTTTGCCTATGGCATCAAAGATCCGATCTACCAGAAAACGCTGATCGAAACGGGTCATCCGAAACGTGGCGACATCGTAGTGTTTAAATATCCGGAAGATCCGCGGCTGGACTATATTAAACGCGCGGTAGGTCTGCCGGGCGATAAAGTGACCTACGATCCGGTGGCGAAAGAGGTGACCATTCAGCCAGGCTGTAGCTCTGGCACCGCATGTGAAAATGCGCTGCCAGTCACTTACTCCAACGTTGAGCCAGCTGATTTTGTGCAGACCTTCGCCCGCCGTAACGGCGGTGAAGCGACCAGCGGATTCTTCCAGGTGCCAAAAGGTGAAACCAAAGAGAACGGCATTCGTCTGGTTGAACGCAAAGAGACGCTGGGCGATGTTACTCACCGCATTCTGACCGTGCCAATCGCACAGGATCAGCTGGCAATGTACTACCAGCAGCCAGGCCAACAGCTGGCGACCTGGATTGTGCCGCCGGGACACTACTTCATGATGGGTGACAACCGCGATAACTCTGCGGACAGCCGTTACTGGGGCTTTGTGCCGGAAGCGAATCTGGTCGGTAAAGCAACCGCTATCTGGATGAGTTTTGAGAAGCAGGAAGGCGAGTGGCCGACCGGCGTTCGCCTGAATCGTATTGGCGGAATTCATTAATTTTCGTCAAAAATAACACGTAGCGGCTTTTATTCGCCGCTACGTGAATTATTTCAGCGATAAATCTCTTTGAACTAACGACATCCCCTGTCGTTGTGTATAGAATATTCCCCCGAAGTTTAAGGTTGGCCCTGCAAGGGTGCCACGGCACACGAAACCGCGTTGGTTTTCTCAGGTCGGTTTCGTGTGCTGCATTTTTGACGCATTCATTTATTGGTATCGCATGAACCCCATCGTAATTAATCGGCTTCAACGGAAGCTGGGCTACACTTTTCATCATCAGGAGTTGTTGCAACAGGCATTAACCCATCGCAGTGCCAGCAGCAAACATAATGAGCGTCTCGAGTTTTTAGGCGACTCTATTTTAAGTTTCGTGATTGCAAATGCGCTTTATCATCGTTTTCCGCGTGTGGACGAAGGTGATATGAGCCGCATGCGCGCCACGCTGGTGCGCGGCAATACCCTCGCTGAAATCGCACGCGAGTTTGAGCTGGGTGAATGTCTGCGTCTGGGGCCAGGTGAGCTGAAAAGTGGTGGTTTCCGTCGTGAATCCATCCTTGCCGATACGGTCGAGGCATTGATCGGTGGCGTGTTCCTGGACAGCGATATCCAGACCGTAGAAAAGCTGATCCTGAACTGGTATCACACCCGCCTGGACGAAATCAGCCCGGGCGATAAACAAAAAGATCCTAAAACGCGTCTGCAAGAATATTTGCAGGGTCGTCATCTGCCGCTGCCATCCTATCTGGTGGTGCAGGTGCGTGGCGAAGCCCACGATCAGGAATTTACCATCCATTGCCAGGTCAGTGGCCTGAGTGAACCGGTGGTCGGCACGGGTTCAAGCCGTCGTAAGGCTGAACAGGCTGCCGCCGAACAGGCGTTAAAAATGCTGGAGCTGGAATGAGCATCGACAAAACCTATTGCGGATTTATTGCCATCGTCGGACGTCCGAACGTTGGCAAATCTACCCTGCTGAATAACCTGCTTGGGCAGAAGATTTCTATCACCTCGCGTAAGGCGCAGACCACGCGTCACCGCATCGTCGGTATCCATACTGAAGGCGCGTATCAGGCGATCTACGTCGATACCCCGGGCCTGCACATGGAAGAGAAGCGCGCCATCAACCGTCTGATGAACAAGGCGGCGAGCAGCTCCATTGGCGACGTAGAGCTGGTGATTTTCGTTGTGGAAGGCACCCGCTGGACGCCGGACGACGAAATGGTCCTGAACAAGCTGCGCGACGGCAAAACGCCGGTGATCCTCGCAGTCAATAAAGTGGACAACGTGCAGGAAAAAGCCGATCTGCTGCCGCACCTGCAATGGCTGGGCAGCCAGATGAACTTCCTGGACATCGTCCCGCTGTCTGCGGAAACGGGTCTGAACGTTGATACCATCGCGGGCATCGTGCGCAAGCATCTGCCGGAAGCGACTCATCACTTCCCGGAAGACTACATCACCGATCGCTCTCAGCGTTTTATGGCGTCTGAAATCATCCGTGAGAAGCTGATGCGTTTCCTGGGCGCCGAGCTGCCGTACTCTGTGACGGTGGAGATCGAGCGTTTCCAGAGCAACGAGCGCGGCGGTTACGATATCAACGGTCTGATCCTCGTTGAGCGAGAAGGGCAGAAGAAGATGGTGATCGGCAATAAAGGCGCCAAGATCAAGACTATCGGAATCGAAGCCCGTAAAGACATGCAGGACATGTTTGAAGCACCGGTTCACCTGGAACTGTGGGTGAAAGTGAAATCTGGCTGGGCCGATGATGAGCGTGCGCTGCGCAGCCTCGGTTACGGCGAAGACCAGTAACTCAAGACGACGAGCATATGGATGGATGGCAGCGCGCCTTTGTCCTGCATAGTCGTCCCTGGAGCGAAACCAGCCTGATGCTGGACGTCTTCACGGAAGAGTCCGGTCGCGTGCGCCTTGTTGCCAAAGGCGCACGTTCCAGACGTTCTAATCTGAAAGGTGCCTTGCAGCCTTTCACCCCGCTGCTGGTCCGCTTTGGCGGGCGAGGGGAAGTCAAAACCCTGCGCAGTGCTGAAGCCGTCTCCCTGGCGCTTCCTCTTTCTGGTATCACGCTCTACAGCGGTTTGTATGTTAACGAACTCATCTCACGGGTTCTTGAACATGAGACCCGCTTCTCTGAACTTTTCTTTGATTACCTGCACTGTATTCAGGCACTTGCTGGCGCAACCGGCACCCCTGAGCCTGTGCTGCGTCGTTTCGAACTGGCGCTGCTCGGACACCTTGGTTACGGCGTTGATTTTCTGCACTGTGCGGGAAGCGGCGACGAGGTAGAAGATACCATGACCTATCGCTATCGTGAGGAAAAGGGCTTTATTGCCAGTGTCGTCGTCGATAACAGCACCTTTACCGGGCGCCAGCTCAGAGCACTGTATGAACGCGAGTTCCCGGACGCCGACACCCTGCGTGCGGCAAAACGCTTTACCCGAATTGCGCTCAAGCCGTATCTTGGGGGCAAACCTTTAAAGAGCCGCGAATTATTCAGGCAGTTTATGCCGAAACGCTAATGTTTTACCCCTCACCTTCTCCCTCTCCCGGAGGGAGAGGGAGAAGGTAAATGAACAAAAATACCGAGGATTGTCATGGCTGAATTACTGTTAGGCGTCAACATCGATCACATCGCCACGTTACGTAATGCACGCGGTACCGCGTATCCCGATCCGGTTCAGGCGGCGTTTATCGCTGAGCAGGCTGGCGCCGACGGCATTACCGTTCACCTGCGTGAAGATCGTCGCCACATCACCGACCGGGACGTGCGCATCCTGCGTCAGACGCTGGACACCCGCATGAATCTGGAGATGGCGGTCACCGAAGAGATGCTGACCATTGCCTGCGAGACTAAACCGCATTTCTGCTGCCTGGTGCCGGAAAAGCGTCAGGAAGTGACCACCGAAGGCGGTCTGGATGTGGCCGGGCAGCTCGACAAAATGCGCGATGCCTGCAAACGCCTGGCGGATGCCGGTATCCTGGTTTCTCTGTTTATCGACGCCGATTTCACCCAGATTAAAGCCGCTGCCGACGTGGGTGCGCCGTATATTGAAATTCACACCGGCTGCTATGCCGATGCCGAAAACGATGCAGCGCAGGCGAAAGAGCTGGAGCGAATCGCCAAAGCGGCAACCTACGCCGCGAGCCTGGGACTGAAGGTTAACGCCGGTCACGGCCTGACCTATCACAACGTAAAAGCCATCGCTGCCCTGCCGGAAATGCACGAGCTGAACATCGGCCACGCCATCATTGGCCGCGCGGTGATGAGCGGTCTGAAAGAAGCGGTTTCCGAGATGAAGCGCCTGATGCTGGAAGCGCGTCAGTAATGGCTATTCTGGGCTTAGGCACCGACATCGTTGAAATAGCCCGCATTGAAGCGGTGATCGCCCGGAGCGGCGATCGCCTCGCAAGACGCGTGCTGAGCGATAACGAATGGGCTATCTGGGAGGCGCATCAACAGCCGGTGCGCTTTCTGGCAAAGCGTTTCGCGGTAAAAGAGGCGGCGGCGAAAGCGTTCGGCACGGGCATTCGTAACGGCCTGGCGTTTAACCAGTTTGAAGTGTTTAACGATGAGCTGGGTAAGCCACGTCTGCGTTTATGGGGCGAGGCGCTTAAGCTGGCGGAAAAGCTGGGCGTGGCGCACATGCACGTAACGCTTGCCGATGAACGCCACTACGCCTGTGCGACGGTGATTATCGAAAGTTAAATTTTGTCCGCATGGTGCATCAGGACAAACTTATCCCACAGCTGTTCTTCGTTCTCGACGTGTGCCGGATCTTTTAAGATCGTATTGGGAATGGGGCACACCTTCTGGCAGGTCGGCGTCTCATAGTGGCCGATGCATTCGGTGCAGCGGTCGCTGTTAATCTCATAAATGCTGTCGCCCATCGAAATCGCCTCGTTCGGGCATTCGGGTTCGCACATATCGCAGTTGATGCATTTTTTGGTGATTAACAGCGCCATCAGGAAATTCTCAGAAACATCACAAACAGGGCGGGCATTATACGCTCATTCGTTGTTCAGACCAGTTTTTTTACCAGCTCTTCGCTGTGACGAATACGCTCTGGCGCACGCTCCAGATCCTGCTGAACCAGCGCCATAAACAGCAGGTCCGTCAGCATCATCTGCGCACTCGTCGACGAAATCGCCGCACTGCGAGTGTCCTGTTCCTCGGCGATGGTATACAGACAGCGGGTGGCCCGCTGCTGGAGCGCATTCGGGCTGAAGCCAGTAATCGCCAGAATTTTTCCTCCTACGCGCAGGGCTTCGTCGGTAGCCATATTAATTTCACGGCGCTCGCCGGAATAGGAGATGGCCAGCAGTAAATCGTCAGGATCCATGGCCTGCACGGTCGCCAGCAGCGCGTGCATATCCTGTTCAACGATGGCGTTATAGCCGATTTTTGTCAGCTTCCAGCCAAAGTTACGCGCAACCAGTCCGGAGGCGCCGATCCCGGTCAATACAATACGCCGCGCGTCGCGAAGCATGGCTACACTTTCCAGCAGCTTCTCTTCCGTGTTCACATCCAGCGTGGCATGCATTGCCGCCACGTTCTCTTTGATCAGCTTTTCGCCGACCAGACGCATCGGATCGTCGCCGCGGATCTGGTTATGCACCGGCATTGACTGCGGATTAGGGTTGCTTACCAGTGCTTCACTGATCGCCAGTTTTAGCGCCGGAAAGCCTTTATAGCCTATCTTCTGGGCAAATTTCACCACGCTCGACTGGCTCACCCCGGCTTCGCCTGCCAGCTGCTGGGAGCTGAGGTGTCGCGCGCGATCGGGCTGGGAAAGTAAATAATCCGCCAGCTTTTTGTCACTCTGGGCAAACCCTGCGTAGCGCTGGCGAATACGAATTAAACAGTTCATACGGTCTCCTGGCGAAAATGTGATTACCCGCGCAAATACGAATTTTGCTCGCCTGAATGAATTTTATATTCCATTATAGTGCGTTTATTATGAATTAAAAATTCCAGAGGTAAATAACATGAATCTAGGCTCTCTTGTTTCTGAAACGCGTAACCCGCAAACCATGGATCTTGATGCACTGTCCACGCTGGAGCTGGTAAACCGCTTTAATCAACAGGATACCCTCGTCGCGCTGGCAGTCAAAGAGACATTGCCCGAGGTGGCGAAAGCCGTAGACGCCGCTGCCGACGCTCTGAAAGCAGGAGGACGCATTATTTACATGGGGGCGGGTACCAGTGGGCGCCTCGGTGTGCTGGATGCCTCAGAGTGTCCCCCGACCTTTGGCGTTCCGCATGGTCTGGTCGTTGGCCTGATTGCCGGTGGCCCCGGCGCGCTGCTGAAAGCGGTGGAAGGGGCAGAAGACAATAAACAGCTTGGGGAAGACGATCTCAGGGCGCTGAACCTGACCGCGCAGGATCTGGTCGTCGGGCTGGCGGCTTCTGGTCGTACGCCGTACGTCATTGGTGGGCTGGAATACGCAAGACAGACGGGATGTACCACGGTGGCCATCTCCTGTAACCCGGGTTCGCCGATTGCGCAGGTGGCTGCCATTGCCATCTCTCCGGTCGTCGGGCCGGAAGCGCTCACTGGCTCCACGCGCCTGAAATCGGGAACCGCGCAGAAGCTGGTGCTCAATATGATCTCCACCGGCGCGATGGTGAAATTCGGCAAGGTCTACCAAAACCTGATGGTGGATATGCAGGCCACCAACGTCAAGCTGGTGGACAGAGCCTGCCGCATGGTGATAGAGGCGACAGGGGCAGGTCGGGAAGAGGCGGAAGCGGTACTCAAACAGACCGATTACGACGTTAAACCCGCCATTCTGATGATATTAACCGGGCTGGATGCAGCCGCGGCCAGAGCCAGGCTCGAAGCCCATCACGGGTTTTTACGGGCGGCATTAGAACACCAATAAGAGGCGTGTATGGACAAAACAGCAGCGCTCGCCAGCGACATCCTGCTTGGGATCGGTGGGGAAAAAAATATTCAGCGTCTGGAAAACTGCATGACGCGTGTACGCGTCGAGGTGCACAACGACGAAAAGCTTGATTTAACGCGCCTGAAGCAGCTCCCCGGCGTGAGCGGGTACGTTAAACAGGGGCAACAGCACCAGCTGATTGTCGGTCCGGGCAAAGCGGCGCAGGTGGTTGATGCCATGCGCGCCCTGATGACGGGCAGTGAAACGGCTCCCGCCTTTGACGACGCGGAACGCACCAAAGCGCAGGCGAAAGCCAAATACAAAGCCCCCATGAGCGATGCGCTGCGCCAGCTGGCAAACGTCTTTATTCCTCTGATCCCGGCGTTTATCGCATCGGGGCTGATCACTGGGATTATCAATATCCTCAAGCGTCCGGATATTGTCGGGAATTTCGCCACCCAGTATCCGAACCTGCTGGGTATTCTGGCGATTTTCGGCAGCGCGGTGTTTGCCATCATGAACATTCTGGTGGGGGTAAACACGGCCAAAGTGTTCGGCGGCTCGCTGGCGATGGGCGGCGTAATGGCGGGTATCCTCTCCAGCCCGCAGCTGGCGCAGATTACGCTGTTTGGCGAGGCGCTTCAGCCTGGCCGAGGTGGGGTGATTGCCGTGCTGCTGGTGGTCATTCTGATGTGCTGGATCGAGAAAAAGCTGCGCGCGTTGCTGCCAGGCTCGATTGAGCTGATCCTCAACCCGCTGCTGACCACATTGATTACCGGGAGCGTGGCGATTGTGGCGCTACAACCGTTAGGCGGCGCGATCTCTGAAGCCATCGCCCACGGCGCGTCTCTGGCGATCGATCGCGGCGGGCTGCTGGTGGGGGCCGTGCTGTCCGGGACCTTCCTGCCGTTAGTGCTGACCGGTCTGCATCAGGGGCTGGTGCCGATCCACGTCGAACTGGTACAGGCGCACGGCTATAACGCACTGCTGCCGATCCTGTCGATGGCGGGCGTTGGGCAGGTCGGCGCGGCCATCGCGGTGCTGATGAAAACCCGCAACGCGCGTCTGAAAAAGGTCATTAAAGGGGCGCTGCCGGTCGGGTTACTCGGTATCGGCGAACCGTTGATTTTCGGCGTGACCTTGCCACTGGGTAAGCCGTTCCTGGCCGCCTGTCTCGGTGGCGCGGTGGGCGGGGCGTTAATCAGCTACTGGAAAGTGGCGACCGTCATTACCTTCGGGATCTCCGGTTTACCGCTGGCATTAACCATCGTGACCGGAAAAGTGATGCTCTATCTGTTAGGCTATCTGGTAGCGGTGATCGCCGGGTTCCTGTTTACCTGGCTGTTAGGATTCAACGACCCAGAGGAGTAAGGTTTGGCCAGTCACGAGCGTCGCGTTGTCTTTTTTGATCTGGATGGAACGCTGCATCAGCAGGATATGTTCGGCACCTTTATGCGCTACCTGCTGCGGCGCCAGCCCCTTAACGCGTTGCTGGTATTACCCCTGTTACCCGTTATTGGTATCGCGCTGCTGGTGAAAGGCCGTGCAGCGCGCTGGCCGATGAGCCTGCTGCTCTGGGGATGCACGTTTGGTCATAGCGAAGCGCGCCTTAAGCAGCTCGAACAGGATTTTGCGCACTGGTTTCGCGGGCACGTCGCCGCGTTTCCCGTGGTACAGGCGCGCCTGACCAGCTATCTCGACGCCAACGATGCCGATATCTGGCTGATTACCGGCTCCCCGCAGACGCTGGTGGAGCATGTCTATTTTGATACGCCCTGGCTGCCGCGCGTGAATCTTATCGCGACACAAATCGCGCGCGGCTACGGCGGCTGGGTGCTGACTATGCGCTGCCTCGGACATGAAAAAGTGGTGCAGCTGGAGAAACGCATCGGTACGCCGCTGCGTCTGTACAGCGGCTACAGCGACAGCAAGCAGGACAACCCGCTGCTCTATTTTTGCCAGCACCGCTGGCGCGTCACGCCTCTGGGCGAACTTCAGCAACTCGAATAGTCTTATCTGTACCGGCTGTGTATAATGCCGCCCGCTTTTCGACTGGAGTATCAACCCTTGTCCAACCCTGAACACAATCATGAATACTGGATGCGTCACGCGCTGGCGCTGGCTCAACGCGCCTGGGACGAGGGCGAAGTGCCCGTGGGCGCGGTGCTGGTTCATAACAACCAGGTGATTGGGGAAGGGTGGAACCGTCCGATTGGCCGTCACGATCCTACCGCGCATGCTGAAATTATGGCGCTGCGTCAGGGCGGACTGGTGCTGCAAAACTATCGTCTGCTTGATACCACCCTGTATGTCACCCTTGAGCCGTGCGTAATGTGCTCCGGGGCGATGGTGCACAGCCGAATCGGTACGCTGGTGTTTGGCGCGCGGGATGAAAAGACGGGCGCTGCTGGTTCACTGATGGACGTATTTGGGCATCCGGGGATGAACCACCAGGTGAAAACTATCGGCGGGGTACTTGCACCAGAATGTTCGGGTCTGTTAAGTGACTTTTTTCGAATGCGTCGGCAGCAGAAAAAGCAACAAAAGGCAGAATTGAAACCGCAGGATGATTAAGCTCGTCCGGTGCGACCACCGGATAGCTTTCAGCCAGCTGTTGCGCCTCGGCCGCCTCTTTTTCTTTCTCCAGCAGATATCCCACCAGGCTTATCTGGTACTTACGAATATTTTCCACGTAGGCATACGCTTCATGCCCGCGCGCATAGCCGTACGTCAGCTTCTGGTACCACTGTTTCTGGCTAAGCAGCGGCAGGCGCTGTTTTACATCTGACCAGCTGTCCGGGTTACCTTTGGTTTTCGCCGTCAGCGCCCGCGCGTCGAGCATGTGCGCATAACCCATGTTATAGGCGGCCAGCGCAAACCAGATCCGCTCCCCTTCCGGGACCGTCTCCGGCACTTTCGCCATCATATCCTGTAAATACTGCGCGCCGCCGCTGATGCTCTGTTCCGCATCGGTCCGGTCGCTGATGCCGAGGCTCTGGGCGGTATTTTTGGTCAGCATCATCAACCCGCGCACGCCCGTGGGGGAGGTGGCCTGAGCATCCCAGTGCGATTCCTGGTAGGAAATCGCCGCCAGCAGCTTCCAGTCAATCTCCTGGGCGTACTTCTCAAACAGCGGTTGCAGATCCGGCAGCACGCTGTCCACCGCGCGCAGGAAGGTGCGGGTGTCAACGTAATCAAAATCGTCTCCGTGACCGAGATATTTCTCTTCCAGGCGCGCCAGGGTGCCGTCTTCAT
Organism: Enterobacter sp. UPMP2061; assembly: GCF_053709615.1. Classification (NCBI taxonomy): domain Bacteria; kingdom Pseudomonadati; phylum Pseudomonadota; class Gammaproteobacteria; order Enterobacterales; family Enterobacteriaceae; genus Enterobacter; species Enterobacter sp. UPMP2061. Next base: position 29,743 of record NZ_JBSKJP010000002.1, read on the forward strand.
TGATGGAATTAAAGAAATCGAGCATAGCCGCAGAGACGGTTTGATCGTCGTCCAGCTGGGTAAACCAGGTCACCGGCTGTTCGTCGGTCACATCCAGCGCCACGGCAATTTCAGGATGAACGCGCTGGAAAAGGCTGATCGCCACCGAATCAGCAATGGTATAGGCCAGCTTTTTATCTTTTACCTGCTCCAGTAATTCGGTCGTGCCGAGTTTAGGATCGACCGTCCAGCTGAGGTTCGGGTATTTTTTCTCTTTCAACGCCCGCAGATCGTCAATCACCACATGGCCTGGCGCAATGGTCAATTGCTGGTCGGTGATGTCGGCCAGTGAGCGCGGGCGCAGGCTACCCACACGATAAACCACCTGCTGCGACACGGAGTAATAGGTCGGGCCCGGCTGATAGTTTTTGCTGCGTTCGCTGTTGTACACCAGACCTGCGGCGAGAATATCGGCACGGTCATGGTCCAAATCATCAAACAGCTGGTTGATGTTCTGCCGCACGGTAACTTTCAGCTTCACGCCCAGATAGTCCGCAAACAGCTGTGCCAGTTCGTAATCAAGACCGATAGTTTTACCGTTGATATCGTCGTAAATAAGCGGGGAGGAGAGGGTACTGACGCGCAACTCCCCCCGCTCCTGAATGGCGGCGATACGGTTTTCGGCCTTGCCGAACCAGGGAATAGACGGCCAGAGGGCCACTGCCAGCAGCAACGTAACAATGCCGATGAGCAGATAATTAATCTTTAATTTTTTCAATTAGTTAATTCTCTGCGACGCCGGTTGCCTCAGTGTGCTGTAGTCATGTTAAGAGTAGAGTTTGCCATTGATTGAGCGGCATTTTGCGCAAAGTAGCGCCAGTTGGCAACCAATTAGAGAGACAGGTCACATCTATTGTTAAACATAAAGGATGATTTTATTTCGACGCAAACGGTTTCGTCGGCGCTCAGGATTCTCTATAATGACGCCCGTTTTCCCCCCTTGCGCACACTGTAAGCGCCCCGGCGCTTCGAAGACGAGAGACTTATGATGGAAATTCTGCGTGGTTCGCCTGCACTGTCTGCCTTCCGTATTAACAAACTGCTGGCACGTTTTCAGGCGGCCGACCTTCCGGTAAGCAATATTTACGCTGAGTATGTCCATTTTGCTGACCTGAACGCCCCCCTGAATGCAGAGGAGCGCGTACAGCTGGAACGCCTGCTTAAATATGGCCCAAGCCTGAGCAGCCATACGCCGACCGGCAAATTAATCCTCGCCACGCCACGCCCTGGCACCATCTCCCCCTGGTCTTCCAAAGCCACCGACATCGCTCACAACTGCGGCCTGAGCCAGATTAACCGTCTGGAGCGCGGTGTGGCGTACTATGTGGAAGCGTCAACCCTGAGCGACGCGCAGTGGCAGGTGGTTGCCGCAGAGCTGCACGACCGCATGATGGAGAGCGTGTTTGATTCTCTGGATGATGCGCAGAAACTGTTCTCCCACCATCAGCCTGCGCCAGTACAGAGCGTGGATCTGCTTGGGCAGGGGCGTCAGGCGTTGATCGACGCAAACCTGCGTCTTGGTCTGGCGCTCGCAGAAGATGAAATCGACTACCTTCAGGATGCATTCGTTAAGCTGAATCGCAACCCGAACGACATCGAACTGTATATGTTCGCGCAGGCCAACTCCGAGCACTGCCGCCACAAGATTTTCAACGCCGACTGGATTATCGACGGCGAACAGCAGCCGAAGTCGCTGTTCAAAATGATCAAAAACACCATGGAGCAAACCCCTGATCATGTGCTGTCTGCTTATAAAGACAACGCCGCGGTGATGGAAGGTTCCGAGGTGGGCCGCTTCTTCGCCGACCGTGAAGCAGGGCGCTATGACTTCCACCAGGAGCCTGCGCATATCCTGATGAAAGTGGAAACCCACAACCACCCGACGGCCATTTCTCCGTGGCCGGGGGCGGCGACCGGCTCCGGCGGTGAAATCCGTGACGAAGGTGCGACCGGTCGCGGCGCGAAACCAAAAGCGGGTCTGGTCGGTTTCTCCGTTTCCAACCTGCGTATTCCGGGCTTTGAGCAGCCGTGGGAAGAAGACTTCGGCAAGCCAGAGCGCATTGTCACCGCGCTGGATATCATGACCGAAGGCCCGCTGGGCGGCGCGGCGTTCAACAACGAATTTGGTCGTCCGGCGCTGAACGGTTACTTCCGTACCTACGAAGAGAAAGTGGACAGCCACAACGGCGAAGAGCTGCGCGGCTACCACAAACCGATCATGCTGGCGGGCGGGATCGGCAACATTCGCGCCGATCACGTGCAGAAAGGCGAGATCGTCGTCGGCGCGAAGCTGATTGTACTCGGCGGCCCGGCAATGAACATCGGTCTGGGCGGCGGGGCAGCCTCGTCTATGGCTTCCGGTCAGTCTGATGCGGATCTCGACTTCGCGTCCGTGCAGCGCGACAATCCGGAAATGGAGCGCCGTTGTCAGGAAGTGATCGACCGCTGCTGGCAGCTCGGCGATGCCAACCCGATTCTGTTCATCCACGACGTGGGCGCGGGTGGACTCTCTAACGCCATGCCTGAGCTGGTGAGCGACGGCGGTCGCGGCGGACGCTTCAACCTGCGCGATATCCTGAGCGATGAGCCGGGCATGAGCCCGCTGGAAATCTGGTGTAACGAATCCCAGGAGCGCTACGTGCTGGCGGTTGCCGCCGATCAGCTGCCGCTGTTTGACGAGCTGTGCCGCCGCGAGCGCGCGCCGTATGCGGTCATCGGTGAAGCGACCGAAGAGCAGCACCTTTCCTTAAGCGACACCCACTTTGACAACCAGCCGATCGATCTGCCGCTGGACGTGCTGCTCGGCAAAACGCCGAAGATGACCCGCGACGTGCAGACTCGCAAAGCGGCGGGCAAAGCGCTGGATCGCCAGGGCATCACCGTGGCAGAAGCGGTTAACCGCGTGCTGCACCTGCCTGCCGTGGCAGAGAAAACCTTCCTGGTGACCATCGGCGACCGTACCGTGACCGGTATGGTGTCGCGCGATCAGATGGTCGGCCCGTGGCAGATCCCGGTCGCTAACTGCGCTGTGACCACCGCGAGCCTCGACAGCTACTACGGCGAAGCGATGGCGCTGGGCGAACGCACACCAGTGGCGCTGCTGGACTTCGCCGCTTCTGCCCGTCTGGCGGTCGGTGAAGCGCTGACCAACATCGCCGCGACGCAGATTGGCGATATCAAACGCATCAAACTTTCCGCGAACTGGATGGCCGCTGCCGGTCACCCGGGCGAAGATGCCGGCCTGTACGAAGCGGTGAAAGCGGTGGGTGAAGAGCTGTGTCCTGCGCTCGGCCTGACCATTCCGGTGGGTAAAGACTCCATGTCGATGAAAACCCGCTGGCAGGAAGGTAACGAGCAGCGCGAGATGACCTCTCCGCTGTCGCTGGTGATCACCGCGTTTGCGCGCGTGGAAGACGTGCGTCATACCGTTACGCCGCAGCTTTCCACTGAAGATAACGCCCTGCTGTTGATTGACCTCGGCAAAGGCCATAACGCACTGGGCGCCACCGCGCTGGCGCAGGTTTACCGCCAGCTCGGCGATAAGCCAGCCGACGTGCGCGACGTCGCTCAGCTGAAAGGCTTCTACGACGCAATTCAGGCGCTGGTGGCGCAGCGTAAGCTGCTGGCCTACCACGACCGTTCCGATGGTGGCCTGCTGGTGACGCTGGCAGAGATGGCCTTCACCGGTCACTGCGGCGTTGAAGCAAACATTGCCACGCTTGGCGAAGACCGCCTGGCGGCGCTGTTTAACGAAGAGCTTGGCGCGGTCATTCAGGTACGCGCCGCAGATCGCGACGCGGTGGAAGCGATTCTGGCGCAGCACGGTCTGGCAGACTGCGTACACTATCTCGGTAAAGCGGTGCAGGGCGACCGCTTCGTGATTGAAGCCGACGGCCACGCGGTGTTCAGCGAAAGCCGCACCACGCTGCGTATGTGGTGGGCGGAAACCACCTGGCAGATGCAGCGCCTGCGTGACAATCCGGAATGCGCCGATCAGGAACACAACGCGAAGGCGAACGACAACGATCCTGGCCTGAACGTGAAGCTCAGCTTCGACATTAACGAAGACATTGCCGCGCCGTACATTGCGACCGGTGCGCGTCCGAAAGTAGCCGTGCTGCGCGAGCAGGGCGTTAACTCCCACGTTGAGATGGCGGCGGCCTTCCACCGGGCGGGCTTTGACGCCATCGACGTCCACATGAGCGACCTGCTGGCCGGGCGTACCGGGCTGGATGATTTCCAGGCGCTGGTCGCCTGCGGCGGTTTCTCCTACGGCGACGTCCTGGGCGCGGGCGAAGGTTGGGCGAAGTCCATCCTGTTCAACAGCCGCGTGCGTGACGAGTTCGAAACCTTCTTCCATCGTCCGCAGACGCTGGCGCTGGGCGTGTGTAACGGCTGTCAGATGATGTCTAACCTGCGCGAGCTGATCCCGGGCAGCGAAGCCTGGCCGCGCTTTGTGCGTAACCAGTCTGACCGCTTCGAAGCGCGCTTCAGCCTGGTAGAAGTGACCCAAAGCCCGTCTCTGCTGTTGCAGGGAATGGTCGGTTCACAGATGCCAATCGCGGTTTCGCACGGTGAAGGTCAGGTTGAAGTGCGTGATGCGGCGCACCTGGCTCAGCTTGAAAGCAAAGGACTGGTGGCGCTGCGCTTTGTTGATAACTTCGGCAAGGTCACCGAAACCTATCCGGCTAACCCGAACGGTTCGGCAAATGGCATTACCGCGGTCACCAGCGAAAGCGGTCGGGTGACGATCATGATGCCGCACCCGGAGCGTGTCTTCCGTACCGTGAGCAACTCCTGGCACCCGGAAAACTGGGGCGAGGACAGCCCGTGGATGCGAATTTTCCGCAACGCGCGTAAACAACTGGGTTAAGTTTCAACGCCCTGACTGTAGGCCCGGTAAGCGCGAGCGCCACCGGGCTTTTTTGTACCTGTCGCAAAATCGCGACAATCCTCTGGGTTGAGTGTCTCCAATAAGAGACATTTAACTTATTGATTTATATATATCAGGACGGGTTCCCGTTAAGGTGTTGCTTAATAGCGACACTTAGCCTGGAAATCATTCACCTGACAATCAATGCATTTTAATAATAAAACGATTATTAATCATAAGGATAGTATCAATTTTTGCAATCTGGCACGCGCGTTGCATAATAGTAACCAGTGGCTCATTCACCTTCTTATGTCAGCCCCTTCGGGACGTGCTACATAAACTTCGAATGACGCACAAAAAGGTGCCTGCCGTCCAACTACTGATTATTGCAATGCTTTATCAGGCCAGGGCGAAACGTCGAGTTAGGCACCGCCTTATTCCATGACAAAGCCGGGTTTTTACCCGGCTTTGTTGTATCTGAAGGGCAGACTCAGTTACGCTCTCCTCAAACCCGGATGATGAGAGTAATGTGTTGAAACGCTGGCCCGCTTTCCCTCGCTCCCTGCGACAGCTCGTTATGATGGCCTTCCTGCTGATCCTGCTACCTTTGCTGGTTCTGGCGTGGCAGGCATGGCAAAGCCTGAATGCGTTAAGTGCCCAGGCGGCCCTGACTAACCGCACCACGCTTATTGATGCCCGCCGTAGCGAGGCAATGACCAACGCCGCGCTGGAGATGGAGCGTAGCTATCGCCAGTACTGCGTGCTGGACGACCGCACGCTGGAGAGGGTCTATCAGAACCAGCGTAAACGCTACAGCGAAATGCTGGATGCCCATGCCGGGGTCTTGCCGGATGACAAACTCTATCAGGCGCTGCGTCAGGATCTGAACGATCTGGCGCAGCTCCAGTGCAAAAACAGCGGTCCTGATGCCGCCGCCGCCGCCCGACTTGAAGCCTTCGCGAACGCCAATACGGAGATGGTGCAGTCCACCCGTACGGTTATCTTTTCCCGTGGGCAGCAACTCCAGCAGGAGATTGCCGAGCGCGGCCAGTTTTTCGGCTGGCAGGCGCTGGTGCTGTTCCTCGTCAGCCTTGGGCTGGTACTGCTCTTTACCCGCATGATCATCGGCCCCGTAAAGGGGATCCAGCGGATGATTAACCGCCTGGGGGAGGGCAAATCTCTCGGGGATACGGTTGTTTTTAAAGGCCCGCGCGAGCTGCGCTCGGTCGGTCAGCGTATCATCTGGCTTTCTGAACGCCTGGCGTGGCTGGAATCGCAGCGTCATCAGTTCCTGCGCCATATCTCACACGAACTCAAAACACCGCTGGCCAGTATGCGTGAGGGCACGGAGCTGCTGGCAGACGAAGTAGCGGGGCCGTTAACCCCTGAGCAAAAAGAGATCGTGGCGATTCTGGATGCCAGTAGCCGCAATTTACAAAAACTTATTGAACAACTGCTGGACTATAACCGCAAGCTGGCGGATGGTGCTGTGGTGCTTGAAAGCGTTGAGATTGAACCGCTGGTGGACATGGTGATCTCCGCCCATAGCCTGCCAGCAAGAGCTAAAATGATGCATACCCAGGTGGATCTCAATGCGCCTTCCTGCCTGGCAGAGCCGATGCTGTTAATGAGCGTACTGGATAATCTTTATTCCAATGCGGTGCACTATGGTACTGAATCCGGTACCATTTATATCAGAAGCAATAACAACGGTTCGCGGGTATTTATTGACGTAGCGAATACGGGAAGCCCGATTCCGGATGATGAAAAAACGATGATCTTTGAGCCCTTCTTCCAGGGGAGTCATCAGCGAAAAGGTGCGGTAAAAGGAAGTGGTCTGGGGCTGAGTATTGCCCGCGACTGCATACGACGCATGCAGGGTGAGCTTAACATCGTGAGTGATGAACGCGCCGATGTCTGTTTTCGTATCGAACTGCCTCTTGAGCCGGAAAAATCAATGAAATGAATAACAACCTGGTGAGTATGTCACACGTCTTTTACCGCGCACTGCGCGCGGTGTTTTCCAGCAAAAATGTGCGCCTGAGCCTGCCCTGCTTACTGCTGGCCGGCTGTGTAACCCATGCGCCGAAAAGTGCAATTAGCCACAAACAGGAAGATAAATGGCCGCAAAAACAGCTGGCCGATTTCCTTTCAACACGTTGCGATGATATCTGGAACCTGTCGGGGCGTGATGTTGAATCCAATCCGCTGTTCTGGCTGCGCGGAATAGACTGCGCCCAGCGGCTGGCGCCCGCCGAGGCCCGTGCCCAGGCGGCGATGCTGGTGGACGATACCTGGCAGGACGCGTTTAAACGTGGGATCGTGATGGCGGATGCCAGAATCACGCCTGTCGAACGCCGCGCCAACGTGACGCGGCTGGATACTTACGTGATCAATATTCCCCCGCAGGTGCGCCCGGTCTATCAGCTCTGGCGGGATGGACAAACCCTGCAATTACAGCTGTCTGAAGAACGTTTCCGCTACAGTAAATTGCAGCAGTCGAGCGACAGCGAGCTTGATGCGCTTCGCCAGCAGCAGGAGTCGCTGCGCGAGCAGCTGGAAACCACCACCCGCAAGCTCGAAAATCTGACCGATATCGAAAGACAGCTCTCGACGCGTAAGCCGGCAGGCAGCTATCTGCCCGATGGGTCGAAAGGCAACTCTGCCACGACGCCAGACAGTGAGACGCCGAAACAAGAGGATGTGAAGCCATGACAAGCCGTAAACCTGCCCATCTGTTACTGGTGGATGACGATCCCGGGCTGTTAAAGCTGCTGGGAATGCGTCTGGTCAGCGAAGGCTACAGCGTGGTCACCGCTGAAAGCGGGCAGGAGGGGCTGAAAGTGCTCAGCCGCGAGAAAATCGATCTGGTGATCAGTGATTTGCGCATGGATGAAATGGATGGCCTGCAACTGTTCACGGAGATCCAGAAGCAGCAGCCCGGGATGCCGGTGATTATCCTCACCGCTCACGGATCTATTCCTGATGCGGTGGCCGCAACGCAGCAGGGGGTATTCAGCTTCCTCACCAAACCAGTGGATAAAGACGCCCTCTATAAAGCAATCGACAGCGCCCTTGAGCATGCGGCGCCATCCGGCGACGAAGCCTGGCGTGAATCCATCGTGACGCGTAGCCCTGTGATGCTGCGCCTGCTGGAACAGGCGCGGATGGTGGCGCAATCCGACGTTAGCGTGCTGATCAACGGCCAGAGCGGGACCGGGAAAGAGATCCTGGCCCAGGCTATCCACAACGCCAGCCCGCGCAGTAAAAATGCCTTTATTGCCATCAACTGTGGCGCGCTGCCGGAACAGCTGCTTGAGTCTGAGCTCTTCGGCCATGCCCGCGGCGCCTTTACCGGCGCGGTGAGCAGCCGTGAAGGGCTGTTCCAGGCGGCTGAGGGGGGCACGCTGTTTCTTGATGAAATTGGCGATATGCCCACGCCGTTGCAGGTCAAACTGCTGCGCGTGTTGCAGGAGCGAAAAGTGCGTCCGCTTGGCAGCAACCGCGATATCGATATCAACGTGCGTATTATTTCCGCTACCCATCGCGATTTACCCAAGGTGATGGCGCGCAACGAGTTCCGTGAAGATCTTTACTATAGACTGAATGTCGTCAACCTGAAAATCCCGGCGCTGGCCGAGCGTGCGGAAGATATCCCACTGCTGGCAAATCACCTTTTGCGCCAGGCCGCTGACCGCCACAAACCATTCGTGCGCGCGTTCTCCACCGATGCGATGAAACGCCTGATGACCGCAAGCTGGCCGGGCAACGTACGCCAGCTGGTGAACGTGATTGAGCAGTGCGTGGCGCTGACGTCATCGCCGGTGATCAGCGATGCGCTGGTGGAGCAGGCGCTCGAGGGGGAAAACACGGCCTTACCGACGTTTGCGGAAGCGCGAAACCAGTTCGAGCTGAACTATCTGCGTAAGCTGCTGCAAATCACCAAAGGCAACGTGACCCACGCGGCGCGCATGGCCGGGCGTAACCGTACCGAGTTTTATAAATTGCTCTCACGCCACGAGCTGGAAGCGAACGATTTTAAAGAGTAATACCGCAAAATTCGCCTGAATATGATACTGTGAGCAACCGATTACGAGGCTGCTTACTGGCAAGAGTTTAAGGACCCACCATGAAAAAGATTGATGCGATTATTAAACCTTTCAAACTGGATGATGTACGTGAAGCGCTGGCAGAAGTAGGCATCACCGGGATGACCGTAACTGAAGTGAAAGGTTTTGGTCGTCAGAAGGGCCACACCGAGCTATACCGTGGCGCAGAGTACATGGTGGACTTTCTGCCGAAAGTGAAAATCGAGATCGTGGTGAGCGATGATATCGTCGATACCTGTGTGGATACCATCATCCGCACGGCGCAGACCGGTAAAATTGGCGACGGGAAAATCTTCGTCTTTGACGTGGCGCGCGTGATCCGTATCCGTACCGGCGAAGAAGACGACGCGGCGATTTAACATTCTTGCCGGGTGGCGCTGCGCGTACCCGGCCTAAAAAACCCTTCGTAGGCCCGTGCAAGCGCAGCGCCGCCGGGCGATTACAGCACTTTATGCGGGCCGAAACATTCGTAATGAATGTTGTCTTTATTCACGCCCAGGTCTACCAGCTGCTTCGCGGCATACTGCATAAACGCTACTGGCCCACAAACGTAGAACTGCATCCCCGGTGCGCTGAACGCCCCTTCATGCTGCCCTAAATTCATCAGGCCTTCGCTGTCGAAACGAGCCGCTGCGCGGTCTGCCGCCGTCGGCAGGCGATACCAGGTATGCGCGGTGAAACGCGGCAGGGTCGCTCCGAGCGCTTTGACTTCATCCGCAAAGGCGTGCACATCACCGTTCTCCGCCGCGTGGAACCAGTTAACCTGCGCGCTGTGGTTTGCTTTCGCCAGCGTATCCAGCATCGCCAGCATTGGCGTCTGACCTACGCCTGCGGAGATCAACGTCACCGGGGTATTCGTTTCAACGGCCATAAAGAAATCGCCCGCCGGTGCCGCCAGATGGACCACGTCGCCCACGCTGGCTTCGTTATGCAGCCAGTTGGATACCTGACCGCCTTCCTCACGTTTAACCGCAATGCGATAGCCTTTGCCGTCTGGCTTGCGGGTCAGGGAGTACTGGCGAATCTCCTGGTGCGGGAAGCCTTCAGGCTTCAGCCAGACGCCCAGATACTGGCCCGGCTGGTAATCGGCAACCGGCTGACCGTCCACTGGCTCAAACTCAAAGCTGGTGATCAGTGCGCTGCGCGGGGTTTTCTCAACGATGCGGAAGGCGCGCGTGCCTTCCCAGCCGCCATTCTTGCTGGCGTTTTCACTGTAGATCTGCGCTTCACGGTTGATGAATACGTTTGCCAGTACGCCATAGGCCTTACCCCAGGCATCCAGTACCTCCTGGCCCGGGCTGAACATTTCGTCCAGGGTTGCCAGCAGGTGACTGCCTACGATGTTGTACTGCTCAGGTTTGATCTGGAAGCTGGTGTGCTTCTGGGCGATTTTTTCCACCGCAGGCAGCAGAGCCGGCAGGTTTTCGATGTTGCTGGCATAGGCGGCAATAGCGTTAAACAGCGCTTCGCGCTGATCGCCGTTACGCTGGTTGCTCATGTTGAAAATCTCTTTGAGCTCCGGGTTATGCGCGAACATGCGATCGTAGAAATGGGCGGTCAGTTTAGGACCCGTTTCAACCAGCAGGGGGATTGTGGCTTTCACGGTAGCGATGGTTTGGGCGTCGAGCATAGCAGCTTCCTTCTGATGTTACTTTAATGATGTATTTTATATGCATCTTATAAAAATACCCCTGCAATGTAAATGGTTCTTTGCATCGTGAAAAATATGCATCACAAAGCTGAAAAGAAATCCGTTGAAAATGGCGAGAGCTTTATTGCTCAAACCCTTGCGTGGCGTGGAGGTAAACGTTTGCGTAAAATCGTTTGTCAAGACCTGTTATCGCAGAACTATTCAGTTATACTGTTGCCCGTCGTCCAACAGGACTGCCTTTTCAGGCCAAAAATTTACTTGTTAGCTGAGTCAGGAGATGCGGATGTTAAAGCGTGAAATGAACATTGCCGATTATGATGCCGAACTGTGGCAGGCTATGGAGCAGGAAAAAGTACGTCAGGAAGAGCACATCGAACTGATCGCCTCCGAAAACTACACTAGCCCGCGCGTGATGCAGGCGCAGGGTTCTCAGCTGACCAACAAATATGCTGAAGGTTATCCGGGCAAGCGCTACTACGGCGGTTGCGAATACGTTGATATCGTTGAGCAGCTGGCGATTGACCGTGCGAAAGAACTCTTTGGCGCTGACTACGCGAACGTCCAGCCGCACTCTGGCTCTCAGGCTAACTTCGCTGTTTACACCGCGCTGTTGCAGCCGGGCGATACCGTTCTGGGTATGAACCTGGCGCAGGGCGGCCACCTGACTCACGGCTCCCCGGTTAACTTCTCTGGCAAACTGTACAACATCATCCCTTACGGTATTGATGAGTCCGGAAAAATTGACTACGAAGACATGGCGAAGCAGGCCAAAGAGCACAAGCCGAAGATGATCATCGGTGGCTTCTCTGCTTACTCCGGCATCGTTGACTGGGCCAAAATGCGTGAAATCGCTGACAGCATCGGCGCGTACCTGTTCGTCGACATGGCGCACGTTGCCGGTCTGATTGCGGCAGGCGTTTACCCGAACCCGGTTCCACATGCGCACGTTGTGACCACCACCACCCACAAAACCCTGGCGGGTCCACGCGGTGGCCTGATCCTGGCAAAAGGCGGTGACGAAGAGCTGTACAAAAAGCTGAACTCCGCCGTGTTCCCAAGCGCCCAGGGCGGCCCGCTGATGCACGTTATCGCCGCGAAAGCCGTCGCGCTGAAAGAAGCGATGGAGCCAGAGTTCAAGGTTTATCAGCAGCAGGTTGCTAAAAACGCCAAAGCGATGGTGGAAGTGTTCCTGAACCGTGGCTACAAAGTGGTCTCTGGCGGGACTGAAAACCACCTGTTCCTGCTGGACCTGGTTGATAAGAACCTGACCGGTAAAGAAGCTGACGCAGCCCTCGGCCGCGCCAACATTACCGTCAACAAAAACAGCGTGCCAAACGATCCGAAGAGCCCGTTCGTGACTTCCGGTATCCGTATCGGTTCTCCGGCCGTAACTCGCCGTGGCTTTAAAGAAGCGGAAGTGAAAGAGCTGGCGGGCTGGATGTGTGACGTTCTGGACAACATCAATGACGACGCGGTTATCGAGCGCGTTAAAGGTAAAGTTCTGGACATCTGCGCACGCTTCCCGGTGTACGCATAATTCTCTGCGTCGCAGAACTGAAAAAGGCCGCTCATGCGGCCTTTTTTTATGGGCTAACGTCGGTCGAGGGAGATGGCCCCCGGCCCGGTAATCGCCAGCAAAATAAAGCCGCCAGCGATACTCACATTTTTGTAGAAGTTAATCATATTTGGCAGAACCGCATCGCCCGTCATATCCCAGTAGTGGTGACCAATCACCGCTGTTCCCAGCGTATAGAAGACAAAGATCACCGCGAGGGGGCGGGTGAAAAAGCCCAGCACGATCAGAATCGCGGCGGGGACTTCCATCACCACCGCAATAATGGCGGCCAGCATGGGCATGGGGGCGCCGAGCGACGTCATATACTGAACGGTGCCGCTAAACCCCGTCAGCTTGGGATAACCGAAAATAATAAACAGGACCACAATAGCAATGCGGGCAATTAAAAGCAGGAAAGAACGAGAGGAGCCGAAATCGAAATAACGTAAGTTGTTCATGGCAAACGACCTCTTCAGGCGATGTTCTTTAAACGTAATACAATTTTGCCGCTCTCGCCATACGCCGACCGGCTGTCCATGATGTTAATTTATCGTTAATTTATAGCGCGCTAACGACTTGCTAAAGTCAGGGATTAACGCCAGACTATCGCCTCCATTTCGGGAGGGATTCATGGTCTTGCATTCCACGCGCTGGCTGGCGCTCAGCTATTTCACCTATTTCTTTAGTTACGGTATTTTTTTGCCTTTCTGGAGCGTCTGGCTCAAGGGAATTGGTCTGACGCCTGAGACCATTGGCATCCTGCTGGGCGCGGGGCTGGTGGCACGTTTCCTGGGTAGCCTGCTGATTGCGCCCCGCGTCAGCGATCCCTCCTTACTGATTAAAGCGGTGCGAATTCTGGCCCTGCTGACGCTGGTCTTTGCGGCCTGCTTCTGGGTCAGCCATCAGTTTGCCTGGCTGATGGTGGTAATGGTTGGCTTTAATCTGTTCTTCTCCCCGCTAGTGCCGCTGACGGATGCCCTGGCGAACACCTGGCAAAAGCAGATCACCATGGACTATGGCCGCGTGCGCTTGTGGGGATCGATTGCCTTCGTGATCGGCTCTGCGCTGGTCGGGAAACTGGTCAGCCTCTATGACTATCGTGCCATTCTGGCGCTGTTAACGCTCGGCATCGCCTCGATGCTGCTCGGTATGTTGCTGCGTCCGTCGGTAATGCCGCAGGGCGAAAGCCGCCATCAGGAGAGCGCCGGCTGGCCCGCCTGGCGCTCGCTGGTGGCGCAAAGCTGGCGTTTCCTGGCCTGCGTCTGTCTGCTCCAGGGGGCACATGCGGCCTATTACGGCTTCAGCGCCATCTACTGGCAGGGGGCGGGCTACTCGGCTTCTGCGGTAGGCTACCTGTGGTCGCTCGGCGTGGTGGCGGAGGTCATTATCTTCGCGCTGAGCCAAAAACTTTTCCGTCGTTTCGGGGCGCGTGACCTGCTGCTGCTTTCCGCCGTTTGCGGCGTGGTGCGCTGGGGCATCATGGGCTGGACGACGGAGCTGCCGTGGCTGATTGTGGCGCAAATTCTGCACTGCGGAACCTTCACCGTGTGCCATCTGGCGGCGATGCGCTACATTGCGGCGCGAGAGGGTGGGGACGTTATCCGTCTTCAGGCGGTCTATTCAGCGGTGGCGATGGGCGGCAGTATTGCGGTGATGACCGTATTTGCCGGTTTCCTCTATCAGCACCTGGGGCACGGTGTGTTCTGGGTGATGGCGCTGGTCGCTTTACCTGCCATCGTCATCCGCCCAAAGGTGGCTGCTCGCTCGTAACTATGATTCGAGCATAACGCGAATATGTTCCTGCTGCTGCGTGTTCAGGGCCTCAACGGCATGAATGAGCGGCGGCGAGAACAGCGGCAGGGCGGTTGGATAAGGCGTAATGACCAGCGCCGCCTCGCGGGGGGCGCCCTCCTTCTTAAACGCCTCCAGGCTAAGATAACGAATATTGAGCGGCAGCAGCGTCAGCTCGCGAAGCTGCTGCTCAATTAACGCTTCGCAGGCTTTATCTTCCCCCGTTAACAGGACCACCTGTTTTTCATGCAGGTCGGTCTCCTGCATCAGCCAGGCACCAAAAATCACCGCCACCAGAGCCATCTCTTCACCGGAGAATCGCAGACCAAATTCGGCTTCCAGCTCAAACAGCGCCTCTTTAGTGGTGCGCAGCAGCCGGGGGTATAAACGGTGGATCTCTTCCGGCAGACTGTTGTCGATGCCGATGTCAAATAAGGAGCGGTCCAGCGCCTGAGCCAGATGAATATAAAGCTGATCGGTCAGCCCCTGCTCATCGCTGAAGTTCATCCCGGTTTGCGCCCGGAAGCGGGCAATCATACGCACGATAGCGCGACGCAGGCGCTGATCCTGCTGGTGTTTATCCATCACCGGGTCGGGTGTGCGAAGCATCATAAACAGCAGGGCCAGGAACAGCTGTTCATCGCTGTGCGTTCCCTGTGGGACGCGCCGTTTCCAGTGGCGGACAATTTCCTGCGCCGTAAAGTATTCCCCTCGGGACTGCGTCCAGCTGCGCTGAACGGGCGAAAACTCTGGCGTATTGCCCAGATGATGCTGAATCAGACAATATTGCAGATAAAGCTGTAAAAACTGTACGTCGCGGGACTCAAACTGGCGCTGAAGCTTGCGCGCACAAAAGTTGATAAGCGCCCGAAGGTTCGCATCGTCATAAAGCGGGCGGGCAATGCCGTGCTGTTTAAGCGCGGTTTTTAAGGCAGGGGTAAACTGTTGGGCAACAAAATGTGGACAGAGCCGAAGCGCCCTGCGCAGCCAGTGCAGCAGGCACAAACGTTGATTAAGGGCGGAACCCTCAATTCGGTAGCAGCCATCATGGTGCGTGACGATATCAAGGCGATGATAGCGCTGGATTTCATCGCGCGTCTCGGCTATATCTTGCCGTGCCATGACGTCGTCCACGCCGTTGGCAGCGATTATGCTCTGTGCGGTGACGGCAGCATCGGGCAGGTAAAGCATCAAAAGCACCTGGCAGCGGCGCTGCGAACTGGAAAGCACAGATGGAATTTCAAGCGTCGTCATCATCTGTCGGGTATCCAGTGTGAATGTTTGATAAGAATAGCTAAAGGATGGGCGCTGAAAAGCGCACCGGCAGGCATTTCACTCAGGATTGCTGGCGAACATCACAGAATTTTTGACGTGAGGAACAGATGCAAATAGTTAAACAAAGCGCGGTAGCGTTATTTTTGGCGGTTTTCACTTTTGCCGCCGGCGCACATCCTCACAGTTTTATCAGCCTGAAAACCGAACTGGTGACGGACGGCACGCAGCTCAGCGGCCTGAAAATGCGCTGGACGATGGATGAAATCACCTCCGCCGACCTGCTGTACGATGCCGGAAACGCAAAGCCCGGCGATGAGATCTGGAAAAAGCTGGCGGCGGAAGTGATGGCCAACGTGCTGGGTCAGCACTACTTCACCGAGTTCTGGCACAACAGACAAAAGGTGAAGTTTCTTAATCGTCCCACGGAGTACGGCATGACCCGCGACGGTCATCAGGCTGTGCTGACCTTTATCCTTCCGCTGGCGCACCCTCAGCCGCTGGCCGGGCAGAAGTACAGGTTTTCCACGTTTGACCCAACCTACTATGTCGATATGCATTACGCCCAGGACAGCGACGTGCAGCTGCCGGAAAATTTGCAAAAAATCTGCAAAATTGCCGTGCACACCCCGAAACCCAGCGAAGAGATGCTGAACTTTGCCGTTTCTCTTGATAAAGAGGATGCGCCCCCCGAAGACATGGAGTTAGGTAAACAGTTTGCGCAGGAGGTGACGTTACAATGTCAGTGATCTCCTCTCCCGTCAGTAAGCCGCGTCGCTGGCTGCACCTCTGGCCTCTGGCGCTCTTTTTGTTGTTTGCGGTTGGCGGCGCGCTCTGGCTGTGGCAGGCATGGCCGCAGGTGATGGTGAAAAGCATCCTCTGGCAGCGGGAAGTTAATCAGCAGATGAGCGGTCTGCTGAAAGCCGTGGCGGAAAATCCGACCAAAGCGGGCGGCGCTCTTCTGGCGTTCAGCTTCATCTATGGCGTGCTGCATGCCCTGGGACCGGGACACGGCAAAATCGTTATCACGACCTGGCTTGCCACGCATCCGTCGAAGCTGAAATCGAGTATCGGCCTGACGCTGGCGTCCTCTTTACTTCAGGGCGGTGTGGCGATTGCGCTGGTCGTGGTCGTCCTTTCGCTGCTACAGCTGCCGGCCCGCCAGCTGCATATGAGCAGCTTCTGGCTGGAGAAGGGGAGTTACGCGCTGGTAGGCGTGCTGGGGCTGATCCTCTGCTGGCGGGCGCTGAAAAAATTGCGCGCGTTACTGCAAAAACCAAAATTCAAAGCCTTTACGCCACATCACGTTCACCATGAAAACTGCGGGTGCGGGCATCAGCATCTGCCGACGCAGGAACAATTACAGAACGGTGAGGACTGGCGTGCGCGCCTGATGATTGTTCTCTCAATGGGGATGCGTCCGTGCTCGGGTGCGATCATGGTTCTGCTGTTCAGTAAGGTTATTGGCGTGTTTGGCTGGGGCATGCTGTCCGCGCTGGCGATGGCGGCAGGAACGTCTCTCACCATTTCGTCTTTAGCGTTGCTGGTACACAGCTTCCGTCAGCTGGCGGTCAAACTCAGCGGCAATAAAACGCCGGTATTGTGGCGACAGGTTGGCTGGACAACGCTTGCGCTGGCGGGCGGGGTGATTCTGCTGGTGGCTGCGGTTACGATGTGGATGAGCGCGGTGCCGGTGGGAAGGGGGTTGCGGCCTTTCTAGCCGTATCTGAGGCGTGTTGTAAGCCCGGTAAACGTAGCGCCACCGGGCTTAACAGACTGAATTAACGCTTCAGCGCATCGCTCAGTTCATCACGCATGTTTGCCAGCATGGCTTTAACAACGCGCGGGTTACCTGCAACGATGTTGCCGGTAGACATATAGTTATGGCCGCCGGTGAAGTCGCAAACAATCGCGCCAGCTTCACGAGCGATCAGCTCGCCCGCCGCAAAGTCCCACGGCTTCAGTGACAGCTCAAAGTAACCGTCAACGCGGCCGGTCGCCACGTAGGCCAGATCCAGTGCAGCAGAGCCGGTGCGACGGAAGTCCGCGCATTCGGTGAACAGCTTGCCCAGGATATTCATATAAGTGGTTGCGTGCTGCTTCGCCTTGAACGGGAAGCCGGTCGCCAGAATCGTGCCGTCCAGATCGCGTGCATTGCTGCAACGCAGACGGTAGCCGTTCAGCTGCGCGCCCTGACCGCGGGTTGCGGTGAACAGTTCGTTACGCATTGGATCGTAAACAACGGCAACTTCAGTACGGCCTTTGATGCGTACTGCGATAGACACAGAGAAGTGTGGCAGGCGTTTGACGAAGTTGGTGGTGCCATCCAGTGGATCGATAACCCATTGAACATCCTGATCGGTACCTTCATGTTCACCGCTTTCTTCGGTGATGATGGTGTGCTGCGGGTAAGATTTGCGAATCGTTTCGATAATAATCGCTTCTGCGGCTTTATCGACGTTCGTCACGAAATCATTGCTGCCTTTCTGGCTGGTTTCTACGGAGTCTGGGGTTTCGTAGTGTTTGGCAATTACATTACCCGCCTTGCGCGCTGCGCGCACGGCGATGGTCAGCATCGGATGCATCGGTCTCTCTCACTGGATGTTAAAGAACAGGAAAATCGGCGCAGAGTATAGCAGCGGGATCGGATTATGTCTCTCGTTTATGATAATATGCCCGAATATTCTTCAGACACTGAATCCAGACATTTAAAAATTATGCTGCAAAACATTCGAATCGTGCTGGTCGAAACATCGCACACCGGCAACATGGGCTCTGTGGCCCGCGCTATGAAAACCATGGGCTTAACGAACCTGTGGCTGGTGAATCCGCTGGTGAAACCAGACTCTCAGGCTATTGCTCTGGCGGCCGGCGCCAGCGACGTGATCGGGAATGCGCAGATCGTGGACACCCTGGATGAAGCCCTGGCCGGTTGCAGCCTGGTGGTGGGGACAAGCGCGCGCTCCCGTACGCTGCCCTGGCCGATGCTGGACCCGCGCGAATGCGGCCTGAAAAGCATCTCAGAAGCGGAACAGGCGCCGGTTGCGCTGGTGTTTGGCCGTGAACGTGTTGGCCTGACCAACGAGGAATTACAGAAGTGCCACTATCACGTGGCGATTGCCGCCAACCCGGAATACAGCTCGCTGAATCTGGCGATGGCGGTGCAGGTTATTGCCTACGAAGTGCGCATGGCATGGCTGGCGACGCAGGAGAAACCGGTCGAACCTAAAGAAGAGACGGCCTACCCGCTGGTGGACGACCTCGAGCGCTTCTACGGTCATCTGGAGCAGACGCTGCTCTCAACCGGCTTTATCCGTGAAGGCCACCCGGGCCAGGTGATGAACAAGCTGCGCCGTATGTTCACCCGCGCGCGTCCGGAAAGCCAGGAGCTGAACATCCTGCGCGGGATTCTGGCGTCGATTGAGCAGAAGAATAAGGAATAGTGTCGTCTGTTCGCCGGGTGGCGCTTCGCTTACCCGGCCTACAAAGCCCGTAGGCCCGTGCAAGCGCAGCGCCGCCGGGAAAAAAAAACGGCACAGAAGGTTAAATACCTGACTAAAACAGTCAAGTAAATAGTTGACCAATTTAGTCAGGAATGTCAGACTTGGCCCTGCTATGCAATACCCCCATTTTACAATAAAAAACCCCGGGCAGGGGCGAGTTTGAGGTTAAGTAAGACATGAGACTGACATCTAAAGGGCGTTATGCCGTGACCGCGATGCTGGACGTTGCGCTCAACTCCGAAGCGGGCCCGGTTCCGTTGGCTGATATTTCTGAACGACAAGGGATCTCCCTCTCTTACCTGGAACAGCTGTTCTCCAGACTGCGTAAAAATGGACTGGTGTCCAGCGTTCGTGGCCCGGGCGGCGGTTATCTGCTGGGTAAAGACGCGGGCAGTATTGCGGTTGGCGAAGTGATTAGCGCCGTTGACGAATCCGTCGACGCGACCCGTTGCCAGGGTAAAGGCGGCTGCCAGGGCGGCGATAAGTGCCTGACCCACGCGCTGTGGCGCGATCTGAGCGACCGTCTGACCGGCTTCCTGAACAACATCACCTTGGGTGAACTGGTGAATAACCAGGAAGTTCTGGACGTGTCGGGTCGTCAGCAAAGCCATGAATCACAGCGCAGCACCCGTTCGCAGGACGCCATCGACGTTAAACTGCGCGCGTAATTAAAAAGATAAGTATTCAGAATCAGGCCGGGGTGGTCACACCCCGCGTACTCGGTCGTACATCCAGCCGGTTGCCTGATTCCTTGCATTGAAGCGATGTACGGAGTTTATAGAGCAATGAAATTACCGATTTATCTCGATTACTCCGCAACCACGCCGGTGGACCCGCGTGTTGCCGAGAAAATGATGCAGTGTCTGACCCTGGACGGAAACTTTGGTAACCCAGCTTCCCGTTCTCACCGTTTTGGCTGGCATGCTGAAGAGGCGGTTGATATCGCCCGTAATCAGATTGCTGACCTGGTCGGTGCCGACCCGCGTGAAATTGTTTTCACCTCCGGTGCGACCGAATCCGACAACCTGGCGATCAAAGGTGCAGCCAACTTTTATCAGAAAAAAGGCAAGCACATCATCACCAGCAAAACCGAACACAAAGCCGTGCTGGACACCTGCCGTCAGCTGGAGCGTGAAGGG
Source organism: Enterobacter sp. UPMP2061 (assembly GCF_053709615.1). NCBI lineage: Bacteria > Pseudomonadati > Pseudomonadota > Gammaproteobacteria > Enterobacterales > Enterobacteriaceae > Enterobacter > Enterobacter sp. UPMP2061. The sequence goes on from NZ_JBSKJP010000002.1 coordinate 49,675, forward strand.
TTCGAAGTGACTTACCTGGCGCCGCAGAGCAACGGGATCATCGACCTGAAAGAGCTCGAAGCGGCCATGCGCGATGACACCATCCTGGTTTCCATCATGCACGTTAACAACGAAATCGGCGTTGTGCAGGACATCGCAACCATCGGCGAAATGTGCCGTGCGCGCGGCATCATCTACCACGTGGATGCGACCCAGAGCGTGGGCAAACTGCCTATCGACCTGAGCCAGCTGAAAGTGGACCTGATGTCCTTCTCCGGTCACAAAATCTATGGTCCGAAAGGTATCGGCGCGCTGTACGTTCGTCGTAAGCCACGTATCCGCATCGAAGCACAGATGCACGGCGGTGGTCACGAGCGCGGCATGCGTTCCGGTACGCTGCCTGTTCACCAGATCGTGGGCATGGGCGAAGCGTATCGCATCGCGAAAGAAGAGATGGAAACCGAGATGGCACGCCTGCGTACGCTGCGTAACCGTCTGTGGGACGGCGTGAAAGATATGGAAGAAGTGTATCTGAACGGCGATCTCGAGCAGGGCGCGCCAAACATCCTCAACGTCAGCTTCAACTATGTTGAAGGCGAGTCGCTGATCATGGCGCTGAAAGACCTGGCCGTTTCTTCCGGTTCTGCCTGTACGTCTGCAAGCCTGGAGCCATCCTACGTGCTGCGCGCGCTGGGTATGACTGACGAGCTGGCACACAGCTCTATCCGTTTCTCTTTAGGTCGTTTTACTACCGAAGAAGAGATTGACTACACCATCAAACTGGTTCGTAACTCCATTGGCCGTCTGCGCGACCTTTCTCCACTGTGGGAAATGTTCAAGCAGGGCGTGGATCTGAACAGCATTGAATGGTCACATCACTAATCGGTACATAAGGAGAATTCAATCATGGCATACAGCGAAAAAGTTATCGATCATTACGAGAACCCGCGCAACGTTGGCTCTTTTGACAACAGCGATGAATCTGTCGGTAGCGGTATGGTTGGCGCGCCAGCGTGTGGCGACGTGATGAAGTTGCAGATTAAAGTCAACAATGAAGGTATCATTGAAGACGCGCGCTTCAAGACCTACGGCTGCGGTTCAGCTATCGCGTCCAGCTCCCTGGTCACCGAATGGGTGAAGGGCAAGTCTCTGGACGAAGCACAGGCAATCAAGAACACGGATATTGCTGAAGAACTCGAACTGCCGCCGGTGAAAATTCACTGCTCAATTCTGGCAGAAGACGCGATCAAAGCCGCCATTGCGGATTACAAAAGCAAACGTGAAGCAAAATAATTGAGGTTTGAGTATGTCGATTACCCTTAGCGACAGCGCTGCCGCGCGAGTAAGCTCTTTTCTGGCGAACCGTGGTAAAGGCTTTGGCCTGCGACTGGGCGTACGTACCTCCGGCTGTTCTGGTATGGCTTACGTACTGGAGTTTGTTGACGAACCGGCGTCTGATGACACCGTGTTTGAAGACAAGGGCGTGAAGGTGGTGGTCGATGGCAAAAGCCTGCAATTCCTCAACGGCACTCAACTGGACTTCGTAAAAGAAGGCCTGAACGAAGGGTTCAAATTCACGAACCCGAACGTCAAAGACGAGTGTGGTTGCGGCGAAAGCTTCCACGTTTAACCGCGCGTCATCCGAAACCCCACCGTGGCTTTGCTACGCGTGGGGTTTGTTCTAACAGGCTACCCCTGAGATTGTTATGGATTACTTCACTCTCTTCGGACTACCCGCTCAATACCCGATCGATCTCCAGGCGCTGACGGTCCGTTTTCAGGATCTCCAGCGTCAGTACCATCCGGATAAATTCGCCAGCGGGACGCAGGCAGAGCAGCTGGCTGCGGTATCACACTCCGCAACCATCAACCAGGCCTGGCAAACGCTGCGTCATCCGCTGGCGCGTGCAGAATATCTGCTCTCGCTCCACGGTTTCGATCTGGCGAGCGAACAGCATACCGTGCGCGACACCGCCTTTCTGATGGAACAGCTGGAGCTGCGCGAAGAGCTGGATGAAATTGAACAGGCTAAAGACGAAGCGCGCCTGGAAAGCTTTATCACGCGCGTAAAGGGCATGTTCGATACCCGCCATCAGCAGATGGTGGAGCAACTGAACAACGAGACCTGGGACGTGGCGGCAGACACTGTGCGCAAACTCCGTTTTCTCGATAAACTGCGAAGCAGTGCTGAACAACTCGAAGAAAAGCTGCTCGATTTTTAATTTCGGAAGCAATTATGGCCTTATTACAAATTAGTGAGCCAGGCTTAAGCGCCGCACCGCACCAGCGTCGTCTGGCCGTCGGTATTGACCTGGGCACCACCAATTCCCTCGTGGCGACCGTGCGCAGCGGCCAGGCGGAAACGCTGGCTGACGAGCAGGGCCGCCATCTGCTGCCTTCCGTGGTCCACTACCAGCAGCAGGGTCACGCGGTCGGGTTTGATGCCCGCACCAACGCCGCGCGCGATCCAGCCAATACCATCAGCTCGGTTAAGCGCATGATGGGCCGCTCGCTGGCTGATATCCAGACCCGTTACCCGCATCTGCCGTATCAGCTACAGGCCAGCGAAAACGGCCTGCCGATGATCGCGACGTCTGCCGGTCTGCTGAACCCGATTCGCATTTCCGCTGACATCCTCAAAGCGCTGGCGGCGCGCGCCACGGCGACGCTCGGCGGCGATCTCGACGGCGTGGTAATCACCGTTCCGGCCTACTTCGACGATGCACAGCGTCAGGGCACCAAAGACGCCGCGCGTCTGGCGGGCCTGCATGTGCTGCGTCTGCTGAACGAACCGACGGCGGCGGCCATTGCCTACGGCCTCGATTCCGGTCAGGAAGGGGTGATTGCGGTTTACGATCTCGGCGGCGGGACGTTTGATATTTCAATCCTGCGCCTGAGCCGCGGCGTGTTCGAAGTGCTGGCGACCGGCGGGGATTCCGCGCTCGGCGGCGATGACTTCGACCATCTGCTGGCAGACTACATCCGCGAGCAGGCGGGCATCAGCGATCGCAGCGATGCCCGCGTACAGCGTGAACTGCTGGATGCGGCCATCGACGCCAAAATTGCCCTGAGCGACGCGCAATCGGTCACGGTTAACGTTGCGGGCTGGCAGGGTGAGATCACCCGCAATCAGTTCAGCGAACTGATTGCGCCTCTGGTTAAGCGTACCCTGCTGGCCTGCCGTCGCGCATTGAAAGATGCGGGCGTGGAGGCCAGCGAGGTGCTGGAAGTGGTCATGGTTGGCGGCTCAACCCGCGTGCCGCTGGTGCGCGAGCGCGTGGGCGAATTCTTTGGCCGCACGCCGCTGACCTCTATCGACCCGGACAAAGTGGTTGCCGTGGGCGCCGCTATCCAGGCCGATATCCTGGTCGGCAACAAGCCGGACAGCGAAATGCTGCTGCTGGACGTCATCCCGCTGTCTCTGGGTTTAGAAACCATGGGCGGCCTGGTGGAGAAAGTCATTCCGCGTAACACCACCATTCCGGTGGCGCGCGCGCAGGAGTTTACTACCTTCAAAGACGGCCAGACTGCGATGTCCATCCACGTGATGCAGGGCGAGCGCGAGCTGGTGCAGGACTGCCGCTCTCTGGCGCGCTTTGCGCTGCGCGGAATTCCGGCGCTGCCGGCGGGCGGGGCGCATATTCGCGTTACCTTCCAGGTGGATGCGGACGGTCTGCTGAGCGTCACGGCGATGGAAAAATCCACCGGCGTGGAATCGTCCATCCAGGTGAAGCCGTCCTACGGCCTGACCGATGGCGAAATCGCCTCCATGATTCAGGACTCAATGAGTTACGCCGAGCAGGATGTGAAGGCGCGTATGCTGGCCGAACAAAAAGTGGAAGCCGCACGCGTGCTGGAAAGCCTGAACGGCGCGCTCGCTGCCGATGCCGCGCTGTTAAGCGCCGCTGAGCGCCAGGTGATTGACGACGCTGCCGCGCGCTTAAGCGCAGTCGCCGAAGGCAATGACGCTGACGCAATAGAAGAAGCCATTAAAAACGTTGATAAACAAACCCAGGACTTCGCTGCTCGCCGCATGGACAAATCTGTCCGCGTCGCGCTGAAAGGCCAGTCCGTGGACGAGGTTTAATATGCCAAAGATTGTAATTTTGCCTCATGCGGACCTCTGTCCGGATGGCGCAGTTCTGGAAGCGAAGACCGGTGAAACCATTCTCGATGTTGCCCTGCGTGCAGGTATCGAAGTGGAACACGCCTGTGAAAAATCCTGTGCCTGCACCACCTGCCACTGCATCGTGCGTGAAGGTTTCGACTCTCTCGCCGAGAGCACCGAAGACGAAGACGACATGCTGGATAAAGCATGGGGTCTGGAGCCCGACAGCCGCTTAAGCTGTCAGGCCGCGGTGACCGATGAAGATCTGGTCGTGGAGTTCCCACGTTACACCATCAACCACGCACGCGAGCATTGATATGGGACTGAAGTGGACAGACAGCCGTGAAATCGGCGAGGCGCTCTACGACGCGAACCCGGATCTCGATCCGAAGACCGTACGATTCACCGATATGCATCAGTGGATTTGCGATCTGGAAGATTTTGACGACGATCCAAACGCATCCAATGAAAAAATTCTGGAGGCGATTCTGTTAGTCTGGTTAGATGAAGCAGAATAGATAACATAAACGGGCTGCCTTCAGGCGGCCCGTTTGCTAGTTGCTAATAAGGATAAATAAAATGACCGAAGCGATGAAGATTACGCTCTCCACGCAGCCAGCCGACTCACGCTGGGGCGAAAAAGCCACCTACAGCATCAACAACGACGGTATTACCCTGCACCTGACGGGCAATGATGATTTGGGCCTGATCCAGCGCGCCGCGCGTAAAATTGACGGCCTGGGCATTAAGCATGTGTCGCTGGAAGGCGAAGGGTGGGACACCGACCGCAGCTGGGCGTTCTGGGCAGGCTACAAAGGGCCGAAAGGCACCCGCAAAATCGAGTGGGCGAACCTCGACGAAGCCGGTCAGAAAGAGCTGGAAAGCCGCCTGAAAATTATCGACTGGGTGCGCGACACCATCAACGCCCCGGCGGAAGAGTTAGGCCCTGAGCAGCTGGCGCAGCGCGCGGTTGACCTGCTGTGCGGCGTGGCGGGCGACAAGATGTCTTACCGCATCACCAAAGGTGAAGACCTGCGCGAGCAGAACTACATGGGCATCCACACCGTGGGCCGTGGCTCCGAGCGTCCTCCGGTCCTGCTGGCGCTGGATTACAACCCAACCGGCGATAAAGAAGCGCCGGTCTTTGCCTGTCTGGTCGGAAAAGGCATCACTTTCGACACCGGCGGCTACAGCCTGAAGCAGAGCGCGTTCATGGACTCCATGAAGTCCGACATGGGCGGTGCGGCCACCATCACCGGCGCGCTGGCGTTCGCCATCACCCGTGGCCTGAACAAGCGCGTGAAGCTCTACCTGTGCTGCGCGGACAACATGGTGAGCGGCAACGCCTTCAAGCTGGGCGACATCATTCGCTACCGCAACGGTAAAAACGTTGAGGTGATGAACACCGACGCCGAAGGCCGTCTGGTGCTGGCCGATGGCCTGATCGACGCCTCTGCGCAGAAGCCGGAGCTGATTATCGACATGGCAACCCTGACCGGCGCGGCGAAAACGGCGCTGGGTAACGACTATCACGCCCTGTTCAGCTTCGACGACAAGCTGGCCGATCGCCTGCTGGCCAGCGCGGCGGCGGAAAACGAACCGTTCTGGCGTCTGCCGCTGGCCGAGTTCCACCGCAGCCAGCTGCCGTCCAACTTCGCCGAGCTGAACAACACCGCGAACGCAGCGTACCCGGCGGGGGCAAGCACCGCAGCAGGCTTCCTGTCTCACTTCGTTGAGAACTACCATGAAGGCTGGCTGCACATTGACTGCTCCGCAACCTACCGTAAAGCGGCGGTTGAGCAGTGGTCTGCGGGTGCGACCGGTCTGGGCGTGCGTACCGTGGCGAACCTGCTGACGGCTGAGTGATCTTTTTTGCCGGGTAGCGCTACGCTTACGCGCGCCTTCGGAGTCATCATATTGCCCGGCGGCGCTGCGCTTGCACGGGCCTACGGTTTTGTAGGCCGGGTAAGCGAAGCGCCACCCGGCGTTTTTTGAAGTAGCCAAACTATGTCAGAAACCAAAAACGAATTAGAAACCCTGCTGGAGCAGGCGGCGACCGAACCCGCCCACCGTCCGGCCTTTTTCCGCACGCTGCTGGAATCCACCGTCTGGGTGCCGGGCACCGCGGCGGAAGGGGAGCAGGTTGTCGAAGACAGCGCGCTGGATCTGCTGCACTGGGAGAAAGACGACGGCACCTCGGTGATCCCGTTCTTTACTTCGCTCGAGGCCTTGCAGGAAGCGGTAGAAGACGAACAGGCGTTCGTGGTGATGCCGGTGCGCACGTTGTTCGAAATGACCCTGGGGCAGACGCTGTTCCTCAACGCCAAACTGCCGACCGGGAAAGAGTTTACTCCGCGCGAAATCAGCCACCTGATTGGTGACGAGGGCAACCCGCTCAGCACTCAGGAGGTGCTGGAAGGGGGCGAAACGCTGCTGCTGTCTGAAGTGGCCGAGCCGCCCGCGCAGATGATTGACTCCCTGACCACGCTGTTTAAAACCATCAAGCCGGTAAAACGCGCGTTTCTCTGCTCCATCAAAGAGAGCGCTGACGAAAAGCCTGTTCTGCTGATAGGGATTGAGGCCGACGGCGATATCGACGAGATCATCCAGGCAGCGGGAAGCGTGGCAACCGACACCCTGCCGGGCGATGAGCCGATTGATATCTGTCAGGTGAAGAAAGGTGAGAAGGGGATCAGCCACTTTATTACCGAGCACATCACCCCGTTCTACGAGCGTCGCTGGGGCGGCTTCCTGCGCGATCTCAAGACCAACCGCATTATCTGATTACGGCGGGGTGACCTTCACCCCGTTGCTTCCAGCAGCAGTAAATCCATCAGCAGCACCAGATTCGACTCAAACGACGTTACCCCTGCGGCTTCGGCGGCGAAATGTACCGCTTCGTCATAGAGGGCAAAATGCACGTCCGCCATACCCGCCAGCGTATTGGCCGACGCGCGGGTAAACGCGACGATCGTCATGCCGACGTTTTTGGCGATCCGCGCTTTATCCAGTACCTGCTCCGTTTCGCCGCTGCGTGAAACGGCAATAAACACCTGATAGCGCGCGGCGTTGCTGAGAAAAATATTCCGGCTGTCTCCCGGCCCGGAGATGAACGCCGTTTTTCCCAGCACCTGCAACTTCTTGGTCAGGTACTCGGCAAAAAGGTACGAAAACCCGGCGCCGTAGAGAAAGAAGCTCTCTTTCTGGCGCAGCAGGCTGGCAAACTGCTGGCGTTTGTCCTGAGTGACCCACTGGAAGGTCTGCTGATAGTTGGCAACGAACCGGGTAAAAAGCCCGGGCATTTCCGCATGTTGCTCAGGCTGTACGGTGATATGCGGCGTGTCAGAAAGCAACTGCTTGCAGTGCCAGATAAACTCGCTAAAGCCGCTAAACCCCAGCTTCTGACACAGCCGCATAATCGTCGCGGTAGAGACAAATGTCGCCTGCGCCAGCTCGCGCACCGTGATGTTGCCCACCAGCAATGGATGCTCAGTGAGGTGGGCGAGGACGCGATACTCCGCGCGGGTCAGCGACGATCCGCGCGTTAACAGCGTTGCCAGGCGGTTATCCATTATTTCGCCGGTTCAACCGGCAGATCGTCCCGTGCACCCCATTCACTCCAGGCGCCGTCGTACAGAGTCACGTCATTCGCGCCAAGGGTTGCCAGCGCCAGGATCACCACGCAGGCCGTCACGCCGGAGCCGCAGCTGGCAATAACCGGACGATGCAAATCCACGCCCTGACGTTCAAAAATGGCACGCAATTCATCGGTGGTTTTCAGCTCGCCTTCAAACACCAGATCGCCCCACGGTACGTTCAGCGCCCCCGGGATATGTCCGCGTTTCAGTCCCGGACGCGGCTCGTCCGCTTCTGCGTTGAAACGTGGAGCGGGACGCGCATCGACGATTTGCGCCGTGTTTTCGTGGCTCACGACCAGCACGTCGGTCAGGCGCTTGACCACGTTAGCGTCAAACGTGGCATCAAATTCCCCTTCCGGCAGCGTGACGTCACCCTGCTGAAGCGGTAGTTCGTCGCGCTTCCAGCCTGCAAGTCCGCCCGCCAGAATCGATACCTTTTCCACGCCGAAGTTTTTCAGCATCCACCACGCTCGCGGCGCGGAAAACAGATTACCTTCATCGTAAACAACAAGATGTTTATCTTTGCTGATGCCCAGCTCGCGCATCGCCACGGAAAACGCTTCCGGGCGAGGCAGCATGTGCGGCAGGGGAGAGGTGTGATCGGAGAGGGCTTCGATATCAAAAAATACCGCGCCAGGCAGGTGCCCTGCACGGTATTCAGCGGGAACGTCACGATGCTCCTGGCCCGGAGGGGCCATGCGCGCGTCGATAATCTGAACTTCCGGGTCGTCGCCGTGCTCAATCAGCCAGTCGGCAGCGACAAAATATGAGGTGGACATGGTTGCCTCCATTCTTTTCCGTAAAAAAGGATTGTCGGTGTTTTTTCTGACACCGACAAGCTAACCACGTTCAACTCGCGAGCAAGCCCCTATTTTTTCACCGCTTCACCGTCCTGCCAGGCCTTTTGCAGCGCAGGCCAGTAGTCGCGGTTGGCTTCGATCATCTCATCCAGAATCGCTTTCGCGTGCTCCATGGTCGGCACGGTGCGGTTCAGAGTGAACGCCTGCAACGCTTTCTCGTAGCTGCCTTCGATGGTTGCCTCAACCAGCAGCTGTTCAGAGGCCAGCTGCTGTTGCAGGAGCGTCTGGTGGAACAGCGGTACCTGACCCACGCGGACAGGCTCCGGCCCTTCGGAGGTGATATAGGCAGGCACTTCCACCACCGCATCGTACGGCAGGTTGGTAATCGCCCCGCGGTTTTCCACCATCACCAGATGGCGTTGGCGCAGGTTGAACGCCAGTGAGCAGGCGACATCGACGATAAATTCGCCGTGAACACCTACGTGGAAGGCGTCCGGTAAAATTCCGGTGCGCTGGTACTCTTCGGCGGCGGCAAACAGCTTTTTCTCACGCCCGTTCATCACTTCGTTGGCGCGGGTATAGTCAGGGTTCTGATGCTCCACAATCTGGTTTGGCATCAGGTAGTACTGTAGATACGGGTTCGGCAGGTACTCCGGGAAGTTATCCATAATCGGCTTGATGTTGCGCCAGGTTTTCACCCACGACGGATCCGAGTGCTGCGGGTCGGTTTTCGCGGCATCTTCCGTCAGCAGGCCAAACTTCGCGATATGTTTACGCAGCTCCGGCAGCTTGTCCTCGCCGTCCACCCGCACGCGGGTAAACCAGCCGAAATGGTTGAGGCCAAAATAGTCCACCTCCAGTTTATGACGATCCACGCCCAAAATGGCGCCCATATTGCGCATCGCGGCGACAGGCATATCGCAGATATTCAGCACGCGTGCGTTGGGACGCAGGCGACGCACGCCCTCGGCGACGATCGCCGCCGGGTTGGAGTAGTTCACGATCCACGCCTTTTCGTGCGCGTAGCGTTCCACCCGATCGATCAGCTCTACCATCGGCAGGATAGTACGCAGGCCATATGCCAGCCCGCCGGGTCCGCAGGTTTCCTGGCCGACCACCCCGTGGCGCAGCGGGATCTTTTCATCCTGCTCGCGCATTTTGTACTGTCCGACGCGCATCTGGGCAAAAACAAAATGCGCGCCGCTGAAGGCCACTTCCGGGTCGCTGGTGACGGTGAATTTGATGCTCTGGCTGTGGTCGCGAATAACCTTCTCCACCACGGGCGCAATGGTGTTCTGGCGCGCCTCGTCAATGTCATACAGGCGGATCTCTGCCAGAGGGAAATCATGCAGACGTACCATCAGGCTTTTCACAATACCTGGCGTGTAGGTGCTACCGCCGCCGGCAATCGACAGAATAAATGGGGGTGTAAACATCTTTAGCTCCTTTCAGAGAAACGTCTCAACGGCTTCTCGCATTTTTTTGACATGCAGCCCGTAGACCACCTGAACGTTGTTACCTTGTTTGATAACCCCTTTCGCGCCGGTCGCTTTCAGGCGCGGTTCGTCGATGATGTCGACGTCCTTCACCGTGACGCGTAAGCGGGTGTAGCAGTTATCCACTACCTCTATATTTTCCCGACCGCCCAGACCCACCACGATGGATTCGCCCAGCTCGTCGTTATTGCCCTTCGCCTGGTACTCCTGCTTGCTGTAAAGACGTGTCTCCTGGTCCTCATCTTCACGCCCCGGCGTTTTCATGTTGAAGCGCAGGATCAGGAAGCGGAATACCACGAAATAAAGGGCGAACATGATCAGCCCGACCACGATGTACATGGGCCAGTTGGACTTCTCCGTGCCGAGCGGCAGGTTGTAGAGGATGAAATCGATAATCCCGTTGGCGCCGATGGCGTGAACGCCAAACAGCGAGAACAGCATCATGCCGATGCCGGTCAGCACCGCATGCACCACGAACAGCAGCGGGGCGACGAACAGGAAGGAGAATTCAATCGGCTCGGTTACGCCGACCAGCAGCGAGGTCAGCGCCGCCGGGATCAGAATCGCTTTCGCAATCGCTTTACGCTCTGGCTTCGCGGTCATGTACATCGCCAGCGCGGCGGCAGGAAGGCCGAACATCTTGCTGATGCCGCGCGCATCCCACACCACGGTACTGCTGAGCTGCTTCACGTCCGGGCAGGCCATCTCGGCGAAGTAGATATTGCGCGCGCCCTGATAGGTTGCGCCACACACCTCCTGCGTACCGCCCAGTTCGGTATACAGGAACGGCGTATAGACCAGATGATGCAGGCCCGTCGGCACCAGAATGCGTTCAAGGAAACCGTAGATCGCCACGCCAAACGGACCGGACCCTTTGATCGCCAGCGCCAGAGCGCTTATTCCATGCTGTGCGTACGGCCAGAGTTCGCTCATGACCACGCCGAGCAGCATAGAGACAGGCAGCATCACAATCGCGACAAAGCAGTGACCGGAGTAAATCGCCATCGCGCCGTTAAACTGGACACCGGAATATTTGTTGTACAGATAACCGGAGAGCGCCCCGGTCAGGATCCCGGCGAAAACGCCCATCTCCAGCACCTGGACGCCCAGCACCATGCTTTGTCCGGCGGCTTTCATCTGTTCCGCAGGGGCCAGTTCTCCCTGAAGCTGTAACGTCACGTTCATCGCGTTAATGAATACGATAAAGGTCACCAGCCCAATCAACGCCGCGTAGCCTTTGTCTCGTGTTGCCAGTCCAATGGGGATCCCGACGGCAAACACCAGCGCCAGGTTGACCAGCACCGACACGGCAGATTTGGCGATCAGCTGGCCGACACTCTGGATCAGCGGGTGGCCGAGAAACGGCAGGTACTCGGCCAGATTGCCGTTACCCAGCACATTCCCGAAGGCGATAAACAGGCCGACGATGGGTAAGATAAGTACAGGTCCGTACAATGATTTTCCGAAATTTTGTAGGGCGTTCACGGCTCGTTTCATGGCTTTCTCTCTTATTGAACCGCGCACTCGGGGTGCGTCATGGTCATAAAACTAGCAGGCCTGATGCGAGCTTATCCAGCTATCTTCTTGTTTTAAAAACAAATGACGCGAAAGGTAACATGTTACGTTATGCGCTGTGATCGCCGTTCCATCACGGTTTGGCTGCGTGATGCCATTCTGCGAGGTGCTTTCCAGATTATAAAATTGGACTTTTTGTATTAACGAAACTTGCGGATAATACTTATCCGGACGATGACCAACAGGCCCCTCAGGCCAGGGACACAGGATGAAACCGTTTCGCTTAGCTGCGATCTCTCTCGCGCTGCTCACCACCTTTACGCTTGTCGGCTGTGATAACAGCGACGACAAACCTCAGGCCGCTGCCCCCGCAGCGTCTACTGCATCAGAACAGAAAACCCCGGCAAAACCGGATCCTGAAAAGCTGGCTAAGCTGGCCGCGCAGAGTCAGGGCAAGGCGTTGACGCTGCTGGATGCCTCTGAAGTGCAACTCGACGGCGCTGCGACGCTGGTTCTGACCTTCTCTGTACCGCTGGAGCCCAGCCAGGATTTTGCGAAAACGGTGCATGTGGTGGATAAAAAAAGCGGCAAAGTGGACGGCGCCTGGGAACTGGCCCCCAATCTGAAAGAGCTGCGCCTGCGCCATCTGGAGCCGAATCGTAATCTGGTCGTCACCGTCGAACGTAATTTGCTGGCGCTGAACAAAGCGACATTCGGCATCGACTATGAAAAAGCGATCACCACCCGGGATGTTGAACCGACGGTCGGATTCGCCAGCCGCGGATCGCTGCTGCCGGGTAAGGTGGTGGAAGGGTTGCCGGTGATGGCGCTCAACGTCAACAATGTGGATGTGAACTTCTATCGCGTGAAGCCGGAGTCGCTGGCCTCGTTTGTCAGCCAGTGGGAGTACCGTAACTCGCTGACCAACTGGGAATCTGACAACCTGCTGAAGATGGCGGAACTGGTCTACACCGGCCGTTTCGACCTCAACCCGGCGCGCAATACGCGTGAAAAACTGCTCCTGCCGCTCAAAGATATTAAGCCGCTCCAGCAGTCTGGCGTCTATATCGCCGTGATGAATCAGGCTGGTCACTATAACTACAGTAACGCCGCGACGCTCTTTACCTTAAGTGATATTGGGCTGTCCGCTCACCGTTATCATAACCGCCTGGACATCTTCACCCAGAGTCTTGAAAACGGTGCGGCACAGTCAGGTGTGGCTATTACCCTTCTGAACGATAAAGGGCAGACCCTGGCCGAGGCGAACAGCGACGCCGATGGTCATGCGAAACTGGAAACCGATAAAGAAGCCGCGCTGATCCTGGCCAGTAAAGATGGCCAGACGACGCTTCTCGACCTCAAACTTCCGGCGCTGGATCTGGCGGAGTTTGATATCGCCGGTAACCCGGGTTACAGCAAACAGTTCTTTATGTTTGGCCCGCGCGATCTCTATCGTCCGGGTGAAACGGTGATCCTGAACGGCCTGCTTCGCGACAGCGATGGCAAACCGCTTCCCGATCAGCCGGTAAAACTTGACGTGCTGCGCCCGGACGGACAGGTGGCGCGTACGGTCGTTGTGCAACCTGAGAACGGCCTTTATCGCTTCAACTATCCGCTCGATAGCGGCGCCCAGACCGGCATGTGGCATATTCGCGCGAATACGGGCGATAACCAGCAGCGCATGTGGGATTTCCACGTCGAAGATTTTATGCCTGAGCGTATGGCGCTGAATCTGACCGGGCAAAAAACGCCAGTTTCCCCGCAGGATAATGTCGACTTTAACGTTGCTGGCTATTACCTGTATGGCGCGCCGGCTAACGGTAATTCTCTGCAAGGCCAGCTTTTCCTGCGTCCGCTACGTGACGCGGTGCCTACGCTGCCTGGCTTCCAGTTCGGTGATATTGCCGAGGAGAACCTGAGCCGCAGCCTGGATGAAGTGCAGCTTACGCTGGACGAACAGGGGCGTGGGCAGGTTACCACCGAAAGCCAGTGGAAAGAGGCGCACTCGCCGCTGCAACTGATTTTGCAGGCCAGCCTGCTGGAATCAGGTGGGCGTCCGGTAACGCGACGCGCCGAGCAGGCTATCTGGCCTGCGGCTGAACTTCCGGGGATCCGCCCACAGTTCGCCAGCAAGGCCGTTTACGACTACCGTACCGATACCACCGTCAATCAGCCGATTGTCGATGAAAACGGCAACGCCAGCTTTGACATCGTCTATGCCGATGCCAGCGGGACGAAAAAAGCGGTATCTGGTTTGCAGGTGCGTCTGATCCGTGAGCGTCGCGACTACTTCTGGAACTGGTCCGAGAGTGAGGGCTGGCAGTCCCAGTTTGATCAAAAAGATCTGGTTGAGGGCGAGCAGGAGCTAAACCTCAAGGCCGATGAAACCGGTAAAGTCACCTTCCCGGTGGAGTGGGGCTCATACCGTCTGGAAGTGAAAGCCCCTGATGACATGGTCAGCAGCGTGCGCTTCTGGGCGGGGTACAGCTGGCAGGATAACAGCGATGGCACGGGCGCTGCTCGCCCGGATCGTGTGACGCTGAAACTGGACAAGCCATCCTATCAGCCAGGCGATACCATCAACCTGCATATTGCAGCGCCGGCCGCAGGCAAGGGCTATGCAATGATCGAATCCAGCGAAGGACCGCTGTGGTGGAAAGAGATCGACGTGCCAGCAAACGGTCTGGATCTCGCCATTCCGGTGGATAAGGACTGGAAACGTCACGATCTCTACCTCAGCACGCTGGTGGTTCGTCCTGGCGATAAATCCAAATCCGCCACGCCAAAACGGGCGGTTGGCCTGCTGCATCTGCCAATGGGGGACGAAAATCGTCGCCTGAACATCGCACTGGATAACCCGCAAAAAATGCGTCCGAACCAGACGCTTTCTGTGAAAGTGAAAGCCAGCGTAAAAGAGGGGACTGTGCCACAGAAGGTGAACGTACTGGTCTCGGCTGTCGATAGCGGCGTGCTGAACATTACCGACTACGTCACGCCGGATCCGTGGGAAGCTTTCTTCGGTCAGAAGCGCTATGGCGCGGACATCTATGATGTTTACGGCCAGGTGATTGAAGGTCAGGGACGTCTGGCCGCACTGCGCTTTGGCGGAGACGGCGATGAACTGAAACGCGGCGGTAAGCCACCGGTGAACCATGTCACCATAATTGCCCAGCAGGCGCAGCCGGTTACGCTTGATGCCAACGGCGAAGGCACCATCACGCTGCCGATTGGCGATTTCAACGGCGAACTGCGTCTGATGGCGCAGGGCTGGACGGAAGACGATTTCGGCAGCAGCGAAAGCAAAATCATTGTGGCGGCTCCGATTATCACCGAGCTTAATACGCCGCGATTCCTCGCAAGTGGCGATACCTCTCGCCTGACGCTGGACCTGACTAACCTGACGGACCAGCCGCAAACGCTGAACATTGCGTTAACCGCAACCGGTAAGTTGTCGCTCGAAGGTGCTCAGCCAGAGCCGGTTAAGCTGCCGCCTGGCGCACGTAGCACCCTGTTTATTCCGGTGCGCGCCCTGGAAGGCTATGGAGATGGTGAAGTGACTGCTCAGGTGTCGGGGCTTCAGCTCCCTGGTGAGACGTTTGCGCCGCAGCAGAAGAGCTGGAAAATTGGCGTGCGTCCCGCATTCCCGGCGCAAACGGTGAATACGGGCACGATGCTGAACCCTGGCGAATCCTGGAGTGCACCAGCACAGCATATCAACGGTTTCTCGCCTGCCACGCTACAGGGGCAGCTGTTGCTCAGCGGTAAACCACCTTTAAATCTGGCGCGCTACATTCGTGAACTTCAGGCCTATCCGTATGGATGTCTTGAGCAGACCACCAGCGGCCTGTTCCCGTCCCTCTACACCAACGCGGCACAGCTGAAGGCACTGGGTATTAAAGGCGATACCGACGATAAACGCCGTGCGGCCATTGATATCGGGATCTCCCGTCTGCTGCAAATGCAGCGTGACGATGGCGGTTTTGCCTTGTGGGATAAAAACGGCCCGGAAGAGTACTGGCTGACCGCCTATGTCACGGACTTCCTGGTGCGGGCAGGGGAGCAGGGTTACAGCGTGCCTGCCGAGGCAGTGAATAACGCCAACAGCCGACTGCTGCGCTATTTACAGGATCCGGGGATGATGTCCATCCGCTACAGCGACGACACCCAGGCCAGCAAATTTGCTGTTCAGGCGTACGCTTCGCTGGTGCTGGCTCGTCAGCAAAAAGCGCCGCTCGGTGCGCTGCGTGAAATCTGGGAGCGCCACGCTCAGGCTGCTTCCGGGCTTCCGTTGATGCAGCTGGGCATGGCACTCAAACTGATGGGGGATGCACCGCGCAGCCAGCAGGCGCTGGATCTGGCTCTCAAAACTCCCCGTAACGACAGCCGAAACTGGATGGCGGATTACGGCAGCCAGCTGCGTGATAATGCCCTGATGCTCTCCCTGCTGGAAGAGTACAAGCTGATGCCGGATGCGCAAAACAGGCTGCTGAACACGTTATCTGAAGACGCGTTCAGCCAGCGCTGGCTGTCTACTCAGGAGAGCAATGCGCTGTTCCTGGCCGGACGTTCACTGCAAACCTTGTCAGGCGCGTGGCAGGCGACGACCACCCTCTCTGAACAGACCCAGAGCAGTGATAAAGCGCAGGTAGAAAACCTGAACAGCGCTCAGCTTGGTGCGTTGCAGGTGACGAATACCGGCACTACGCCGCTGTGGGTACGACTGGACACGACTGGCTATCCGGAGTATGCGCCTCAGCCATCCTCTAATGTCTTGCAGATTGAACGTCATATCCTGGCGACAGACGGCAGCAGCAAGTCGCTCTCTTCTCTGAAGAGCGGTGAGCTGGTTCTGGTGTGGCTGGAGGTGAAGGCCAGCCAGAACGTGCCGGATGCGCTGGTGGTGGATCTGCTCCCGGCAGGTCTGGAGCTGGAAAACCAGAATCTGGCGAGCAGCAGCGCCAGCTTGCAGGACAGCGGCAGTGAAGTGCAAAACCTGCTGAATCAGATGCAACAGTCTGATATTCAGCACATGGAATTCCGCGACGATCGCTTTGTGGCCGCGGTGCCGGTCAATGAAGGACAGCCGGTCACGCTGGTTTATCTGGCCCGTGCCGTTACGCCGGGAACCTACCAGGTGCCTGTTCCGATGGTCGAGTCCATGTACGTTCCGCAGTGGCGGGCAACGGGGGCGGCCAGTGGCCCGCTGATCGTTGTTCCGTAAGATGCGGATAGCACGCCTGATTCGCTCCCGCTGGCTGTGGCTGGCGGGAGCGCTTCTCGTTTCAGGGGGGCTGATTGTCGTCGCTGACCGCGTGTGGCCGTTGCCCCTGAAAGAGGTCAACCCTGCGCGAGTGGTGGTGGATGAGCAGGGTGTTCCGCTGTGGCGTTTTGCCGACAGCGAAGGCATCTGGCGCTATCCGGTTACCATTGAAGAGGTTTCCCCACGCTATCTCGAGGCGCTGATCCAGTATGAAGATCGCTGGTTCTGGGATCACCCGGGCGTCAATCCGCTTTCTGTACTGCGTGCCGCCTGGCAGGATCTCACCTCCGGGAGAGTGGTTTCCGGCGGGAGCACGCTTACCATGCAGGTGGCGCGTCTGCTGGATCCGCATCCGCGTACCTTTGGCGGTAAAATTCGTCAGCTGTGGCGGGCGATGCAGCTGGAGTGGCATCTCTCCAAGCGTGAAATCCTGACGCTGTATCTTAACCGTGCCCCGTTTGGCGGCACGTTGCAGGGCGTGGGCGCGGCAAGCTGGACTTACCTGGGCAAACCGCCGTCGCAGCTGAGCTATTCCGACGCGGCGCTGCTGGCTGTACTGCCGCAGGCACCCAGCCGTCTGCGCCCGGACCGCTGGCCGGAGCGTGCCGAAGCGGCGCGGAACAAAGTGCTCGACCGCATGCTGACTCAGGGCGTCTGGTCTGAAAAGCAGGTCAAAGAGTCCCGTGAAGAGCCGGTCTGGCTGGCTCCCCGGCAGATGCCGCAGCTGGCGCCGCTCTTTTCCCGCATGATGCTGAGTAAAAGTCGTGACACAAAAATAGTCACCACGCTGGATGCAGCATTGCAACGACAGCTTGAAGAGCTGGCAATGAACTGGAAATCACGCCTGCCTGCCCGCAGTTCGCTGGCGATGATCGTAGTGGATCATACATCCATGAAAGTGCGTGGCTGGGTAGGCTCGGTAGATATCAATGATGACAGCCGTTTCAGCCACGTGGATATGGTCAATGCGATCCGATCGCCGGGATCGGTCCTCAAGCCATTCATCTATGGCATGGCGCTGGACGATGGTCTGATCCATCCCGCTTCGTTATTACAGGATGTGCCAAGAAAAACGGGGGATTATCGTCCCGGCAACTTTGACAGTGGCTTCCATGGGCCGGTCAGTATGAGCGAAGCCCTGGTGCGTTCCCTCAACCTGCCTGCGGTGCAGGTTCTGGAAGCGTACGGCCCAAAACGTTTTGCCGGAATGCTGAGCAACGCGGGATTACCGCTCATTCTGCCTGCGGGAGCACAGCCCAACCTCTCCCTGATCCTGGGGGGCGCAGGCGCACGGCTGGCTGATATCGCTGCCGCCTATAGCGCCTTTGCGCGTCAGGGTAAGGCGGGCCGACTGCGTATGCAGCCGGGCGATCCGCTGATCGAACGTCCGCTGCTGTCGCAGGGGGCGGCGTGGATCATTCGTCGCATTCTCGCTAATGAAGCACAGCCCCTGCCGGACAGTGCGCTGCCCCAGGTTGCGCCGCTGGCGTGGAAAACGGGCACCAGCTATGGCTACCGGGATGCCTGGGCCATCGGCCTGAATGCCCGCTATGTCATTGGAATCTGGACCGGACGCCCGGACGGCACGCCCGTTGCCGGTCAGTTTGGTTTCGCCAGCGCGGTACCGCTCCTCAATCAGGTCAATAATATGCTTCAGTCCCGCTCGATGGTGGATGAAGCGCGCCTGCCGCGCGATCCGCGTCCCGCAAGCGTAGGACGGGGCGTGATTTGCTGGCCGGGCGGCCAGTCCCTGCCTGAAGGGAGCGAAAACTGTCGGCGTCGGCTGTCAACCTGGCTGCTGGAAGGCAGTGAACCGCCTACGCTGCTGCTGCCGGAACAGGAAGGTATTCGCGGGATCCGTTTCCCGGTCTGGCTGGATAAAGAAGGCAAACGCGTTGCGGCGGATTGCCCTGATGCGACAGAGAAAGTGCTGGATGTCTGGCCGCTGCCGCTGGAGCCCTGGCTGCCTGCTGCCGAAAAACGGGCTGCTCGTCTCCCCGCCCGTTCAGCGGTTTGCCCTCCGCTGGATAACCATAATGCGGCGCCGCTGATGTTGTCAGGCGTCAGAGAAGGGGCGGTAATTAAACGTCTTCCAGGTGAGAAAAATATGACCCTCAACGTTTCAACCAGTGGCGGAGAGGGGCAACGATGGTGGTTTTTGAATGGCGAACCGCTGGACGGGCATCAGAAGAATTATTCACTGCAATTATATTTACCGGGTAAATATCAATTGATTGTATTGGATGAAACAGGACAAACGGCGACGGTGAATTTTGAATTAGATCGCTAAGTGTTACTCCTCAAGAGTTAGCTTGATAATTATCAATATTCGTTCCTGAAAAAAAACGAGAATGCGTTTTTATTTGAAGGAACGAGCAATGAAAAAAAATAAACATCAGGGAGAAGGGCTTATTCCCGCCATATCCCGGCGTCAGTTTATTCAGGCAGGGTCGGCGCTCGCCGCCCTGCCGTTTGTCGTCAAAACCAGCAAAGCACAGGCACAGGGCGCGGCGGTTTCAGACGCTACGCCTGAAGAAAAAGTGGTGCAAACCTGTAGTACGTTTGACTGCGGCGGCAAGTGTGATATTCGTGCTCACGTCAGTGATGGCGTTGTGACCCGAATTTCAACGCGTCCGGATAACGCGCTGGATCCGCAGATGCCAGTGATGCGCGCCTGCGTTCGTGGTCGGGCTTATCGGAAATTTGTTTATCACCCCGATCGACTGAAATATCCAATGAAACGTGTAGGTAAACGTGGCGAAGGAAAATTCGAGCGTATTACCTGGGATGAAGCCACCACCCTTATTGCGAATCAATTAAAAACTATTACGCAAAAATACGGTGCTGCGTCACGCTATGTTCATGTAGGCACCGCAGTGTCCGGCGGGACCTTTTCCGGCGATAAAATGGTTCGTCGTCTGCTCAACTTAACCGGCGGCTATCTCGAAAGCTATCACTCGGTCAGTATGGGTAACACGGCGGCGGCAACGCCGTATACCTATGGCACCGCCGCCAGCGGCAGCTCTCTGGACACGCTGCTGGACACCAAACTGGTCATTCTCTGGGGGCATAACCCGACGGAAACCATCTTCGGGCACAGCAACCACTTCTACCAGAAGATGAAGCAAAACGGCACGCGCTTCATTGTTGTCGACCCACGCTATTCCGATACGGTTTCCTCCCTGGCCGACCAGTGGATCCCGCTGCGTCCCACAACAGACAACGCCCTGATGGAAGCGATGATGTATGTGATCGTCACGGAGAACCTGCACGATCGCGACTTTATTCAGCGCTACACCCTGGGCTTTGACGAAGACGCCATGCCAGAGGGCGTTCCGGCCAATGAATCCCTGATGGCTTACCTGAGCGGTGCAAAGGATGGCGTGGCGAAAACGCCCGAGTGGGCAGAGAAAATCACCCACGTGCCTGCACAAACTATTCGTCAGCTGGCGCGCGACTACGCAACCACCAAACCCGCCGCGCTGATCCAGGGCTGGGGTCCGCAGCGTCACAACTGCGGCGAGCGCACCGCGCGCGGCTCGACGATACTGGCCACGCTAACGGGTAACGTCGGGGTGAAAGGCGGCTGGGCAGCAGGCTATGGCGGCTGCGCAAACCGCAAATTTGCGGCCGGGCCAGAGATGCCGGACAACCCGGTCAAAGCCAAAATTTCGGTCATGAACTGGGTGCAGGCCGCGGATGATGCTTCTAAGGTAACCGCGGAAGATGGCCTGAAAGATGCTGAGAAGCTGGACAGCAATATCCGCATCCTGTTCTCGCTGGCAGGCAATTATCTGGCTAACCAGAACCCGGATCTTCATCAGGCAACCCGTGTCCTGGAAGACGAGTCGAAAATCGAGTTTATCGTCGCAAGCGATCTGTTTATGACGCCGAGCGCCAGATACGCCGACCTGCTTTTGCCGGAAACCAGCTTCATGGAACGCTGGAATATCGGCGAAACCTGGGGTACGGCAAGCTATCTGATCCTGTCAGAAAAGCTGATTGAACCTGAATTTGAACGCCGTTCAGACTACGACTGGCTGCGGGAGGTCGCTGCTAAGCTTGGCGTCGAGCCAGCGTTCAGCGAGGGCCGTGACGAAAAAGCGTGGATTGAGCACATCTGGGAGCAGACGCGGCTGTCCATGCCGGATGAAAACCTGCCGGACTTCGCGACGCTACAGAAGACGCGTCAGCATCTTTTCAAAAGCGCGCCGTACGTTGCCTTTGAAGACAACATTCGCGATCCGCAGAATCATCCGTTCCCGACGCCGTCCGGAAAAATTGAGATCTTCTCGAAGCGTCTGTACGACATGCAGCACCCGGAAATCCCGGCGCTGTCGCACTACGTGCCTGCCCATGAAGGGCCGGAAGACGAGCTGGTCAAAACCTTCCCGCTCCAGCTGATCACCTGGAAAGGGAAAAACCGCGCTAACTCCACCCAGTACGCCAACCCGTGGTTAATTGAGGCGCAGCAGCAAAAGCTGTGGATCAACCCGCAGGATGCGCAAAAGCGCGGCATTGCGCAGGGGGATACCGTGCGTATTCATAACGCGCGCGGCATTTGTGAGATCCCGGCGGAGGTCACGCCGCGCATCATTCCAGGCGTGGTGGCCATGCAGGCAGGCGCCTGGTGGCAGCCGGACGCGCAGGGTATCGATAAAGGCGGCTGCGCAAACGTGCTCAGTTCCGCCCGTATTACCGCGCTTGCGAAAGGGAATTCCCATCAAACCATGCTGGTGGAGGTAACTAAAGCATGAGTCAGTTTAAACATTACGCACCGGTGAGCGACAAACAGCTGGGTTTTTATATCGACTCTTCTCGCTGCTCGGGCTGCAAGGCATGCCAGGTGGCGTGCAAAGATAAAAACAACCTTGAGGTCGGTCGTCGTTTCCGTCGCGTGTACGAAGTCAACGGCGGGAGTTTTATCCCGACCGGGCAGGGCGGCGTCAGCAACAACGTTTTTGCCTACACGCTCTCCATTTCCTGTAACCACTGTGCGGATCCCATTTGCACCAAGAACTGTCCGACCACCGCGATGCATAAGCGTCCGGGGGACGGCATTGTGCGCGTTGATACTGATAAGTGCGTCGGCTGCGGCTACTGCGCATGGTCTTGCCCTTACGGCGCGCCACAGCTCAACGAGCAGACCGGGCAAATGTCCAAATGTGATTTCTGCGTGGATCTCCAGGCGAAGGGAGAGCAGCCCGTCTGTGTGGCAACCTGTCCACTCGAAGCGATTAAATTCGGGCCGATTGATGAACTGCGGGCGAAGTATGGTGCGGTCTGTGATGTGAAAGGCCTGCCTGATTCCTCCATCACCAAACCAAACCTGGTGATCAAAGCGCATCAGGGCGCAGAGAAAGAGGGGAAACGTCATGCATGAGTTACCGCTGCTGATTTTTACGCTGTTCCTGCAAGGATCGGTTGGCGTTACGCTGTGGCTGGCGTTCGGAAGCACGCAACGCAGCGCGCTGCTGCCGGCAGCCGGAGCGTTTGTGCTGGCGAGTCTGGGGCTGCTCGCTTCCGCGCTGCACATGGGCTATCCGCTTAATGCTCTTAACGCGCTGCGCCACGTATCCAGCTCCTGGCTGAGTCGTGAGATTATCTTTGCCAGTCTTTATCTTGCGGCGCTTGGCTTCGCAACGCTGCTGATGTTTGTCAAAAAGCCAGACTGGAAGCCACTGTTGGTTGTGGCAGGTCTGGTTGGTTTAGTCGACGTGTTCTGCATGGCGCAGATCTACATGCACGCATCCGTGGTGACATGGCAGCACGTTAACACGCTGGTGCTGTTTTTCGGTTCGGTGGGGATTATCGGTTCAGCCTGCATGGCCGTTGGGACGCGTTCCCAGACTACCGTGCGTGCGGCGGTTGTCATTATCACGCTGCTGGTGCTTGTGCGTCTGGTGATGCAGCCCGTCTGGCTGGCAGATATTACGGCTATGGACAACACCGTGGTGACGTTCCCTCACGCACCGCTACAGATGCTGGAGCAACTGCGAACCGTTCATCTGCTGAGCTGGTGCGTATCCGTTGCGGGTATGCTGTGCTTTGCTGCGGGCGGTCTGAAAGCGGCGCGATCTCCCATGCTGCTGGGAAGCGCATTGCTGATTGTCGGTGAGCTGATGCTGCGCTTCGTTTTCTTCAGTATTGGCTGATGGGCGGATTGACCTTTGCCCCGGCGATGGACGTGACGCATGCGTGCGTCCGTCGCCGTTTTCGCCACGCTTCCTGCCTCGCCTGCGCGGACGTCTGTCCTGTGCAGGCTTTTTCTTTTACCGACTCAGGCGTCTCGGTTGATGACAGCCGCTGTATTGAATGCGGTGACTGCCTGTTCGTCTGCCCCGCTGAGGCCATCACCGGCATCACGCCGCGAAAACGCTTTCTGTGTGGCGATACGCTTGTTGGGCCGTTTACTGACCGTGCGCCAGGGGTGA
The DNA here is from genome assembly GCF_053709615.1 of Enterobacter sp. UPMP2061. Taxonomy (NCBI): domain Bacteria; kingdom Pseudomonadati; phylum Pseudomonadota; class Gammaproteobacteria; order Enterobacterales; family Enterobacteriaceae; genus Enterobacter; species Enterobacter sp. UPMP2061. The sequence goes on from NZ_JBSKJP010000002.1 coordinate 72,905, forward strand.
ATGAGCTTCTGCTGTGGCACGCGCAGTACCACGTTCGTTTTATCAGTATCGACGCGGAGCAGAATCCTGACTGGTTGCTGGCGATTGCCCGGCTGAATCTGGCGCTTCGCCGACGCGGTGAAGCGGCGTGGGCGTTTAAATATATACCCGTCAACGAGGTTAATACCGCCCGGCGTGTACTGATGCACGTTCCCCGAGAGGATGTCCAGGCCTGTAGCGTCGTGCCCGGTCAGCGTGAACTGCGCAGGGCGTTTTCTGCGTTTAGCGAGGCAGAGATAACTCTCGATACCGAATCCTGCGTACTGTGCGGCGCGTGCTGGCGAAGTTGTATGGAAAACGCGATTCGGTTTAAGAACGCTGAACTGGTCGTGGAAACCGGACGCTGTACGGGGTGCGGCGGCTGCGAAGCGGTATGCCAGCATGCGGCGATAAACGTGACACAAACAGACGGGGTAGGGAAAAGCGTGACCATACCGGCATATGAAGCCGTTTGCCTGACGTGCCACCGTCATTTCTGGTCATTTACGTCTGATGAAAAGCAGTGTCCGCTCTGTTTTCATCATCAACACGGTATGCGAAATACGAGCTGTTGCTAATCTTCGTCTCATTTTAAAAAAATGTTATGCATAACCATAGGCAATGGCGCTATTGCTCTTTATAATCCGCGCCACACCATACTCAGGTATGCAAAAACAACAGAACATTTTACAGAGGTTATCAATGGCTATTGAACGTACTTTTTCCATCATCAAACCAAACGCGGTGGCAAAAAACGTTATTGGCAGCATCTTCGCTCGCTTTGAATCAGCAGGGTTTAAGATCGTTGGCACCAAAATGCTGCACCTGACCGTTGAGCAGGCTCGCGGTTTTTACGCTGAGCACGAAGGTCGCCCATTCTTTGATGGTCTGGTCGAGTTCATGACTTCTGGCCCAATTGTGGTATCCGTACTGGAAGGCGAAAACGCGGTACAGCGTCACCGCGATCTGCTGGGTGCAACCAACCCGGACAACGCGCTGGCAGGTACTCTGCGCGCCGACTATGCAGACAGCTTCACCGAGAACGGCACCCACGGTTCCGACTCTGTTGAATCTGCTGCGCGCGAAATCGCGTTCTTCTTCGCTGAAGGCGAAGTGTGCCCGCGCACTCGCTAATAATTTCGTAAATGCCGCGTGCAAACGTGGCATCCCTGCGCCAGACTTTGTACAATGCAACGCCCCGGACGAGCAGACTGCTTACCGGGGCGTTTCTTTTCAACCCACCAAGGGCCACAACGTGTAACAACGAGGCCGGAAAAAATTATGTCTGAATTAGTGAATACCTCCGAAGTCGCCATTCCTGCGGTTCCCAATAAAAATGGAAAAATTAACCTGCTGGACCTGAACCGTCAGCAGATGCGCGAGTTCTTTAAAGAGATGGGCGAGAAGCCATTTCGTGCCGATCAGGTCATGAAATGGATGTACCACTATTGCAGCGACAACTTTGATGACATGACGGACATCAACAAAGTGCTGCGCAATAAGCTTAAAGAAGTGGCGGAAATCCGCGCACCGGAAGTGGTGGAAGAGCAGCGCTCTTCAGATGGCACCATCAAGTGGGCCATTGCCGTTGGCGATCAGCGCGTTGAAACCGTGTATATCCCGGAAGACGATCGCGCCACGCTGTGCGTCTCTTCTCAGGTGGGCTGTGCGCTGGAGTGCAAATTCTGCTCTACGGCGCAGCAGGGCTTTAACCGTAACCTGCGCGTGTCGGAAATCATCGGCCAGGTCTGGCGTGCCGCGAAAATCGTGGGCGCGGCGAAAGTCACCGGTACACGTCCAATCACCAACGTGGTGATGATGGGGATGGGTGAACCGCTGCTCAACCTGACCAACGTCGTTCCGGCGATGGAAATCATGCTCGACGATTTCGGTTTTGGTCTGTCCAAGCGCCGCGTTACGCTCTCTACTTCCGGCGTTGTGCCTGCGCTGGACAAACTGGGCGACATGATTGACGTTGCGCTGGCCATCTCCCTTCACGCGCCAAACGACGCCATCCGTGACGAAATTGTGCCGATCAACAAAAAGTACAATATCGAAACCTTCCTGGCTGGCGTGCGCCGTTACCTGGAGAAATCTAACGCGAACCAGGGCCGCGTGACCATTGAGTACGTGATGCTGGATCATGTTAACGACGGTACCGAACATGCACATGAGCTGGCTGAACTGCTGAAAGATACGCCATGTAAGATCAACCTGATCCCATGGAACCCGTTCCCGGGCGCGCCGTATGGCCGTAGCTCGAACAGCCGTATCGATCGCTTCTCAAAAGTGCTGATGGAGTATGGTTTCACCACCATCGTTCGTAAAACGCGTGGCGATGATATCGACGCAGCCTGTGGTCAGCTGGCGGGTGACGTTATTGACCGTACCAAACGTACGCTGCGTAAGCGCATGCAGGGTGAGTCAATCGCGGTCAAAACCGTTTGATTATTATGCAGACACGGCGCGTTTTTTGCGCCGTGAGGCATTAATTTACTGAATATTCAGTCACAATCATTATGACTGATTAATAATTACGGTGCGTTTCATACGACTTTCGGGCAGTATGTAACGACGTAACAACAGTTTAGCGTGAAGGCCTGCCAGCGCTGTCATCTGCGGCCCGACAGTCTTATACTGTTTGTTCCAGGTTAACTGACCTAAAGTTTCGCGGTGCGGGTGGCATTGTGACTCACCGGCACCTGAACCCTTATTTTCACGTACCAGTAGTTGTAGCGAATGAATACTGAAGCCACTCACGATCAAAATGCAGCACTCTCCACTGGCGTTCGTCTTCGCAACGCCCGTGAACAACTCGGACTCAGCCAGCAAGCCGTTGCAGAACGCCTGTGCCTGAAGGTTTCCACCGTTCGCGATATTGAAGAAGATAAGGCACCCGCCGATCTGGCTTCAACGTTTCTGCGCGGTTATATCCGTTCTTACGCCAAACTGGTTCATATCCCTGAAGACGAATTACTGCCGATGATGGAGAAGCAGGCGCCTGTGCGTGCGGCAAAAGTTGCGCCGATGCAGAGCTTCTCTCTGGGTAAACGTCGTAAAAAACGCGATGGCTGGCTGATGAGCTTTACCTGGCTGGTCCTGTTCGTGGTTGTCGGCCTGACGGGCGCATGGTGGTGGCAAAACCACAAAGCGCAGCAGGAAGAGATCACGACGATGGCCGATCAGTCCTCCGCTGAGCTCAATCAGTCTGGTAATAACGGCGCGCAAAGCGTGCCGCTGAGCACCGAAGGAGCTGCGACCTCCAGCGAACCTCAGGCGGCAGCAAGCAGCACGCCTGCAACCGAGCCAGCGACGACGCCAGAAGCGACGGCGAATACCGCACCAGCCACCCAGGCCCAGGATCAAAACGCGGTCGTATCACCTTCACAGGCCAATGTTGATACCGCCCCTGCGGCAACGGCACCGGCAGATAACACCGCGGCGTCACTGCCAACTGACCCGGCGGGTACGGCGGCACCTGCCGTTGATCCGAATGCGCTGGTGATGAATTTCACGGCGGATTGCTGGCTGGAAGTGACTGATGCGACAGGTAAAAAGCTGTTCAGCGGCCTGCAACGTAAAGATGGCACGTTAAATCTAACGGGCCAGGCACCTTACAAGCTTAAAATCGGCGCACCGGCAGCGGTACAGATCCAGTATCAAGGAAAACCTGTCGATCTGAGCCGCTTTATCAGAACTAACCAGGTTGCGCGTCTTACCGTTAATGCCGAACAATCAGCAGCACAGTAACAGACGGGCAATGCGGGAGATTTTACATGCATAACCAGGCTCCTATTCAACGTAGAAAATCGAAACGGATTTACGTTGGGAACGTGCCAGTCGGCGATGGGGCGCCTATCGCCGTCCAGTCGATGACCAATACGCGTACTACGGATGTAGAAGCGACGGTCAATCAAATCAAAGCATTAGAACGCGTAGGCGCGGACATTGTTCGCGTCTCTGTACCGACCATGGATGCCGCCGAGGCGTTCAAACTGATCAAGCAGCAGGTGAGCGTTCCGCTGGTTGCCGATATTCACTTCGATTACCGTATCGCGCTGAAAGTCGCTGAATATGGTGTCGATTGCCTGCGTATTAACCCAGGCAACATCGGCAACGAAGAGCGCATTCGCATGGTGGTTGACTGCGCCCGCGACAAAAACATTCCAATCCGTATCGGCGTGAACGCTGGCTCTCTGGAAAAAGATCTCCAGGAAAAGTACGGTGAGCCGACGCCGCAGGCGCTGCTCGAATCCGCAATGCGTCACGTCGATCATCTGGATCGCCTTAACTTCGATCAGTTTAAAGTGAGCGTGAAAGCGTCTGACGTCTTCCTGGCCGTTGAATCGTATCGTCTGCTGGCAAAACAGATCGATCAGCCGCTCCACCTTGGGATCACCGAGGCGGGCGGTCTGCGCAGCGGTTCGGTAAAATCGGCGATTGGTCTCGGCCTGCTGCTCTCTGAAGGCATCGGCGACACGTTACGCGTCTCCCTGGCCGCCGATCCGGTGGAAGAGATCAAAGTCGGTTTCGACATCCTGAAATCACTGCGTATCCGCGCGCGTGGGATCAACTTCATTGCCTGCCCAACCTGTTCACGTCAGGAGTTTGACGTGATCGGCACCGTGAATGCTCTGGAGCAGCGCCTGGAAGACATCATCACCCCAATGGACGTTTCCATCATCGGCTGCGTGGTGAACGGTCCGGGTGAAGCGCTGGTGTCCACGCTGGGCGTGACCGGCGGTAACAAGAAAAGTGGTCTCTATGAAGATGGCGTTCGTAAAGATCGTCTGGATAATAGTGATATGATCGACCAGCTCGAAGCCCGGATTCGCGCGAAAGCGACGATGATGGACGAAGCGAAGCGCATCAGCGTTCAGCAGGTTGAAAAATAACGTGATGGGAAGCAGGCTGCTTCCCATGTATGATTGAACCCATTCTTTGGGTTCTTTTTTGTATATAGAAAGAGAATAAACGTGGCAAAAAACATTCAAGCCATCCGCGGCATGAACGATTATCTGCCTGGCGAAACCGCCATCTGGCAGCGCATTGAAGGCACACTGAAGCAGGTGCTCGGCAGCTACGGTTACAGCGAAATTCGTTTGCCGATTGTAGAGCAGACCCCGTTATTCAAACGCGCGATCGGCGAAGTAACCGACGTGGTTGAAAAAGAGATGTACACCTTTGAGGACCGCAACGGCGACAGCCTGACTCTGCGTCCTGAGGGGACGGCGGGTTGCGTACGCGCCGGCATCGAACATGGTCTCCTGTACAATCAGGAGCAGCGCCTGTGGTATATCGGCCCAATGTTCCGCCACGAACGTCCGCAAAAAGGCCGCTACCGTCAGTTCAACCAGCTTGGCGTGGAAGTGTTTGGTCTGCAAGGACCAGATATTGATGCCGAACTGATTATGCTTACTGCCCGCTGGTGGCGTGCGCTCGGTATTTCTGAGCACGTTTCCCTGGAGCTGAACTCTATCGGTTCTCTGGAAGCGCGTGCGAACTATCGTGATGCGCTGGTGGCGTTCCTGGAACAGCACAAAGAGAAGCTCGACGAAGACTGTAAGCGTCGTATGTACAGCAACCCGCTGCGCGTACTCGATTCCAAAAATCCTGACGTACAGGCGCTGCTGAACGATGCGCCAGCGTTGGGTGACTACCTGGATGAGGATTCCCGCGAACACTTTGCCGGCCTGTGCAAGCTGCTTGAAGCGGCGGGCATTGCTTATACCGTTAACCAGCGTCTGGTGCGCGGTCTGGACTACTACAACCGCACCGTATTTGAGTGGGTCACCACCAGCCTCGGTTCGCAGGGCACCGTCTGTGCCGGCGGTCGTTATGACGGTCTGGTCGAACAACTGGGTGGTCGCGCAGCACCGGCTGTAGGCTTCGCGATGGGCCTTGAGCGACTTGTTTTGCTGGTTCAGGCAGTTAATCCGGAATTTAAAGCCGATCCTGTTGTCGATATATACCTGGTGGCCTCAGGTGCGGATACGCAGTCTGCGGCGATGCAGCTTGCCGAACGCGTGCGCGATGCGCTGCCGGACGTTAAGCTGATGACCAACCACGGCGGCGGCAACTTTAAAAAACAGTTTGCTCGTGCCGATAAGTGGGGCGCAAGTATCGCACTGGTGCTGGGTGAGTCCGAAGTGGCCAACGGCGAAGTGGTAGTCAAAGACCTGCGCTCTGGTGAGCAAACTACGGTAACGCAGGATGGCGTTGCGGCGCACTTGCGCACTCTATTGGGCTAAGGAGAAGGACTGCGTGGAAATTTACGAGAACGAACACGACCAGGTTGATGCGGTTAAGCGCTTCTTTGCTGAAAACGGCAAGGCACTGGTTGTAGGGGTTATTTTAGGTGTTGGTGCGCTGGTAGGCTGGCGTTACTGGAACAATCATCAGGCTGACTCTGCTCGCGGTTCGTCCCTGAACTACGAAAATACCGTTAGCGCAATCCGTGCCGATCAGCCGCAAACGTTGACGGCTGCGGAGAAATTTGCCGCTGACAACAAAAACACCTACGGCGCGCTGGCTGCGCTGGAAGTGGCTCAGCAGTATGTTGATAAAAACGAACTGGACAAAGCCGCTGCGCAACTGTCTCAGGGGCTTGCTGCTGCCAGTGACGAAAATCTGAAAGCGGTGATCAATCTGCGTCTGGCGCGTATCCAGGTTCAGCAGAAAAAAGCCGACGACGCGCTGAAAACGCTTGATACCATCAAAGGCGAAGGCTTTGCCGCTATTGTTGCCGATCTTCGCGGTGAAGCACTGCTGAGTAAAGGTGATAAAGCGGGCGCGCGTAAAGCGTGGCAAGCTGGCGTGGATAGTAAAGCTTCACCTGCGCTGAGCGAAATGATGCAGATGAAAATAAATAATTTGTCCGTCTGAGAGGGACCCAATGCAATTGCGTAAATTACTTCTGCCAGGACTGCTTTCTGTTACGTTATTGAGTGGTTGTTCACTGTTCAGTGGCGAAGAAGACGTTGTTAAAATGTCCCCGCTGCCGACGGTTGAAAACCAGTTCACCCCATCCACCGCCTGGGACACCTCTGTGGGAGATGGTATTGGCGATTTTTATTCCAACCTGCACCCGGCATTTGCTGACGGCGTTGTCTATGCGGCCGATCGCAAAGGCACCGTTAAAGCGCTGAACGCTGATGACGGAAAAGAAGTGTGGTCCATTAACCTGGCGGAAAAAGACGGCTGGTTCTCCCGTAAACCTGCACTGCTTTCTGGCGGCCTGACCGTTGCTGGCGGTCACGTGTATGTGGGCAGCGAAAAAGCGCAGGTTTACGCGCTGAATGCCAGCGACGGTTCGGTTGCATGGCAGACCACCGTTGCCGGTGAATCCTTGTCGCGTCCGGTTGTCAGCGACGGCCTGGTGCTGATCCATACCAGCAACGGCCAGTTGCAGGCGCTGAACGAAGCCGATGGTCTGGTAAAATGGACGGTTAACCTGGATATGCCAGCGCTGTCTCTGCGTGGCGAATCTGCTCCGGCGACCGCCTTTGGCGCCGCCATTGTGGGCGGTGACAACGGCCGTGTCAGCGCGGTACTGATGCAGCAGGGCCAGATGATCTGGCAGCAGCGTATTTCCCAGGCGACCGGTTCAACTGAAATTGACCGTCTGAGTGACGTGGACACCACGCCAGTTATCGTCGACGGTGTGGTTTACGCGCTGGCATACAACGGCAACCTGACGGCGCTGGACCTGCGTAGCGGCCAGATCATGTGGAAACGTGAGCTGGGTTCCGTGAACGATTTCATCGTCGACGGCAACCGTATTTATATGGTGGATCAGAACGACCGTCTGCTGGCGCTGAGCACCGAAGGTGGCGTGACGCTGTGGACGCAGAGCGATCTGCTGCACCGTCTGCTGACCGCACCGGCACTGTATAACGGCAGCCTGGTGGTGGGCGACAGCGAAGGCTATATGCACTGGATCGATCCAGAGAATGGTCGCTTCGTGGCACAGCAGAAAGTGGATAGCTCAGGCTTCCTGACGGAGCCCGTTGTGGCTGACGGCAAACTGCTGATTCAGGCAAAAGACGGCACGCTGTACGCGATCACGCGTTAATTACACGGCGGTTGTAGTATACTAAACGGCTCCTGTTCACTCAGGAGCCGTTTTGACATTTTTAAAAACGCTGCGAAAGCGACGTTATTTTGAATTTTATGAGGCTTCAAACATGGTACCTGTGGTCGCGCTTGTCGGGCGCCCTAACGTTGGAAAATCCACTCTTTTTAACCGTTTAACACGCACCCGTGATGCGCTGGTTGCGGATTTCCCGGGGCTGACGCGTGACCGTAAGTACGGTCGTGCAGAGGTGGAAGGACGCGAGTTCATCTGTATCGATACCGGGGGTATTGACGGTACGGAAGACGGCGTAGAAACCCGCATGGCAGAGCAATCTCTGCTGGCTATCGAAGAAGCGGATGTGGTTCTGTTTATGGTGGATGCTCGCGCTGGCCTGATGCCCGCGGATTCTGCTATTGCTAAACATCTGCGTTCACGCGAAAAGCCTACCTTCCTGGTGGCGAACAAAACTGACGGCATCGATGCCGATCAGGCTGTTGCGGATTTCTGGTCTTTAGGCCTGGGCGATATTTATCCTATCGCGGCCTCGCATGGTCGTGGCGTCACCAGCCTGCTGGAAACCGTTCTGCTGCCGTGGGTAGATGAAGTGAACCCGCCGGAAGAGGTGGACGAGGACGCTGAATACTGGGCGCAGTTTGAAGCCGGAGAGGAAGGCGAGGAAGAGCCGGAAGACGACTTCAACCCGCAGGATCTGCCTATCAAGCTGGCTATCGTGGGTCGCCCAAACGTAGGTAAGTCTACGCTTACTAACCGTATTCTCGGTGAAGAGCGCGTGGTGGTTTACGACATGCCAGGCACAACGCGTGACAGCATTTACATTCCAATGCAGCGCGATGAACGTGAGTACGTACTTATCGACACCGCAGGGGTGCGTAAGCGTGGGAAAATCACCGATGTGGTGGAAAAATTCTCGGTGATCAAAACCCTTCAGGCGATTGAAGACGCCAACGTGGTGCTGCTGGTCATCGACGCACGTGAAGGTATCTCCGATCAGGATCTCTCTCTGCTCGGCTTTATCCTCAATAGTGGGCGCTCGCTGGTTATCGTCGTCAACAAGTGGGACGGTTTGAGCAATGAAGTGCGCGAGCAGGTGAAAGAGACGCTGGACTTCCGTCTGGGCTTTATCGACTTTGCCCGCGTTCACTTCATCTCTGCCCTGCACGGGAGTGGTGTTGGCAACCTGTTCGAATCCGTTCGTGAAGCCTATGACAGCTCTACCCGCCGTCAGAGCACGGCGATGCTGACCCGTATCATGAACATGGCTGCTGAAGACCACCAACCGCCGCTGGTGCGTGGTCGTCGCGTGAAGCTGAAATATGCTCACGCCGGGGGGTATAACCCGCCTATCGTGGTGATCCACGGTAACCAGGTGAAGGATCTGCCGGACTCCTACAAACGCTACCTGATGAACTACTTCCGCAAGTCGCTGGACGTGATGGGTACGCCTATCCGTATTCAGTTCAAGGAAGGGGAGAACCCGTTTGCGAATAAACGCAACACCCTGACGCCGAACCAGATGCGTAAGCGTAAGCGTTTGATTAAGCACATTAAGAAAAGCAAATAATTCTTACCGAACTCACTAAAACCCGCGCCTGTCGCGGGTTTTTTTCGCCCATTCAAAAGGCCTGCCTTCCCTGTGTGATGTCAATCACTATTCGCTTTTAACCATGTTTATATCTAAGAAAGTAGACAATCATCGAATTTTCGTCTTAAAGTCCAGGGTTCGGTACTAGACAAAACTAGCGCCTGGTTATCAAATGGTTAACCAACATTTCGCCGCATGTAAAAAATCGATCGGATACGTAACCGTTCGGCGTACATGCTGGTGTTTACAAGCACGACACATACCTTTTCGGGAGAATTATGCAATCCTCTGTTAATCAAAAAGAGAGCCGAACCTTCTTCGGCCATCCTTATCCGCTCGGTTCGCTGTTCTTCACCGAGATGTGGGAGCGTTTTTCGTTTTACGGTATTCGCCCGCTACTGATTCTGTTTATGGCCGCCACCGTCTATGACGGCGGGATGGGCCTGGCGCGTGAAAACGCCTCGGCGATTGTCGGCATCTTTGCCGGCACCATGTACCTCGCTGCGCTGCCGGGCGGCTGGCTGGCGGATAACTGGCTCGGCCAGCAGCGGGCCGTCTGGTACGGTTCGATTTTGATTGCGCTCGGGCACCTGTCGATCGCCCTGTCGGCCATCATGGGCGACAACCTGTTCTTCATCGGCCTGATGTTTATCGTGCTCGGCTCCGGCCTGTTCAAGACCTGTATCTCGGTCATGGTCGGCACCCTGTATAAAAAAGGCGATGCGCGTCGTGACGGCGGTTTCTCGCTGTTCTATATGGGCATCAACATGGGCTCGTTCATTGCCCCTCTGATTTCCGGCTGGCTGATTAAAACCCACGGCTGGCACTGGGGCTTTGGTATCGGTGGTATCGGGATGCTGGTCGCCCTGATTATCTTCCGCGTGTTTGCCGTTCCGGCCATGAAGCGCTACGACAGTGAAGTCGGTCTGGACTCCACCTGGAACAGTCCGGTAGTGAAACGTAACGGCGTGGGTGCCTGGCTGCTGGCGCTGGCTGTGGGTGTTGCACTCATCGTAACGTTGATTGCCCAGGGCGTGATTGTGATTAATCCGGTCGCGGTCGCCAGCGTGCTGGTGTATGTGATTGCCGCCTCCGTCGCGCTCTACTTCATCTATCTGTTCATCTTCGCCGGGCTGAATCGCAAAGAGCGCGCAAGGCTGCTGGTGTGCTTTATTCTGCTGGTCTCCGCCGCGTTCTTCTGGTCCGCGTTCGAGCAGAAGCCAACCTCCTTCAACCTGTTCGCCAACGACTACACTAACCGCATGATCGGTGATTTTGAGATCCCGGCGGTGTGGTTCCAGTCGATCAATGCCCTGTTCATCATTCTGCTGGCCCCGGTATTTAGCTGGGCATGGCCGAAGCTGGCGAGCAAAAACATTCGTCCGAGCAGCATCACCAAGTTCGTGATCGGCATTCTGTGCGCGGCGGCGGGCTTTGGCCTGATGATGCTGGCGGCGCAGAACGTGCTGAGCAACGGTGGGGCAGGGGTTTCTCCGTTCTGGCTGGTGGGCAGTATCCTGATGCTGACGCTCGGGGAACTGTGCCTGAGTCCGATTGGTCTGGCGACCATGACCCTGCTGGCGCCGGAGAGAATGCGCGGCCAGATGATGGGCCTGTGGTTCTGCGCCAGTGCGCTGGGTAACCTGGCTGCGGGGCTGATTGGTGGTCACGTGAAGGCCGACCAGCTGGATATGCTGCCAGACCTCTTTGCCCGTTGCTCCATTGCGCTGCTGATTTGTGCTGCGGTGCTGATCGTCCTCATTGTTCCGGTGCGCCGCATGCTGGAAAATGCGCAGACTAAACCGGCCGCTAACGCCTGATAAACCTCGACCTTGCCGGGGTGGCGTTATGCCCCGGCAATTGACTTAACGAGGTAAGAACATGCTGTTAGGGTTTGTTGGGCTTGGTGCTGTGGTTGAAACGGCTTACTTACCGGCAATACGAAATCTTTTTCCTGATACTCCGCGCTGTTTAGGTTTTGATATTCATCCCGAGAAGCAGCCTGAAGGGGTCACACGTTGCGCGTCGCTCGGTGAACTTCTTTCCCACCCGCTGGATGCCCTGTTTATCACCACTTCCTCCCTGTACCATCTCGAGGTACTTGAGCAGGCGCTGGCCTCACCCGCGTCGCGTATTGTGGTAGAAAAACCGATTGTCGCCACGCTGCCCCAAATTGAAAAACTGAAAGCGCTGCTGGCTCAACCGGGAGCCGCCGACCGCGTGCTGGCGCTCGATCACTGGATGGCGCGTCTCGATAGCGTAAAGCAATCACTGGTCGCTCATGTTTCTGACATCGTCAAAATCGAAGGCTTTTTGCAGGAGCCAAGCGGGTATAACGCCGAAGGAGAGCCCATTGCGCTCAACTTCGCCACCGGCGAGCCAGACGCGCGAACGCTTCGCCATCCAGATGGTGTGATTCTGGATATCGGTACGCACGTGCTGGCGATGCTGCGTGAAACGGTGCGTTACCTGGGCGGCAGTGACGATATGACGTTGCAGGTGGTGACAGCAAAAGACCGCCTGGACCGCGAAATCGCAACGGGCGATCTGACCACGGCGGAAGGCGAGGCGCATTTGCAGGGAAGCATCAGCGGCGTGCCGGTGGACATCTGGCTTAACAAATACGCGGGACCTGCGGGTGGGCAAAAGGGATTACGCTTCCATTTGCGCGACGGGCGTATCGTCAGCCACGACCGACGCGGCGCAGAAGATGTGCTGGAGCTGATTAAGGGTAAAGAAATTCAGCGCTGGCATATTCCCGGTACGATCTACGAGCATTGCCTTGCGGAGCATATTCTGGGGGCAAAAAGTCTCTTTGAACGGGATCCGCACCAGGTGAGCCGCACGACGCGCCGCAGGGTCGAGGAGGTGACGCTGCTGCTGACCTTACAGCAACAGTTGCGTGGCCCGCACTGAACGCGACGTGGTAAAATTATCGCAGACCTGAACGCTTTGAAGGAGTCACCATGACGATTACCTGCCCGGATTGCCAGACACCGCTGGAGCCCCTGAACGGGGTAGCGCACTGCGAAAATTGTAATAAAGATATCGCGCTCGAAGCCCGCTGCCCGGAGTGTCATCAGCCACTCCAGGTACTAAAAGCCTGCGGTGCGGTGGACTATTTTTGCCAGAACGGCCACGGTCTTATCTCTAAAAAACGCGTGGAGTTTGTTCGGGCTGAAGGTTAATCGCACACGCAGCCTTCACCTTTCTGCCACAGTTCCACCAGCGACTCGGGTGCTTCCTGCTCGGGTACCAGCACGATGATATCGGCGTAGTGCGCCTGATTTTGGCCGGTCCAGATAATCTGGATGCGGAAATAGCGCTGGTCACCGCTGCCGGGGGAAGAGGCTTGCCCGGGCGGCTGGCCGCGCGGGAAAGCCTGCTCAAGAATGCTCACCAGGCGCTGGCGCTGGGCCTCATTAAGCGAGGAGAGCGCAATGGTGCGCTGGCCGCTCAGCTTAGGGATAAAAGCGACGCCGCCTTCCCGGGCCAGCTCAACCACGGCGTCATCCGTCAGTTCCGGAACCTGCATTTACAGTACTCCCACCTGTTCCCAGGCTTGTTTAATGGCCGCCCCAACGTCGCTACCGGATCGTTTCTCGCCGTGCGCGATCGTCAGTTTTGCGAAAGCGTCAAAATCCGCATCCTGCGCCAGGTTGCGATCGCAAACCGTGTCGTACCAGGCATAACCCGCTTTTTCCCAGGCGTAGCCACCGATCGCCGTTGCGGCCAGGTAAAACGCGCGGTTGGGGATGCCGGAGTTAAGATGCACGCCGCCGTTATCCTCGCGCGTTTTGATGAAATCTTTCATGTGCGCGGGCTGCGGGTCTTTGCCGAGGAGGGGATCGTCGTAGGCGGTACCGGGTTCAGACATGGAACGTAGCCCTTTGCCGTTAATCCCCGCTGCCAGCAGACCCTCGCCAATCAGCCAGTCTGCTTTATCGGCGGTTTGCTTAAGATGGTATTGCTTCACCAGCGAGCCAAACACGTCTGACAGCGACTCGTTCAGCGCGCCCGACTGTTCAAAATAGATCAGTCCGGCTTCGGTCTCGGTCACGCCGTGGCTCAGCTCATGCGCCACCACGTCGATGGCAATGGTGAAGCGGTTGAAGATTTCTCCGTCACCGTCGCCAAAGACCATCTGCTGGCCGTTCCAGAAGGCGTTCTGATATTCCCGACCATAATGCACGGTGCCGGTGAGGATCAGTCCTTTGTTATCGAGCGAATCGCGCTGATATTCTTTCCAGAAGAAATCATGGGTGATACCCAGATAATCGTACGCTTCATCCACCGCCACATCGCCGTTGGAGGGCTGGCCTTCATAGCGCACCTGGCTACCCGGCAGCTCCTGGGTCTGTTTCGCATCGTAGATGTCACGCTCAAGCTGACCGGCTTTATTCACATGCGGCGCGGCGGGTTTGCCCGGCATATGGGCCATCAGCGTCTGGACGTGGGTTAAGGTCTGACGGGCGCAGCGCTGCTGCGGCTCAGAACCGCTTTCGATAATTCGACGAAGAATATACGGAGGGATGACGCTATGAAGATGGGGCATGCTGCTCTCCTTATTAAAAAAGGCAATAGCAGCAGTATAGTTTGTAACCGGCGAAGATTTATCCGCTTTTACGCTGGCGCGTTTTTTTCACCGGTTTGATCTCTTTCACCTCACTCTCGACCCAGCCGTCAGAAAGCCGGGTGGTGAGCACATCCCCGGCTTTAACCTGTTTCGTTTGTTTCAGCACTTTGCCGTCCGTCGCGGTGGTCACACTATAGCCGCGAGCCAGCGTGGAGAGCGGGCTGACGGCTTCCAGATGGGTGACCGCATTGCCGAAACGCTCGCGCGTGGTGCTCAGGCGTGAGCGGATATTTTCCGCGAGGCGGAACTCAAGCTGCTGGATACGCGTTTGTGCGCGATAAATCTTCGGCTGCGGGTTTTGCTGGTTCAGACGCTGCGTGACGCGCTGCTGGCGAGCTACCGCCCGCTTAAGCTGGTTATCCAGCGCGAAATTCATCCGCTGACGCAGACGTTCCAGCACGGTTTGCTGACGCGCCAGACGCAATTGCGGATGCTGCTGTTGCAGACGATGGTGAAGCTGGGTAAAGCGGCGGGTACGGTTGGCGAGGAAGTAGTCCATCGCCATCTCCAGGCGCTGCTGCCCGTTCTGGATCTGACGCAGCAGCTCCAGCTGGTTACGGCTGACTACCTCTGCCGCCGCGGACGGCGTGGGCGCGCGTAAATCCGCGACAAAATCCGCAATCGTTACATCCGTTTCGTGACCGACGGCACTTACCACCGGGATAAGGCTGGCAAAGATTGCCCGCGCCACGCGCTCGTCGTTAAAGCTCCAAAGGTCTTCCAGCGAGCCGCCGCCGCGCCCAACGATTAATACATCACACTCCTGACGGGCATTTGCCAGTTCAATCGCGCGCACGATCTGCCCCGGCGCATCGTCACCCTGAACGGCAGTTGGGTAAATAATGACGGGCAGGGAAGGATCACGGCGCTTCAGAACGTGCAAAATATCGTGCAGGGCCGCACCGGTTTTCGAGGTAATGACCCCAACGCAGTGAGCGGGTGAGGGCAGGGGCTTTTTAAACTGCTGGTCGAACAATCCCTCAGCCGAAAGCATGGCTTTGAGCTGCTCGTACTTCTGTTGCAGCAAGCCTTCGCCCGCGGGCTGCATGCTCTCGACGATAATCTGATAATCGCCGCGCGGCTCATACAGGGTAATGTTGGCGCGAACCAGAACCTGCTGGCCATGCTGAGGACGGAACGTCACGCGACGGTTGCTGTTGCGGAACATCGCGCAGCGCACCTGAGCGGTGTCGTCTTTCAGCGTAAAGTACCAGTGACCGGAAGCAGGCTGCGTGAAGTTAGAGATTTCACCGCTGATCCAGACCTGTCCCATTTCCTGCTCAAGCAGCAAACGTACCGTCTGATTAAGGCGGCTGACAGTATAAATTGAGGGGGATTGAGAGGATAACATGTGAGCGGGATCAAATTCTAAATCAGCAAGTTATTCAGTCGATAGTAACCTGCTGAGAGGTGAGCGCAAGCATTTTTTTCAAAAAAGTGTGGATGCAATCGGTTACGCTCTGTATAATGCCACGGCAATATTTAACCACCCAGGTCAGAGATATTGCCCATGCTACGTATCGCTAAAGAAGCACTGACGTTTGACGACGTCCTCCTCGTTCCCGCTCACTCCACCGTTCTGCCGAATACTGCCGACCTCAGCACGCAGTTGACGAAAACCATTCGTCTGAACATTCCTATGCTCTCCGCAGCAATGGACACCGTGACTGAAGCGCGTCTGGCTATCGCCCTGGCACAGGAAGGCGGCATTGGCTTTATCCACAAAAACATGTCTATCGAGCGTCAGGCGGAAGAAGTTCGCCGCGTGAAGAAGCATGAATCCGGTATCGTGTCCGATCCTCAGACCGTTCTGCCAACCACCACGCTGCACGAAGTGAAAGCCCTGACCGAGCGTAACGGCTTTGCAGGCTATCCGGTAGTCACTGAAGACAACGAACTGGTGGGTATCATTACCGGTCGTGACGTGCGTTTCGTGACTGACCTGAACCAGCCTGTCAGCGTCTACATGACGCCAAAAGAGCGTCTGGTGACCGTGCGTGAAGGCGAAACCCGCGACGTGGTGCTGGCGAAAATGCACGAAAAACGCGTTGAGAAAGCGCTGGTAGTGGACGCGAACTTCCACCTGCGCGGCATGATCACCGTTAAAGATTTCCAGAAAGCAGAACGTAAACCGAACGCCTGTAAAGACGAGCATGGCCGTCTGCGCGTCGGCGCTGCGGTTGGCGCAGGTGCGGGTAACGAAGAGCGCGTTGACGCGCTGGTTGCTGCGGGCGTTGACGTGCTGCTGATTGACTCCTCCCACGGCCACTCCGAAGGCGTTCTGCAACGTATTCGTGAGACCCGTGCTAAATACCCGGATCTCCAGATCATCGGCGGTAACGTAGCAACCGGCGCAGGCGCTCGCGCGCTGGCGGAAGCGGGTTGCAGCGCGGTGAAAGTGGGTATCGGTCCTGGCTCTATCTGTACCACCCGTATCGTCACCGGCGTAGGCGTGCCGCAGATCACGGCGGTTTCTGACGCGGTTGAAGCGCTGGAAGGTACCGGTATTCCGGTAATCGCGGACGGCGGTATCCGTTTCTCTGGCGACATCGCCAAAGCGATCGCCGCAGGTGCCGCAGCCGTGATGGTGGGCTCCATGCTGGCCGGTACCGAAGAATCCCCGGGTGAAATCGAACTCTACCAGGGGCGTTCTTATAAATCCTACCGCGGTATGGGCTCCCTGGGCGCGATGTCTAAAGGTTCCTCTGACCGTTACTTCCAGACCGATAACGCCGCAGACAAACTGGTGCCGGAAGGTATCGAAGGCCGTGTGGCGTATAAAGGCCGCCTGAAAGAGATCATTCACCAGCAGATGGGCGGCCTGCGCTCCTGTATGGGGCTGACCGGCTGTGGTACCATTGACCTGCTGCGTACCAAAGCGGAATTCGTACGCATCAGCGGTGCGGGTATCCAGGAGAGCCACGTTCACGACGTGACGATCACCAAAGAGTCCCCGAACTACCGTCTGGGCTCCTGATAAATTTCCGCGCCCGGCTCAATGCCGGGCGCTTTGTTTTGTTTCACTTGCCTCGGAATTAGCGTCAATGACGGAAAACATTCATAAACATCGCATTCTCATCCTGGACTTTGGTTCTCAGTACACTCAGCTGGTGGCGCGCCGCGTGCGTGAGCTGGGCGTTTACTGTGAGCTGTGGGCGTGGGATGTCACGGAAGCACAGATTCGCGAGTTCAATCCAAGCGGCATCATCCTGTCCGGCGGCCCGGAAAGCACCACCGAAGAGAACAGCCCGCGTGCGCCGCAGTACGTGTTCGAAGCGGGCGTACCGGTGTTCGGCGTTTGCTACGGCATGCAGACCATGGCGATGCAGCTGGGCGGCCACGTAGAAGGCTCTAACGAGCGTGAGTTCGGCTACGCACAGGTTGAAGTCGTCACCGACAGCGCGCTGGTGCGCGGTATCGAAGACTCCCTGACCGCAAACGGCAAACCGCTGCTGGACGTGTGGATGAGCCACGGCGACAAAGTCACCGCTATCCCGTCCGACTTCGTGACCGTTGCCAGCACCGAAAGCTGCCCGTTCGCGATCATGGCGAACGAAGAAAAACGCTTCTACGGCGTGCAGTTCCACCCGGAAGTGACCCACACCCGTCAGGGTATGCGCATGCTGGAGCGCTTCGTGCGTGACATCTGCCAGTGTGAAGCCCTGTGGACCCCGGCAAAAATCATCGACGATGCCGTGGAGCGTATCCGCCAGCAGGTTGGCGATGACAAAGTGATCCTCGGCCTCTCCGGCGGCGTGGACTCCTCCGTGACCGCGATGCTGCTGCACCGCGCCATCGGTAAAAACCTGACCTGCGTCTTCGTGGACAACGGTCTGCTGCGTCTGAACGAAGCCCAGCAGGTTATGGACATGTTTGGCGACCACTTCGGTCTGAACATCGTTCACGTGGAAGGCGAGCAGCGCTTCCTGGACGCGCTGAAAGGCGAGAACGATCCGGAAGCGAAACGTAAAATTATCGGTCGCGTGTTCGTGGAAGTGTTCGACGAAGAAGCGCTGAAGCTGGAAGATGTGAAATGGCTGGCGCAGGGCACCATCTACCCTGACGTGATCGAGTCTGCGGCCTCCGCCACCGGTAAAGCACACGTCATCAAATCTCACCACAACGTGGGCGGCCTGCCGAAAGAGATGAAGATGGGTCTGGTTGAGCCATTGCGTGAGCTGTTCAAAGACGAAGTGCGTAAGATCGGCCTGGAGCTGGGTCTGCCGTACGACATGCTCTACCGTCACCCGTTCCCGGGCCCGGGTCTCGGCGTACGCGTGCTGGGCGAAGTGAAGAAAGAGTACTGCGACCTGCTGCGTCGCGCGGACGCGATCTTCATCGAAGAGCTGCACAAAGCTGACCTGTACAACAAAGTGAGCCAGGCGTTCACCGTGTTTCTGCCGGTTCGCTCTGTCGGCGTGATGGGCGATGGCCGTAAGTACGACTGGGTAGTCTCCCTGCGTGCGGTGGAAACCATCGACTTCATGACCGCGCACTGGGCGCACCTGCCGTATGACTTCTTAGGCCGCGTGTCTAACCGCATCATCAACGAAGTGAACGGCATTTCCCGCGTGGTGTATGACATCAGCGGCAAGCCACCGGCGACGATCGAGTGGGAGTAAGCCCATAACCTTTCCTGCGAAGTTATAAGCAGGTAAGACTGATAAAACCCTCTGTTTACAGAGGGTTTTTCTTTTTGGCCGATATCCGGCCCGGCGGTGAACTACTGGCTCATCTGCCGCGATTCACGGCAGCCGATACTGCGTCGCCATGCGCCGGGTGCCTGACCATACTGACGCTTAAAGCTGCGGTTGAAGGACTGCTGAGAGTCAAAGCCCAGCGCGATCGCCACGTTCAGAATCGGTTCATCGCTGTGGGCCAGGCGCTCAACCGATTTTTGCAGCTTTTGCGCGCGAATATATTCGGCGAGAGGGGAGCCGGTATGTTCTTTGAAAAGCCGCTGGAGGTGCCATTTCGAATAGCCGGCTCGCCTGGAGACGGTTTCAATGTCCAGACGGCTATCGAGGTTGTTGTCGATCCAGTCGAGTAAATCGTGAATGAATGCACCCGTGTTCATTTTGCTTCCCCCTACGCCACGCATTAAAAAGCATCTTTGTTTGTTGCACTTAAAGGTGACCCGTTTTTACATTAATTGCAAGTTTTATTGTTGCATTTAAATCCCTTCTCAAAACGCGTGATTTATCTTCGCCGCAAATAGCACATAAAGTGCAACAATTATTCTTGCACTTAATTAAGCGCCTTCCTACAATCGCCGCGATAGTGTATTCGCAACTGTTACAGTTTTGTGGCGATGAACGACACAAATGGCCTTCAGCCAGCTCCCGGACAAAGGAAGTGGCGCGGCGCCTCCCGCTGCGTCTTGCCCGGCAGCTACAATAACCGGAATAAAAATAATGAGCCTGCAAAAAACCTGGGGTAACTTTCATCTGAGCGCGATGGGGGTGGTTTTACTCTCCGCGCTTCTCGTCGGGTGCGATGACAGCGTCGCGCAAAATGCAGCGCCGCAAGCGCCCGTTGTCAGCGCTGCTGACGTGGTGGTGAAATCCATTAGCCAGTGGGACAGCTTTAACGGTCGCATTGAAGCGGTGGAAAGCGTTCAGCTGCGTCCGCGCGTCTCCGGCTACATTGAGAAAGTGAATTACACCGACGGCCAGGAGGTGAAAAAGGGCGAGGTGCTGTTCACGATTGATGACCGAACCTATCGCGCCGCGCTGGAACAGGCGCAGGCGAACCTGGCGAGAGCCAAAACGCAGGCCAGTCTGGCGCGAAGCGAGGCTAACCGTACCGATAAATTAGTCAATACCAACGTGGTGTCCCGCGAAGAGTGGGAGCAGCGCCGTTCCGCCGCTACCCAGGCGCAGGCCGATATTCGCGCCGCGCAGGCGGCGGTAGATGCTACGCAACTTAACCTCGACTTCACCAAAGTGACCGCGCCTATCGACGGTCGCGCCAGCCGGGCGCTGATCACCAGCGGTAACCTGGTGACGGCGGGCGACAGCGCCAGCGTGCTCACCACCCTGGTCTCGCAGAAAACGGTTTATGTCTACTTCGACGTGGACGAGTCAACCTACCTTCACTATCAGAACCTGGCCCGCAGCGGGCAGCGGGTGTCCGGCGATCATGCGGCGCTACCGGTGGAGATTGGCCTGACGGGCGAGGAGGGCTATCCCCATCAGGGCAAAGTGGATTTCCTGGATAACCAGCTCACGCCGGGTACCGGAACGATCCGCATGCGCGCGCTGCTGGATAACTCACAGCGTCAGTTCACGCCTGGACTCTTTGCCCGCGTGCGTCTGCCGGGCAGTGCGGAATTTAAAGCCACGCTTGTTGACGATAAGGCGGTGCTGACCGATCAGGATCGTAAATATGTCTATATCGTGGATAAAGACGGGAAAGCGCAGCGCCGCGACATCACGCCGGGGCGTCTGGCCGACGGTTTACGTATCGTACAGCAGGGGCTGAATCCCGGGGATAAAGTCATCGTCGATGGTTTACAAAAAGTGTTTATGCCGGGTATGCCGGTTAACGCGAAAACCGTTGCCATGACCGCCAGCGCCGCCCTCAACTGATCCCTTACCTGAGAATCCAATCCATGGACTTTTCCCGTTTTTTCATCGACAGGCCGATTTTTGCCGCCGTACTGTCGATTCTGATTTTTATCACAGGGTTAATCGCCATCCCGCTGCTGCCGGTGAGCGAATACCCTGACGTCGTGCCGCCAAGCGTGCAGGTGCGCGCCGAGTACCCGGGCGCCAACCCGAAAGTGATTGCTGAGACCGTGGCAACCCCGCTGGAAGAGGCGATCAACGGCGTTGAGAACATGATGTACATGAAATCCGTCGCGGGCTCCGACGGCGTGCTGGTGACTACCGTCACCTTCCGCCCGGGCACCGACCCGGATCAGGCGCAGGTTCAGGTGCAAAACCGCGTCGCGCAGGCCGAAGCGCGTCTGCCGGAAGACGTGCGGCGTCTGGGCATCACGACTCAGAAACAGTCGCCAACGCTGACGCTGGTGGTGCATCTGTTTTCGCCTGGCGGTAAGTACGATTCACTGTATATGCGTAACTACGCCACGCTGAAGGTGAAGGACGAGCTGGCGCGTCTGCCCGGTGTGGGGCAGATTCAGATTTTCGGCTCGGGTGAATACGCGATGCGCGTCTGGCTGGACCCGAACAAGGTCGCGGCCCGCGGGCTGACCGCTTCGGACGTGGTCACGGCGATGCAGGAGCAGAACGTGCAGGTGTCCGCCGGGCAGCTTGGCGCCGAGCCGCTGCCGAAAGAGAGCGATTTCCTGATCTCCATTAACGCCCAGGGCCGCCTGCATACCGAAGACGAGTTCGGCAACATTGTCCTGAAAACCACGCAGGATGGTACGGTCGTCCGACTGCGCGACGTGGCGCGTGTCGAGATGGGGTCCGGCAGCTACGCGCTGCGCTCCCAGTTGAACAATAAAGACGCGGTCGGGATTGGTATCTTCCAGTCGCCGGGGGCAAACGCCATCGATCTGTCTAACGCGGTACGCGCCAAAATGGACGAACTGTCCACACGATTCCCGGACGATATGAAATGGGCGGCGCCTTACGACCCGACGGTGTTTGTACGCGACTCGATCCGCGCTGTGGTGCAAACGCTGCTGGAAGCGGTGGTGCTGGTCGTGCTGGTGGTGATCCTGTTCCTGCAAACCTGGCGCGCGTCGATAATCCCGCTGATTGCGGTGCCGGTATCGGTAGTGGGCACGTTCAGTATTCTCTACCTGCTGGGCTTTTCGCTGAATACCCTGAGCCTGTTCGGGCTGGTGCTGGCGATTGGTATCGTGGTGGACGATGCCATCGTGGTGGTGGAAAACGTCGAACGAAATATCGAAGAGGGGCTCGCCCCACTTGCGGCAGCGCATCAGGCGATGCGTGAAGTGTCCGGACCGATTATTGCCATTGCGCTGGTGCTGTGTGCGGTATTCGTTCCGATGGCGTTCCTCTCCGGCGTGACCGGTCAGTTCTACAAGCAGTTTGCGGTAACGATAGCCATTTCCACGGTGATTTCCGCGATCAACTCGCTGACGCTCTCGCCAGCGCTGGCCGCGCTGCTGTTGAAGCCGCATGGCGCCCCGAAAGATTTCCCGACCCGGCTTATCGATCGTCTGTTCGGCTGGATTTTCCGTCCGTTTAACCGCTTTTTCCACCGCAGCTCGACTGGCTATCAGGGGCTGGTGGGCAAAACGCTCGGCCGACGCGGGGCAGTGTTCGTGGTTTATTTGCTGCTGCTTTGCGCTGCGGGCGTGATGTTTAAAGCCGTTCCCGGCGGGTTTATTCCGACGCAGGATAAGCTGTACCTGATCGGCGGCGTGAAAATGCCGGAAGGCTCGTCGCTGGCGCGCACCGATGCGGTGATCCGCAAAATGAGCGAAATCGGGATGAATACCGAAGGCGTGGATTATGCGGTCGCGTTTCCTGGCCTGAATGCGCTCCAGTTCACCAATACGCCGAACACCGGGACGGTCTTCTTTGGCCTGAAGCCTTTCGACCAGCGTAAACATACTGCGGCGGAAATAAACGCGGAGATCAACGCGAAAATCGCGCAAATCCAGCAGGGCTTTGGCTTCTCGATTCTGCCGCCGCCGATTTTAGGTCTGGGCCAGGGATCGGGCTATTCGCTGTACATTCAGGATCGTGCTGGTCTGGGCTATGGCGCGCTGCAAAACGCGGTGAACACCATGTCCGGGGCGATTATGCAGACGCCGGGGATGCATTTCCCTATCTCAACCTACCAGGCAAACGTTCCGCAGCTGGATGTACAGGTTGACCGTGATAAGGCGAAAGCGCAGGGCGTGTCGCTCACCGATCTCTTCGGGACGCTGCAAACCTATCTGGGCTCGTCTTATGTGAATGACTTCAACCAGTTCGGTCGCACCTGGCGCGTAATGGCACAGGCCGACGGGCAGTTCCGCGACAGCGTGGAAGATATCGCGAATTTACGCACCCGTAATAGCCAGGGTGAAATGGTGCCGATTGGCAGTATGGTGAAAATCACGACCACCTACGGTCCGGACCCGGTGATCCGCTACAACGGCTACCCGGCGGCGGATCTGATTGGCGATGCCGACCCGCGCGTGCTCTCTTCCGCGCAGGCGATGACGCAGCTGGACGGTATGTCTAAGCAGATCCTGCCGAACGGGATGAATATTGAATGGACGGACCTGAGCTTCCAGCAGGCCACCCAGGGCAACACGGCGCTGATCGTCTTCCCGGTCGCGGTGCTGCTGGCGTTCCTGGTGCTGGCGGCGCTGTATGAAAGCTGGACGCTGCCCCTGGCGGTGATCCTCATCGTGCCGATGACGATGCTCTCCGCGCTGTTCGGCGTCTGGCTGACCGGGGGCGATAACAACGTCTTCGTGCAGGTAGGGCTGGTGGTACTGATGGGGCTGGCCTGTAAAAACGCGATTCTTATCGTGGAGTTTGCCCGCGAGCTGGAAATTCAGGGCAAAGGCATTATGGAGGCCGCGCTGGAAGCGTGCCGCCTGCGACTACGCCCGATTGTAATGACCTCTATCGCCTTTATTGCCGGGACCATTCCACTGATCCTTGGTCACGGGGCAGGGGCAGAAGTGCGCGGCGTCACCGGGATCACCGTGTTCGCCGGGATGCTGGGTGTAACGCTGTTTGGTCTGTTCCTGACGCCGGTCTTTTACGTGACGCTGCGTAAGTTCGTGACGCGCGGTAAAGCGGAAAGAGAGGTGTTGCCTGCGTAGGACGTAGCAGATAGCAAAAAGCCGCCTTCACAATGAAGGCGGCTTTTTTTTCGCAGTCTGTCAGGATTAGGGCGCTTTTTTATGCTGTGTGCAGAGTTCCGGCACCGGATCGCACCCGCTGGTATCGGCTTTTTTCACCTCTTCCAGCGCGCTGGCGACGGTATGGCGCGCTAAAACCGCTAACGAAGCCTGCTCCGCTTCATCAGCGATTGATTTGAAGTACCAGCAGGCGTTGGCGCTGACCACGCAGCGGGCCGGGACGTCAGGACGGGACGCCCACAGCTTTTTATCTTCAGTGACGGAGAGGTAGATATCACGCAGGGTAATCTCTTCCGCCGGGCGGCCAAGGTGAATAGAGCCGTTGCGGCCAAGCGTGGAGACGATAATGCCGTCGCGGGCGAGAGGAACCATTAACTTGCGGATAAAGCTCGGATTCGCTTCCAGGCCGTAAGCCAGGATTGCACTCGTCGAACGTTCACCCGATTGCTCCGCCATCGCTACGCTGAGAACCATCTGCAAAGCTGTCGGGAAGCGGTAATCTAACATTTTTCTGTCCTGGGTTGCGGTGAATCTTGTTCTTTTTGGCACCGCAGAGGTGAATAATCAGTAAGTAACAATATAACAAATACGGTAATTTTATTGAAGCAATCTGCGGCATACGTGAAGTAACGCTGCGCTGACACATGTCAGGACGTGTAGCGCCGCGTTTACGTTCATGCGAACGCCGGATTCGGGAAATCAACGGTCACCATAAGACCACCTTCGGCTGACGTACTCAGATTGACCCTGCCGTTGTGTTGCTGCGTAACGGCTTTAACGATAGCAAGCCCCAGTCCACTCCCGCTTTGGGTCTGATTAGGATCGCGGAAGAACCTGTCGAACACACGCTCCCGCAATTCAACCGGAATGCCGGGACCCGCGTCTGAGACGCGCAGCTGAGCGGACTTATCACGCGATTGCAGTTGTACCTCAATGCGTCCACCCTCAGGGCTGTACTTCACGGCATTCTCAATTAAATTGTCGATCAGCGATACCAGACGTTCCCGAATGCCTGTGATATGGATTTCATCATCGGCGATGAATTCAAACTCAATTCTGCGCCCGGACGCCAGCGGTTCCAGGGCAGCCATTCGCTCCTGAATAAGCGTCGTCAGTGGCACAGGCGACATCACCGTGCTGATGTGCGCTTCGCTGTGCATCATCAGCAGAAGCTGATTGACGAGACGCGCAGCACGGCTATTGCCGCGAACAATGCCCGCAAGCAGCTCCTGCTGGCTTTCGCTGATGACCCAGGACTGCAACGCCTCGACGTTGACCCGCATCGCGGCCAGAGGCGTACGCAGTTCGTGTGCGGCATCGGCAATAAACATTCTTTCCCTTTCGGCGCTTTCCCGCACCCTGGCCAGAAAGTCATTAATCGCGTCGACCGTCTGGCGAAGCTCCCTGTGTCTGGGGACGGCTTTTAAAGGCGAGAGATCGTCCGGCGTGCGCAATGAAATTTCATTCACCACCTTGTTCCAGGGGCGCATCGCGATGCGGATGGACAGCCACGCGGGGAACAGAAGAAAAGGGATGCATATCATCAGCGGCATGACGTAGTAGCCGCGCGAGTTCAGATAGATAAAGAAATTCCAGCTACCGGCAGGGGTAAAAAGGGTGACTTCCACGTCGGAGTGCGCGGATTTGAGGGTACGGCTGGTCCATGTATGGTCCTCACTCTGGACATGCTGCATGACCCCCAGACGGCTATTTTTTACCCCCGTTGGCGCACCATCCGAAGAAAAAATAATCTCGTTATTCTTGCGAACAATGAGGTTGATGGACAGCTCCGGATCTTCGCCGCCCCCATATCCCTCTCGCAGCGCCTTACTGAATGCTGCCAGCACGGCATCACGCGCCTGCGGGCGATCGTCCATGCTCTCTACCAGGGAAAACAGGGTTTCGTAAGTCTCACTGCCCGTCAGTATGGGAGGGCTACGCAGGTCTTCCAGCAAAATGAAGGTTAAAAAGAGACACCAGAGCAACGTAAGCAGCAGCATCTGGGCGACCAGCATTCGCCTGACCAGCGTGGGAAGCCGGAGGTGGTGCCAAAAATTACGCATCAACCTGCCGCCTTCTGAACGGGTACGGTATCAATGACATACCCAACGCCTCTTACCGTTCGCACAAAACCAT
This sequence comes from Enterobacter sp. UPMP2061, assembly GCF_053709615.1. Taxonomy (NCBI): domain Bacteria; kingdom Pseudomonadati; phylum Pseudomonadota; class Gammaproteobacteria; order Enterobacterales; family Enterobacteriaceae; genus Enterobacter; species Enterobacter sp. UPMP2061. The sequence goes on from NZ_JBSKJP010000002.1 coordinate 99,180, forward strand.
CGCCAATTTTTCGCCGCAGGTTACCCATATGCACGTCAAGCGCGTTGCTGAGGTTTTCTTTCGTGCCAAATATCCTTTCTTCCAGATACCGTCGCGTAAGCACGCGATCGGCGCGCAGCATTAACGTTTCAAGCAGCGCATATTCGCTTGCCGTCAGCTCAACGTGGCGTGCGCTCACCGTTACGCGACGCGTCGGAATATGAAGCGACAAACCGCGAATTTCTATTGCCTCATTTTCAAAACCGTAACTGCGCCGCGCAAGGGCTCTCACGCGCGCCAGCAGTTCGGCGAGAACAAAAGGTTTGACCAGATAATCGTCTGCACCTGCATCCAGCCCGCACAGGCGGTCCTGTAGCGTGCCTCGCGCCGTCAGGATGATGACGGGGACGCCCTTAAGCTGTTGACGCAGGCGCGTCATCAGGCTCATGCCATCGCCATCGGGCAGCCCTAGGTCGAGCAAAATAAGTTCCGGCACGCAGATCCCAAGCTGATGCAGCGCATCCTCTTTGCGGCGTACCCATATAACATCAAATCCTTGATCTGCAAGGGCGATACGCACGCCATTGCCGAGATCCAGGTCGTCTTCAATTAGTAGAATTTTCACATTGGTAACTGTATCAACAGTGCATGAAGAACAACTGAAGAAAAAACGGTAACAGGAATTCTACAGGGTTTACAGAACCTTCACGTGCTTCAGCATTTCTTCATTTACGGCTCATAAGAACCTTAGGGTAAGTATTCAGAATGAGCGCTCTGGCGTTTAACACCGCTTGTATCGCAATCATCTGAATCCAAAGGGCTTCTTTAATGAGAAACATCACACTGCGTCATAGTTTCCCCCATTCACGCATCGGTCGCAGCATGAAAAGCATCTTGCCGGGGGCCGTCCTGGCGTTACTGGCTACCCCGACCCTGGCGGCAGATCAGCCTCAGGGCAACGTGTTAACCCTGGGAGGCGGCGTGGATGTTGCGCCACGCTATTCCGGTTCGGACAAGAGCCGGGTCTCTGCGGCTCAGGTGGTTGATTACGCGATGGCCAATGGTTTTTTTGTCAGCACCACGCGGGGGATCGGCTACGGCAACAGCTTTGGTAACCTGGACTACAACGCAGCGCTGAGCTATCGCGCAGGACGTAAGGATCGCGATGTAAGCAGCGATTCGATCGCCTCCGGCAGCGACGACCTGCGAGGAATGGGTGACATTAAAGGCTCAGCTATCGTTGTGCCAGGGCTGGGATACAGGGTGACTGACTGGCTGACCGTGCAGTTGCAGGCAGAGGTCCCGGTTTCTGAGAGAGACAATGGTGAAGCTGTGCATTTCGGCATTGCCAGCCCGCTCTATACATCTCCGAAAAATGCGTTAACGCTGGCGCTGACCGGTAGCTGGGGATCCAGTAAGTATGTGCAAACCTACTACGGGGTGAATGCCGCCCAGTCGGCCGCATCGGGTTTTGCCCGACACGATGCCGGATCGGGAATATATGCGTATTCGCTGAACCTGGACTGGACCCATAAGCTTACCTCCCGCTGGAGCCTGCTTGCCGCAGCTGGCGTTACGCAGCTGACGGGAGAGGCTGGCGATAGCCCCATTGTTCAGCGAAAAACGTCTCCTGTGGGAAGTTTGAAGGTGACGTACAGCTTCTGATGGTTCAGCGAGGGGCAAGGTGCGTTTGTGACAAAACCGCACATAACCCCGTTGCAGGAGCCGGAAGTGCATAAAGCCCGCAGGATGGCGTGGCCCGAAATCGGACCGTTCATCATGCGGGCTTTTTTATCACTGTTGACCCGATAACGCCTGTTCAATCGTACGGGTAATGACGTCCGGCTGGCTGACCATCGATACATGGCTTGCCGCTACCTCCGTGGTGTTGGCGTTGATTTTCTTCGCCATTGCGCGCTCTAGCTCAGGATTGATCATCCGGTCATTTTTGCTGACCACATACCAGCTCGGTTTGTCATGCCAGGCGGCATGCGCGATTTTCTCCCCAAACGCATCGGCCTTAATGGGGCTCTGCGTCGCGGCAATCACGCTGCGCTCAACGTCCTTCACGTCAGGGGCGAAATTCTCGCTGACCGCTTTTATCGGCAGATATAAATACCCCTCTGTGGTTTTAGCGAGGCTGGCGCTCCTTGGCGGAGCAGGGAAGCTATTTGCCAGAGCTGCCGTCGACTGGCCGGAATCCGGCGCAAAAGCGGCAACGTAAACCAGTGACTTCACGCGGGCATTGTTTCCCGCCTCGCTGATTACCGTCCCGCCCCAGGAGTGACCGACCAGCACCACATCCCCATGAGCCCGGGCGATAGCACGCTGCGTGGCGGCGACATCATCTTTCAGAGACGTGAGCGGAAGTTGTACCGCAATGACCTCGGTATGGTGTTTTTGCAGCCGGGTAATCACCTTATTCCAGCTGCTGCCGTCGGCAAACGCCCCGTGCACCAGCACCACGCTGGCTTTCGTCTCTGCCAGCGCACTGGTGGAAACCGCCAGCACCATCGCTGTTAATACAGACAATGCTTTCATAACAGGCTCCTTAAAAGTGATGAACCGCGGCGTGTGGCGGCACGGTGAATTCAACGGTTTTATGGTCGATGGGTTTATGCGTCGGGTCGGCAACGACGATCGTCACTTTGTGCTTTCCTGCGGGCAGCCCGACCAGGATCACCGGCTCGCCGCTGGTATCAGCCCAGTGCCAGGGCGCGTCATCCACCACAACGTGAATATGGCCGATACGCGGAGTGACTTTCAGCGCGTCGGGTCCAAATACAGGTTCAATGCGCAGGTTTTCGACACGGTACTGAATAAAGACCGCACCTTTACTTAGCGGTCCCGCCAGCGGCGGATCGACAATCAGTTTTGCTGGCGGCTGGGGGTGTTCAGGCGGGGCGACGGCGGCTGGACCGTTGACATCAGCGGCGCTCAGGCCATCCAACGGTGCGGCCATTGCGCCAGCAAAGGACGTCAGCGCAAATACAGGAAGCAGGAAATATCGACGAATCATCTGTGTCTCTCCTCATCAGTTTATTATGGCGAGGGATACAGAAGACCATTTTTATGTATCGGGGATGTTTGCTTTTGCGGGCGTTTTGTACCGGTTTGTCAGCGTAGCGCTCGGGATACAGTGCGATACAGTTTGTCTTCCAGGAGCGAACACGCTTTAGCGCTCGGGCGAATCCACCACAAGACCTGATTGCTGCGACTGAATTTTGTCCTGATGGTGATACCAGGCGCCAATGGAGGAATAAACAAAGCGGCCAAAGAAAAACAGGAAACTGATAAGCAGTATGATGCGGGTCATCCGGGTGTTAAATCGATGTCGTTTTCGCATACGCGTAGCCTGACTCACTTTCTTTTCCTGAGTATACCCTTTTGGGCGATACGGCTATTAAGGCACAGCCGCAAGTCAGGGTCAATTCGGCGAAATGTAAAATAGCGTCAATGCTTACATTAATTTATGTTATTAAAAACAACGTTTTTATTTATCGCATTGATAATTACAGGAAAAATATTCAAAAAAAACGTAAGAAAGGTTTATTCAGATAAATTAATTTGATTTAGGTCAACCGCATCCCGTCGTTGATATTTAAAATCCCTCCTCCACTGTGCTTGCCAGGAATTTTCCAGGCAATGTGTACGTCAGGTTGGATGCCTGTCTTCATTTACCCTCTGGAGCGCAAGGGTTGTAAACGAGCATCTATGAATATTCACCACATCCTGAAGCAAAATAAAGACCGCTGGTGGGCACTTCCTCTTATTTTACCTGTCGTGTTACTCCCGGTGCTTAGTGTGGCTAATACCTTAACGCAGTTGGGCGACGGTATCGTTGCGCTCTATTATCTCCCGCTCTCCTTTTTGCTGACGCTGATGTTATTCTTTGGCCTGGAAGCCCTCCCCGGGGTGGTGGTGTCGCTGTTTTTACGTTATTACCCCTCCGTTGGGTTATTTGAAGCCATGGCCGGCATTCTGCATTTTATCGTTCCTCTGGTGCTCAGCTGGGGCGGTTATCGCGTGTTTGCGCCCCGGCGCAATATGACCGCTTACGGTGACATACGCCTGATGGGGCAGCGTATTTTCTGGCAGGTGTTTTGCCCGGCAACGCTATTTCTGCTGCTGTTTCAGTTTGCGGTCTATCTCGGCGTCTATGAGAGCCGCCAGAGCCTCGCAGGACTGAATCCCCTCAATATTCGGACCCTTATTAACTATCAGGGGCTGCTGGTGAGCGGGCTGACGGGCGTGCCGCTAAGCTACCTGCTGATCCGCCTGATACGTCATCCGCGCTATATCAAGGGACTGATGTCCCAGCTCCGCGCGCAAATAGACAAAAAGGTGACGGCCTTTGAGTTTGTGGTGTGGTTTTTAGCCCTGGGCGGGTTGCTGGTCATGCTGCTGCTGCCCATGAATGCAAACAGTTCCATTTTCAGTACCAACTACACCTTGTCCCTGCTGATGCCCGTGATGCTCTGGGGGGCGATGCGCTTTGGCTACAAGCTGATGTCACTCATCTGGACGCCGGTCCTGCTGGTGTCGATTCACTTTTTTTATCACTACATTCCGGTGCAAGAGGGTTATGGCATTCAGCTGGCGATCACCTCATCCAGCTATCTGGTCTTTTCCTTCGTTGTGACGTACATGTCGATGCTGGCGACACGCCAGCGGGCCATCAATATTCGCTCCCGCAGTCAGGCTTTTCTCGATCCGGTGGTGCATATGCCCAACCTGCGGGCGCTGTCGCGCGAGCTGGCCAGTCATCCGTGGTCAGCGCTCTGTTTACTGCGCGTGCCCGAGCTGGAGGTGCTGGGACGCAATTACGGCGTGATGCTGCGGATCCAGTATAAACAGCAGCTGGCGCAATGGATAAACGGCACCCTTCAGCCCAATGAGCGAGTCTATCACCTCACCGGGTATGACATGGCGGTGCGTCTGGAGGCGGAGTCGCATCAACAGCGCATTGAAACGCTGGACGAGCATATCAAGCAGTTTGTTTTTATCTGGGATGGTATGCCGGTACAGCCCCAGGTCGGCGTGAGCTATTGCTATGTACGCTCACCCGTCAATCATCTCTATCTGGTGCTGGGGGAACTGGGCATCGTGGCCGATCTCTCCCTTTCTACCAACCACCCGGAAAATCTTCAGCAGCGCGGGGCTGTTCATTTGCAGCGTAGCCTGAAAGATAAGGTCGCGATGATGAGTCGTTTGCAGGCCGCGCTGGAGCAGGACGCTTTTACCCTGCTGGTTCAGCCTGTTCGCGGGCTGCGCGGTGATTGTTATCACGAGGTGCTGCTGCGAATGCGTGATGATAACGGGGCGCTGATCTTTCCCGAGCAGTTCCTGCCCATTGCACAGGAGTTTGGTTTATCGTCGCGTGTTGATTTATGGGTACTGGAGCATACGTTGAGTTTTCTGGCACAGCACCGCCAGCGTTTGCCGGGCCAGCGCTTTGCGATCAACCTCGCACCTTCTACCGCCTACAGGGCGCAGTTCCCGCTTGAAGTGAGCCGCCTGTTAGCCAAATACGCCGTTGAAGCGTGGCAGCTGATCTTTGAAGTGACCGAAAGCAGCGCCTTTGGTCATGCGGATCTGGCGGCGTCGACCCTCAGGAAATTACAAAAAATGGGCATCCGGATCGCCATTGATGATTTTGGCACGGGCTACGCCAGCTATGCGCGGTTAAAAAGCGTGGACGCAGACATTCTCAAAATCGACGGCGGCTTTATTCGCAATATTGTCAGCAACAGCCTGGATTACCAGATTGTGGCTTCCATTTGCCATCTGGCCCGGATGAAGAAAATGCTGGTGGTGGCGGAATATGTGGAAACGGAAGAGATACGTAGCGCGGTGCACGCGCTAGGTATCGATTATGTGCAGGGCTATTTGATTGGGTTGCCGGCTGAGCTTGATACGTTGCTCAACACGCAGCCTTCTCAGGAGACCGCCTGAGCCGTTACGCTGCCGCCTCAGAACTCTCTTCTTCAATCTTCAACAGCCAGCCGGTGACCGCTTCCCAGTACTGCTGCTCTTTTTCCAGATCCAGCAGCACTAGCGCGTTCTGGCTAAACCAGTCGTGCGGGAAGCTCAGCGTCCAGTGATAGTCATCCGTTTTTAGCTTCAGCGTCGGCGGCGTGGTGGTTGCCTGTCGCTGATTATTGAGCAACACGCCCAGGCGCAACAGCTGAATGAGCGGCAGGAACTGCTTTTTCTTAAATAACGTAAAGCGCGGCAGATCGTCGAGCTTGATGGCTTTGCGGTGATAGCGCACCAGCGTCGCCATCATGGTTTGCTGCTCCTGGTTGAAGCCAGGCAGATCGCTGTTTTGCAGAATATAGGCTGAATGGCGATGCATTCCGCTGTGGTTAATGTTCAGCCCCACCTCGTGCAACATGGCGGCCCATTTCAACAGCGCGGCCAGCTGCGGATGCGCCAGCTTCGGATTCTGCTCCTCCCACTGCTCGTACATCTGAACCGTGGTTTCGAGCACCCGTTTCGCCTGTTCGCGGTCGATGTTGTACTGGTTGGCCAGGCTCTGCGCGGTGCGGCTGCGAATATCCTGATGACGGAAACGGCCTTCCATCTCATACAGCACGCCTTCACGCAGGGCGCCGTCAGAGAGGCGCAGCTCTTTGATCGCCAGCGCGTCAAACACGCCGCAGAGGATCGCCAGCCCCGGTACGAACACGGCTTTACGTTCGTCGGACAGACCCGGCAAACTCAGGGCGTCGAAGCTCTTATGCTTAAGCACCTCTTCGGTGAGTTTCACCAGGCGCTCAGGCGTAATAAACCCGTCTTTTTCACCCATTGCCAGCAGCACTTCATGGGCCGCTTTAATCGAACCCGATGCGCCCAGCGCCACGTTCCAGCCCTGAATACGGTATTGCCAGGCCAGATTTTCCAGTTTTTGTACGGCGGCCATGCGCGCGCGCTGGAAGTTTTCGCGGGTGATGACGCCGCCCGGGAAATACATCTGCGCGAAGCTGACGCAGCCCATACGGCGGCTTTCCACCAGACGCGGCTCGAAGTCTTCGCCAATCACCAGTTCCGTGGAACCACCGCCGATATCAATCACCAGCTTGCGGCCTTTTTCCGGCTGCGTATGCTCCACGCCCATAAAAATCAGGCGCGCTTCTTCGTTACCGGAGATGATCTCAATCGGGTAGGGGATAACCTTTTCCGCGCGCTTAAGAAACTCCGGCGCGTTCAGCGCCTGGCGTAGCGTATGCGTCCCGACGATGCAGACGCTGGACGGCGAAAAGCCTTGCAGACGTTCTGCGAACAGCGACAGACAGTTCAGCCCGCGCTCCATGGCCTCTTCGCTCAGCATGTTACGCGCGTCGAGACCATCGGCCAGATGCACACGCTGCTTCAGACGACCGATGATCTGCATCGCGCCATCCACCTCGCGGGCGATGACCATATGGAAACTGTTTGAGCCAAGATCGACCGCGGCGAACTCCTGCGGGCGTGGGGTATTATCGTTTATTGGCATAGGTTAATCGGATTGCTCAAGTGATTTAATGTAATCGTAAATCGCCAGCTGCGAGCGCACTTTACGGCGATTGCCGCGCGGTACATAGCGATTACTGAGTTCTTTGTCGATATAACGTGCTTTCACCGTATCGCTGAACAGGATCTCGATAATGTCCAGGATACGCTGCTTAAGGCGAGGATCCAGCAGCGGTGCCGCCACTTCAATACGGTAATCAATGTTACGCGTCATCCAGTCGGCGGACGAGAGGTATACGCGCTTATCACCGGCGTTATCGAAAATATAGACGCGATCGTGTTCAAGATAGCGATCCACAATGCTGATCACGCGGATATTGTCGCTGATGCCTTCCAGTTCCGGAATGAGCGAGCACATGCCGCGAATGAGCAGATTTACCGGAACGCCGGAGCTGGAGGCCGCGTACAGGCGGTCCACCAGCCCTTTGTCCACCAGATTGTTGAGCTTCAGCGTGATGCCGGACGACAAGCCGTTCTGCGCATTGGCAATCTCTTTATCGATCATATCGTACAGCAGGCGCCGTGAGTTCTGCGGTGACACCAGCAGATAATCGAAGCTCACCGGGCGGTACGGGTTCTCAATGAAGTTGAACACCCGACGCACTTCGTTGGTGATGCGGGCATCGGCAGTCAGCAGCGAATAGTCGGTGTAGATTCTCGCGGTTTTCTCGTTAAAGTTCCCGGTACCGATATGGGCGTAGCGCACCACGTCGTCGCCCTCTTTACGGGAGATCAGGAACAGCTTGGCGTGAATTTTCAGCCCTGGCGCGGAGAAGATGACGTGTACGCCCGCTTCCGTCAGTCGGCGCGCCCAGTGGATGTTGGCCTCCTCGTCGAAGCGAGCCTGGAGCTCAACCACCACGGTCACTTTCTTGCCGTTGTGCGCCGCGTGGATCATCGCATCGATGATACGGGAATCTTTCGCCACGCGATAAATGTTGATTTTGATCGCCAGCACGTTCGGATCGAACGAGGCCTGACGCAGCAGTTCCAGCACGTGTTCAAAGGTGTGATACGGATAGTAGAGCAGCACATCCCGTTCGCGGATGGCGTCGAACCCGTTGCGGAACTTATCGAACCAGATATGGCGCAGGCGCGGCAGCGGTTTGTTCACCAGATTGGCCTTGCCGACGTTCGGGAAGCCAATGAAATCTTTAAAGTTGTGGTAACGCCCGCCGGGAATAATGGAGTCGTAGCGGGAGATGGTCAGCTTATCGCGCAGCATCTCCACCATCGCGTCCGGCATATCGCGTTGATAGACAAACCGCACCGGCTCCGCCGTCAGGCGCTGCTTGAGGCTGGAAGACATCAGCTCCATCAGGCTGGCCTCCATCTCATGCACCAGATCGTACTCGGCGTCACGGGTCATCTTCATCGAGTAGGCGTTGAGCGCGTCGTAATCGAAGAAGCCTTTGAAGATATCGTCCAGGCAGTAGCGCAGGATGTTATCCAGCAGGATCATCGGCTTACGCCGGCGCGGGGTTTCCGGCGGCAGGTTTACAAAGCGTGGGACTTTATCAGACGGTATTTCCAGCAACGCGTAGTTAATGGTCTCACCACGAATGATTTCTACCGCCAGATAGGTGTAATCATCTTTCAGGAACTGCACCAGATCGGTTTCACGGTTGATCAGAATCGGGGTAATGTGCTGGCGCAGATAATGTTTGAAATAGTGGCGCAGCCAGTTTTGCTGATTCGCGGAGAGCTGGCGTTCGTTGATCAGGAAGATTTGGTTGCGTGCCATTTCCAGCAGCAGCTCGTTATAGAGGCCATCAAATTCCTGATCGGCTTTCATGACGCGAGACTGGATTTTTCCAAGCAGATGCCGGGAGTGGGAGTTCAAGCCCTGTTCTTCGCTGATGATGATTCGGCGTTTCAGTTCGGCGAAGCGAACCTTGTAGAACTCATCCAGATTGTTGGAATAGATGCCTAAAAAACGCATACGTTCAATCAGCGGGTTGCTTTTATCGGCCGCTTCCTGAAGTACACGTTCGTTGAATGCTAACCAGCTTAGCTCTTTCTCGATGTATAACTTTTCCTGACCCATTACAGCTCACACTCCAGTTCAATCACAGGACGTGGTAAATCCGTCTCGTCCTTATTATGGCGAGCATTTCCACGATATGTCCAACAGTGCCAGAAAAGTATGACAGTTATTTTTTTGTTGGGGAATTTAGAGGGTTGGGGGAGGGGGGGGCGGGTGGCGCTGCGCTTACCACGACCTACGGGACCGTAGGCCCGTGCAAGCGAAGCGCCGCCGGGCAATTCAAACAGACTACTCTTCAGCCGCATAACCCTGCGGGGGCAACTTCACGCCGTCCAGCCAGGCTGCGCCGTTGCGCATCTCCAGACGTCCATCGACAAACCAGCTTACCACCAGCGGATAAATGGCGTGTTCCTGCGTCTGCACACGTTCGGTCACGTCGTCTTCGTTGTCGCCGTCAAAGACCGGTACTTTTGCCTGCAAAATGACCGGACCGCCGTCCAGCTCGTCGGTGACGAAATGCACGGAGGTACCATGCTCCTCATCGCCGTTCTCCAGCACCTGACGATGGGTGTGCAGACCGGGGTATTTTGGCAGCAGGGAAGGGTGGATATTGAGCAGTCGTCCGGCGTAGTGTGCAACAAAAGCCGGGCTCAGGATGCGCATGTAGCCTGCCAGCACCACCACGTCAGGCGCGTAGGCGTCAATCTCCTGCACCAGCTCACGGTCAAAGGCTTCACGCCCGGCGAACTGGCTGGCTTCCAGCGCGTGCGCAGGAATGTTCGCTTCCCGCGCGCGCTCAAGGCCGAATGCATCGGCCTTGTTGCTGAATACTGCCCGAATGGTGCCATTGATTTTCTTCTGTTTGCAGGCGTCTATGATTGCCTGCAAATTGCTTCCGTTGCCGGAAATGAGCACCACGATGTTTTTCATTCAATGACCACACGCTGTTCGGAATCGGAAGCTTTAATCGTACCGATTTTCCACGCGTTTTCACCTTTTTCTGTCAGCAGCTTAACCGCTTTATCCGCTTCGCTGGCGGGCAGGGCGATAACCATGCCCACGCCGCAGTTAAAGGTGCGGTACATTTCGTGAGAGCTCACGTTGCCTGCGGTTTGCAGCCAGTTGAAGACGGACGGCCACTGCCATGAGGATGCGTCGATCACCGCCTGGGTATTGTCCGGCAGCACGCGCGGAATGTTTTCCCAGAAGCCGCCGCCGGTGAGGTGAGCGATGGCGTGCACGTCAACGTTCTCAATCAGCTCCAGCACGTTTTTCACGTAGATGCGGGTCGGGGCCAGCAGGTGATCGGCCAGCGGTTTGCCGTCCAGCTCGGTGGTCAGCGGGTCGCAACCGCTCACTTCGAGGATTTTACGCACCAGAGAGTAGCCGTTGGAGTGCGGACCGCTGGAGGCCAGCGCAACCAGCACATCGCCGTCAGCCACTTTGCTGCCGTCGATAATTTCTGATTTTTCTACCACGCCGACGCAGAAGCCTGCGACGTCATAATCTTCACCGTGATACATGCCAGGCATTTCCGCGGTTTCACCGCCGACCAGCGCACAGCCGGATTGCAGGCAGCCTTCGGCGATACCGTTAATGACGCTGGCTGCGGTATCCACGTCCAGCTTGCCGGTCGCGTAGTAATCGAGGAAGAACAGCGGCTCGGCGCCCTGTACCACCAGGTCGTTGACGCACATCGCCACCAGATCGATACCAATCGTATCGTGACGCTTAAGATCCATCGCCAGGCGCAGTTTTGTACCGACACCATCCGTACCCGAGACCAGCACAGGTTCACGATATTTTTGCGGCAGCGCGCACAGTGCGCCGAATCCACCCAGGCCACCCATCACTTCCGGGCGGCGGGTTTTTTTCACCACACCTTTGATTCGGTCAACCAGCGCATTACCTGCGTCAATATCAACACCGGCATCTTTGTAGCTGAGAGAAGTTTTGTTGGTCACGGCTTAAATCCCCACGCGATTGCATAGCTAGTAAGAAAAATCGGCGCAATTCTAACAGTCCAGGCAAACGTTTGCGAGCCTATTCTCGGCGCGGGGATCTTTTTTTCTGTGCGAGTTGTCCAGGGCAACAAACTTGACTCTGTTCACGAAAATGAAACCGGTTTCGGCGATCTGCTTGCAACGGCTATCCCCTTTGCACATCATCAAACTGAAACCGGTTTCTGTAACTGTTTTTGCAGAAAATAACGCAGAATGAGGGATAGCGAATGTCAGGATTTAAAGCAGGTTTTCTGTGGGGTGGGGCCGTTGCGGCGCACCAGCTCGAAGGCGGCTGGAAAGAGGGCGGCAAGGGCGTGAGCGTTGCCGATGTCATGACGGCAGGCGCCCACGGGGTACCGCGTGAAATCACCAACGGCGTGCTGGAGGGGAAAAATTACCCCAACCACGAAGCCATCGACTTTTATCACCGCTATAAAGAAGACATCAAACTCTTTGCCGAGATGGGGTTCAAATGCTTCCGCACCTCCATCGCCTGGACGCGTATCTTCCCGAAAGGCGACGAGCTGGAGCCGAACGAAGCGGGACTCAAATTCTATGACGATCTTTTTGACGAGTGCCTGAAGCACGGCATCGAGCCGGTGATCACGCTTTCCCACTTCGAGATGCCTTTCCACCTGGTGACGGAATACGGCGGCTGGCGCAACCGTAAGCTGATCGACTTCTTTGTTCGCTTCGCGAAGGTCGTTTTTGAGCGCTACCAGCATAAAGTGAAGTACTGGATGACCTTTAACGAGATCAACAACCAGGCCAACTTCCACGAAGACTTTGCGCCGTTTACCAACTCCGGGCTGAAATACGCGCCGGGAGAAGATCGCGAGCCGGTGATGTTCCAGGCGGCGCACTATGAGCTGGTGGCCAGTGCCCTGGCGGTGAAGGCGGGGCGCGAGATCAACCCGTCGCTGCAAATCGGCTGCATGATTGCCATGTGCCCCATCTATCCGCTGACCTGTGCCCCGGACGATATGATGATGGCGATGAACGCCATGCATCGTCGCTACTGGTTCACCGACGTTCACGTGCGCGGCAAGTATCCGCAGCATCTGCTCAACTACTTTGAACGTCGCGGCTTCGCGCTGGATATCACCGAAGAAGATAAAGTGGCGCTCACGCAGGGCTGCGTGGATTACATCGGGTTCAGCTACTACATGTCTTTTGCCACCAAAGCGACGGCGGACAATCCGCAGCTGGACTACGACGAGAGCAAGAGCCTGGTCTCTAACCCGTACGTGCAGAAATCGGACTGGGGCTGGCAGATTGACCCGGTGGGGCTTCGCTACTCCCTCAACTGGTTCTGGGATCACTACCAGCTGCCGCTGTTTATCGTTGAGAACGGCTTTGGCGCGATCGACGTGCAGGAGAGCGACGGCACGGTGAACGACCAGTACCGCATCGACTACCTTTCCGCACACATCCGCGAGATGAAAAAAGCGGTGGTGGAAGACGGCGTAGATCTGATGGGCTATACCCCGTGGGGCTGTATCGACCTGGTCTCTGCCGGCACAGGCGAGATGAAAAAACGCTACGGCTTTATCTTTGTCGATAAAGATAACGAAGGTAACGGCACGCTGAACCGCAGCAAGAAGAAATCGTTCGACTGGTATAAGCAGGTGATTGCCAGCAACGGCGATAACCTGTAATTGTCGGGTGGCGCTAACGCTTACCCGACCTACACTACACGTAGGCCCGCGTAAGCGCAGCGCCACCGGGCAGAACCCGCACCCAAGCCGGAGCTTCGCCTCCGGTTTTTTTGTCTCTAAATCACTTTGCTTGATATACGTCAAGCAAGATGGGTATGGCCTAATCCGAAAAAAGCGGTATAATCCCGCGATTTTTTTGCGGATGCCACCTCAGAGGAGAAAGAGAATGAAGATTGTGGAAGTGAAACACCCACTCGTTAAACACAAGTTGGGCCTGATGCGTGAGCATGACATCAGCACGAAGCGTTTTCGCGAACTGGCTTCTGAAGTGGGTAGCCTGCTGACCTACGAAGCGACCTCTGATCTGGAAACGGAAAAAGTGACCATCGAAGGCTGGAACGGTCCGGTACAGGTTGAGCAGATCAAAGGTAAAAAAATTACCGTGGTGCCAATCCTGCGTGCGGGTCTGGGCATGATGGAAGGCGTACTGGAGCACGTCCCAAGCGCGCGTATCAGCGTGGTGGGTATCTACCGTAACGAAGAGACGCTTGAGCCGGTCCCGTACTTCCAGAAGCTGGTCTCTAACATCGACGAGCGTATGGCGCTGGTGGTTGACCCGATGCTGGCGACCGGCGGTTCGATGATCGCCACCATCGACCTGCTGAAAAAAGCGGGGTGCAGCAGCATCAAAGTGCTGGTGCTGGTTGCGGCGCCGGAAGGTATCGCGGCGCTGGAAAAAGCGCACCCGGACGTTGAACTCTATACCGCGTCTGTCGACCAGGGACTGAACGAGCACGGGTACATCATCCCGGGGCTCGGCGATGCCGGCGATAAGATTTTTGGTACTAAATAATCGAATAACGATAAAGAAGCCGACTTTGATAGTCGGCTTTTTTTTGAATAAAAACCAACAATGACACTCAGAGGAAAACACTATGACGCGCCGTGCTATCGGGGTGAGTGAAAGACCGCCGCTTTTACAGACAATCCCGCTTAGTTTGCAGCACCTGTTCGCCATGTTTGGCGCAACCGTGCTGGTGCCAATCCTGTTTCACATTAACCCGGCTACCGTGCTGCTGTTCAACGGCATCGGTACGCTGCTTTACCTCTTCATCTGTAAAGGCAAAATCCCGGCCTATCTCGGGTCGAGCTTCGCGTTTATCTCCCCGGTTCTGCTGTTGCTGCCGCTGGGTTATGAGGTCGCGCTGGGCGGCTTTATCATGTGCGGCGTGCTGTTCTGCCTGGTCTCCTTCATCGTGAAGAAAGCCGGTACCGGCTGGCTGGACGTGATGTTCCCGCCTGCGGCCATGGGGGCCATCGTTGCCGTCATCGGCCTGGAGCTGGCGGGCGTGGCGGCGAACATGGCCGGGCTGCTGCCTGCGGACGGTCAGTCACCGGATTCTAAAACCATCATTATTTCGCTGGTGACGCTGGGCGTGACGGTGTTTGGCTCCGTGCTGTTCCGCGGTTTCATGGCGATTATCCCGATCCTGATCGGCGTGCTGGCGGGCTACGCGCTCTCCTTCGTGATGGGCGTTGTGGATACCACCCCGATTGCCGAGGCGCACTGGTTCGCGCTGCCAACCTTCTACACCCCGCGCTTTGAATGGTTCGCCATTTTCACTATTCTGCCTGCCGCGCTGGTGGTGATTGCTGAGCACGTCGGCCACCTGGTGGTCACGGCGAACATCGTGAAGCGCGACCTGATCCGTGACCCGGGTCTGCATCGCTCCATGTTTGCCAACGGTTTCTCCACCATCATCTCTGGTTTCTTCGGCTCCACGCCAAACACGACTTACGGTGAGAATATCGGCGTAATGGCGATCACCCGCGTCTACAGCACCTGGGTTATCGGCGGCGCGGCGATCATCGCCATTCTGCTCTCCTGCGTTGGTAAACTGGCGGCGGCGATCCAGATTATCCCGGTTCCGGTGATGGGCGGCGTTTCCCTGCTGCTGTACGGGGTGATCGGTGCCTCCGGTATTCGCGTGCTGATTGAATCCAAAGTGGATTACAGCAAGGCGCAGAACCTGATCCTGACCTCCGTTATCCTGATTATCGGCGTGAGCGGCGCGAAGGTGCACATCGGCGCGGCAGAGCTGAAGGGTATGGCGCTGGCGACCATCGTCGGCGTCGGCCTGAGCCTGATTTTCAAGCTGATCTCGGTGATCCGCCCGGAAGAGGTGGTGCTGGACGCAGACGACAGCGAAAAAGCGCCACATTGATCGTCATGCCGGGCGAAGGATCGCCCGGTTCTCTCCTTGCAGGTTCCGTGTTAAACTCCATTCCGATTTTATGTAAGATCTCTGGTTGAGGTATTTCTGAACGGACCGGCACAGCTCTCTCTGCCACTTTATCTCCCTGACGACGAAACTTTCGCGAGTTTCTGGCCGGGTGATAACCCCTCTTTACTGGCTGCACTGCAAAACGTGCTGCGCCAGGAACACAGCGGATACATCTATATCTGGTCACGCGAAGGCGCGGGACGCAGCCACCTGCTGCATGCCGCCTGTGCGGAGCTTTCGGCGCGCGGTGACGCGGTAGGCTATGTGCCGCTGGATAAACGCACCTGGTTTGTGCCTGAGGTGCTGGAGGGCATGGAACATCTCTCCCTGGTCTGCATCGATAATATCGAATGCGTGGCGGGTGATGAGCCGTGGGAAATGGCGATCTTTAACCTCTACAACCGCATTCTGGAGTCGGGCAAAACCCGGCTGCTGATCACCGGCGATCGTCCGCCGCGCCAGCTCAATCTGGGGCTGCCGGATCTGGCGTCTCGTCTGGACTGGGGGCAAATCTACAAGCTGCAACCGCTGTCGGATGAAGACAAACTCCAGGCACTTCAGTTGCGCGCCAGACTGCGCGGATTTGAACTGCCGGAAGACGTAGGGCGCTTCCTGCTCAAGCGTCTGGATCGGGAGATGCGCACGCTCTTTGATACGCTCGATCAGCTCGATCGCGCCTCCATCACCGCCCAGCGCAAGCTGACCATTCCGTTTGTGAAAGATATTCTTAAGCTTTGAGTTTTTTGCCCGGTGGCGCTGCGCTTACCGGGCCTACGAAAACCAGTCATACCACGTAGGCCGGGTAAGGCGCAGCCGCCACCCGGCTAAAGATCCCCCAACAAGTGCTCCACCAGCAGCGGAATCGGTCTTCCCGATGCCACGCTTCTGCCGTTCTCACGCCACAGCGCCGTCCCGCTGATATCCAGATGCGCCCACGGAATGGTCGGCGGGCAGAAGTGATGCAGCAGCCACGCCGCCGAGGCGCTGATCGCCGCATTGTTGGTCGGCGTGTTGCACAGATCGGCAATGGCGCTGTCGGTCTGCTTTCTCAGCCGCGCATCCAGCGGCAGGGACCACACCTCGTCGCCGCTTCGTTTGCCCGCGAGCGTCAGTGCCTGACGCAACGGCTCATCCTGGGTCATCAGCCCGCTCAGCTCATACCCCAGCGCTTTCACCACCGCTCCGGTTAAGGTCGCCATATCAATGATATAGTGAGCCTGCGGATGGCGCTGACTCGCCCAGGCGATAGCGTCTGCCAGCACCAGCCGGCCTTCGGCATCGGTATTGTTGATTTCAACGGTGGTGCCGTTGCAGGCCATCGCCACCGTGCCGGGCTGCATGGCGTCGGGGCCGATGGCGTTTTCCGCCAGCGCCAGCACGCCCATGATGCGCACGGGTAATTTCAGCTCCGCAACGGTCAGCATCAGCCCGAGCACGTTAGCCGCGCCACACATGTCATATTTCATGGTGTACATGCCCGCGCCTTCCTTCAGCCACAGGCCGCCGGTGTCAAAGGTAATGCCTTTTCCCACGTAGCAGCGCACCGGGCCATCAGACACGCCGTTATAGTGAATAGCCAGCAGGCGCGGTGGGCAGGTCGCCCCTTTGCCGACGGCGTGCTGCAACCCAAGCCCTTGCTCAACGATTTGCGTTTCATCCAGTACGTCACACCGCAGGGCAGGGCTGGCGGCACACAGTTTTTGCGCCTCATCCACCACAAACTGCGGCGTGCAGCGGTCGGACGGCATATCCGCCAGACGTCGCGCCGCAACCATGCCGAGCGCAATGGCCTGCTGCTGGCGGAAGGTCGTCTCCAGCTTCGCCTGCTGTTCCGGCAGGCAGAGGGCAGTGATGCAGGTAAGACGCAGCGCTACGTCCGTCTTCTTCAGCTTCAGGTCACTGAGCCTGTGCGCCTGATTAAAGAGAAAACGCAGTACCTGCGCCAGCACCACATCGTCAATATCCGTCACGTCCAGCACGAGTTCGGCGCTGGCGGGGGCGGCAAGCAGCGGTCGCAGGGCGGTGAGCAACCCTTCGGTCAGGGCGTCATGCCAGAGCGCATCCGGAAACAGGGTGATGCGGGCAAACGGCGCGCAGCCAAAGCGCGCGTCCGCGACGGTGCTCTGCTGGCGCATTTCAGCGATAAGAGCGCTATCCGGTAACAGGGAACTGTCAGCGCGCGCAATCAAATGGCTTTGCGGCTTCGCGTCTGAAAGCGCGTTGATAAACTGGTATGTGATCATCATGACTCCTCAATCGGTGCGCGGATCCGCGCGGCATAGGCCTGCATCCACTCCTCATCTACCGCGTGATAGTGCGTTTTCTCCCGCAGGCGTTCAGTACGGAAAACGGTGAGGGGCTGGCGAGCCGTCGCCACCACAAACGAGAAGGTTTTGATGTTGGTCGCGGCGCCAAATTCTCCTTTGCTGTTCATGCACACCACGGAGAGATCGCCCGCGCGGCCAAAGCGCGACATCAGCTTGTCTTCCAGTTCGAACACCACCGAATCCGCCGCCTGCTGCGGCGTCATCCCTTGCGCCATCCGGCGAACGATTTCGTAGCTGGTACAGCCCTTCATCAGATCTTCACCGACGCCCGTGGCGGTGGCCGCGCCGGTTTCGCTGTCGCAGTAAAAGCCGGAGCCGATGATGGGTGAGTCACCGAGGCGACCGCGTTTTTTCATAAACAGGCCGCTGGTGGAAGTGGCGACGCTCATCGATCCCTGTTTATCGAGGCCGATGATACCGACGGTGTCATGTCCGTCGTAGGGGCTTAACCCCTTATCCAGCGTTTCGCGGCAGCGCTTACGGTAGTGTTGCATGGCGCGATCCGTGAGCATGGTTTTGTCGGCAAAGCCCTGGCTCAGCGCCCATTCGCGCGCGCCCTGGCCGACCAGCAGGCTGTTATAGCGCTGGCGGCTGAGCGCGTGCGCCACGCGTACCGGGTTGGCGATATCCACCAGATTGCCCACGGCGCCGAACGCCAGCGTGTCGCCGTCCATATAGGCCGCGTCCAGCTCTACCTCGCCGTTCTCGGTCGGCAGCCCGCCGTAGCCGACGGATTTATAAAACGGAAAGTCCTCGACGGCGGCGACGGCATCCACCACCGCCGGAGCGACAGGTTTGCCCGCAGCCAGCGCAGACGCAGTTTCCGTGACGCCTTCAAGCGCCATTCGCCAGGTTGCGATAATTCCCCACATGCTTTACTCCTGTTTTGCAAGGGTGGTGTCGGTTTGCGTAGCGGTAGTCAGCTCCGCGGCGCGGTACTGTTTATCCAGGATACGCATGAAAGGCAGGTACAGCATGGCGCCAATCAGCAGGTTGATCAGCTGCATCACGCTGCCGCTCAGGTGCCCGGTGACGATAAAGCCGCTGATAACCGGCGGCAGCGTCCAGGGGATAAACACCCCGGTGGTGACGGCGACCGCACCAATTTTCATCGCCGCATACTGCACGGTGACCAGCACCAGCGGCACCAGATTGAACGGGATGAGCATGATCGGGTTCATGATCACCGGCAGGCCAAACAGGATCGGTTCGTTGATGTTAAACACCGACGCGCCCGCACCGAGGCGCGCGACTTCGCGCATGTTTTTGCTGCGGGCGAAAATCAGCATCGCAATCACCAGCGACAGCGTGGCGCCCGCGCCACCCATCCAGATCATGTCAAAAAACTGTTCGGTGATGATGTGCGGCGGCGTCGTTCCCGCCTGGATCGCGGCGATGTTGTCGGTCTGGTTCTCCATCCACAGCGGGCGAATAATTCCGTTGATCATCGAACCGGAGTTAATGCCCACTGACCACAGAATGGTGATGCTGAATACGGTCATCAGCGCCCCGAAATAAGAGGTGCCGTAGTGGCGTACCGGGGTGGCAACCACTTCATAAATAAACTGGTGGATGGTGTGGTAGTGGGTGTTTTCAAAGATGATGCGGATAAGCAGCACCAGAATCATTACCAGCAGGGCCGGGATCAGGGCCGCGAATGACTCCTGCACCGCCGGAGGCACGCCGTCCGGCATTTTGATGACCAGCTTTTTGCGCTTCAGCCAGCAGAACAGTTCCGTCCATAGCAGGGAACCGATCATCGCCACGAACAGCCCTTTGCTGCCAATCCACTCTACCGGCATCACGGTAATGCCGCCGTTTTCCGCCACTTTGATAAAAGGCGTCAGGATCAGAAACGCGACCAGCGCCAGGATGCCGCAGGAGATGCGGTCCTCGCCATAATGCTCAGCCAGGCGGTAGGCCACCAGGAAGCTGATAAACAGCGACATGGTTGAGAACACCGCGTTAAACGGGATCTCTATAATTGCACTCCAGCTCTCACCAAAGGCCTGAGACATAAACTGCTGATAGGCCTGATTCGGGAAGGAGGAGATCACCAGCAGAATGGAGCCGACGATAATAAACGGCATGAATGACACGTAGGCGCCGCGAATGGCCCCAAGATGACGCTGCTGGGCCGTTTTCGCCGCCAGCGGCATCAGTTTTGCTTCAAGAAATCCCAGAACATTGTTCATTGTGAACTCCGTACAAGATTGAGAGGTGTTGTTTATGTTATGTCTGTGGATTATCAGTGAAGCGTGGCGAGCGAAAGGTGAAATCGGTCACAAAGCATTCGCTGCTCTGATATAAATCTCATAAGATTAGTTAAGGAGAGGCGCGATGGAAATCAAACTGCATGCCAACGCCACCACTACGCCGCGTATCCGTCGCTATCTTCAGCAGTCAGATAAAAGCGACAGAGAGCTTGCCGTTGAGCTGGGGATCTCGGTCACCACCGTCAGGCGCTGGCGCAACCGCGACCAGGTTTCGGATAACCACACAACGCCAAAAGTGATACACAAAGCGCTGAGACAAGAGCAGGCGGCACTGATAAATGCCCTGCGGGATATCACCGGGGCACCGCTGGATGAACTGCTGCTGCTGGTGAATGACGGACTCGGGATCGCCGTTTCCCGCGCGACCCTGAACCGCTACCTCAAACCAGCCTCGCTAAAACAAAAGGGGGCGTCGTTGCAGGGCAAAAAGGCGCTGAAGGCCGGGATCATGCCGCAGAAGCTACTCCTGCATCATCAGCCGCTGTCGCTGCATATGGACGACGGTGGCGAGCAACACCTGCTCTGGGCGCGTGAACCCGTCAGCGGCTGGTGTTACGCCCGGCTTTATGCTGGCGTATCGCCGCAGTTGCTGACCCGCTGGACGAACGAGGTGCTGGCTGCCTGTCCGGCTGATATTCAATCTGTTGAGACTTTTGGGCTAGAAGTGAACTTGCCGGAGCATAACGTCACCGTAAAAGTGCATTCACAGTATTATCTCGCCCTTCAGGTCACCGTGCCGTTACGCGAAATCATTCCGCGGGTGAACAGTGAACCGATGGGAGAGCTGTTGATCCAACTGTGTGAGTTTTACAACCGGGGAAAAGCGCAGAAAAAGCTGGGAGAGCGTACGCCGCAGGCGTTTCTGGAAGCGCTGCGGCGTAACGATTAGACGATCTCGAGCACGTCTTCCGGCGGACGGCCGATACGCGCCTTGCCATTTGCCACTACAATCGGGCGCTCAATCAGCTTTGGATTGTCGACCATCGCCTGAATCAGCCGATCTTCAGTGAGACTGGTATCGTTCAGATTGAGCGACTTATACAGATCTTCTTTCTGACGCATCAGGTCGCGTGCGCTGCCCATGTTCAGCATCTTCAGCAGCTGGCGGATAGTCTGCGCGTCCGGCGGCGTCTCCAGGTACAGCACCACTTCCGGTTCGATGCCGTTAGACTTCAGCAGGCTGAGGGTGTCTCGGCTCTTGGAGCAGCGAGGGTTATGGTAAATTTTTACCGCGTCTGTCATGACTTCTCCTTTATTACATCTTCTCGTACGGCTTAAAGCGTTGTTGCAGGCCGCGCAGCTGGTCGATTCGCGCATCGTAGCGGGCCTGTTGCAGGCTGCCAAGCTTCACCTGCGAGCTGGCGCTGCTCAGCAGGGAAATGGCCTGATCGAGACGACCCGCCAGCGCCAGACCTTCCGCACGCGCGGCCAGCTCCTGATCGCGGTTACCCAGTTGCCCCTGGGCCTGGGCGAGCAGCTCCCAGCCGTTCTGGTCATCTTTATTGTTAAAGGTGTAGCGGTTCAGAATGGTCACCGCCTCGCCGGGCTGGCCGCCCTGTAGGTAGGCGTTCGCCAGGTTAAGCTGCAATACTGGATTATTACGAAGATCTCTCGCCCCTTTCAGGCGATTAATCGCATCGGTCGCTTTTTTCTGCCCCAGATCGATATCGGTGGCGAGGTCGAGATACCACGGATTGTCAGGCGCCGCCGCCAGCAGCGGCTGTAGCGCTTTTCGCGCTTCATCGTATTTGCTGGCCTCCATCGCCTGGAGCGCCTGACCATACTGCGCCGCGTTTTTCTCGCGCACGTTGCCTTTCGCCAGCGCGTCCAGCAGATCGCTGGTGAGCTGATTACGTCCGGAGTTGTACATGCCAAGCGTTCTCACTTTGGCCATGTAGAAATCCTGCGAAGACTGCACCACGACCGGACGCATCTGGTTGGCACGGTTACGCGCATCCGAGAGGCGGCTTTCCGGCAGCGGGTGGGTCAACAGAATTTCAGGCGGGCGCGACGAGTAGCGTGCCTGGTCGAGCAGTTTTTCCAGGAAGCTCGGCATGGCCTGCGGGTCAAAGCCGGAACGCTGTAAAACCTGAATGCCGATGCGGTCTGCTTCCTGCTCATTCTGCTGGGTAAAGCTGATCATCCCCTGACGCGTCCCCGCCAGCGTCCCGGTAAGCGCCGCCATCCCGGCCTGCGGGCTGGCCATCGCCAGCAGAATAGAGCCCAGCGCGCCCACCCAGGTTAGCGGGGCGTTACGCTTCTGATCTTCCATCGCACGCGCCAGATGGCGCTGGGTGACGTGCGAAATTTCGTGCGCCATGACGGACGCCAGCTGGCTTTCGTTATCGGAATAACGGAACAACGCCGAATGCAGCACCACGTTCCCGCCAAAGAAAGCGAAGGCGTTGATTTCGTCGTTATTGATTAAATAGAAGTGGAAGGGCGTTTTTACCGAGTCGGCGTGCGCCACCAGACGCATCCCCAGGCCGTTAATGTATTGCACCAGCAAAGGGTCGTTAATCAGCGGAGCACTGCCGCGCAACTGGCGTACGTAATAATCACCCATCTGCATCTCCTGCCCGATGGAGAGCGTGCTTCCTGCCGTGGTGCCCATGTCCGGCAATGAATCGGACGAGTCAGCGAAAGCGGGCAACACCTGACCCACCGTCACGGCGGCAATCAGTGTCGCAACCAGTGTTTTTCTCAACTGCCTGAACATAACCACTGTCCTGTATGTTGGATGTGCTAATTTGACCGATGAACCCGCATAACGTTCATCTCCGCTGCTCTGCGAGTGTAGCCGTGTTAAGAGATGAAGAAAATCCCATTCATCAGGGTTTTGCGAAACCTGACAGTGAAACAAAAAGGAAAGTCTTTTTTGTGACAGTTAGATACAATTCACCGTCTCACTCCCGCCATTCGATTCAGGGAAGGGTTGTATGCTCGAAATGTTAATGCAGTGGTATCGGCGTCGGTTTAGCGACCCGGAAGCCATTGCTTTGCTGGTCATTCTGGTTGCCGGATTCGGTATCCTGTTCTTCTTTAGTGGCCTGCTGGCGCCGCTACTGGTGGCGATTGTGCTGGCGTATCTGCTGGAGTGGCCCACCGCGCGTCTGGAACATATCGGCTGTTCCCGCCGCTGGGCGACCAGCATTGTTCTGGTGCTGTTTGTCGGCATTCTGCTGCTGATGTCCTTCGTGGTGATGCCCATCGCCTGGCAACAGGGGATCTACCTGATCCGCGATATGCCCGGCATGCTGAATAAACTGTCTGATTTTGCCGCCACGCTGCCGCGCCGCTATCCTGCGCTGATGGACGCCGGGATCATCGATGCGATGGCCGAAAACATGCGCGCCCGCATCATGACCATGGGTGACTCGGTGGTGAAATACTCTCTGGCCTCGCTGGTAGGCCTGCTGACGCTGGCGGTTTACCTTGTTCTCGTGCCGCTAATGGTGTTCTTCCTGGTCAAAGATAAAGAGCAGATGCTGAACGCGGTGCGCCGCGTGCTGCCGCGCAATCGCGGTCTCGCCGGTCAGGTCTGGCAGGAGATGAACCAGCAGATCACCAACTACATTCGCGGCAAAGTGCTGGAGATGATTGTGGTGGGCGTGGCGACCTGGATTGGCTTCGTGATCTTCGGACTGAACTACTCGCTGCTGCTGGCGGTGCTGGTCGGATTCTCGGTTCTGATCCCGTATATCGGCGCGTTTGTGGTGACCATTCCGGTAGTCGGTGTGGCGCTGTTCCAGTTTGGTCTGGGTACGGAGTTCTGGAGCTGTTTCGCCGTATACCTGATTATTCAGGGACTGGACGGGAACCTGCTGGTACCGGTGCTGTTCTCAGAAGCAGTTAACCTGCATCCGCTGGTGATTATCCTGTCAGTGGTGATTTTCGGAGGGCTGTGGGGATTCTGGGGGGTATTCTTCGCCATTCCGCTGGCGACGCTGATTAAAGCCGTGGTCCACGCGTGGCCGGACGTGCCAGCGGTGGAAGAGAAGTAGATTTAGTGCGGGCTGATGCCCTCACTCCAACCCTCTCCCGCGGGGAGAGGGGGCAAACACTAAAAACGGTAGCGCATGCTACCGTTTTGCATTTACCTTGTAGCCCGGGTAAGCGCAGCGCCACCCGGCACTAAAATGATCACGCGTTCTCTTTCAGCCACTTCAACACCACGTCGTGGTGGTTGCTGGTTTTGAAATCATCAAACACGTGCTCAACTTTACCGTCAGCGTCAATCAGGAAACTGATGCGGTGAATACCGTCGTACGTTTTGCCCATAAAGGACTTCTCACCCCAGACGCCAAACTGCTCGCAAACCTGGTGGTCTTCATCGGAAAGCAGCGTGAAGTTCAGCAGCTCTTTTTCCGCAAAGCGTGACAGCTTCTCTGGCTTATCGGTGCTGATGCCCAGCACTTCCACACCGACCTTTTTCAACTCATCCATGTTGTCGCGTAGACCGCAGGCCTGTACGGTACAGCCCGGGGTCATGGCTTTCGGGTAGAAATAGACCAGAACACGCTGTCCCTGGAAGTCGGTCAAATTTACTTGCTCGCCGTCTTGATCCGGTAAGCTAAATTTCGGTGCGATATCACCGGCTTTCAGTGGGTTCATTACTCAACTCCATCCTGTTCGTGCTGCGAATAATCGACGACGCTTATACTGCCTTGCGCGTGTAATTCTGTACAGAGGGCTTTGAACGCTTGCTCGATATTTGACGCATCCTGCGAGGCAGGGCTGTGTGCGGTAATTTGAATAAACAGCGTCGGGATTGCGTTTTCATCGCCCGGCTGCGTGCGGGAAACCAGTTCGGCAATGTTCATCTGATGGCTGTCAAACAGCGCCGTAAAACGTTCAATCAGATGAGGTGAATCAGGCACTTCAACCTGTACCCAGACCGTGGCAGGCAGAGCCGGACGCGGGCGCGCGGTGGTGCGCTTCATCACAATCAGTAAATCCAGCTCTGCGCCTTTCAGCGGCAGGGTAGATTCAATGAGGGTAATGGCATTCCATGTTCCGGAAAGCAGCATGATGAACGTGAACTCTTCGCCAAGCATAGCCAGCCGGCTATCTTCGATGTTGCAGCCGCAGCTGCTCACGTGGCGAGTGATGGTATTCACGATACCCGGCCTGTCAGCACCCAGCGCAGTGATAACCAGGTAATGTTGTGATGAGGTTGTCAAACCTGTTCTTCCTTTGCGTGGTTAAGTCTTCCTAAGGAAAGCATAAAAAAAACATGCATACAACCGCCTGAGAGCCTCAGGTCGCTTGCTTTTATTACAGTTCCAAACGTAACATTGAGGCTCTTGTTCGCACAGAGGATGGCTCATGTTCACGGGAAGTATTGTCGCGCTTGTTACACCGATGGATGAAAAAGGTAATGTCTGCCGGTCAAGCATGAAGAAGCTCATTGATTACCATGTCGCCAATGGAACCTCGGCGATCGTTTCGGTAGGGACTACCGGTGAATCCGCTACGCTGAGCCACGAAGAGCACGGCGACGTTGTGATGCTGACCCTGGAACTGGCGGACGGGCGTATTCCGGTCATCGCGGGGACGGGCGCAAACGCAACGGCAGAAGCGATTAGCCTGACTCAGCGTTTTAACGACAGCGGCATTGTCGGCTGCCTGACGGTGACCCCTTATTACAACCGTCCTACTCAGGAAGGTTTGTTCCAGCATTTCAAAGCCATCGCTGAACATACTGACTTGCCACAAATTCTGTATAATGTGCCGTCCCGTACCGGTTGCGATATGCTGCCGGAAACCGTTGGCCGTCTCTCGAAAGTAAAAAATATTATCGGGATTAAAGAGGCGACAGGGAACTTAAGCCGCGTTCATCAGATCAAAGAGCTGGTTTCAGACGACTTTATCCTGTTGAGCGGTGATGATGCGACCGCGCTGGACTTTATGCAGCTCGGTGGTAATGGCGTGATTTCCGTTACGGCGAACGTGGCGGCGCGTGATATGGCTGACATGTGCAAACTGGCCGCAGCCGGTCACTTTGATGAAGCTCGCGTGATTAATCAGCGTCTGATGCCGTTGCACAATAAATTATTTGTCGAACCCAATCCGATCCCAGTGAAATGGGCATGTAAGGAGTTGGGGCTTGTAGCAACCGACACGCTGCGTCTGCCAATGACACCGATTACCGACCACGGTCGTGAAATTGTCGCTGGCGCGCTGAAGCATGCCGGTTTGCTGTAAAGTTTAGGGAGATTTGATGGCTTATTCAGTACAGAAGTCGCGCCTGGCGAAGGTTGCGGGTGTTTCGCTTGTTATGCTCCTCGCTGCCTGTAGTTCAGACTCGCGCTACAAGCGCCAGGTGAGCGGTGATGAATCCTATCTGGATGCGCCGCCGCTTGCTGAACTTCACGCGCCTGCCGGCATGATCCTGCCGATCCAGAACGGTGATTATAATATTCCGGTTACCAACGGCAGTGGCCTGGTGGGTAAAGCGCTTGATATTCGTCCGCCGGCTCAGCCTCTGGCGCTGGTGAGTGGCGCGCGCACGCAGTTTACCGGTGATACGGTCTCTCTGCTGGTGGAAAGCGCACGCGGTGCCACGCTGTGGCCGCAGGTTGTGAGCGTTATTCAGTCGAAAAACTATACGATTGATAAACGCGACGACGCCAGCCAGACCTTAACCACCGACTGGATTGAGTGGAACCGTCTCGATGAAGACCAGCAGTATCGTGGTCGTTATCAAGTCTCCGTTAAGCCGCAGGGTTATCAGCAGGCGGTTACCGTTAAGCTGTTGAATCTTGAGCAGGCAGGTAAACCGGTTGCCGATCCGGCCGCCATGCAGCGCTACAGCACTGAAATGCTGAACGTGATTGCCGCTGGTCTGGATAAGAACGCTACCGATGCCGCAAACGCCGCGCAGAACCGTAACGGTTCAACGTTTGATGTGCAGAGCGGTGCAGACGATACCGGCCTGCCAATGCTGGTGGTGCGTGCGCCGTTTACCCAGACCTGGCAGCGCCTGCCAGCAACGCTTGAAAAAGTGGGCATGAAGGTGACCGACAGCACCCGTTCAACGGGCAGCATCACAGCGACCTATAAGCCGCTGTCTGATAGCGCCTGGCAGGAGCTGGGGGCAAGCGATCCACAGCTGCCTTCCGGTGACTACAAAATCCAGGTTGGCGACCTCGATAACCGCAGCAGCCTGCAATTTATCGATCCGAAAGGACACACGCTGACCCAGGCGCAGAACGATGCGCTGGTCGCTGCCTTCCAGGCCGCATTCAGCAAATAATAGTGAGGGCTGGTTAATCCAGCCCTTTTTATTTTCGTGCTACGCAAACGTGTGCGTGGCATAATATGGCCAGTTTTGAATACAAATCATCACACCAGGAGTAATGAAGATGCAGAAGCAAGCTGAGTTGTATCGTGGCAAAGCGAAAACCGTATACAGCACGGAAAACCCGGATCTGTTGGTGCTCGAATTCCGCAATGATACGTCAGCAGGAGACGGCGCACGCATTGAGCAGTTCGATCGTAAGGGCATGGTGAACAACAAGTTCAACCACTTCATTATGACCAAACTGGCCGAAGCCGGTATCCCGACTCAGATGGAAGCGTTGCTGTCCGATACGGAATGTCTGGTAAAAAAACTGGATATGGTGCCGGTTGAGTGCGTGATCCGTAACCGTGCCGCAGGCTCCCTGGTGAAGCGTCTGGGCATTGAAGAGGGTATCGAACTGAATCCACCGCTGTTCGATCTGTTCCTGAAAAACGACGCCATGCACGACCCGATGGTCAACGAATCCTACTGCGAAACCTTCGGCTGGGTAAGCAAAGAGAACCTGGCGCGCATGCAGGAACTGACCTACAAAGCCAATGACGTGCTGAAAAAGCTGTTTGATGACGCGGGCCTGATCCTGGTCGACTTCAAGCTGGAGTTCGGTCTGTACAAGGGTGAAGTGGTGCTGGGCGACGAATTCTCGCCGGACGGCAGCCGCCTGTGGGACAAAGAGACGCTGGATAAAATGGACAAAGACCGTTTCCGCCAGAGTCTGGGTGGCGTGGTCGAAGCGTACGAAGCGGTTGCTCACCGTTTAGGCGTTAAGCTCGACTAAACTGCGCATTTGCCAAAGGATGTTGGCATCCTTTGGCGTCTTATCCTTGTTTACTATGGTAATCCTTTCATTAACCGCCTACGATCATAGCTATTATAAATGGAATAGTTCGAGGTGTTTATGCGCTGGCAAGGGCGTCGTGAAAGTGACAACGTAGAAGACAGACGCAGCAGTGGTGGCGGTGGTCCGTCTATGGGCGGGCCAGGTTTCCGGTTACCCAGCGGCAAGGGCGGCATTATTCTGCTGGTCGTCGTGCTGGTGGCGGGCTACTACGGCGTCGACCTGACCGGTTTGATGACCGGTGAAACCGGGCAACAGCAGCAGTATTCTCAGCGCTCCATCAGCCCGAATGAAGATGAAGCGGCAAAATTTACTTCCGTTATTCTCGCGACGACCGAAGATACCTGGGGTCAGCAGTTCGAGAAAATGGGGCGGACTTATCAGCCGCCAAAACTGGTGATGTACCGGGGCGCAACCCGCACCGGCTGCGGCACCGGGCAGTCCGTTATGGGGCCGTTCTACTGCCCGGCGGACAGCACCGTCTATATCGATCTCTCCTTCTATGACGACATGAAAAGCAAGCTGGGCGCCGACGGCGATTTTGCCCAGGGCTACGTGATCGCGCATGAAGTTGGCCACCACGTGCAGAAGCTCCTCGGCATTGAGCCTAAAGTGCGTCAGATGCAGCAGAATGCTTCTCAGGCGGAGGTGAATCGTCTGTCCGTACGCATGGAGCTTCAGGCCGACTGCTTCGCTGGCGTCTGGGGACACAGCATGCAGCAGCAGGGCGTGCTGGAAACAGGCGATCTGGAAGAGGCCCTGAATGCCGCACAGGCGATTGGTGACGATCGCTTGCAGCAGCAGAGCCAGGGGCGCGTTGTGCCGGACAGCTTTACCCATGGCACCTCAGAGCAGCGCTACAGCTGGTTTAAGCGTGGCTTCGACAGCGGCAACCCGTCGCAGTGTAATACCTTCGGCAAAGCTATGTGATGTTGGGGTTTGAACAGCTGGTCAACCAGCTTCAGCGTACCGGGCACCGCCGGCTGGTGGTGCTCAGCGGCGATGAAGCGTGGACGTTGAGCCAGGCGACCATCCTTCGCGATACGTTACCAGGAGACTGGCTGTGGCTGGAGGAAAACCCCTCTAAGGCCATCAGCGGCCTGCTGGGACGTGAATACCTTCACGCCGTTTTTGACGCGCGTCGCGGGTTTGACGTCTCGGCCTTCGCCGCCCTCAGCGGGACCCTGCGCGCCGGAAGCCTTCTGATGCTGCTGGTGCCGCCGTTCTCCGTCTGGGCTAACAGGCCCGACGCGGATTCTCTACGCTGGAGCGACAGCGCCGAGCCGATCGCCACCCCGCACTTTGTTCACCACTTTTGCCGGACGCTTGACGCCGATTCAGATGCCATCGTCTGGCATCAACATCGTCCTCTGTGCCTTCCCGTTGCGCCAGTTTTACCCGCCTGGCAGCCCGCCAGCGGTGAACCGCAGCGCGAGCAAGCTGAGATCCTCGACGCTCTTCTGACCATGCCTGCGGGCGTGGCCGCCGTGACGGCACCGCGCGGACGCGGAAAGTCCGCCCTGGCGGGCATGTTGCTCAACGGCATTCAGGGGAGTGCAGTAGTGACGGCACCGGCAAAAGGGGCGACGGATGTCATCGCGCGTTTCGCCGGGGAACATTTTCACTTTATGGCCCCGGATGCGCTGCTGGCCTCCACAACAGAAGCTGACTGGCTGATTGTCGATGAGGCGGCCGCCATCCCCGGCCCGCTGCTGGAGAAGCTGGCGTTGCGCTTTCCCCGCGTGTTGCTGACCACCACGGTGCAGGGTTATGAAGGCACGGGCAGGGGATTCCTGCTGAAGTTCTGCGCCCGGTTCAGCGGGCTGCGGCGTTATACCTTATCCACGCCTGTTCGCTGGGCTGCCGGATGTCCCCTTGAGCGGATAGTGGCGAACGCGCTGCTGTTCGACGATGCGCTTATCGATCGCAAACCGGAAGGCGAGGTACGTTTAACGTCGCTGGAGCCCGGGATGTGGGAGAGCGATCCGACGCGCGGGGCAGGCGTGTATGAACTGCTTTGCGCCGCGCACTACCGGACGTCACCCCTCGATTTACGCCGGATGATGGACGCCCCCGGCCAGCACTTTGCTGTTGCTCAGGCGGGCGCGGAGATCGCGGGCGCGCTCTGGCTGGTGGAGGAGGGGGGATTACCCCCTGAACTTAGCCGCGCAGTCTGGGCGGGCTTTCGTCGGCCGCGTGGAAATCTGGTGGCGCAGTCGCTGGCAGCGCACGGCGGCTCGCCGCTCGCGGCGACGCTGAAAGGCCGACGCGTCAGCCGCATTGCGGTTCATCCCCATCGCCAGCGGGAAGGCATCGGCCAGCGGCTGATCCGCAGTGCCAGCGGAGAAGATTATCTCTCGGTCAGCTTTGGCTATACCGACGAGCTGTGGCGTTTCTGGCGGCAGTGCGGGTTTGTGCTGGTGCGAATGGGCAGCCACCGGGAAGCCAGCAGCGGGTGCTATACGGCGATGGCGTTGCTGCCGCTGAGCGAGGCGGGGCATCAGCTCTGCGAACAGGCGCATCAGCGGTTATGTCGTGATATGCGCGTCCTGTCGGCCTGGAATGGCGAAAAGATCCCGGTGACGGATGCATGGGAAGCTACCCTTAATAGTGACGACTGGCTGGAGCTGGCGGGGTTTGCCTTTGCTCACCGGGCGTTTTCAACTTCGGTTGCGGCGCTGACGCGGTTGTTGTTAGCCGTGGACATGCCGCTCCCGGCACTGCGGGGGAAAATGGAAGGGAATACGCACGATTTCGGGCGCAAAGCGTTGCTGGCGAAGCTACGCGAGGAAACCGCTCACGCGCTTGAAAGGCTTGATTACTCCCGTAGCCAGCAGCTGAAAGCCGACATTTTGCAATGGCAATTTTTTCAATGAGTTCTTCAGTAAAGTGGCATGGTCATTACCCCGCAGAGGCGTAAAATCCTGCTTATCAATTAAGGAGATCGCCATGAAACATGACCATTTTGTTG
This sequence comes from Enterobacter sp. UPMP2061, assembly GCF_053709615.1. Classification (NCBI taxonomy): domain Bacteria; kingdom Pseudomonadati; phylum Pseudomonadota; class Gammaproteobacteria; order Enterobacterales; family Enterobacteriaceae; genus Enterobacter; species Enterobacter sp. UPMP2061. The sequence continues at coordinate 130,322 of NZ_JBSKJP010000002.1, forward strand.
TGCAAAGCCCGGATACCCCTGCTAAACAGCTCCTGCTTCTGTTTCATGGCGTGGGCGACAATGCCGTCAATATGGGACAGATTGGCAGCTGGTTTGCACCCGTTTTCCCACAGGCGCTGATCGTCAGCATCGGCGGCGTGGAGCCGTGCGGTCCGGACGGGCGGCAGTGGTTTTCCGTCGAGGGCGTGACGGAGGAGAATCGTCAGGCGCGTATTGATGCCGTTATGCCAGCCTTTATCGATACCGTGCGTTACTGGCAGCAGCAGAGCGGCGTAGGCGCCGACGCAACGGCGCTGATTGGCTTCTCTCAGGGCTCAATCATGTCGCTGGAAAGCGTAAAAGCGCAGCCCGGACTGGTGTCCCGCGTGATTGCCTTTAACGGGCGTTTTGCGACGTTACCGCAAAGCGCGACCACGCAGACCACGATCCATCTCATTCATGGGGGGGAAGACCGGGTAATTGAGCTTTCGCATGCGGTTGCTGCCCAGGAGACGCTGATGCGCGAGGGCGGAGATGTGACGCTGGATATCGTAGACGATCTGGGGCATGCCATTGACGATCGCAGCATGCAGTTCGCGCTCGATCATCTGCGTTATACCGTACCGAAGCACTACTTTGATGAAGCGCTCAGCGGCGGTAAGCCGAATGACGATGATATCGTCGAGTTTATGTGAGGTGTCCCCCTCTCTTTAGTGAGAGGGGAAACAGAGCGATTACTTCTTCTGGTCCTTCTTCGGCCAGTCGTCTTCATCGTCCCACTTGTCGTTAAAATCACGGTGCGGCGGAAGATCCGGTTTGTTGGCAAGGAACTTTTTGTGGTCAACGCGCTTGAGATCTTTAATCACGTTAAGCAGCACGCCTACCAGAAATACCAACACCAGAATCCACCAGTACTTTGAAAGCCAGTCCATTCGCTAATCCTCTTTAAGCACCCGTCAGGCGACGAGCTGCTCCATAATACGTTGATACATGCGGGCCAGCAGTTGTAAATCGGCAGCGTTCACGCATTCATTGATTTTGTGAATCGTCGCGTTAACCGGACCCAGTTCGACAACCTGTGCGCCCATTCGGGCGATAAAGCGTCCGTCAGACGTGCCGCCCGTTGTCAGCAGTTGTGGCTTAATTTCATTATAGTGCGCAATGGCGTTCACCACCGCATCCACCAGTTTACCGCGCTGCGTCAGGAACGGCTGGCCAGACAGCCACCAGTCGAGGGTATAGCGCAGCTGATATTTCTCGAGCAGCGCAATCACGCGCGCTTTGATCATCTCGTCGGTCAGTTCGGTGCTGAAGCGGAAGTTAAACTGGACGAAGAGATCGCCGGGAATGACGTTGTTGCTGCCGGTGCCGGCCTTGATGTTGGCTATCTGCATGCTGGTTGGCGGGAAAAATTCGTTGCCTTTATCCCATTCAATGCCTACCAGTTCGTTCAGCATCGGCGCGGCGCGGTGTACCGGGTTATCCGCCAGGTGCGGATAGGCAACGTGGCCCTGCACGCCATGAATAGTCAAATTACAGGTCAGGGATCCACGGCGGCCATTTTTCACCACATCGCCCACCACTTCGGTGCTGGACGGTTCGCCCACCAGACAGTAGTCCAGACGTTCATTGCGCGCCATCAGCGCCTCAACGACCTTCACGGTGCCGTTGTGGGCGCTGGCTTCTTCATCGGAGGTAATCAAAAACGCAAGACGGTTTTTATGGTTCGGATGCTGGGCGACGAAACGCTCTGCCGCCACGACCATCGCAGCCAGAGAACCTTTCATGTCCGCAGCGCCGCGTCCGAAAAGCATGCCGTCGCGGATGGTCGGCTCAAAAGGCGGGTTGATCCAGCGGTCTACGTCGCCTGCGGGAACTACGTCAGTATGTCCGGCAAACGCCAGCGTCTCTCCCTGACCGCGCCATGCCCAGAAGTTCTGCGTATCGCCAAAATCCATGTGCTCCACGGTAAAACCGATGGCACGCAGGCGCTCAATCATTAATGCCTGACAACCTGCGTCGTCCGGGCTAAGGGAAGGACGGCGAATAAGCTGCTGAGTCAGCTCAATGACCGGGCATGACATAGACTACACCTCAACGAATAAATCTGAATAAAGGGTTTCACTGAAACCCAGCAGCATAGGCTGACCTGGCTTGCAGAGCAATGGGCGTTTGATGATTGCCGGCATTTCAAGCATCAGTTTGGCTGCGCTGTCGGCGTCGTTGATCGTGGCCCGGAGAGATTCATCCAGTTTTCGCCAGGTGGTCCCGCGGGTATTCAGTAGCGCTTCCCACCCCAGTTCGTTGATGGCGGAATGGAGAAACGCGGGGTCAAGCCCGTCGGCACGGTAATCGTGGAAGCGATAGTCGATGTTGTGTGCTTCCAGCCAGCGGCGGGCTTTTTTAATCGTGTCGCAATTCTTAATGCCGTACATCATAACCATAGTGAATCCTTTTGTTCTTTTGTGGATTAAATGTTCAATATTTTCGAAGATATATCCTTAAGTGGAATATAACACATTCGGAATTTTTCGGGATTTACAATTCTCCATAATTCAACGAACAGCTGTAAGCTGAATAGTCTTTCATCTTTTAAGCATAGTTGTCCACCCTGTTTAAATTGCCAATAAACTCAGGGGGAAATTAAAAATGCTGTCATTTTTCCGACTATTTCAAAATATTGCTGTAGGTCACATAAAATTTACCCGACAACGCTCATAGTGATCCTAAACCTACCAGCACAGCGGGGCTCAATCACAGCAATCGGTTAAAGTGGCTTCACAATGATGATACGTTTTCGTAGAATGCACATAATAATAAGAGAGGTTGTTATGATTGAACGTGAACTGGGGAACTGGAAAGATTTTATCGAAGGCATGCTTCGTAAATGAATTTCCGGTAAGAAATGCAAGAGCACTTAATTAACTAAAATAACCATAGTGTGAAAGAATCACACAATAAAAAGGCGGCCTGTAAAGCCGCCTTTTTTATTTCAACGTGTTATTCCGGCTTATCCTTCAGCGGGAAACGACGGCGTACCAGCACAAAGAACAGCGGTACGAAATAGATAGCCAGAATCGTCGCCGAAATCATTCCCCCCATAACGCCCGTTCCCACCGCGTGCTGGCTGCTGGAGCCTGCGCCGGAGCTGGTGGCCATCGGCAGGACGCCAAACACAAACGCCAGAGAGGTCATCAGGATCGGACGCAGGCGCTGACGACAGGCGTGCAGCGTGGCGGCCATCAGTTCGTGACCTTTGGCATTCATCTCATTGGCAAATTCGACGATCAGAATGGCGTTTTTCGCCGACAATCCGATTACGGTGAGGAGTCCGACCTGGAAATAGACATCATTTTCCAGGCCGCGCATCCAGGTTGCCAGCAGCGCGCCGATGACCCCGAGAGGCACCACCAGCATCACCGAGAACGGCACTGACCAGCTTTCATACAGCGCCGCCAGACAGAGGAACACCACCAGCAGCGAAAGGGCATACAAGGCAGGCGCCTGAGCGCCGGAAAGCCGTTCCTGATAGGACATCGCCGTCCACTCCAGGCCAAAGCCGGTCGGTAACTGCTGAACCAGTTTTTCCATTATATCCATTGCGGTACCGGTACTGACGCCCGGCGCGGCTTCACCGACAATCTCCAGGGCCGAATAGCCGTTGTAACGCTCCAGACGCGGTGAACCGGTCTCCCAGCGTGACGTCGCAAATGCCGAGAACGGCACCATGCCGCCGGTGTTATTGCGCACATACCAGCGGTTGATATCGTCCGGCAGCATGCGGTATTTGGCGGCAGACTGAACGTAGACCTTCTTCACGCGGCCGCGATCCATAAAGTCATTCACGTAGCTTGAGCCCCATGCCGTTTGCAGGGTGTCGTTAATGTCGTCGATGGAGACGCCCAGCGCCTGCGCTTTACGCTGGTCAATATCCACCTGTAGCTGAGGGCTGTCATCCAGACCGTTATGACGAACGCGGGTAAGCTGCGGATCTTTCCCGGCCAGCTCCAGCAGCTTGTCGCGAGCAGCCATCAACGCGTCATGCCCGGCGCCCGCGTGATCCTGAAGCTCCATATCAAACCCGGCTGAGCTGCCCAGGCCGCTGATGGCGGGCGGGCTGCTGGCGAAAACGCGCGCTTCCTTGATTTTGTTGAACGCTTTGGTTGCACGCTCAATGATGGCAAAGGAGGAGCCGGTATCGCTGTCACGCTGGTCCCAGTCTTTCAGGCGCACAAACATACGCGCCACGTTCTGCCCGTTACCGCCAGGGCCAGAGCCGACGGTGGAGAAGACGGAGACCACGTTATCTTTCTCCTGAGTATGGAAGTAGTTCTCAACCTTCTGCACCACTTTCAGGGTCTGCTGCTGGGTCGAGCCGCTGGGTAACTGTACGGAGGTGATAAACATGCCGCGATCTTCCAGCGGCAGGAACGAGGTTGGCAGCCGCAGGAACAGGAAGACCATGCCGCCGAGCAGCAGGACATAAACCACCATCCAGCGCACGCTGCGGTGCAGTACTTTACCCACGCCCGCTTCATAGCGCGCCGCATTGCGGTTAAACATGCGGTTAAACCAGCCGAAGAAGCCTTTTTGACCGTGGTGTTCGCCCTTATGCAACGGTTTCAGCAGCGTCGCGCACAGGGCAGGGGTAAGGATCATCGCCACCAGTACGGAGAGCACCATTGCAGAGACGATGGTGATCGAGAACTGGCGATAAATCGCGCCCGTGGTGCCGCCAAAAAACGCCATCGGGATAAATACCGCCGACAGCACCATGGCGATACCGACCAGCGCGCCCTGAATCTGTCCCATCGATTTGCGCGTGGCCTCGCGGGGCGAAAGCCCTTCCTCGCTCATGATGCGCTCAACGTTTTCCACCACCACGATGGCATCATCCACCAGCAGACCGATGGCCAGCACCATGGCGAACATGGTCAGGGTGTTGATGCTGTAACCGAAGGCATACAGCACCGCAAAGGTACCCAGCAGCACCACCGGCACCGCAATAGTGGGGATCAGCGTAGCGCGGAAGTTTTGCAGGAACAGGTACATCACGAGGAACACCAGCGCGATAGCTTCGAGCAGGGTTTTCACCACATCTTCGATGGAGGCCTTTACGAACGAGGTGGTTTCGTAGGCGACTTTGTACTCCAGTCCGTGCGGGAAGAAATGCGACAGCTCATCCAGACGCTCTAGCACCCGCTGCGCGGTCGCCATTTCGTTGGCACCGGAGGCCAGTTTCACCCCCAGCCCGGACGCGGCATTACCGTTGAAGCGGCTCAGGTAGTCATATTTTTCCGCCCCCATTTCCACGGTGGCGACATCCCCCAGACGCACTTCCGAACCGTCCTGATTCACGCGTAGCGTGATATTGCGGAACTGTTCAGGTGTCTGGAGCAGCGACTGGGAGTTGATGGTGGCGTTAAGCGCCTGGTTATCCACGGACGGGGTACCGCCGAGCTGCCCCACGGCAATCTGGGCGTTCTGCGATTCGATAGCGTCGGTGACATCTTTGGCGGTCATCTGCACGCTGTTCAGCTTGTTGGGATCCAGCCAGATACGCATGGAGTACTGCGAGCCGTAGGCGTCGATATCACCCACGCCGTTGATACGGCTGAGCGGGTCCTGAATATTACTGGCGACGTAGTCCGCGATGTCCTGCTTATCCATTGAGCCATCGGTTGAAACAAACGCGATGGTCAAAATATTGGTGTCACCGGTTTTACGCACGGTCACCCCCTGGTTCTGCACCGCCTGAGGCAGTTTACGCAGGGCCGATTGCAGCTGGTTTTGCACCTGCTGCACCGCTTCATCCGGATCCGTGCCCGCCGTAAAGCTCAGGGTTACCGTCGCCTGGCCCGTGGCGCTGCTCTGTGAGGACATGTACATCAGGTTATCGAGACCCGTCATGTTCTGCTCGATAACCTGGGTGACGGTATTTTCCAGCGTCTGTGCCGAGGCGCCAGGGTAGTTCGCCGTGATACGCACGTTGGGGGGCGCGAGGTCAGGGTATTGCTCAACAGGAAGGGACGTAATCGCCAGGACACCCGTCAGACACAACAGGATTGCAAGCACCCAGGCAAAAATGGGGCGATCGATGAAAAAATTCGCCATTAAAGTGTGACCTCGTTTTGCTACACGTCATTATTGTTTATTGCCCGCCTAACTTTAGCGGTAAGGCCCAGGTCAAACGTGGAGAAATAAAGGAGATAATGTAAATTATCATGCGCTTTTTTCAGCGCGCCTTCTTTCTCGCTATTTTTCAGCCTGCGCCGCAGGCGTCCGGAACGTTACGCTGACCTGTGTCCCACCCTGTGGCGGCTGAGAAAAGTGTAATGTCCCGCCGAGCCGTCCCGCGCGTTCGCGCATGATATTCAGCCCGTAATGCCCCGGCGGTTCACTGGCGTCGCCGATACCAATGCCGTTGTCGCGGATCGTGACCGTGTGAGTGCCGTCCGCGGTGGTGACGCAGCTGACCACAATCTCGCTGGCGTCGGCATGTTTAATCGCATTCAGCACTGCCTCACGCACAATCTGTAAGAGGTGCACCTGTTTTTGTGCGTCCAGCGCCAGCGATGAGAGACGGCAGTCGAGCACCAGCTTCGCGCGGGTCTGGCTTTGCAACCCGTCGAGAGACTCCTGTAGCGCGGCAGGAAGATTGGCGTGATTGAGCGTCAGGCGGAAGGTGGTAAGCAGCTCGCGTAGCTGATGCCAGGCATTATTCAGCTCGCGGGAGAAGTCCGTAATGATGGTCTGCGCCGGAGCATTGTCGCCCGGCACGGCATGCTTCAGCAGCGTAAGCTGAATACGCAAATAGGAGAGCACCTGCGCCAGCGAATCATGCAGCTCGCGCGCGATGGTGGCGCGCTCCTCCATCAGCAGCAGCTGCTGATAATGTTTCTGCGCCTGATTGAAATAGAGCCCCCGGCCCAGCATCGTCGCCACGCTTTCCATGAGCGGCAGCGGAACATCCCCGGTCGCGCTTTGCCAGCGCAGTTCGCCGTACAGGGTGTCCTGCATTAACACCGGTAAATTGTGCATTTTCTCGCCCGGGGACTCCTGTCCTTCGTAAAGCTGCCAGTCGTCACTGGTGCGCAATTGCAGGTAATTCATCTGCGTATAGTCATGCACAATCTGCAAAATATGCCGGAAACAGTGGCTATCTATCTGCCCGGTATTCAACGCCTGTGAGCATTTAAACAGCATTTCGAGCTGCTGATGCGCTTCATTCAGGTGGCGGGTTTTTTCAGCAACGGAGCGCTCAAGTGAACGGTACAGGGTGTGTAATTCCGCCGACATATGGTTGAAGGCGCGGGAAAGCTGGCCCAGCTCGTTGGGAAGCGTAGTATCCGGCGCGGGAGTGTCGAATTGCCCCTGTTCGATACGCTCGCTCGCCGCCACCAGATTATTCAGCGGCAGCACAACCTGACGGCGGATGCGCCGCAGGGTCACCACCGCCAGCAGCAGGATGCCCAGGCCGCCCGTCAGCGACATGAAAATCACCAGCTGAATTTTATGTTCGGTGTAGTGCTGTAGCGCCAGCACAAAGGCATCTATCCGGCCCACGAAATCCTCAATGTGGCTCTGATACCACCCGGTATCGCCGCTGGCGATGCGCGTGTCCATCTCCTGCCAGCCAAGGTGCAACTGCTGGTAACGCTGATTGACGTCCTCTGGCACATACCAGCGGTTTAGCTTCTGCAACGCAGGCGCGCTCAGCGTTTTTTGCCAGACCGCGCGGTGCTCTGCCAGCGATGGGCCGGCGCGCTGCATTTCGTAGCCCAGGCGGTAGCTCTGCATACGCAGCGAGCCGGCGATGTTAATCGCCTCGGCGTCGCGCTGGCTGCTGGCGAGTGTGACCAGCGCAATGGCGCTGATCAGAACGGACAAGACAATCATCGAAAAGAAAGCCCGAGCCAGGCTTCCCGATACGGGGCGTTTAACGGTCACTCATCAGCTTCCTGAATTAAATTGATCTGCCACAGGTTCACTGGAAATAGTTCGGCTTCCTGGGCATTTGAACATTGCGTCGCCATGCCGCTGTGGGTAAATACGATAACAATAGAAAGAATAAGGTTATTGAACCAAAAACAGGTGTTGTTATGAATCGTTTTATTATGGCCAATGCTCAGCAGTGTATCGGTTGTCGCGCCTGCGAAGTCGCCTGTGTGATGGCGCACAACGGGGAACAGCACGCGCTGAGCGAGCGCCATTTTCATCCCCGCATTACGGTCCTTACTTCTGGCTTGCGAAAAAGTCCCGTGACCTGCCACCACTGTGAAAATGCGCCCTGCGCGCAAAGCTGCCCGAACGGAGCCATCACGCAACACAACGACAGCGTACAGGTCAATCAACAAAAATGCATTGGCTGTAAAGCCTGCGTGGTGGCCTGTCCGTTTGGCACGATGGACATGCTGATCGCTCCGCTGGAAAACGACAGCGTAAAGGCCTCGGCGCACAAATGCGACCTCTGCCTGGAAAGGCCGCAAGGCCCGGCCTGCGTGGAAAACTGCCCGGCGGCGGTGCTTACGCTCGCCACCCCAGCCGTACTGGATAAGCTGGTTAAGCAGCGCCGACAGCGCAGCGCAAGGCTGAACGCGCTGCCGTGGCACAGCGAGGCGGTTCAGTCAGCCCCTCCGCAAACCAAACGGCAACAGATGCAAAACACCCCGGCGCGCGGTGAGCCGGATAAGCTCAGTCCCGAAGCACGCGCATACCATTTTAACGAGACCTACCTGCCGTTTCGCCCGGAACAGGCGCAGCGCGAGGCATCCCGGTGCCTGAAATGTGGCGAGCACAGCATTTGCGAGTGGACCTGCCCGCTGCATAACCACATTCCCCAGTGGATTGAGCGGATCGGGGCGGGGGATATCGTCGGTGCGGCTGAGCTTTCTCACCAGACTAACTGTTTACCGGAAATTACCGGCCGCGTCTGCCCACAGGATCGATTATGTGAAGGCGCCTGCACCCTGCGGGATGCGTCAGGGGCAGTAACCATCGGTAATATCGAACGGTATATCTCGGATCGGGCGCTGGCGATGGGCTGGACGCCGGACGTCAGCCACGTTAAGCCGGTCGGTAAGCGCGTCGCCATCATCGGCGCCGGTCCGGCAGGGCTGGCCTGCGCCGACGTGCTGGTGCGCAGCGGCGTCGGCGTGACGGTCTACGACCGCCATCCGGAAATCGGCGGATTGCTGACCTTTGGTATTCCGGCCTTCAAGCTGGATAAATCCCTGTTAGCGCGGCGCAGAGAGATATTCAGCGCGATGGGCATCCGCTTCGAGCTGAACTGCGAGGTGGGAAAAGACGTGTCGATGGCCCAACTGCAAAACGACTACGATGCCCTGTTCATCGGCGTAGGGACCTATCGTTCCATGAAAGCGGGTATCCCTCACGAAGACGCGCCGGGTGTGTACGACGCGCTGCCGTTTTTAGTGGCAAACACGCGGAACGTGATGGGCCTTGATCCTGCCGCAGACGAACCGTTTATCGACACACAGGGTTTAAACGTGGTGGTGCTCGGCGGGGGCGATACGGCGATGGACTGCGTGCGCACCGCGCTGCGGCATGGCGCGGCGAAAGTCACCTGCGCCTATCGGCGGGACGAGGCCAACATGCCGGGCTCAAAGAAAGAGGTTAAAAACGCGAAAGAAGAGGGCGCGGCGTTTGAATTTAATGTCCAGCCGGTTGAGCTCACGCTGGATACCGACGGGAAGGTTAACGGTATCCGGATGCTGCGCACCAGGCTGGGCGAGCCGGATGCGCAGGGGCGGCGGCGTCCTGTCCCGGTGGCGGGCAGTGAGTTTGTCATGCCAGCGGATGCGGTGATCATGGCGTTTGGTTTTAATCCGCACGCCATGCCGTGGCTTCAGGCGCAGGGCGTCGACACCGACGACTGGGGGCGCATCAGGGCCTCCGTGGAGAGCCGTTATCGCTACCAGACCTCGAATCCGCAAATTTTTGCTGGCGGTGATGCGGTACGCGGTGCGGATCTGGTGGTCACCGCGATGGCGGAAGGTCGTCATGCCGCGCAGGGGATCATGGACTGGCTTGGCGTGCCGCCGCGCAACATGCATTAATGCAGACGGGCGACAAAGCGGGCTTCACGGCGTAGTATAAACAGACTCATTTTGCCGTGGAGCCCGTATGTCCCTGAACATTACCGTTATTAAAGACAAAATCCTTTCTGAAAATTACTTTGTCCTGCGTAACATCACTTACGATCTCACCCGTAAGAACGGGGACGTCATTCGCCATAAACGCGAAGTCTACGACCGGGGCAATGGTGCAACCATCCTGCTGTATAACCGTGAAAAGCAAAGCGTGGTGCTGATCCGCCAGTTTCGCATCGCGACATGGGTCAATGGCAACGCGGACGGACGTCTGATTGAAACCTGTGCTGGTCTGCTTGATGACGATGAGCCGGAAGTGTGTATCCGCAAAGAAGCCATTGAGGAGACGGGTTTTGAAGTGGGTGCGGTGCAGAAAGTCTTTGAGCTGTTTATGTCCCCTGGCGGGGTTACCGAGCTGGTTCACTTCTTCATTGCGGAATATACCGATGCTCAGCGCACGCACCGGGGCGGCGGCGTGGACGATGAAGACATTGAAGTGCTGGAAATGCCTTTCGCTCAGGCTGTCGACATGGTGAAACGCGGCGAGATCCGCGACGGTAAAGCGGTGATCCTGTTGCAGTATCTGCAAACCAGCGGGCTGATGAATGCGGCGGCGGAAGCGCGATAAGTTGTATTTCAGATAAATCTATCCGATAAATCCGATTGAGCCAGCCCGCCCAGGGCACGAAGATACGCCCCAGATTGACCTATTCGTTTCCGGGGCTGTGCCGTTCATGCGCTACTGCGTTTATCTTCTCTTCTTCATTTGCGTGCTTCCCGCGCCTTTGGTGTGGGCTGCGCCTGCGCAGCAGTCTTTTTCAGACTGGCAGGTGACCTGCAATAACCAGAACTTCTGCGTAGCGCGCAATACCGGCGAGCATCGCGGTCTGGTCATGACGCTGAGCCGCAGTGCGGGGGCAAAAACGGACGCCAGCCTGCGCATCGATCTCGGCGGGCTTTCGGCGCCTCCGGTGAAAGAGCCTGACATCGCCCCGCGCCTGCTGCTCGACAATGTGCCGCTTAAACTCACGTCGCAACACTGGCAGTTAGCCCCCTGGCATCTTAAAACAGACGATACGGCCACCATCACCACGTTTCTGAAAACCATTCAGGAAGGGCAGGCGCTGACCCTGCGCGGGGGGAAGCAGACAATTTCTCTGGCCGGTCTGAAAGCGGCGCTGCTGTTTATCGATGCCCAGCAAAAACGCGTCGGAAGTGAAACGGCGTGGATTAAAAAAGGGGATAGTCCACCGCTGAGCGTGCCGCCTGCGCCGGCATTAAAAAAGGTGGCGGTGGTGAACCCCACGCCAACGCCGCTGACGCATAACGAACTCAACGATCTGCTGGATTACGGTACCTGGCGCATGAACCACAGCCAGTGCTCTCTCGATCCGAACCGGCGTGAAGTGCGCGTGACCGCGCTGACCGATGACAAAGCGCTGATGATCATCAGCTGTGAGGCAGGGGCGTACAACACCGTCGACCTGGCGTGGCTGGTGTCGCGTAAAAAACCATTTTCGGCCAGGAGCGTGAGATTGCGTCTGCCGTTTACCCCTTCCAGCCAGAGTAGCGACATGGAGCTGATGAATGCCAGCTTCGACGAAAAAACGCGCGAGCTGACCACGCTGGCGCTGGGACGCGGGATTGGCGACTGTGGGATCCAGACCCGCTGGCGTTTTAACGGCCAGCGCTTCCGCCTGGTACGCTACGCGGAAGAGCCAAGCTGTGATAACTGGAATGGGCCAGATGCCTGGCCCACGCTGTGGATCACAAGGTAGGGTTTTGCCGGGTGGCGCTGTCGCTTACCCGGCCTACTTTTTAGAACCGTAGGCCCGGTAAGGCGTAGCCGCCACCGGGCACGAGGGCATCACCGATCGCTCTTACGGAAAAAGTCGTTATACAGCATATACAAATGCGCCGCGCTCCAGCAGAAGTTAGGTGCGCCCTGCTGTGCTCCGGTCAGGGGGTTATAGTTCTCCTGAATCGGGCCGTCCGAGGTTAACCCTTTCGCATGCTTAAAGAAGGTTTCGGCGAGGGTTTGCGCCTGCTCACGATAGCCGTAACGTTCCATGCCTTTTAGTCCAAACCAGAACTGATCGACCCAGACCCGGCCGCGCCAGTATATGTCTGCGCCGAACGCCGGGTTTGTCAGCGCGGCGGTGCCGAGCGGTACCCAGGTATTGAACTCCTTCGGATCCAGCATCACCTTGACCACGGCATCCGCATGTTCCTGCGTCGCGGCACCGTTAAACAGCGGAGACCAGCCTTCCGGCCCTTTACCACGCTCGACGATAGGTTTGCCCGCACAGCCGTTCGCCAGCGGCTTATCCTCGATACGAAGGTCATAGTAAAACCCGCTTTTCGCATCGAACATGCAGGTGTTGATATAGGTTGCGAGCTTATCTGCCAGCTGGCGATAGTGGCTGGCCTCCTGCTCTTTACCCAGCAGGCTCGCCATCTGCGCCAGATAGTGATTGTCGCTGTACATATAGCTTGCCTGGTCAACGGACTCCTGTAATAAGGAATACCCTAACAGATCGCCTTTTTTACTCCTGTTTTCGGCAAATTTAACCGTCCAGTCGCTGCGTTTCCCGCCGTTTTCAACGTACTTATCCAGCTGCGCTTTATCGATAAATCCGAATACGGCGGCATCATCGCGCCCGGACTCCCACGAGGCGGCCACCTGCGCGGGGATCTCCAGGCTGTCGTACTGGCCGTTATCGATTATCCGTGCGTAGTTATTCAGGCCGGAAAGCGACTCTTCTTTATCACCTTTTTTCACCGTGAACAGCATCTCGCCGGTAGCGGTGTTATGGGCCTTATCACGCGTCGCACCGTACTCCGGCACGCCGTTGCCGTTATGATCGCGGTTACGCAGCCACCAGTCGTGATAGGCAACCAGTTTTGGATACATCTCGGCAAGCCAGGCTTTATCCTGCGTGGTGTTATACACCTCCATCACCGACCATGCCGCCAGGCTCGGCTTGGTGTTACGCTCGTTCCAGTTACCGCCGTCGCCGCCTCGTTCCGGGCTCAGGTTCCAGGCGATTAAATCCGGCACAAATCCGGTATCCTGCGGGCGCACCGGATCGTCGGGTTTGATCTGCCAGGAGAAGACCGCGCGGATGTTCTCTTTGGCGATCTCCGGGTTGAAATGCGCCATGGCAAATGCCTGTTTCCAGGTGTCCCACGGCCAGGTCTGGTTGCCGGAGAACCAGCGTCCGGTTACGGAGGGCGTCACCGTGTTAAAACGCACCGCGCCGCCTGGCGAACGCCAGTTACCGTTCAACGTCTCGATGGCTTTCACCGCCACGCGCGTTTGTTCTGGAGTCGCGTGCGGGTTGGTTAACCCTTTTTGTAAATACCTCTCCCAGCGCGCTTGCGAGGCGGCCATAAAGTAGGCCGGACGCGCCAGAATGTCGCGGATCTGCGGCTGTTCACGCGCGACGTCATCGGCGTTCAGCAGATGGGAGTAGGTAGTGTACAGCGTGGTGCTGCCGGAAATCTGTGCCCGGCTGGTAAAGCGATGTCCGTCAACGGTGGTCTCGGCAGGAAGAGAGCGGTGTAACTGATATTCGGAACTGCCGGAGGTGAGCAGATCCCAGGTGGAGCGTACCTTGCCGAAGGTCACCTTCAGGCCGTCGCGCGTGGCTACAATTTTACGCTGATAATCAGGATATGCGCTGTCGATGGTTTTATCCGAACGCGGCTTGCCCTCTTTGGCCTCCAGTTTTTCCAGCAGCTCGCCGTCCCACACCAGCTCCAGCGGCGTTTTGCTGGTAATACGGGTTTCAAGCAGCGAAGTACGCGCAGAAGCAAAGCGCAGCGTCATCACGATCTGAACATCCCTGGCGCTCAGTTTCTGCACCAACGCGCCAGGGAGGCTGTAGGCTTCAAGGGTGAAATCCACTTTTTTGCCGTTCTGGTACACGGACAGGCGATCAAAATTCGTCGCCATAAAGTTGATGTACTCTTCGGTGAGCAGCGCTACGCCGGGAAATCCGCCCTGGGTCTGCGGCCCGTCCGGCAGCAAATGCCCATGCCAGGCACCCATATCAAAAAAGGGATTAAACCGCTGGTGGTCGTCGTAGTCGAAATCCTGCATGAAGAGCGGCGCGCCGGTACGGTTGATGACGTTTTTGAAGTCAGTTGCGGTGGCGGCGTGAGCCGAAAAACTGAGCGCCAGCGCGCAGGCCAGCGGCGTGAGGACGTATTTCATGGTGGTAGATCCTTTTTACCAGTAGAAGTATTGCATCAGGAAGACCTGATCGCTCGGGTCGCCGGAGGCATTTTTCATATAGAAGCGGCTGTCGGCAGCGGTGGCAAAACGCCCGCCGCCGTACTCGTACCAGATCCCGAACTGCATAAACGAGGTAGTTTCTTCAGCCGCATCGTCCGGACGATGTTTCGCGTAGCTGTAAGCAGTGGAGAGATAAACGCCTTTCAGGGCTTCCACCATGGCGCTGACCATAAATCCGCTCTCCGTGCCGGAGACGTTCTGTCCATCTGCCCGTCCGGTATGATGCCACGCGCGTGCCGCCAGTTTGGGTGTCAAAACGCCTGTTAAAAAGAGCTGGCCTGTACCGTCGGTAATTTCAAGACCGTTCATCCAGGTGACATCTTTCATGATGTCGTACTGAATATAGCCATTCGCCATTGCCGGATAGGTATATTTGTCGTCATAACGATCGTATTTGCCGAAGTGCAGCCAGGCCTTGCTTTCGTCATGGTGACCCGCTGGCGTGGCGGTGACGCTATAGCGCAGGTTGCCGGAGAGGTTTTGCACCTTTAGTGCGTACAAGATGTCGCGGGTGTTGGGGATCACATAGCCCAGATCCGGCGTAAAATCGCCCCACCATTGCAGGTCATCGAGAGACGAGTCCTGGCGCAGGCTGAGCATGATCTCGGTGCTGTTATCGGTTTTGTAACCGCCGTAAAAGCGGTTAATCCCACCTTCAAACCCGCCCCAGCTGTGATCGGGCACCCAGGCGTTGCCCTGATGATCCGCCTGTACGGTCCAGCCTTCGCCGTAAATCAGGCCGAACCAGTTCCCCTGTTTCATCTCCAGACCGCCCTCAATATAAGTGCCGTCGCTGTATTTATGTTTATCCTGACCTTCTAAATCCATATACCCACCGACGCCCATCTCGCCATAAAAACGAAATGACGGGGAGGTTATTGCCGGTGTTTTGGTATCGTCATGTTCAGCGGGCCGGGCATCTTCTGCGGCAATAGCAGGGCAGCAGAAAGAGAGGGCAGCGAGTGCCCACAATGTTTTTTGTTTAATTTTCATAAACTCATCCCAATGAGATAAAATCCATGCCTTTTATTTCAGTTAATATTCGAGGCAGGTGATGCTTCAATTTGTTGTTGTTCTTTTGATAATCCGTTTACGTATTTGCTGTATTTCCACCAGGCAAATCCGAGGAATAAAACAATGCCACCGACGTTATAGAAAATAATGGTCAGAATATTGGCACCGGTAGGGAAAGTGGATGCCACAAAACCAATGGCGAAAATAACAATCAGCATCGACACTATGGTTATACCCGTGGTTCGTGAACCCATCCTGAAATCGCGCGGCAGGTGATCGAGCTTACGACGCAGGTTGAGGTAGGCCAGCATAATAAACAGCGGCGGTAACATGGAGGCCGCAGCGGTCATATTGATGACGGTGTTCATCAGCTCCTGCGCGGTACTGGAGCCCATGGTCGGGATAATCATCAGTGGGATCACAATCAAATACTGGATCCAGGCCGCGCGCGCCGGTACGCCGTTTTCGTTCAGCGCCACGGTTTTCGGACCAAAAATGCCGGTCGGGATCTCCGAGAAAAAGATTTTGACCGGCGTCGCCGTCCACATCAGCAGGGAGCCGAACATGGCGGTAAAGGAAACCAGACCGACGAAACGGTTCATCAACACTTCCGGCAGGCCAAACCACACCGCCAGACCGTGGAACACCTGCACCGAACCCCCGGTAAACTTCAACGCTTTGCTGCTGATAAAGACGTTGATCAGTACCGAGGAAATGGAGTACAGCACGCCGATAAAGATCCCCGCCAGGATGATCACTTTAACGAAAGATTTCGAACCGCCTTTCACATCGTTTACGTACACCGCGACGGATTCCGCGCCCCCGGCAGCCATAAATATCCAGGTGGTAATGCCGAGGAATGCCCAGTTAAAATGCGGGATCATCGCGTCGACGGTAATCGGATCAGCGGGCTGCACCCCACCCATTAGCGCCGCGCCCGCCAGCAGAATGTAAGAGAGCGTCAGCAGCAGCATCAGCGTGGAGGTTACAGACGTAATTGGCCCCAGCATCTTCGCCCCGTTGGTGGAGACCCACGTTGAGAAGGCGAACAGCACCATACTTAGCACCGTTGTGGCAAATGGTGTGAGAATGTACTCATAGCCAAGAAAGGCATAAGAGGCATAGGCAATGACGCGCGGTAATAACGAGGTGAAGAAGAATAAATTCACGAACCAGTATGTATAAGCGGTAATAAATGCCCAGCGCCCGCCGAGTGAACTTTTTACCCAGGCATAAACTCCAGCTTCTGAGTTTTTATTCAACGAGACAAACTCAGCGATAATTAAGCAGAACGGGATAAAATAGAACAGGGTTGCTAAAAAGAACATCGGCGCGGAGGCAAGTCCGAGTTCGATATTATTATTGATCACGTTGTTAAAACTAAACACGGCGGCAAAGGTCAGCGACAGCAGGCCGAATTTGCCGATGGTATTGCGTTTGGTGGTTTCAGACATAACGTTTCTCCGGGTAA
The DNA here is from genome assembly GCF_053709615.1 of Enterobacter sp. UPMP2061. NCBI lineage: Bacteria > Pseudomonadati > Pseudomonadota > Gammaproteobacteria > Enterobacterales > Enterobacteriaceae > Enterobacter > Enterobacter sp. UPMP2061. Next base: position 147,198 of record NZ_JBSKJP010000002.1, read on the forward strand.
GAGGCTAGCGGTGCTTCATTGGCACCGCTCGTTTTTTTATTTGTTATGGAAATAACCGTCTTCGATGGTCACATTGAGAATGACTTTTTTGACCGGCTCCTCGCTGATAAAGCGATACGCCTCATGGTTCTCACAAATTACGATCTGCCCCTCGCGCACCTGTTCGGTGGTACCCACGCCTTTCAGGTATTCTCGATCGGTCTCATCGCGGTAGCACTCCACTGTCTGAAGCGCATCTTTGGCGGCATATTCAATTTTCTGCGCGCCCTGAAGGTAGTAATGCACCTCGAAATAGCGGCGATGCCCGACAAACAGCGCGTCGGTGCTGGCATCATTGGTCACACGGTAGGCCAGCGAATCGCCAATCGAATGGGCTACGCCGGGCGAGATATTATCGATATTGTTAATGGCTTCTGAGCAGCGCTGCCATTTGCGACCCGTGCGGTAATGCTGTTGAAACTGTTCCAGGCTCTCAAGAACGATCATTTGTCTGCCTCGCTGTGCAAATCCATGGAGAAGAAACCGGTGCCGAATTGCTGGCGTGCCAGCGCCATCGAGGCGATGCGGCCGCCATTGAGCGGGAGCAATGTGAAGCCGTAGCGGAACGGACTGAACCAGACGCGCCAGCTCTCCAGTACCTCACTTCCCCAGGAATTGGAGCCTAAGCCCAGCACCTGGTGGTCAAGATTAAGCGTAATGTCATCGCAGCGGCGCAGTTCGTTGCAGTGCTGTGCGGCGTGAATGTTCTCAGCCGTGTAGTGCCAGGCGCTGAAGTGGAGAGGCTGTTGCGGTACGACCAGCACGCCGCTGCCATGACGATCCGCGAGGGAGGCCCAGCGCACCTGCTGACGGTTGCCGTTGTTTTGCGGGAACGGATAATTTTCAAACATCTTATCAACCGTGGTGTGCCACAGGTCGATGGTGCTGGCCTGCTGGCTGTCTGGATAGTTTTCACCCGGCCCTCGCCCGTAGTAGCTCACCTGATCGAACCCGCCGTTGATGCCAAGCGTAAAGCCGATGCACGGAATGATGTGCGGGTACTCGCCGTAGCGCTCACCGCATAGCTCAACGTTGATCTGCCCGTCGGCGGCGATGCGCCAGCGATAGGTACAGCGCATGCCAAAATCAAACACTGGCGGGGCAATCAGGGTACGGGTGGTGACGATGACCGCATCGTTATGCTGCTCAACCTCGAAACCGCGCAGATGCTCCTGCATGATCTGGAAATGATACGGCTGCCACAGCCCTTCATACTCCTGCTTATGGTTATCAATCATGGGCTTGAAGAAGTTAATCTTCGGCTCACGGGTAAGGTATTCCTCACCGTTCACCTGCCAGGCGCTGAGTTTTCCCGATACTTTAGAGAAGCTCGCGCGGAAGTTATGCCCGGTCACGGTGCAGCTCAGGCGATCTTCCTCCAGACGCAGCGGAGTGGCACTGGTGTTGATAAACGGTGTCGGGCGTGCCGTGCGGCCTTTTAACGGGAACTGATACACCGCGATCTCGTGCCCGACCTCGCTGTAGCGCGTGGGACTGTTTTTGATAATACGTACAGTCAGAAATGCTTCGCGCTCGTCCAGTTCCGGCAAGTGCAGGCTGACGCTGCGGGAGCTGTTGGGGGCCAACCCGGTGATGTTCAGTGGCTCGCTGTGCAGCGTTTCACCTTCCGCACGCACCTCCGTGAGCAGGGTGTAATCATCCAGGCTGGTGAACCATAAGCGGTTATCAACGTGCAGCTCACCGTTTTGCCAGCGCAGTTTGACCGGGGCGATCACCTGCTTGTACTCACGCAAACCTGGCCCGGGCGTTTGATCGGAGTAGATCAGCCCGTCGAGGCAGAAGTTGTAATTATTGGGGTAATCACCGAAGTCGCCGCCATAGGCGTACCAGATATTGCCGCTGGCGTCTGTTTTCTGAATACCGTGGTCGCACCACTCCCAGACATAATGCCCCTGAATGCAGTCGTGCCGATCGAACACGTTCTGATACTCGGTCAACCCGCCGGGACCGTTGCCCATCGCATGGGCGTATTCGCAGATAATGCGCGGTTTGGCGTGCGGGTATTCGCCAAACAGATTCATCAGCGGTACGCGGGTATACATGGTGGAGATAATGTCCACCACCTCGGCGTCGCGATCTTCTTCGTAGTGAAGCAGGCGAGTATCATCCAGCGCTTTTGCCGCACGGGCCATCGCGCGGATGTTACAGCCGTAGCCGGACTCGTTTCCGAGCGACCAGATGATGATCGACGGATGATTTTTCTGCGCGTGAATATGGCGTTCGATGCGCTCAACGTAGACCGGCTCCCACACCGGATCGTCCGTAATGCGGCTCAGGTCGCCGACGTTGGCGAAGCCGTGAGACTCCACATCCGTTTCAGCCATTACAAACAGGCCGTACAGGTCGCAAAGCTCGTAAAAGCGCGGGTCGTTCGGGTAGTGGGCGGTACGTACCGAGTTGATATTGTGCTGCTTCATCAGGATCAGGTCGCGCTCCACGCGATCCATCCCCACCGCGCGGCCCCTCAGATGATCGTTGTCATGACGATTGACGCCGTGCAGCTTCAGATAACGGTTGTTAACGTAGAACAGGCCGTCTTTCACCTTGATATCCCGAAACCCGATGCGCTGCGGGATGATTTCCAGCGTCTGGCCATGGTTATCTTTTAAAGTCATGACCAGATGATAAAGATCCGGCGATTCAGCGGACCACTGGCGGGGTTGCCTCACCTCAATGCTGAAGGCGGTTTCCGCACGCTCGCTGACGGTCAGGTTGTCGGTTGTTCCCTTGTGCAGCACTGTCTCGCCGTCGTACAGGGTATAATCCAGTTGAACACAGCCAGGGCGTGCTGCAAGGTTTTCCAGCTCAAGCTGACAGAAGAGGGTGGCATCCCGGTATGCCTCGTCGAAGGTGGTTTTAACCGTGAAATCGCGGACATGCGTGAGTGATTTTCCCAGCAGGTAGACGTCGCGGAATATCCCCGCCGTCCACCACATGTCCTGATCCTCAATGTAGGTGGAATCTGCCCACTGCATAACCCGCACGCACAACAGGTTTTGACCGCTGTGTACCGCATCGCTGATATCAAACTCGGCAGACAGTCGGCTGCCTTTGCTAAAGCCTATATAGCGGCCATTCACGTAGACTTCGAAATAGGTTTCGACGCCGTCAAACTTGATAAGGGTCTGTTTCTCTTGCCAGCTTTCAGAAAGCGTAAACCAGCGCTGGTATGCCCCGGTCGGGTTGTCTGACGGCACCCATGGTACGTCCACCGGGAAAGGAAAGCCTTCGTCGGTGTACTGCAACTGACCGTGACCTTCCATCTGCCACATGCCCGGCACGGTAATATCGCCCCAGTCGGCCATGTATTCTGAGGTAAAGTTTTCCGGGACAAGCAGCGGGTTCGTGAAGAAGCGAAAGTTCCACTTTCCGCTTAGCGACAGAAAGTGGCTGCTGGCTTCACGCGCAAACGTGCGCGCCCGGGAAACGGTGTCATAAGAGAAGAAGTACGCACGCGGCGGGAGCCGGTTTTCATGCGTGAGTTGAATATTTTCCCAGCGATTCATGTGATCTCCCTGTAGGGGTAAAACATCATTGCTGGAGATTTTAGTAAATATTTTACTAAATAAAATCAGTAAAACCGATTTGCTTTAACTCGATCACGAAATTAAAAAAGCCGGGCGTGCCCGGCGGGAGAGTTAACAGGTGGAAATCAGCGGGTGGTGCCGCGCAGCTTCAGTACGCTCGGGACAAAGACCTGAAGCGGTAGCGCGCGGCCATCGCGGGCCTTTTCCAGCAGCAGATTAACGCCCTGGCTGCCCATCATTTCAGAGTGAATGCGCACGGTGGAAAGAGGCGGGAAGGTAAAGCGGGCGGTTGGAATGTCGTTCACGCTGATCAGTGAAATATCTTCCGGGATCGCCAGCCCTTTTTCGTGGATGGCGCGTAACACCCCGATGGCGATGGAATCGGAGGCCACGAACAAGGCGGAAGGCCAGCACTGTTGTGCCAGCATGATTTTTGCCAGTTCATAACCGGACGAGCTGGAAAAACCGCCGCGCCAGATGTCCTGTTCCGACACCACCCCTTTCAGGAGCCCGTACTCCACGAAGGCGGCTTCCCGAATATCAGCCTTGCCTGGCTCATCTTCGCCGCCGATAAAGCCAATCCGCTTAACTCCCTGAGCAATAAAGAAATCCACGATCTGCTTGCTGATGCGCGAAAGGTCAATATCGACAGAATCGTACTCGCTGCCTGGCTCGTGAAAGTCGATAAAACAGACGTTGTCGGTCAACGACATTGCCGCACGTCGAAGCGCAGGGGAGGGTTTGCCTACAATCAACACCCCGGTGAGCTTTTTCAGCTCAGGCAGGGTGGCATTAGCGTAGCAGTTACTCAGTTCGACCCCCAGTTTTTCGCACTGCGTCTCAATGCCGTGGCGAATGGCAAGATAGTAAGGGTCGTTGATCTCCAGTTCCTGCTGGTAGCTGTAGAGCGCCAGAATATGTTGCTGACCGGCAGCGACAGACTGCATTTTACGGGAGGTCGTGCTTTTGTATTCCAGCTTCTCGGCAATCTCCAGAATGCGGTGTTTCGTCTCTTCTTTGACATTCAGCGTCGGGTCATCGTTTAAAACCCGGGATACCGTTGCCAGCGAGACGCCAGCTTCCGTCGCGATGTCTTTCAGCGTTGCCATGTTTGTCCTTATTCCCCACGAGATAGCTTATTGTAAAGGATGCGTTCGGACATGCATTAATTTTTAGTAAATAACATCCCTGTTGCTCTCGCCAGTTACCGTGCTAGTATTTAGTAAAATTTTACCAAGGAGGCAAAAGTGGAAACGGTAGCGTACGATGATTTTGCAAAGCTCGAGATCCGCGTGGGGAAGATTGTTGACGTTAAACGTCACGCCAATGCGGACAAGCTCTATATTGCGCAGATAGAGGTGGGAGACAGAACGTTGCAAACCGTCACCAGCCTGGTGCCGTATTACCGGGAAGAGGAGCTGATGGGCAAAACGGTGGTGGTGTTGTGTAACCTGGCAAAGGCTAAAATGCGCGGTGAAACATCTGAATGCATGTTGCTCTGCGCGGAAACCGATGACGCCCGAGAAAGTGTGTTATTAACGCCGGAGCGGGTGATGGCGGCAGGGGTAAGAGTGGTGTGAAAAAGCCGGGTGGCGGCTACGCCTTACCCGGCCTACAAAGCCTCGAACCGCAGGCCGGGTAAACGACAGCGTCACCCGGCAAAAGCACTACAGCACGCTTAGCGCCTTCTCCACCACGTTTTCAACGGTAAAGCCGAAATACGGGAACAACTTGTCGGCCGGGGCGGATTCACCGTAACCATGCATCCCGACAATTGCCCCTTTCAGGCCCACGTATTTGTACCAGTAGTCGGCAATGCCAGCTTCAACCGCCACGCGCGCCGCGACGTTTGAAGGCAGCACCGATTCGCGGTACGCCTCATCCTGAGCATCAAAGATATCCGTTGAAGGGAGGGAAACCACGCGCACCGCGTGACCCTCGGCGGTCAGTTTCTCCGCCGCTTTTACAGTGATTTCCACCTCGGAACCAGTGGCGATCAGGATCACGTCTGGCTTGCCGCCGCTGTCTTTCAGGATGTACCCGCCGCGGGCGATATTTTTCACCTGCTCCGGCGTGCGCTCGATCTGCGCCAGGTTCTGGCGCGACAGGATCAGCGCCGTGGGTCCGTTATGACGCTCTACGGCCAGCTTCCAGCCCACTGCCGCTTCCACCTGATCGCAAGGACGCCAGGTGCTGAAGTTTGGCGTTAAGCGCAGGCTCGCCAGCTGCTCTACCGCCTGGTGCGTCGGCCCATCTTCACCCAGCCCGATGGAATCGTGGGTGTACACCATGATTTGCCGCGCCTTCATCAGGGCCGCCATACGCGCCGCGTTACGGGCATATTCGACAAACATCAGGAAGGTGGCGGTGTACGGCACGAAGCCGCCATGGTGGGCGATGCCGTTGGCAATGGCGGTCATCCCAAACTCGCGCACGCCGTAGTGGATGTAGTTCCCGGCAATGTCCTCCTTCAGGGATTTAGAGCCGGACCAGATGGTAAGGTTACTTGGCGCCAGATCCGCCGAGCCGCCCAGCAGTTCGGGCAGGATTGGGCCAATCGCGTTAAGGGTGTTTTGTGATGCCTTACGGGTGGCAATTTTCGCCGGGTTGGATTGCAGGTTTTCAATCAGCGCCTGGGTTTTCTCTTCCCAGTCTTCCGGCAGGCCGCCGCTCATGCGGCGGGTAAACTCAGCCGCCAGCTCCGGATACGCTTTTTTGTAGGCGACAAACTTCTCGTTCCAGGCCTGCTGCGCTTTTTCACCTGTTTCGCGAGCATCCCAGGCCTTGTAGATCTCTTTTGGGATCTCAAAGGCCGGGTGTTTCCAGCCCAGTTTCTGGCGGGTCAGCGCCACTTCCTCTTCACCCAGCGCCGCGCCGTGCGCCTCCTCTTTGCCCGCTTTGTTCGGCGAGCCGAAGCCGATGGTGGTGCGGCAGATGATCAGGGACGGTTTGTCCTTCACGCTCTGCGCTTCCTGAATCGCTTTTTTCACCGCCTCTGGATCGTGACCGTCGATCTCGTGCACCACGTGCCAGTGATAGGCTTCAAAGCGTTTCGCCGTATCGTCGGTAAACCAGCCCTCGGTTTCCCCGTCAATGGAGATACCGTTGTGATCGTAGAAGCCAATCAGCTTGCCCAGCCCCAGGGTGCCCGCCAGAGAACAGACCTCGTGGGAGATCCCCTCCATCAGGCAGCCGTCACCCATAAAGACATAGGTGTAGTGATCGACAATCTCGTGGTCAGGCTGGTTGAACTGCGCGGCCAGCGTACGTTCGGCAATCGCCAGGCCAACGGCATTCGCCAGCCCCTGGCCCAGCGGGCCGGTAGTGGTTTCAACGCCCGGCGTATAGCCGATCTCCGGGTGGCCCGGCGTTTTGGAGTGCAGCTGGCGGAAGTTTTTTAACTCCTCAAGCGGCAGATCGTAGCCGGAAAGGTGCAGCAGGCTGTAGAGCAGCATCGAGGCATGACCGTTGGAGAGAATAAAACGGTCGCGGTCATACCAGGTCGGGTCGGTCGGGTTGTGCTTCAGGAAGTCGTTCCACAGTACTTCGGCGATATCAGCCATACCCATGGGGGCGCCAGGGTGGCCGGAATTGGCTTTTTGTACGGCATCCATGCTGAGGGCGCGAATGGCGTTGGCGAGCTCTTTACGGGACATAGTTCACTCCGTGGCAAGGTTAAAGTTTGGCGGCGAGAAGATCTTCGAGTTTGCGCTGGTCGACGGCGAACTGACGGATGCCGTCCGCCAGTTTTTCCACGGCCATTGGATCCTGATTGTGCTCCCAGCGGAATTCCGCTTCGGTCATGGGTTTTGGTTTTGGCAGAACGGTGGAGGTTGGCACCAGCTTGCGGATCACCGTCTCTTCACTCTCCTGAAGCTTTTTCAGCAGGTCAGGGGAGATGGTCAGCCGGTCGCAGCCCGCGAGCGCGAGGATCTGCTCGGTGCGGCGGAAGCTGGCCCCCATCACGATGGTCTCGTAGCGGTGCTGCTTGTAATAATCGTAGATATTACGCACCGATTTCACGCCGGGATCTTCGTCCACCACATACGGGTCCATCGGCTGTTTCGCCTGATACCAGTCGTAGATACGCCCGACAAACGGTGAAATCAGGAACACGCCCGCTTCGGCGCAGGCGCGCGCCTGGGCGAAGGAGAACAGCAGCGTCAGGTTGCAGTGGATCCCCTCTTTCTCCAGCACTTCCGCCGCGCGGATGCCTTCCCAGGTGGAGGCAAGCTTGATCAGGATGCGTGACTTATCGATACCCTGTTCCTGGTAGAGTTCCACCAGGCGGCGAGCCTTGTTAATGCTCTTTTCCTGATCGAATGAGAGGCGGGCATCCACTTCGGTGGAGACGCGTCCCGGTATGCTTTTAAGAATTTCCGCACCGATATTGACCGCCAGCTTGTCGCTGGCCTCGGCGACCTGCTGCTCCTGCGTTTTCCCGCGCTGTTTGCCGTAGGCAAGGGCGTCATCAATCAGATGACTAAAGTGCGCAAGACCGGCCGCCTTGAGCAGCAGCGAGGGGTTGGTGGTCGCGTCTTCAGGCTGGTAGTGACGAATCGATTCGATGTCGCCGCTGTCTGCAACCACGGTGGTAAATTGTTTGATGCCGTCTAGCTGGTTCATAATTACTCCTTGGAAATAAAAGAGTTAGTCGAGTGCGTCAGGTCACACTTCTGAGAAAATCATGATGGACTTAACAAAAAAGCATAGCAGACGGGGGAGGCATTGCTGTCTGAGACGGGTAACATGGCTGTTATAAATTGATAACAATTTTTATTCTGCAATGGTGAGAGTTTGGCAGCCTTCAAAGTTTAGGAGCCTGCCTGCGGCGATACTATGCGGCACACCAGGGTGTGCATAGGAACGTCAACATCACCCTTTTTGACCGAAACGTGAAAGGAATAACAAGATGGATGATCAGTTAAAACAAAGCGCTCTCGATTTTCACGAGTTTCCTGTTCCGGGTAAAATCCAGGTATCCCCGACCAAACCGCTGGCGACCCAGCGCGATCTGGCGCTGGCCTACTCGCCAGGCGTAGCTGCCCCGTGCCTTGAAATCGAAAAAGATCCGCTGGCAGCGTACAAATACACCGCCCGTGGCAACCTGGTGGCCGTTATCTCTAACGGTACGGCGGTACTGGGGTTAGGGAACATTGGCGCGCTGGCCGGTAAGCCGGTGATGGAAGGGAAGGGCGTTCTGTTTAAGAAATTTGCCGGTATCGACGTCTTCGATATCGAAGTGGACGAACTGGACCCGGATAAATTCATCAACGTGGTGGCGGCGCTGGAGCCGACCTTCGGCGGCATCAATCTGGAAGACATCAAAGCGCCGGAATGTTTCTATATCGAGCAGAAGCTGCGCGAGCGTATGAACATTCCCGTGTTCCATGACGACCAGCACGGCACGGCGATTATCAGTACCGCCGCCATTCTGAACGGTCTGCGTGTGGTGGAGAAAAACCTCTCCGACGTGCGCATGGTGGTCTCCGGCGCTGGCGCCGCGGCCATCGCCTGTATGAACCTGCTGGTGGCGCTGGGCATGCAGAAACACAACATCGTGGTCTGCGACTCCAAAGGCGTGATTTACAAAGACCGCGAGCCAAACATGGCGGAAACCAAGGCGGCCTATGCGGTGGAAGACGACGGCAAGCGCACGCTAGAAGACGTCATTGAAGGTGCCGACATTTTCCTCGGCTGTTCAGGCCCGAAAGTACTGACCCAGGAGATGGTGCAGAAGATGGCGCGCGCGCCAATGATCCTGGCCCTTGCGAACCCGGAGCCGGAAATTCTGCCGCCGCTGGCGAAGGCAGTGCGTGAAGACGCGATCATCTGTACCGGACGTTCGGACTACCCGAACCAGGTGAACAACGTGCTCTGCTTCCCGTTCATCTTCCGCGGTGCGCTGGACGTCGGCGCTACGGCAATCAACGAAGAGATGAAGCTCGCCGCCGTTCATGCTATCGCAGAGCTGGCGCACGCCGAGCAGAGCGAAGTGGTGGCCTCCGCCTATGGCGATCAGGATCTGAGCTTCGGCCCGGACTACATTATCCCTAAACCATTTGACCCGCGTCTGATCGTGAAGATCGCGCCAGCGGTGGCCAAAGCGGCGATGGACTCTGGCGTGGCGACGCGGCCGATTGAAGATTTCGATGCCTACGTCGATAAACTCACCGAGTTCGTCTACAAAACCAACCTGTTTATGAAGCCGATCTTCTCCCAGGCGCGCGCTGACGCGAAGCGCGTGGTGCTGGCGGAAGGGGAAGAGGCGCGCGTGCTGCATGCCACGCAGGAGCTGATCACCTTAGGGCTGGCGAAACCGATCCTGATTGGTCGTCCGAGCGTGATCGAGATGCGTATCCAGAAGCTGGGCCTGCAAATTAAGCCGGGCGTCGACTTTGAGATCGTCAATAACGAATCCGATCCACGCTTCAAAGAGTACTGGAACGAATACTATTCGATCATGAAGCGCCGGGGGATCACCCAGGAGCAGGCGCAGCGGGCGGTGATCAGCAACACCACGGTGATCGGCGCGATCATGGTTCATCGCGGTGAGGCGGATGCGCTGATCTGCGGCACCATCGGCGAGTATCATGAGCATTTCAGCGTGGTGCAGGAGATCTTCGGCTATCGCGAGGGGGTCCATACTGCCGGCGCAATGAACGCGCTGCTGCTGCCAAGCGGTAACACCTTTATCGCCGATACCTACGTTAACGACGATCCAACCCCGGACGAACTGGCGGAAATCACCGTGATGGCGGCGGAAACCGTGCGCCGCTTTGGTATCGAGCCGAAAGTGGCGCTGCTGTCGCACTCTAACTTCGGGTCATCCAAATCCGCGGCGGCGTGCAAAATGCGCCAGACGCTTGGCCTGGTGCGCGAGCGTGCGCCGGAGCTGATGATCGACGGCGAGATGCACGGCGACGCCGCGCTGGTGGAGAGCATTCGTAATGAACGTATGCCGGACAGCCCGCTGAAAGGCTCGGCGAACGTGCTGATTATGCCGAACGTAGAAGCGGCGCGTATCAGCTATAACCTGCTCCGCGTGTCGAGTTCTGAAGGGGTGACCGTAGGGCCAGTGCTGATGGGGGTGTCAAAACCGGTACATGTATTAACGCCGATTGCCTCCGTGCGTCGTATCGTCAACATGGTGGCGCTGGCGGTGGTTGAGGCACAGACGCAGCCGCTGTAATTTTTACCCTCACCCTAACCCTCTCCCAAAGGGAGAGGGAATTTATACTCCCTCTCCCTTTGGGAGAGGGCAGGGGTGAGGGGGTTACACCCAGTCCCGAACCCGAATAAACTCACGCAAGGCAGCCTCCGGGCTGCCTTCTTTGGGTTCAAAGCTGTATTCCCAGCGCACCAGCGGCGGCATCGACATCAGAATGGACTCCGTGCGCCCACCGGTTTGCAGGCCAAACAGCGTCCCGCGATCCCATACCAGGTTAAACTCCACGTAGCGCCCGCGGCGGTACAGCTGGAACTCACGCTCGCGAACGCCGTAGTCGGTGTTTTTGCGGCGTTCGACAATCGGCAGATAGGCATCGGTAAAGCCTTCACCCACTGCGCGCATAAAGCTGAACGCGGTATCAAAATCCGGCGTGTTGAGATCGTCAAAGAACAGCCCGCCGATGCCGCGTTGCTCGTCGCGATGCTTCAGATAGAAATAATCATCGCACCACTTTTTGTATTTCGGGTAAACGTCTTCGCCAAACGGCAGGCAGAGGTCGCGCGCGGTGGTGTGCCAGTGCACGGCGTCCTCTTCGAAGCCATAGTAAGGCGTTAAGTCGAAACCGCCGCCAAACCACCAGACCGGATCGGCCCCCGGTTTTTCCGCGATGAAAAAGCGCACGTTGGCGTGGCTGGTTGGCACAAACGGGTTATGCGGATGCACCACCAGCGAGACGCCCATCGCCTCGAAGCTGCGGCCCGCCAGTTCAGGCCGATGCGCCGTGGCGGACGCCGGCATTGCATCACCGTGGACGTGGGAGAAGTTGACCCCGGCCTGTTCAAAAATGCCACCGTTACGCAGCACGCGGCTGCGCCCGCCGCCGCCCGCTTCGCGCTGCCAGGCATCTTCCTGGAATTCACCGCCGTCTGCGGCGGCCAGTTTCTGGCAAATCGCGTCCTGTAACTGCATCAGGAAAGTTTTGACCAGCTGTGCATTCGGTTTCATCAACGTTTCCTGGAGTGCGCTTTTTGATTATCGAACCAGTTGAAATAACTGATGACCCCGGAGGCGATAGCGTTCGCGATCTTCTGACGAAACGCCGTGGTGCCGAGTAAACGCTCCTCTTCCGGGTTGGTAATGAACGAGGTTTCCACCAGCACGGACGGAATGGACGGGGACTTCAGCACCACAAACGCGGCCTGCTCGGTGCTTTTACTGTGCAGACGGTGCACGGGCTTAATCCGTTTAAGGATATGCGAGCCGAGCGTCAGGCTGTTTTTGATGGTATCGGTCTGCACGAGATCAAACAGAACCTGCTGCAACAGATGGTCTTTGTCGGTGGCTTTTTTCCCGGCCACTTCATCCGCCCGGTTTTCGCGATCGGAGAGGTATTTCGCCATGGCGCTACTGGCGCCACGGTTGGAGAGGGCGAACACCGATGCGCCTGCGGCGGAAGGGTTTGTGAAGCCATCCGCGTGAATGGACATAAACAGGTCGGCGCCGTGCTTATGGGCAATTTCCACGCGATCGTACAGCGGGATAAACGTGTCGCCCGTGCGCGTCAGGCGGGCGTCAATGCCGTTGCTGCGTAAAATTGCGCGCACATTTTTTGCAATTGCCAGCACGACGTGTTTTTCTTTCGACCCGTTTCGGCCAATGGCGCCGGTGTCGATCCCGCCGTGGCCCGGATCGAGCATGACCAGACGCTTTGCCCCGGCTTTTTTGGTTTTCGGCTTGCTGTGTCCGTTACTGGTTTTAAGCGAGCTCTCTTCTTTTGCCTGAGCCTGCTTTGCGATGCCTGTTAACGTTAAGGCCGCCAGCCCCGCTTTGAGAACCTGACGACGCGATGTGAGTGCTTTTAATGGTTTGAATGTGCTCATGCGGCCTGAATTGTAAAAATTGGGGTCCTGGTGTTATATCGTATCGCGTTTTGCGTGACGACATTCCTTATTGAGAATTGTTTTACTTTTCATTTCAATACGTGACAAAGTGACATTATGCCAAATTTTGGCGAGTTTTTCCCCGGTTATTGGCTAAATGCCCTGTTCACGCCATAATCACTGTTTTTAAACCCGAAAAGGCGGTTAATACCATGGAGATACGCGTTTTTCGCCAGGAAGATTTCGAAGAGGTGATCACCCTTTGGGAGCGCTGCGATCTGCTGCGTCCGTGGAACGATCCGGAAATGGACATCGAACGGAAGGTGAATCACGACGTCAGTCTGTTTCTGGTCGCTGAGGTCAACGGCGAGGTGGTCGGGACGGTAATGGGCGGGTACGACGGCCACCGCGGGTCGGCCTACTATCTGGGCGTGCACCCGGAATATCGCGCGCGCGGCATCGCCAACGCGCTGCTTAACCGTCTGGAAAAGAAACTGATCGCCCGTGGCTGCCCGAAAATCCAGATTATGGTGCGGGAAGATAACGACGTGGTGCTGGGCATGTATGAACGTCTGGGCTACGAGCACGCGGATGTACTGACGCTGGGTAAGCGCCTGATCGAAGATGAAGAGTACTGAGTTCCACCCTGGCGACTATGATGTTAACGGTCGTCTGCGTCTGCCTTTTTTATTCTGGTGCGTTCTGCTGTTGCAGGCCCGCACCTGGGTGCTGTTCGTGATGGCTGGCGCGTCACGCGGGCAGGGCGATACGCTACTGAATCTCTTTTATCCCGATCACGATGCGTTCTGGCTGGGGTTACTGCCCGGTGTACCGGCGGTGCTGGCGTTCCTGTCCAGCGGTCGGCGGCAGTTCCTCCCGCGCTTCTGGCGCGCGCTTCGCTGGCTGTTGATTCTGGCGCAGGTTGTGCTCCTGATCTGGCAGCCCGTGCTCTGGCTGTACGGCGAGCCGCTTTCCGGTATCGGGATTGCGCTGGTGGTGGCGGATATTGTCGCGCTGCTGTGGCTGGTCACGAACCCCCGTTTACGCGCCTGTTTTATGCAAGAGTCAGATTAAAACGGCACTTTTTGCCGATACTGCACTCCAACAAGCGTTGATTTATTACGTAAGGACGTCTCAATGAAATCGCTGCGTTTACTTTTATGCGCTCTCCCGCTGGCGTTAACCGGCTGTTCCACGCTCTCATCCATCAACTGGTCTGCGGCCTATCCGTGGAACTGGTTTGGCTCCTCAACGGAAGTGACCGAGCAGGGCGTGGGCAAAATCACCGCCTCGACGGCGCTGGATCAGGATGCCATTCAGGAGGCCATCGGCAGTGATTATCGCCTGCGCAGCGGCATGAAAACCGAGAACGGCAACATCGTGCGCTATTTCGAAGCGTTGAAAGACGACAAGGTGGCGATGGTCATCAACGGCGATAAAGGTACGGTCAACCGCATTGCGGTGATGGATGAAGAGATCCCGACCTCAGGTGGCGTGAAGGTAGGTACGCCGTTTGGCGAGCTCTACCAGAAAGCGTTTGGCCACTGCGCCAGCGTGCCGTCGGATGATAGCGTGGCGGTCGAGTGTAAGGCCGACGGCAGCCAGCACATTAGCTATGTATTCAGCGGCACCTGGAACGGTCCGGAAGGGTTAATGCCCTCTGACGACACCCTGAAAAAGTGGAAAGTGAGCAAAATTATCTGGAAGCAGTAATTTGCGCCTGAGCAAGCCGCCTCGCTGAAATCCAGGTATAATAGCCGCCATCAATGCCACGCTGTCGTGGCATCTTTTTTTCAGGAGGAGCGATGTCTCAGGTTCAGAGTGGCATTTTGCCAGAACATTGCCGCGCGGCGATTTGGATTGAAGCCAACGTCAAAGGGGACGTGGATGCCCTGCGCGCGGCCAGCAAAATTTTCGTTGATAAACTGGCCACCTTTCAGGCCAAATTCCCCGAAGCCCATCTGGGCGCGGTGGTTGCCTTTGGCAACACCGTCTGGCGTCAGCTGAGCGGCGGCGAAGGCGCAGAAGAGCTGAAAGACTTTATTCCTTATGGCAAAGGTCTTGCGCCCGCCACCCAGTATGACGTCCTGATCCATATCCTCTCCCTGCGCCATGACGTGAATTTCTCCGTCGCTCAGGCAGCGATTGAGGCCTTTGGTGACAGCATCGACGTGCAGGAAGAGATCCACGGTTTCCGCTGGGTGGAAGAGCGCGATTTGAGCGGCTTCGTCGACGGCACCGAAAACCCGGCCGGGGAAGAGACGCGTCGCGAGGTGGCTGTAATCAAGGATGGCGTGGACGCAGGCGGCAGCTACGTGTTCGTCCAGCGCTGGGAGCATAACCTCAGGCAGCTTAACCGCATGAGCGTGCATGACCAGGAGATGATGATTGGCCGCACCAAAGACGCCAATGAAGAGATTGACGGCGATGCGCGTCCGGTCACGTCCCACCTGACCCGCGTTGACCTTAAAGAAGACGGTAAGGGGCTGAAGATTATTCGCCAGAGCTTGCCGTACGGCACCGCGAGCGGTACGCACGGCCTGTACTTCTGCGCTTACTGTGCGCGCCTCTACAACATCGAACAGCAGCTGCTGAGCATGTTTGGCGATACCGACGGCAAGCGTGACGCCATGCTGCGCTTCACCCGTCCGGTGACCGGCGGCTACTACTTTGCGCCGTCCGTTGAGCGCCTGCTGGCGCTGTAAATCGCTCTCCATTCGTAGGCCGGGTAAGCGTTAGCGCCACCCGGCAATTTCTCCCGCACCCCTTATTCCCTTTTCTGCTTCTAAATCACCAAACGGTATATAAAACCGTTACTCCTTTAGACTCCGTTATAAATATTATGACTATAAGATAGTCATCACATTTATAAGGGTGCGCAATGGCCGTTACTGTACTGAAAAAAGGATCGCTGGCACTGGCAGGTTTACTGCTGGTGGCGCAGGCGCAGGCAACCGAGTTGCTGAACAGTTCTTATGATGTTTCACGCGAGCTGTTTGCCGCCCTTAATCCCGCATTTGAACAGCAGTGGGCGAAAGAGAACAACGGCGACAAGCTGACCATCAAACAGTCGCACGCTGGTTCATCCAAGCAGGCGCTGGCCATTTTGCAGGGGCTGAAAGCGGATGTGGTGACCTACAACCAGGTCACGGACGTGCAGATCCTGCACGACAAAGGCAAGCTGATCCCGGCGGACTGGCAAAGCCGCCTGCCGAACAACAGTTCGCCGTTCTACTCCACCATGGGCTTCCTGGTGCGCAAGGGCAACCCGAAAAACATTCACGACTGGAACGACCTGGTGCGTTCTGACGTCAAGCTGATTTTCCCGAATCCGAAAACCTCCGGCAACGCGCGTTATACCTATCTGGCGGCGTGGGGCGCGGCGGACAAAGCTGACGGTAACGATAAAGCGAAAACCGAACAGTTTATGACCCAGTTCCTGAAAAATGTCGAAGTGTTTGACACCGGCGGCCGGGGCGCAACCACCACTTTCGCCGAGCGCGGGCTGGGCGATGTGCTGATCAGCTTTGAATCCGAAGTGAACAATATTCGTAAACAGTACGAAGCGCAGGGCTTCGAAGTGGTTATCCCGAAAACCAACGTTCTGGCCGAGTTCCCGGTGGCGTGGGTGGATAAAAACGTCAAAGCCAACGGCACAGAGAAAGCGGCAAAAGCCTATCTCAACTATCTGTACAGCCCGCAGGCGCAGACGGTGATTACTGACTATTACTACCGCGTTAATAATCCGGACGTGATGAACAAGCTGAAAGACAAATTCCCAAAGACCGAGCTGTTCCGCGTGGAAGACCATTTTGGCGCCTGGCCTGAGGTGATGAAAACGCATTTTGCCAGCGGCGGTGAGTTAGACAAATTGCTGGCGGCGGGGCGTAAGTAATGTTTGCAGGATCAACAAGACGTGTGCTGCCGGGTTTTACCTTAAGCCTCGGGACCAGCCTGCTGTTCGTCTGTCTGATTTTATTGTTACCGCTCAGCGCTCTGGTGATGCAGCTCGCTGAGATGAGCTGGTCCCAGTACTGGGAAGTGGTCACCAATCCGCAGGTGGTGGCGGCCTACAAGGTCACGCTGCTGTCTGCGTTCGTGGCCTCGATTTTTAACGGCGTGTTTGGCCTGCTGATGGCATGGATCTTAACCCGCTATCGCTTCCCGGGCCGCACGCTGCTCGACGCCCTGATGGATCTGCCGTTTGCCCTGCCGACGGCGGTGGCCGGTCTGACGCTGGCGTCGCTGTTCTCCGTGAACGGCTTTTACGGCGAATGGCTGGCGAAGTTTGATATTAAAGTGACCTATACCTGGATCGGTATCGCGGTGGCGATGGCCTTCACCAGCATCCCGTTTGTGGTACGTACCGTGCAGCCGGTGCTGGAAGAGTTAGGCCCCGAATACGAAGAGGCTGCGGAGACCCTGGGCGCCACG
The DNA here is from genome assembly GCF_053709615.1 of Enterobacter sp. UPMP2061. Taxonomy (NCBI): domain Bacteria; kingdom Pseudomonadati; phylum Pseudomonadota; class Gammaproteobacteria; order Enterobacterales; family Enterobacteriaceae; genus Enterobacter; species Enterobacter sp. UPMP2061. The sequence continues at coordinate 164,270 of NZ_JBSKJP010000002.1, forward strand.
CGCTGGCAGAGTTTCCGTAAGGTTGTGCTGCCGGAACTTTCTCCGGCCTTGCTGGCGGGGGTGGCGCTCTCCTTTACCCGCAGCCTCGGTGAATTTGGCGCGGTCATTTTTATCGCCGGGAACATCGCGTGGAAAACCGAAGTGACCTCGCTGATGATTTTTGTCCGTTTGCAGGAGTTTGATTATCCGGCCGCGAGCGCGATTGCCTCGGTGATCCTTGCCGCGTCGCTGCTGCTACTGTTTTCGATTAACACTCTGCAAAGTCGCTTTGGTCGACGTGTGGTAGGTCACTGATGGCGGAAGTTACGCAATTGAAGCGCTATGACGCGCCCCGCATCAACTGGGGCAAATGGTTTCTGATTGGTACCGGCGTGCTGGTCTCTGCATTCATTCTCGTCGTGCCGATGGTGTACATCTTCGTGCAGGCCTTCAGTAAAGGGATTATGCCCGCGCTGCAAAACCTGGCCGATCCGGACATGCTCCACGCCATCTGGCTGACGGTGATGATTGCCCTGATCACCGTCCCGGTGAATCTGGTGTTTGGCGTATTGCTGGCCTGGCTGGTAACGCGCTTTAACTTCCCGGGGCGTCAGCTGCTGCTGACCCTGCTGGATATCCCGTTTGCGGTGTCTCCGGTGGTGGCGGGCCTGGTTTATCTGCTCTTCTACGGCTCCAATGGCCCGCTGGGCGGCTGGCTGGATGAGCACGACCTGCAAATCATGTTCGCCTGGCCGGGGATGGTGCTGGTGACCGTCTTTGTCACCTGTCCGTTCGTGGTGCGCGAGCTGGTGCCGGTGATGCTCAGCCAGGGCAGCCATGAAGATGAAGCCGCGGTGCTGCTCGGCGCTTCCGGCTGGCAGATGTTCCGCCGCGTCACGCTGCCGAATATCCGCTGGGCACTGCTTTACGGCGTGGTGCTGACCAACGCCCGTGCGATCGGTGAGTTTGGCGCGGTGTCGGTGGTATCCGGCTCGATTCGCGGCGAAACCCTGTCGCTGCCGTTACAGATTGAATTACTGGAACAGGACTACAACACCGTCGGTTCCTTTACTGCCGCAGCGTTGCTGACGCTGATGGCGATTTTGACCCTGTTTTTGAAGAGTGTGGTGCAGTGGCGTTTAGAGAATCAGGAAAAACGTCAGCATCAGGAGGGAAATCATGAGCATTGAGATTGCCAATATTAAGAAGTCTTTTGGTCGCACCCAGGTGCTGAATGATATCTCGCTGGATATCCCTTCCGGACAAATGGTGGCGCTGCTGGGGCCGTCTGGCTCCGGTAAAACCACGCTGCTGCGTATTATCGCCGGGCTTGAACACCAGACCAGCGGACATATTCGCTTCCACGGTACGGACGTTAGCCGCCTGCACGCCCGCGACCGTAAAGTGGGCTTTGTATTTCAGCATTATGCGCTGTTCCGCCACATGACGGTATTCGACAACATCGCGTTTGGCCTGACCGTGCTGCCGCGTCGTGAACGTCCAGATGCCGCCGCCATCAAAGCGAAAGTGACCAAACTGCTGGAGATGGTGCAGCTTGCGCATCTGGCGGACCGCTTCCCGGCTCAACTTTCCGGCGGGCAGAAGCAGCGCGTGGCGCTGGCGCGTGCGTTAGCCGTTGAACCGCAAATCCTGCTGCTGGACGAACCGTTTGGCGCGCTGGATGCACAGGTGCGAAAAGAGCTGCGCCGCTGGCTGCGTCAGCTGCATGAGGAACTCCAGTTCACCAGCGTTTTCGTGACCCACGATCAGGAAGAGGCGATGGAAGTGGCCGATCGCGTGGTGGTAATGAGTCAGGGCAACATTGAGCAGGTTGACGAGCCAGAGCAGCTCTGGCGTGAACCGGCGACCCGCTTTGTGCTGGAGTTTATGGGGGAAGTAAACCGCCTTCAGGGTACCATTCGCGGCGGTCAGTTCCACGTTGGCGCGCACCGCTGGCCGCTGGGGTATACCTCCGCGCATCAGGGGCCAGTGGATCTGTTCCTGCGTCCGTGGGAAGTGGACGTCAGCCGCCGTACCAGCCTGGATTCACCGCTTCCGGTGCAGGTGCTGGAAGCTAGCCCTAAAGGGCACTACACCCAATTGGTGGTACAGCCCCTGGGCTGGTACACCGAGCCGCTGACCGTGGTTATGCGTGACGACGTGCCGCCGCACCGGGGGGAGCGCCTGTTTGTCGGGCTGCAACACGCGCGCATTTATCACGGTAACGAGCGCATTGAAACGCGCGAGGATATTGCTCTGGCGGAGTCAGCCTGATAGGTTATTAGTATGTTTATCGCCCGGTGGCGCTGCGCTGACCGGGCCTACAGTTATCACTGCGTCTTGTAGGCCGGGTAAGCTAAGCGCCACCCGGCTTTTTTATTGAGTAAAAATCGTGAATACACTCGAACACACCATCGGCAACACCCCTCTGGTCAAACTTCAGCGCATGGGGCCTGATAACGGCAGCGAAATCTGGGTCAAACTCGAAGGCAATAACCCGGCGGGGTCGGTAAAAGACCGGGCGGCGCTGTCGATGATTGTCCAGGCCGAAAAGCGCGGTGAAATTAAGCCCGGCGACGTGCTGATCGAAGCCACCAGCGGTAACACCGGTATCGCGCTGGCAATGATTGCCGCCCTGAAAGGCTACCGCATGAAGTTGCTGATGCCGGATAACATGAGCCAGGAGCGCCGGGCCGCCATGCGCGCCTATGGAGCCGAGCTGATTCTGGTGAGCAAAGAGCAGGGGATGGAAGGGGCGCGAGATTTAGCGTTAGCGATGGCGGAGCGCGGGGAAGGCAAGCTTCTCGACCAGTTCAACAACCCGGACAACCCGTACGCGCACTACACCACCACCGGCCCGGAAATCTGGCAGCAAACCGACGGGCGCATCACCCACTTTGTCTCCAGCATGGGGACCACGGGCACGATCACCGGTGTGTCACGCTTTCTGCGCGAACAGGAGAAGCCGGTGACGATTGTCGGCCTGCAACCGGAAGAGGGGAGCAGCATTCCGGGCATCCGCCGCTGGCCGGCGGAGTATATGCCGGGCATCTTTAATGCGCAGCTTGTGGACCAGGTGCTGGATATTCATCAGCGCGAGGCGGAAAATACCATGCGTGAGCTGGCCGTGCGTGAAGGTATCTTCTGCGGCGTCAGCTCTGGCGGTGCCGTAGCGGGTGCGATCCGGGTGGCTGAGTCCACGCCGGGGGCGGTGGTCGTAGCGATTATTTGCGATCGCGGCGACCGTTATCTGTCTACCGGCGTCTTTGGTGAAGAGAGTTATTCGCAGGGGGCGGGGATTTAAGCGTCATGGAGATGATTTTATTCCGGGATAACACCCGGGCGCAGCAAACCGATATTGTCGCCGTTCAGTCGCAGGTGGTGTACGGCAGCGTGGGAAACAGCATCGCGGTGCCGAATATTCGCACCCACCGGCTGAACGTTACCGCCGTGCCAACGGTGCTGTTCAGCAATACGCCGCACTACGACACCTTCTACGGCGGGGTGATCCCGGACGAGTGGTTCAGCGGCTACCTTAAGGCGCTGGAAGAGCGCGAGATCCTGCGCGAGCTTAAAGCGGTCACCACCGGCTATATGGGCAGCGCCAGCCAGATCGCGCTGCTGGCGCAGTGGCTGAAGGCAATCAAAGTGCAACATCCCGATCTGCTGGTGCTGGTCGACCCGGTAATTGGGGATATCGATAGCGGGATGTACGTGAAGCCGGATATTCCTGAAGCCTACCGTGAGCATCTGCTCCCGCTGGCCCAGGGCATTACGCCCAACGTGTATGAACTGGAAGTGCTGAGCGGCAAACCGTGCCGTACGCCGGAGAGCGCCATTGCCGCCGCGCAGGGGCTGCTGTCCGACTCGCTGAAATGGGTAGCGATCACCAGTGCGCCAGTGTCTGACGATCCGCAGAATATCCACGTTGTGCTGGTGAGCGAAGAAGGTGTTACCGTAAGCGCGCACCCGCGCGTAGAGACGGACCTGAAAGGAACGGGCGATCTGTTCTGTTCGGAGCTGGTCAGCGGCATTGTGGGAGGGAAAACCGTTGCCGATGCCATTCGCATGGCGGGCGATCGGGTGACTGACGTTATGATCTATACGCAGTCGAAAGGCTATGACGAGCTTATCCTGCCGGCATAAACAAAAATGGCGCCCGAAGGCGCCATTTTTCTGTGCGGCAAGAATTACTTCTTGATGCGGATAACCGGGGTTTCACCCACGGTGACGCTGCCAGACAGTTTGATCAGTTCTTTGATTTCGTCCATGTTGGAGATAACAACCGGAGTCAGGGTAGACTTCGCTTTTTCTTCCAGCAGCGGCAGATCGAATTCAATTACCGGGTCGCCAACTTTAACACGCTGGCCTTCTTCTGCGATACGTTTGAAGCCTTCGCCTTTCAGTTCAACGGTGTCGATACCGAAGTGAACGAACAGTTCGATACCGCTATCGGATTCGATAGAGAACGCATGGTTGGTTTCAAAAATTTTACCGATGGTGCCGTCAACTGGAGCAACCATTTTGTTGCCAGTTGGTTTGATAGCAATGCCATCACCAACGATTTTCTCAGCAAAAACTACATCCGGCACGTCTTCGATGTTGACGATCTCGCCGGAGAGCGGAGCAACAATCTCAATAGTTCCGGAGTCTTTCTTGTCATCAGAAACCAGAGATTTCAGTTTATCGAACAAACCCATGATCTTCTCCTAAGCAGTAAATTGGGCCGCATCTCGTGGATTAGCAGATTGTTTTTTCTTCAATGAACTTGTTAACCAGCGTCATTAACTCGTCCGTTGTCGGTTGAGCAAGAGCCTGCTCTGCTAACACCTTCGCATCTTCGAAGTTCGTGTTACGGATAATCTTCTTAATGCGCGGGATGGAAATGGCGCTCATAGAGAATTCGTCCAGACCCATACCCAGCAACAGAAGTGTAGCACGTTCGTCGCCTGCAAGCTCACCACACATGCCAGTCCATTTACCTTCTGCATGAGAAGCATCAATAACTTGCTTGATCAAATTCAGTACGGACGGTGACATTGGCTGGTAGAGATGTGAAATCATATCATTACCACGGTCAACTGCCAGGGTGTACTGCGTTAAATCATTGGTACCGATACTAAAGAAATCAACTTCTTTGGCTAAATGACGCGCAATGGTCGCGGCTGCCGGTGTTTCCACCATCACGCCGATCTCAATGGATTCGTCAAATGCTTTACCTTCGTCGCGCAGTTCCTGTTTGTAGATTTCGATCTCTTTCTTCAGTGCACGCACTTCTTCAACAGAGATGATCATCGGGAACATGATGCGCAGTTTACCGAAAGCGGAGGCACGCAGAATAGCGCGAACCTGGTCACGCAGGATCTCTTTGCGATCCATGGCGATACGCACGGCACGCCAGCCCAGGAACGGGTTCTCTTCTTTCGGGAAGTTCATGTACGGCAGCTCTTTGTCGCCACCGATGTCCATGGTACGGACGATTACAGCCTGCGAGCCGCACGCTTCCGCAACCGCTTTGTACGCTGCAAACTGCTCTTCTTCCGTTGGCAGAGCGTCGCGATCCATGAACAGGAATTCAGTACGATACAGACCTACACCTTCCGCGCCGTTGCGCTCAGCGCCGTCAACGTCACGTACGGTACCGATGTTAGCGCACACTTCAACCTGATGGCCGTCCAGCGTGATAGCTGGCAGATCTTTCAGTTTAGCGAGTTCCGCTTTCTCGGTAGCAACCTGCTCCTGAACGGAACGCAGCTGCTCGATCACATCGTTAGTTGGGTTGACGTAAACCACATTGTTTACGGCATCCAGAATCAGATAGTCGTCGTTTTTCACCTGGGAGGTAACGCTACCGGTACCCACAATGGCTGGCAGCTCCAGAGAACGCGCCATGATTGAGGTGTGGGAGGTACGTCCACCTGCATCAGTAATGAAACCCAGCACCTTGTTCAGGTTCAGCTGTGCGGTTTCAGACGGGGTCAGGTCAGCGGCAACCAGGATGACTTCGTCCTGAATCGCGCTCAGATCGATGATGGCCAGACCCAGGATGTTGCGCAGCAGGCGCTTACCGATGTCACGTACGTCAGCCGCACGTTCTTTCAGGTATTCATCGTCCAGCTCTTCCAGGGCAGATGCCTGACCTTCGATAACTTCATGCGCAGCCGCGTCGGCCGTCATGCCTTTATCTTTAATCAGGGCTATGATTTCCTGCTCCAGCTCCTCATCTTCGAGCAGCATAATGTGCCCTTCGAAGATGGCTTCTTTTTCTTCACCGAAAGTTTCGCCAGCTTTAGTTTTAATCGCTTCCAGTTGCGCAGATGCCTTGGCACGACCGCTCAGAAAACGTTCAACTTCCTGATCAACCTTGTCGGCAGAAATTTTTTTCCGGTCAATGACGATTTCGTCTTCTTTCAGCAGCAATGCTTTGCCGAAAGCGATACCCGGGGATGCTAAAATGCCTGAAATCATAACCCTACCTTACTTGTGACTGATATTGAAAAGAACCCGGTAAACTTACTCGAGTTCAGCCATCAGCTTAACCAGATGCTCAACTGCTTTCTGCTCGTCTTCACCTTCAGCGGAGATGGTAACAACGGTACCCTGAGTCAGGCCCAGAGTTTGCAGCTTGAACAGGCTTTTTGCGCTAGCGCTTTTGCCGTTGGAAGTCACGGTGATTTCAGAAGTGAAGCCTTTCGCTTCTTTAACAAACTGAGCAGCAGGGCGGGTGTGCAGACCGTTCGGAGCGGTAATGGTAACTTCTTGCTGGAACATTGTATTTCCCCAACTTATAGGTTTAGTGTTGTGGAACTAAAGTCTAGCCTGGCGACTTAACTTTAGCCTGTATAGTTAGCGCTGACGTTTCAATCGTCATTAAACATTATGCAGTGAAAGCAAGACTTGAACCAAATCATAAAATCGATTCAGCAGCGCTATTTCGTTCACCGATTAATTTCGCGCATCAAAATAATTGCTGGTTTAAATACCAGACCCAACGGGGTGAAGCAATGCCAGGAGGGGTAAAACTTTGAAGCAGGCCACAAAAAAGCACCTGAAAAGGTGCTTTTTTACGCGTTTTTAACATGCTGGCATCACTGTTGCAGTTCTTTCTCTGTGAAGAGATCGGCAAACAGTGCTGTGCTTAAGTAACGCTCACCCGAAGACGGTAGGATAACCACAATATTCTTATTGGTAAAGGTTTCATCTTCCAGCAGTTTGAGGGCTGCCGCAACCGCCGCACCGGAAGAGATACCCGCCAGAATGCCTTCCTCGTCCATCAGGCGACGCGCCGTGGAGATGGCTTCTTCATTGGTAATGGCGACGACTTTATCGATCAGCTTCAGATCCAGGTTGCCTGGAATAAAGCCAGCGCCGATACCCTGGATTTTGTGTGGGCCAGGTTTGATCTCTTCGCCTGCCAGCGCCTGAGCGATAACCGGTGAGTCGGTTGGCTCAACGGCAACGGTAATCAGATCTTTTTTACCTTTCGTGCCTTTAATATAGCGAGACACACCGGTCAGCGTACCGCCGGTGCCTACGCCGGAGATAAACACATCAACCTGACCGTCGGTATCTTCCCAGATTTCCGGGCCGGTGGTTTTCTCATGAATTTCCGGGTTGGCCGGGTTGCTGAACTGCTGGAGCAGCAGATACTTTGCCGGATCGCTGGCAACAATTTCTTCGGCCTTCTGAATCGCGCCCTTCATGCCTTTTGCGCCTTCGGTCAGGACCAGGTTCGCACCCAGCGCTTTCAGCAGCTTACGACGCTCAATGCTCATGGTTTCAGGCATAGTCAGCGTCAGCTTATAGCCACGCGCCGCCGCAACATAGGCCAGAGCGATACCGGTATTGCCGCTGGTGGGTTCAACCAGCTCAACGCCAGGTTTCAGCACGCCACGCTTTTCAGCATCCCAAATCATATTCGCACCGATACGGCATTTAACGCTGAAGCTTGGGTTACGAGATTCGACCTTCGCCAGAATGCGTCCATTACCGATACGGTTCAGTCGAACCAGGGGCGTATGACCGATAGTCAGCGAGTTGTCTTCATAAATCTTACTCATGGCCTGTCCTTAACTGTATGAAATTGGGATACCGACCCAGCATACCTGTTGAACAGGTATGGGGAAGTAAGGAAATCGCATATCTATATGCTGCAAGGAAATAATGGGGATCAGTATGGAATAAGGGGCGGCATAAGCCACCCCTCTTTTACACATTTTTGCATTACTTCCATAACGCGTGCTTAGCACGGTAGCAGTCCACCCACATCGCCGTCGCGCCGCAAACGGCGACGGGCATGATGAACAAATTCAGGAAAGGGATCATGGTGAACAGGCTGGTCAGCGCGCCAAACTGCATGTTGGCAACCTTCTGAGTGCGCAGGGCAGTGCGCATCTCTTTAAACGGCACTTTGTGGTTATCGAACGGATAATCACAGTACTGGATAGCGAGCATCCAGGCGCTGAACAGGAACCACAGCACGGGCGCGACCGTCTGGCCAATCCCGGGTACAAAATAAAGAATAAGCAGCACAATCGCCCGCGGCAGGTACCAGGCGAACTTCTGCCATTCACGCTTCATGATGCGGGGGAGATCTTTCACGATCCCCAGTACGCCCGTGTCAGGTGGCGTCGCACCGGTAAGGCGCGCTTCCAGCTGTTCGGCCAGCAGACCGTTGAACGGCGCGGCTATCCAGTTTGCTATCGTCGAAAAGAAATAACCGAAAACCAGCAGCACGGAGATAACCGCAATCGGCCAGAGCAGGTAGTCTAGCCACTGTAACCAGTCCGGCACATAGCTCATCAGGGAAGGGATCCAGCTTTCCAGTCTGGTGAACAGCCACCAGAAGGCCCCGCCCATCAGAATAATGTTGATCAGTAACGGCAAAATAACGAAGCGTCGAATGCCCGGCAGGGAGACCAGTTTCCAGCCCTGAGAAAAGTACCAGACCCCGCTGCGTGGGGCAGAAGAAGATGTTGAAACCATACCAGGCTGTACTCCTTTTTACACAACCAGTGGAATTGCCCGCCTATATTATCCAGTTACGGGCCAATGACCAGTTCGGAAATGTTCGAAAAACCAGCAAAAAGCACGATTTAGTTCATCTTTATGCTGTGAATGCTCTGCATACACTTGCACTTGACGTAAACGGCAAATACTCTTAGTGAGTAAATGTTTGCCGTGGTGGCAAGGTGTTAGAACAACAGAGAATATAATGATGCAGGATTTGCGTCTGATATTAATCATTGTTGGCGCGATCGCCATAATCGCTTTACTGGTACATGGTTTCTGGACCAGCCGTAAAGAGCGTTCCTCTATGTTTCGCGATCGTCCACTGAAGCGCATGAAGTCCAGTCGTGACGACGATGACGTTGAAGACGACATCGACGGTCCTGACGACGACGGCGTGGGTGAAGTTCGTGTTCATCGGGTCAATACTGCGCCCGGCGCAGCGCATGGAGAGCATGAAGCCCCCCGCGCTCCGCAGCACCAGTATCAACCACCGTATGCCTCTGCCCAGCCGCGCCAGCCAGCGCCGCCGCCAGTGGAAGAACCTGTTCGTCATCCGCCGCAGCAGCCTGTGCAACAGCAGCCCGTTGCGCCACAGCCTGTACAGCCGCAACCTGTGCAACAGCCTGCACAGCCAGTGCATCAGCCACAGCCTGTTCAGCAGCCGCAGCCGGTACAACAACCGCAGCCGCAGCCTGAACCGCCTGCGCCACAGCCCGCTCCGCGTGTTGAGCCAGAGCCGGTCGCAGAGCCAGAACCGGTTGTTGAAAAGCCGCAGCGTAAAGAAGCGGTGATCATCATGAACGTGGCTGCTCATCATGGCACCCATCTGAACGGTGACGTGCTGCTTAACAGCATCCAACAGGCAGGCTTCAAGTTCGGCGACATGAATATTTTCCATCGCCACCTGAGTCCTGACGGTAGCGGTCCGGCGCTGTTTAGCCTGGCCAATATGGTCAATCCAGGCACGTTTGACCCGGAAATGACCGGTGATTTCGTCACGCCGGGGGTTACGATCTTTATGCAGGTGCCGTCCTACGGTGACGAGCTGCAAAACTTTAAGCTGATGCTACAGTCCGCTCAGCACATCGCCGACGAAGTGGGCGGTGTGGTGCTCGACGATCAGCGTCGAATGATGACGCCGCAGAAACTGCGCGAGTATCAGGACCGCATCCGCGAAGTTAAGGAAGCGAACGCGTAATCGTCGCGTTAACTTCACCTCCTCCTCAACCCCCGCCTGTCGGGGGTTTTTCTCATTGATGGTGCGATATGGACTCAATCGAACAACAACTTACTGAACTGCGAACCACGCTTCGCCATCATGAATATCTCTATCATGTTATGGACGCACCGGAAGTGCCGGATGCGGAATATGACCGCCTGATGCGTGAACTGCGCGAGCTGGAAGCGCAGCACCCCGAACTGATTACGCCCGATTCCCCAACGCAGCGCGTCGGCGCGGAACCGCTGGGCGCTTTCAGCCAGGTGCGCCATGAAGTGCCGATGCTGTCGCTGGATAACGTGTTTGATGAAGAGAGTTTTCTGGCTTTCAACAAGCGTGTGCAGGATCGCCTGAAGAGCATCGACAATCTGAGCTGGTGCTGCGAGCTAAAGCTGGATGGTCTGGCCGTTAGCATTCTTTATGAGAACGGCGTGATGGTGCGTGCCGCAACGCGCGGCGACGGCACTACCGGGGAAGACATCACCACTAATGTGCGCACTATTCGTGCGATCCCGCTGAAACTGCGTGGCGATAACATTCCCGCCCGGCTGGAAGTGCGCGGGGAAGTGTTCCTTCCGCAGGCGGGCTTCGAGAAGATCAACGAAGAAGCGCGTCGTACCGGTGGGAAAGTGTTTGCAAACCCGCGTAACGCGGCGGCAGGTTCGCTGCGTCAGCTCGATCCACGAATCACCGCGAAGCGACCGCTTACTTTCTTCTGCTACGGCGTCGGGATCCTGGAAGGCGGTGACCTGCCAGATACTCACCTGGGTCGTTTAATGCAGTTCAAAGAGTGGGGGTTACCGGTTAGCAACCGCGTGCAGCTCTGCGACTCTCCGGAGGCGGTGCTGGCGTTCTATCACAAGGTTGAAGAGGATCGTCCCACGCTCGGGTTTGATATTGATGGCGTGGTGATCAAGGTTAACTCGCTGGCGTTGCAGGAACAGTTAGGATTTGTGGCCCGTGCGCCGCGCTGGGCGGTAGCCTTTAAGTTCCCGGCGCAGGAGCAGATGACCTTCGTTCGCGACGTGGAGTTTCAGGTAGGGCGTACGGGGGCGATTACGCCTGTGGCGCGTCTGGAGCCTGTGCAGGTGGCTGGCGTGCTGGTAAGTAACGCCACGCTGCATAACGCCGATGAAATTGCCCGCCTGGGCCTGCGCATTGGTGACAAAGTGGTGATTCGCCGCGCGGGCGACGTGATCCCACAGGTGGTTAACGTTGTTGAGTCTGAACGTCCTGCCGATACCCGTGCCATCGAGTTTCCAGCCCACTGTCCGGTATGTGGTTCGGACGTTGAGCGCGTGGAAGGTGAAGCGGTAACGCGCTGTACGGGCGGGTTAATCTGCGGCGCGCAGCGTAAAGAGTCCCTGAAGCACTTTGTCTCCCGCCGGGCGATGGACGTCGACGGAATGGGTGACAAGATTATCGACCAGTTAGTTGAGAAAGAGTACGTCCATACGCCAGCGGACCTCTTTACCCTGACGGCAGGTAAGCTGACCGGTCTTGATCGTATGGGGCCGAAATCTGCCCAGAACATCGTTAACGCGCTCGAGGCGGCCAAAAACACCACCTTTGCCCGTTTCCTTTACGCGCTTGGCATTCGTGAAGTCGGAGAGGCGACGGCGGCAGGGCTGGCGGCGTATTTCGGCACGCTGGACGCGCTGGAGAAAGCCACCATCGACGAGCTACAGAAAGTCCCTGATGTCGGCATTGTGGTCGCTACCCACGTTTTCAACTTCTTCGCCGAAGAGAGCAACCGTGAAGTGATCGGTAAATTACTGGAACAGGGCATTCACTGGCCTGCACCGGTAGTGGTTAATGCCGAAGAGATCGACAGCCCGTTTGCCGGTAAAACGGTGGTGCTGACCGGCAGCCTGAGCCAGCTCTCGCGCGATGACGCGAAAGCGCGCCTGGTGGCGTTGGGGGCAAAAGTGGCGGGCAGCGTATCGAAGAAAACCGACCTGGTGATTGCCGGGGAAGCGGCCGGTTCGAAGCTGGCAAAAGCGCAGGAGCTTGGCATCGAGGTAATCGACGAAGCGGAAATGATGCGCCTGTTAGGAGAGTGACGTGGAAAAAGAGCAGCTCGTTGAGATCGCCAATACGGAGATGCCGTTCGGTAAATATAAGGGTCGCAGGCTGATTGATCTACCGGAAGAGTATCTGCTGTGGTTTGCCCGTAAGGATGAGTTCCCCGCCGGGCGTCTGGGCGAGCTGATGGCTATCACGTTACTGATCAAAACGGAGGGGCTGACCCAGCTGGTTCAGCCCCTGAAACGTCCTTAAACTTTCGCGGCGCGGGTCTCTTCCTGCGCCAGCTTTTCAGTCTGCGCCTTGTAACGCCGCGCCAGTACCGCACACACCATCAGCTGGATCTGATGGAAAATCATCAGCGGCAACACCATCATCCCAATGACGGACGTCGGGAACAGAATATTGGCCATCGGGATCCCGTTGGCCAGGCTCTTTTTCGATCCGCAAAATACAATGGTGATTTCATCGGCCTTGTTGAAGCCGCATTTGCGGGCCACAAAGACGTTAACCGCGATGACAATGGCCAGAAGAACGATGCTTACCACCACAATAAACAGCAGCGATCCAGCGCCCACCCTGTGCCAGATACCGTTCACCACGGCTTCGCTGAAGGCCGTGTAAACCACCAGCAGAATTGAGCTTTGGTCCGTTTTCCCGATCCATTTTTTATGTTTCGCCACAAACGCCCCAATCCAGGGACGGGATAAGTGTCCGAGCACAAACGGCAGCAGCAGTTGCAGACAAATTTTACCCACCTGCTCCAGATTGCCTTCCGCCCCGTGCATGTTCATCAGCAGACCGACCAGCAGCGGTGAAACAAAGATCCCCAGCAGGCTGGAAGCAGAAGCAGAACAGACCGCCGCCGCGACGTTACCGCCCGCCAGCGAGGTAAAGGCAATAGCAGACTGCACGGTGGCCGGTAAAATGCACAGATAAAGGAAACCGGTATACAGCGCCGGATCGACATTCACCGGCGCCCACCAGGCGAACAGCACGCCCAAAACCGGGAAGAGGATAAAGGTGCTGCACATTACCCACAGGTGCAGTCGCCAGTGGCTACCGCCTGCAATAATGGCTTCCCGGGAGAGTTTGGCGCCATGCATAAAGAACAGCAGGGCAATGGCTGCCGTGGTCAGTCCTTCAATAACCGGAACGAAACTGCCCCGCGCCGGGAAGAACGAGGCCAGCAAGACGACACTAATCAGGGTCAGCGTAAACGGATCAAGGATACGAAAAAGTTTCATAATCACTCCTGAAAACAGATGCCGCTATTGTGCTTTCTTCCCTTTGAGAAATAAAATTGATTTATTGCATCCATTCATGAATTAAACAGATGAATTATTCGTTACGTCAGCTTCGCGTTTTCGTCACCGTCGCGCAGGCCCGCAGCTTTAGCCGGGCAGGGGAGATGATTGGCCTCAGCCAGTCGGCGGTGAGCCATAGCGTTAAGGAGCTTGAAACGCAAACGGGCGTGAAGCTGCTCGACCGTACGACGCGAGAAGTGGTGCTCACCGAAGCGGGACAGCAGCTGGCAACGCGTCTGGAAAGGCTGCTGGATGAACTGCACAGTACGCTCAGGGATGTCGGCCGGCTCGGACAACAGCTTTCCGGCACCGTGAGAGTGGCGGCGAGCCAGACGATTTCAGCGCATCTTATTCCCCAGTGCATCGCTGAAAGTAATCACCGCTATCCGGATATCGATTTTGTTTTGCATGACAGGCCGCAGCAGTGGGTACTGGAGAGTATCCGTCAGGGGGATGTGGATTTTGGCATCGTTATTGATCCCGGGGCGGTAAGCGACCTGGAATGTGAAGTGGTGCTCTCGGAGCCCTTTTTACTGCTCTGCCGCGATGATGATCCGCTGGCATCGCTGCCGCAGGTGGCCTGGCAGGCCTTGCAGGGGGCAAACCTGGTGTTACAGGATTATGCATCAGGTAGCCGCCCGCTGATAGATGCCGCACTGACCGCGCAGGGCGTTAAGGCAACCATTGTGCAGGAGATCGGGCATCCTGCCACGCTCTTCCCCATGGTCGAAGCGGGGATTGGCATCAGCGTTCTGCCGGCGCTGGCGCTGCCACTGCCGCAGGGGAGTCGTTTAACGGTGAAGCGTTTCGTACCCTGTGTCGAACGCCAGCTGATGCTGGTACGCCGTAAAAACAGGTCACTTTCCGGCGCGGCGCACGCCTGCTGGGATGTAGTACGTATGCAGGCCAGACGTTTGATGGAGGCCCGCACACGCGATCCACTCTTTAACGAAACCAATAATCAGATGTAGATATTAATCTGATGCTCCGCGGAGGGCTTATTGATGCCTTCCGCCACGGCCTGACCGTTTTCCTGCTTTGGCATCGCCTCTTCGGCCTGCTGACGCTGCAATTGCGCCAGCTGCGCCTGCAACATAGCCAGCTGAGATTCGAGTAATTCCTGCTGCTTTTGCTTCTCTTCTGCTGTGGCATCACCCATGGCCACTTCTTTGAGCTGCTGAGTGACTTTCGTTATCTGTTTGGTCAGACGGGTGATTTGAGAAGCAATGTCGTTTCCGCCGGAGCTGTTATCTACGCTGCCGATTTCCATCGCCGACAGAGAAACGGGCTTAAGAGTTGTCATATTGAGATCCTTTTCGCCATAAAATAGAGGTATCGGCAAAGAAGGCGTGAGCTTGAGTAAAACAAGCGGTCTGGCTGCAAGGGGGAATTGCTATATCGCAGATAGCAAAAAAGCGCCTTTAGGGCGCTTTTTTACATTGGTGGGTCGTGCAGGATTCGAACCTGCGACCAATTGATTAAAAGTCAACTGCTCTACCAACTGAGCTAACGACCCGAAATGGTGGGCGATGACGGGCTCGAACCGCCGACCCCCTCCGTGTAAAGGAGATGCTCTACCAACTGAGCTAATCGCCCATTTCGGAACTGCTGCGATAAGGTGAGAATGGTGGGCGATGACGGGCTCGAACCGCCGACCCCCTCCGTGTAAAGGAGATGCTCTACCAACTGAGCTAATCGCCCAATCTCAATGCTTATCTACACTGCGAGTCTACCGAAGTAGATGGTGGGTGATGACGGGCTCGAACCGCCGACCCCCTCCGTGTAAAGGAGATGCTCTACCAACTGAGCTAATCACCCCCGCTGTGTGGAGTCGCATTATAGGGAGAGTTGAAAATGAGTCAACGCATTTTCTAAAGTTTTTATTCGTTCGTCGTAAAATTAGTCAAAACGATCGCAAAACGGACTGTGGCGCATGATTTATAAACAAAAACAGCAATCTCGAACCGGATAAAGTGATCGACATTGAGGAATCGGCCCACAGTGATAGAATATTGCCCATTGTTTTCTTCCCGGAATTTGCCGATTACCGGCATCTTTATAACGTAAGGCCATTTCATGAAAATCAAAACTCGCTTCGCGCCGAGCCCGACAGGCTATCTGCATGTCGGTGGTGCACGTACCGCTCTCTACTCCTGGCTTTTCGCACGTCACAACAACGGTGAGTTTGTGCTGCGTATTGAAGACACCGATCTGGAGCGCTCAACGCCGGAAGCAATTGAAGCCATTATGGATGGGATGAACTGGCTGAATCTGGCGTGGGACGAAGGCCCATACTTCCAGACCAAACGTTTTGACCGCTATAACGCCGTAATTGACGAGATGCTGGTGGCAGGCACGGCCTATAAGTGCTACTGCTCCAGGGAGCGTCTGGATGCGCTGCGCGAAGAGCAAATGGCAAAAGGCGAAAAACCGCGTTATGACGGTCGTTGCCGCCATGACCACAGCGAGCATGCTGCGGATGAGCCTTGCGTAGTGCGTTTTGCTAACCCACAGGATGGCTCTGTTATCTTTGATGACCAGATCCGCGGCCCGATCGAATTTAGCAACCAGGAGCTGGATGACCTTATCATTCGTCGTACTGACGGATCGCCAACCTATAATTTCTGCGTAGTAGTGGACGACTGGGATATGGAAATCACTCACGTGATCCGTGGTGAAGACCATATCAATAACACCCCGCGTCAGATCAACATTCTGAAAGCGCTGAACGCGCCTGTACCGGTGTATGCGCACGTATCAATGATCAACGGTGACGACGGTAAAAAGCTGTCCAAACGTCATGGCGCGGTGAGCGTGATGCAGTACCGTGATGACGGCTATCTGCCGGAAGCGCTGCTGAACTACCTGGTGCGTCTGGGCTGGGCTCATGGTGACCAGGAGATCTTCAGCCGCGAAGAGATGATCGAGCTGTTCTCTCTGAACTCGGTCAGCAAATCAGCCAGCGCGTTCAACACTGACAAACTGCTGTGGCTGAACCATCACTACATCAATACCATGCAGCCAGAATATGTGGCGACTTATCTGCAATGGCACATTGAACAGGCAAACATCGATACCCGTACGGGCCCTGAACTGGCGGATCTGGTGAAGCTGCTTGGCGAGCGTTGCAAAACGCTGAAAGAAATTGCTGAAAGCTGCCGTTACTTCTATGAAGAGTTTGACGCGTTCGACGCCGACGCGGCCAAGAAACACCTGCGTCCGGTTGCGCGTCAGCCGCTGGAAGTGGTGCGTGATAAACTCGAAGCCATTACCGAATGGACTGCGGAAAATGTTCACCACGCGATTCAGGCTACCGCTGATGAGCTGGAAATTGGCATGGGTAAAGTCGGTATGCCGCTGCGCGTTGCGGTGACGGGGGCAGGCCAGTCTCCGGCGCTGGACGTGACCGTTCATGCCATCGGCAAATCACGTAGCGTTGCGCGTATCAACAAAGCGCTGGGCTTTATTGCTGAGCGTGAAAGCCAGCAGTAATACTCGTGTAATACAAAAAACGGCAGGGTAACCTGCCGTTTTTTATGCCTGTTATTCAGCAATACCAAGACGCGTGAGAAAACCCTGCAACCCTTCACGAGCGAGCAACTTGTGCAAACGTTCCTGTTCGACAGTCGTCATGTTTTCCAGCGAGTCGATAATTTGTGGAAGCAGGCTGGATGAGGTTGCCACGCCGTAGTGGGAAGGGCTTTCCGCCACATGGTAAACAGCCCGACGGTTACGAATGGCGGGAAGACTAATGATGTGCTCCTTAACGTGCGCATCAATACATATCACCCTCGCTCTTCCGCCTTTTACACCGTTGATACCCTCCGTTTTCCATCCTTTCTGTCGTATCCAGCGATTAACGGTTTGTCGGGCTACGCCCAGACTGTCCGCCAGCTCTTCCGTGGTCATTTTGCTGCGTAATCTTTTCATATCAGCGTTGGTCGCGAATCCCTAAACGTTGTAACAAGCCGGTAATCCCTTCCCGCAGTAACAGCGATGTCATCTGCTTTTGCTCTTCCGGCGTCATTTCATTCGCCAGCGTCAGGAGCAGGGCATGAAGCGAGCCCTCGTGGTACGCCTTATCTGGCAGTTCCGGCGTCTCTGTTGCCCTGCGCGCGCTGCGAATAAAGTCGCGCACTTTTTCATTGACGTGTACCAGACGCGCTTTGCCACCCTGAACGCCTGGCTTTGGCGATGTAATCCAACCCTCTTTGCGTACCCATTTATTGATGGTCTGTCGGCTATAGCCAGTCAGCAGGGCTAACTCTTCTGGCGTCATTCGTTCCTTGATCATACAATTTCCTGAATATCTGTGGGGTTAATTAGTGGTTCATTTTATAGCACCGTTTTACGTGAAAACGTGACAAGCTTAACTCCTGGCTGCGAGCAGGCTCTCAAAGTGATTCATTTGCATGATTTTTCGGCGATTGAAAGGCGGAGGCTGAATTTGCCGTTGACACTCTGCGGCGGAATTCATATTATGCCGCCCGTCAACATGACAGCTTTACGACGGGGCTATAGCTCAGCTGGGAGAGCGCCTGCATGGCATGCAGGAGGTCAGCGGTTCGATCCCGCTTAGCTCCACCAAACTCTGAACCCAACAGAGTGCGGTAGGTAAAGTAACATGTGGGGCTATAGCTCAGCTGGGAGAGCGCTTGCATGGCATGCAAGAGGTCAGCGGTTCGATCCCGCTTAGCTCCACCAAAATTTAAACCCTCGTCGCAAGACGGGGGTTTTTTTATATCTTGTAAAATATTTTAGACTGTTTTTGTTGCAATTAACGTCGTTTTCTACACCTCACCTCAATCCAAATCAATAAACAAGTCTATAAATAGACCTGAACTTGATTCGTGTTATTAATAAACCTATTATCCATGCGGTCAATGAGACGATGGTAAAATAGATTATCCGGATTAATGAATAGAAAAATTTACAATAATGTAAAGATATTTATGATTGCCCTGGCGCTAAGCCTGATTGCGATTCCTTTTTCTCGTTATATCTCTCCACGGGCCATCGTCAGCGAAAATGATGTTTATCTGGCGTGGTTGCCCTTAAGTGCCATGCTCGCCATCGTGTTGTTATTTGGACGACGGGCAATCATTCCTTTGCTGTTAAGTTTTAGTATTACTAATATTTATAATCTTGATTTAGCACCACTACAATCTGCCGTATTATTATGTTGTCAGACGTTTACCGTCTTCGCCGCCTGTGGCGTCATCCGTCTGGTGCTGGGCAAGCGCTGGCGACACAGCATACCGAATAAGTACATTGGCATACGTATTTTCTGGCTCGGATTTATGGTGCCTGTGGGCATCAAATTATCGATGTATCTGGCGGGATATTTATTTGATTTCCCGGTGACAATCTCCTCCTATTTCGGCGAAGGCTCTGCAATTTATAACGTTATCGATATTCAGAGTCTGATTTGTGCCGCCCTGATTTTCACCATGATGTTCTATTATCCGTTAAGAATGATTATTAATCCTCGCTATGCCCGAACATTCTGGCGGCGAAGCGTGAAGCCCCTCTTTTGTCACAAAAAAGCGTTATTTATCGTTGTGTGGCTGATGCTGTTGATCTCGATGATCGCTATTTTATGCGCGCCTTTTGAGTCGCAGTTTATTGCGGGTTATTTGATGCCAATCGTTTTCATTCTTTTCACCCTGGGGATTGGTCGTCTGAACTATGCGCTCATCTCTTTATTCTGGGCGGCCTCGGCGCTCATGCTGTTGACCTATAATTATAATTTTCTTAATGGCGTTGAATCGGGCCACTCGCTCTCCTTTATCCTGTCGGTGCTAATCTCTTTCGCCATCTGCCTGCTTTACATGTCGCGGATCTATCAGAAAAGTGAATGGCTGAAACAGGGGTGGCAGGAGAGGGCGCTTACCGATCCGCTCACCGGTCTGCCTAACATTCGTGCGCTGGAAGTGTTTTTACAGCACCATCCCGAGGCCAAAGTCTGCTGCCTGCGCCTGGATAATCTCGAATTCCTGAGCCGTCACTACGGCATCCTCATGCGTGTACATTGTAAAAAGATGATAACCGCGTCGCTGCAACCGTTATTGCAAAAAGACGAGAAGCTCTTCCAGTTGCCGGGCAGTGAGCTGGTAGTGGTCTTGCTGGGTCCGGGCACGGCTGAACGTCTGCAATATATGGTTGATCATCTGAACAGCCGTAAGATTATCTGGAACAAGACTGAGCTCGACATCGAGTTTGGCGCCTCCTGGGGTGAAGTGCCGGATGGAGAAAGCCTGCATCACACGCTGGGTCAGCTGAGCTGGCTCTCCGAGCAGTCCTGTGCCGGGCACAACGTCCTGGCGTTAACCAACAGTCTGGATGATGTCTCCGGTCAGACGACGGACAGAGTGCTGATGCTGGCCCGCATAAAACGCGCCCTTGATATCGGTGGGCTTCACCTTTATGCCCAGCCAATCCATAACGCGCGTGGGGAAGGGTACTTTGAAATCCTCTCAAGGCTTGAAAGCGAGGGGGAGATCATCACGCCTGATCGCTTTATTCCGCTGATTGCTCAGTTTAACCTGAGCCACCGATTTGACCTGAACGTGGTGGAAAAATTGCTGATGTGGATGCGCAGCCATCCGTCCGAACGGGCCGGAACGCGGTTCTCCGTTAATCTGATGCCGCTGACGCTGATGCAAAATGAGATAGCGGCTGAGATCATCGCGCTTTTTGAACGCTACGCCATTGCGCCGCAAGATATCGTCATTGAGATCACCGAGGAACAGGCTTTCTCTGACTCGGGAAGCAGCATCAACAATATCCAGCAGCTGCGGGATTACGGCTTCCGCATTGCTATTGATGACTTTGGTACCGGCTATGCCAACTTTGAGCGCCTGAAGCGGCTGGAGGCCGATATTATAAAGATCGATGGCTGCTTCGTGAAAGATATCTGCACCGACAGCATGGATGCGATGATCGTGCAGTCCATTTGCAACATGGCCAAAACGAAATCGCTTTGTGTGGTGGCTGAATATGTGGAATCGGCTGAACAACGCGAGATGTTGCTGCGATTCGGCGTGGACTATTTGCAGGGCTATTTGATTGGTAAACCACTGCCCCTGACGGAGCTGGAGGCATAAAAAAACCGGGAGCGAGGACTCCCGGTTTTTATTGCACGGTATGAATTACAGAACCAGTGCTGCAATAGAGGCAGACAGGACGCTCACCAGCGTTGAACCGTAAACCAGCTTCAGGCCAAAGCGAGAAACGACGTTACCTTGCTCTTCGTTCAGGCCTTTAATCGCACCAGCGATAATACCGATGGAAGAGAAGTTCGCGAAGGAGACCAGGAAGACGGACAGGATCCCTTCCGCACGAGGGGAGAGTGTGCTGGCAATCTTCTGGAGATCCATCATCGCCACGAACTCATTGGAAACCAGTTTCGTTGCCATGATACTGCCCACCTGCAACGCTTCGTGAGCGGGCACGCCCATCACCCAGGCAATCGGGTAGAAGATGTAGCCCAGAATACCCTGGAAGGAGATACCGAGTACGGCCGCAAACAGGGCGTTCAGCGCAGCGATCAGCGCGATAAAGCCAATCAGCATCGCGGCGACGATAATTGCAACCTTGAAACCCGCCAGAATGTATTCACCCAGCATTTCGAAGAAGCTCTGTCCCTCGTGCAGGTTTGACATCTGAATGTTCTCTTCGCTGGCATCCACGCGGTACGGGTTAATCAGCGAAAGCACGATAAAGGTGCTGAACATGTTCAGAACCAGCGCCGCAACTACGTATTTTGGTTCCAGCATGGTCATATACGCGCCCACGATAGACATGGAAACGGTAGACATTGCGGTTGCCGCCATGGTGTACATGCGGTTACGGGACATCTTGCCGAGGATATCTTTATACGCAATGAAGTTCTCAGACTGACCGAGAATCAGCGAGCTGACTGCGTTAAAGGATTCCAGTTTGCCCATGCCGTTAACTTTCGATAACAGGAAGCCGATCGCACGGATAACCACCGGCAGAACGCGGATGTGCTGAAGGATACCGATCAGGGCAGAGATGAAGACGATAGGGCAGAGCACCTTCAGGAAGAAGAAGGCCAGACCCTGATCGTTCATGCTGCCAAAGACGAAGTTTGTCCCTTCGTTGGCAAATCCGAGCAGTTTTTCGAACATTTCGGAGAAGCCTTTCACGAAGCCCAGGCCTACGTTGGAGTTCAGGAAGAACCACGCAAGTAAAACTTCAATGACCAGCAGTTGGACAACATAGCGAATACGAATTTTTTTGCGGTCTGTGCTGACCAGCAATGCAAGTGCAGTAACGACAACGAGTGCCAGGACAAAATGAAGGACGCGGTCCATATTTGCTCCAAATATGAGGCAGGTTTAATTTCCGTGCACATTCTATGTAACAAGCACAAAGAAAACGAGATCAAGCCCACACTATAGTTACATCCTGTGACGAGTCTCAAAAATAGTGATCAACAAGACATTTTTGTTATGTTAGGTAAATGAGTGAAAAGTTAAGTTTGTGTGCTACGCTTCACAAATGTCTGCGCATTTTCACATTCTGTGACCTTGCTCCACCTGCCTGTCTATCGTTCCTGACTATCAGAGAAATCATGTTAACCGTTACAAATGAACTTGATAATCATTCTCATTTTGATAGCATAAAACATAGCAAAGGCTATATTTCCAGAGGCAGAAATGACGAATAGTCGCGTAGAGAGTAGCAGCGGCAGAGCGGCACGCAAGCTGCGGTTCGCATTAATGGGACCGGCATTCATTGCCGCGATTGGCTACATCGATCCGGGTAATTTTGCGACCAACATTCAGGCCGGGGCCAGTTTCGGCTATAAACTGCTGTGGGTTGTGGTCTGGGCCAATCTGATGGCGATGCTGATTCAGATGCTCTCCGCGAAGCTGGGTATTGCTACCGGAAAAAACCTGGCGGAGCAAATCCGCGATCATTATCCACGTCCGGCAGTTTGGTTTTACTGGGTTCAGGCGGAAATTATCGCCATGGCCACCGATCTCGCCGAGTTTATCGGGGCGGCGATCGGCTTTAAGCTTATCCTGGGCGTCTCCCTGCTTCAGGGGGCCGTGCTGACCGGTATCGCCACTTTCCTGATTCTGATGCTCCAGCGGCGGGGACAAAAACCGCTGGAGAAAGTCATCGGCGGCCTGCTGCTGTTCGTCGCTGCCGCCTATATTGTTGAGCTGATTTTCTCCCAGCCGAATCTGGCGCAGCTGACGAAAGGGATGGTGATCCCGTCGTTACCCACTTCTGAAGCCGTTTTTCTGGCTGCGGGGGTGCTGGGGGCGACCATCATGCCGCACGTCATTTATCTGCACTCTTCATTAACCCAGAATCTGCATGGCGGGACGAGTAAAGAGCGCTACTCCGCCTCGAAATGGGATGTGACTATCGCGATGACCATTGCCGGATTTGTGAATCTGGCGATGATGGCGACCGCCGCCGCCGCGTTCCACTTTAACGGGCATACCGGGGTTGCCGATCTCGACCAGGCTTACCTGACGCTGGAGCCGTTGCTGAGTCATGCCGCTGCCACTATTTTTGGTTTAAGCCTGGTTGCTGCGGGTCTTTCATCTACGGTTGTGGGGACACTGGCCGGGCAGGTGGTGATGCAGGGGTTCGTACGTTTCCATATTCCGCTGTGGGTTCGCCGCTCGGTCACGATGCTGCCTTCCTTTGTTGTGATCCTGATGGGGCTGGATCCGACCCGCATTCTGGTGATGAGTCAGGTACTGCTAAGTTTCGGGATTGCGCTGGCGCTGGTGCCACTGCTGATCTTCACCAGTAATAAATCGCTGATGGGCGAACTGGTGAATTCGACGTGGGTGAAGCGCGCCGGGTGGGCCATTGTGGTCGTGGTGGTGGCGTTAAACTTGTGGTTGCTGATAGGCACAGCCGCAGGCCTGTAAAAGAAAAAGGAGCCGGAAGGCTCCTTTTTGTTGTTAATGGTGATGGCCGTGACCGTGGCCTCTGCCTTTTCCATGACCCCAGCCGCCACGGCGGTCGTCACGATCGTTCCAGCCTTCGCGGTAGCCGCGTTCGTAAGCCTTACGCTTATCCCAGCCACGGTGATAGCCGTTATCGTGTTTCCACCAGCGGTTTTGACGCCATTCATAATGGCGATGCCAGTAGTCACGGTCGCGCCAGTAGCCACCGTCCCAGTATCTGCCGTAGTCATCACGATCGCCAATTTGTAATTTAATCGATGGCAACAGGGTGATTTCGCCCGCACTGGCGACCAGCGGGGCCGAAGCCAGTAATACCGCTGCAAGAATCAGTGACCTGAACATACTCTTCTCCTTCACGATCGGGGCCGCTGTGCGACCTGTTAACGCAATTTTACGAGTTGGTAAACATTCGTTTCATCGCCTCAACTCCTAAATCAGGAACGAGAGCACTTTTTGCTAAAAGTGTTTTTAATCTGAACTGGACAGGATCGTATCTATCGTCTTCAGCTCTTCTGCCGTGAACCGACAATTTTCAAGCACGCCTGCTGCATCTTCAATTTGTCCGGTCTTGCTTGCGCCGATGAGCACGGATGTCACCGCATCGTGGCGCAGGATCCAGGCCAGTGCCATTTGCGATAGCTTTTGCCCCCGGTTTTCCGCCAGCGCATTCAGCTTGCGTACCTTTTCCAGCTTTTTGTCGGTGATCTGCTCCGGGTTAAGGAACTTACTGCCGCTTGCTGCGCGAGAATCCGCCGGGATACCGTTCAGATAGCGATCGGTCAACTGTCCGCCCGCCAGGGGGAGAAGGGGATACATCCCACCCCTCTATGCTGCAACACGTCCAGCAACCCCTCTTCAGGCGCACGTTCAAACATGGAGTACTTCGGCTGGTGGATCAGACATGGCGTGCCCAGATCCTCCAGTATTTCAATCGCCTGCCTTGCCACTTCTGCCGGGTAGTTGGACAGACCGATGTACAGCGCCTTGCCCTGACGCACCACATGGTCAAGCGCTTTCATGGTTTCACGTAGCGGCGTTTGTGGATCCGGGCGGTGGTGATAGAAAATATCGACATACTCCAGCCCCATACGCCTGAGGCTCTGGTCCAGGCTGGCGATCAGATATTTACGTGAGCCCCAGTCGCCATAAGGCCCGTCCCACATGGTGTAGCCCGCTTTAGTGGAGATGATCAGCTCATCGCGCCAGGGCAGGAAATCCTCCTGCAAAATGCGCCCAAAATTACGTTCGGCCGAACCAGGAGGAGGGCCGTAATTATTGGCAAGGTCAAAATGCGTAATACCCAAATCGAAAGCACGCTGTAAAAGTTGACGGCTGTTTTCGAGTAACGTCGCGTCGCCAAAATTATGCCAAAGCCCCAGCGAGATGGCGGGAAGCTTAAGACCGCTTTGTCCACAGCGGCGATATTGCATTGTCTGGTAACGATTTTTGTCAGGCTGATAACCCATTGGCGAGACCTCTGGCGCTGGAAAGAAACATCAGTGTATACGTTTACACTAACCTGAAGAAAATGAGCATAGCTCAGCTTTTTTCGTAAAGCATTCTTTCCAGACCCTGATTATCGCCAATTCTGGACACGCTTCACGCTTATTTAATACTCAGAGTGAGGTCAACGTCAGAAGGACACTTATAATATGCGTACCCCCTATTGCGTCGCCGATTACCTGCTGGACCGACTAACAGATTGTGGTGCCGATCATCTGTTTGGCGTGCCGGGCGACTATAACCTGCAATTTCTCGATCACGTGATAGACAGCCCGGACATCTGCTGGGTGGGCTGTGCCAATGAACTGAACGCGTCTTACGCCGCAGACGGCTATGCCCGCTGTAAGGGCTTTGCCGCGCTCCTGACGACATTCGGCGTTGGGGAGTTAAGCGCCATGAACGGTGTGGCGGGCAGCTTTGCCGAACATGTTCCCGTCCTCCATATTGTGGGGGCCCCGGGTATGGCGGCGCAGCAGCGAGGAGAGTTATTGCACCATACGTTGGGCGACGGCGAGTTCCGCCATTTCTATCATATGAGCGAACCCATCACCGTTGCACAGGCGGTGCTTACCGAACAAAACGCCTGCTATGAAATTGACAGAGTCCTGACCACTATGCTGCGGGAGCGCCGTCCGGGCTACCTGATGCTGCCCGCTGATGTGGCGAAAAAAGCCGCTACGCCCCCTGTAAGCGCTCTCACTGTTAACCCCGCACCGGCTGATTCAGCCTGCTTGCAGGCGTTCCGTGAGGCTGCCGAAAAGCGCTTGTCCACGAGCAAACGCACCGCGCTGTTAGCGGACTTCCTCGTACTCCGCCATGGTCTGCGCACGGCCCTTCAGACGTGGGTGAAAGAGGTGCCGATGGCACACGCCACCATGCTGATGGGCAAGGGCATTTTTGACGAACGACAGAGCGGTTTTGACGGCACCTACAGCGGATCGGCGAGCGCCGCGCCGGTCAAAGAGGCCATCGAGGGGGCTGATACGGTGCTGTGTATTGGCACGCGCTTTACCGATACGCTCACTGCCGGGTTTACCCACCAGCTGACGCCGGACCAGACGATAGAGGTTCAGCCCCACGCGTCCCGCGTCGGCGACGTCTGGTTTACGGGTATCCCGATGAGGGAGGCCATTGAAACGCTGACAGCGCTGTGTAAAACCTATGTTCGTGATACGCGAGCGCCATTGGATCACAGCGGCTTTTCGTTCCCGACTATCGAAGGGGCGCTGACTCAGGAGAGCTTCTGGCGTACCCTGCAAACGTTTATCCGCCCCGGAGACATTATTCTGGCTGACCAGGGAACGTCTGCTTTCGGCGCTATCGATCTGCGTTTACCGGCGGACGTGAACTTTATCGTCCAGCCGCTGTGGGGATCGATTGGCTACACGCTGGCGGCAGCATTTGGCGCGCAAACGGCGTGTCCGAACCGACGCGTGATTGTCCTGACGGGTGACGGCGCCGCGCAGTTGACCATTCAGGAGCTGGGATCGATGCTGCGCGACAAACAGCGCCCGATTATTCTGGTGCTTAACAACGAAGGATACACGGTGGAAAGGGCCATCCACGGGCCGGAGCAGCGCTATAACGATATTGCCCTCTGGAACTGGACGCAGATCCCGCAGGCGCTGAGCCTGGCGCCTCAGGCAGAGTGCTGGCGCGTCAGCGAAGCGGAAGCGCTGGCGGAGGTGCTGGATAAAGTGGCACACCATGAGCGGCTTTCGCTGATCGAGGTGATGCTGCCGAAAGCCGATATTCCGCCGCTGCTGAGCGCGCTGACCAAAGCGCTGGAGGCGCGCAATAACGCCTGATTACCTGTCGTTTCGCCATCCCATCAGCATCGGTTTGCCCGCCAGCAGGAGCCAGGCGGGCAACATCACGATACAGAGCAGCGGCAGAAGCGTGGTATCCGGCACGACAACGGCCGCCATAAACAGGCTCAGCCACGCATCGCGCGTGACCACCAGTACCAGCCCCAGAATGGAACAGGAGACGGTAATCGCCGCAGGGACAGCGTCGACGTGCTCATGCAGCATCAGCCCCAGCGCGACGCCAACAAATACCGCCGGGAAGATACGACCTCCCCGGAAACCACAGGCCGCAGCGACCACCAGCGCCGCCAGTTTTACCAGCGCGAACAGCAGATAATCGGAGACGCTAAAGACCTGGCTGAAGGCCAGCTGCTGCATCTCGTCCAGACCCTTAAACAGCGTAACCGTCCCGCCGATGGCGCCTAAAACGCCCAGAATAAAACCCCCCATGCCCAGAATCAGCACCGGATGCTTCAGCCTGTGCATCAGGCGATGCAGGCGAGGGAGACACCACACCGCGACCATCCCCAGCGCAATGGCGATCGCGACGACGACGGCACCGCTGAAAATATCGGTGAGTTGCATCTGGCCGTAGTGGGGGATGGTGAGTGAAAAATGGGGATGGAAAAACAGGCTGGTGGTGAGGGCTCCCGCAGCGGCGGCCATTAGCGGCGCGAAGAGTTTATCCCACAGCGGTACTTCATGATCACTGCTGAGGGTTTGCGAAAAAATGAGCGCAGCCGCGACCGGAGTGCCAAACAGCGCCCCGATGGTGCCTGCTGACGCCAGGATCGTCCAGTCCAGCGCGCCAACGCGCGGAAAAAGACGCGCCCCCAGAAAGACCGCCAGCGCGATATTAACCGCCATAATGGGATGTTCAGGCCCGAGGCTTACGCCGCCCGCAAGACCGATAATCAGCGCGATAATAAGCCCCGGCAGAGCAGAGGGAGAGACAGGAGCGCCAATCAAGGGTTCCAGTGCCGGGTCCGGCCCGGCATGGCCCGGGCTATAGCGGATCACCAGCCCTACGGCAATCCCGGTCAGGGTCAGCATCATCATGATCCAGCCCGGCGAGTCAATGCTGATGCCGAGTTTTACCGGAAGCGCGGTCCATAAAATCGTTTGCAGCACCGCCGCCACTTTCATGACGACGATGAGCACCAGGCTCGACGCCACGCCAATAATCAGCGCCGGGACAGCCAATAACAGCATGGTTCTGGCTCGCGGATGGAGCATGATGATTTCCTTGTACAAAACGGCTTAACGTTACTTTGCACAATCAGCATTGTGGCAATAGTGCAAAAGGTGCTGAAACGGTAAAGTTATAATGTGACGAAGATCGATAATCCATGGGCAGTCACCTTCTGGTCGTTGTTGTTATCACGCCTTGAATTTACAGTGTCCCAAAGATTTATTCTGACTTTAGCGGAGCAGTAGAAGAATGACAAAGTATGCTTTGGTAGGTGATGTAGGCGGCACCAACGCGCGCCTTGCCCTGTGCGATGTGAACAGCGGTGAAATTTCTCAGGCGAAAACCTATTCAGGGCTGGATTACCCAAGCCTGGAAGCGGTGGTTCGCGTCTATCTGGAAGAGCATAAAGTGAGCGTTGAAGACGGTTGTATCGCTATTGCCTGTCCGATCACCGGCGACTGGGTGGCGATGACCAACCATACGTGGGCCTTCTCAATTGCCGAAATGCGGAAAAACCTCGGCTTCTCGCACCTTGAAATTATCAACGACTTCACTGCGGTTTCCATGGCTATCCCAATGCTTAAACCAGAGCATCTGATTCAGTTCGGCGGTACGGCCCCGGTTGAAGGCAAACCGATTGCCGTTTACGGCGCAGGCACCGGCCTGGGGGTGGCGCACCTGGTCCACGTCGACAAACGCTGGGTCAGCCTGCCGGGCGAAGGCGGTCACGTGGATTTTGCGCCGAACAGCGAAGAAGAGGGCATTATTCTGGAGGAGCTACGCGCCGAGATTGGGCACGTGTCGGCCGAGCGGGTGCTTTCTGGCCCGGGCCTGGTGAACCTGTATCGGGCGATTGTAAAATCAGACGGTCGTCTGCCGGAAAATCTGCAACCTAAAGATGTGACCGAACGCGCGCTGGCCGACAGCTGTATTGACTGCCGCCGTGCTTTGTCGCTGTTCTGCGTCATCATGGGGCGTTTTGGCGGCAACCTGGCGCTGAACCTTGGCACCTTTGGCGGGGTCTATATTGCGGGCGGGATCGTGCCGCGCTTCCTCGATTTCTTTACCGCCTCCGGCTTCCGTGGCGGCTTCGAAGACAAAGGCCGCTTCAGGAGCTATGTCCAGGACATTCCTGTTTACCTGATTGTCCACGACAACCCAGGCTTACTGGGCTCCGGGGCGCATCTGCGTCAGGTACTGGGTCAGATCCTCTGATGCTCATTCCCCTCTCCTGCGGGAGAGGGAACGCGCTACAGGTGCATGAGCTGGCGGAACTCTTTCACTCTGCTGCGGCTTACCGGCACCTGGAAATCCAGATCCTTCAGCCGCAAAATATAGGTGTTATTAAACCAGGGTTCGATTTCGCGGATCTTGTTCAGGTTGACGCAGAACGAGCGGTGGCAGCGGAAGAAGTGAGCGGCCGGGAGTTTATTGCAGAATTCGGTGATGTTCATCGCCATGACGTAGGATTCACGCCGCGTATAGACAAACGTCATTTTTTCATGCGCTTCGGCATAGTAAATATCGTCGACAGGCGTGACGATGATCCGTTCGTCCTTCACCAGATTAATCGTGTCGTTTTCCCGCGCTACCGGGCTGGCACTGGCGGGTAATGCTTGCTGCTGCCACGCGGCTTCCAGCTTATGCAGCATGCTGATAATACGCGACTCCTGGTACGGCTTGAGAATATAGTCAAACGCCTCAAGCTCGAAGGCTTCCACGGCATGCTCTTTCCACGCGGTGACAAACACAATAAACGGCTTGTGGGCGAATTGATTGATATTTTGCGCCAGCAGGACGCCGTCCAGCGACGGAATATTAATATCGAGGAATATCGCGTCGACCCGGTTATGCTGTAAAAATTTCAGCACGTCCAGACCATCCTCAAAACAGCCAACAATCTCCATTTGGCTGTGGGTTTTGATAAGCCAGCTCAACTCCTGTTGAGCCAGAAATTCATCTTCTACGATGATGACTTTCATCTGTTACTCCGGCCTACGGCAACAAGGATATCGGGGCATTCACGGGCGTTCGCTCATTCGGAACATAAAAGGCAATTTCGGTGCCCGGCTCAAGACGGTGAATATGCAGCCCGTCACCGTACAGCAGTTTGACCCGGTGATGCACATTCAGCAGTCCGATCTTGTTGCCCGGCATTTCGTTTGATTTGACGCGCTCGATGACTTTCGGATCGATGCCGTGCCCGGTATCGCGCACGGCGATGCGCACGCGGTTACCGCTTTCCGTCACGCTAATCGTTACTACGCCTTTGCCTTTACACGGCTGAATACCGTGAACAATGGCGTTTTCCACCAGAGGCTGGATCAGCAGGCTTGGGATCACGCAGCTGACCTCTTCATCAATATCGTAAATGACCGTGAGCTTATCGCCAAAGCGTGCCTGCTCGATGGCGATGTAATCCTTGATTTGATACAGCTCTTTTTTGATGTCGATCTGCTCGTCGTCATTTAGCTCAATGTTGTAGCGCAGATAGCGCGACAGATTAAATATCAGCTGCCGCGCGGTATCCGGATTCAGACGGATGGAAGAGGAGATAGCGTTCAGCGCGTTAAACAGGAAATGGGGATTGATCTTGCTTTGCAGGGCGCGCAGCTCTGCCTTATTTGCCATCTCGCGCAGCTGCTCTGCACGCGAAACCTCAAGTTGAGTGGAGATAATCTGCGACAGGCCAATCGCCATCTCCTGGAGCGAGGAGGTGATTTGGTGCGCATGGCAGTAGTAAATTTTCAGCGTCCCCGTGACCACGCCTTTTTCCCACAGCGGGATCACCAGCATTGAGTGGATCTCTGGCGTCCGGTGGGCTTCATCATTGTTTTTAATGATGATTTTTCCGTAGTTAATCGCCTGTCTGGTGGTCGGGCTGATGGTGTCGTCGCTGTCGCGATAATTGTGCTCACCGACGCCAACGTAAGCCAGCACGTGGTCAATATTGGTGATGGCGACCGCATCGGCGTGAATATCACGGCGGATGATGTCGCAAACCTGACGTAAAGATTCGGCGTTAACGTGCCGGAAAAGGGGCAGCGTCTTGTTGGCGATGTCCAGCGCCAGTTTGGCCTGACGCGCGGCGCTGGCCTCTTTTTCGCCCTCCACGCTTTGCACCAGCAGCACGATAAAACCGATACAGACGCTCCCGAGGATCATCGGAATACCGATCTTCGAGACGATATCCAGCCCCAGCGCAACGGTTGGCGCCCAGACGATGACCAGGATCATGGTCAGCGTTTCGCAGACCATCCCCGCGATAATCCCCGCACGCCAGTGCTGCTTTTTCGGGATTTTTCGGTTAATCCAGCCCGAGAGCAGCCCGGCAATAATGCTGGTGATAAAGCAGGGGACGGCCGTCACGCCGCCAATATCAATCAGGTACCGATGGGTGCCGGCGATAATGCCTGTGATAATCCCGACCCAGGGACCAAAGAGGATCCCGCCCGACATGACGGCGATAATGCGCACGTTCACCAGCGAGCCTTCTACCGGCACGCCGGACCAGGTGCTGAACAGGGCAAACATCGAAAAGATAAACGTGACGGCCAGCAGCTCTTTTGGCGAATGGGCAGATTTATGCAACAGTTCGCGGAACAAGCGGATGCGGATAAGGAAAAAGAGACAGATCAGCATTAATGCCGCGCGGTCGAACACCGCCAGGAGCATATTGAAGATTTCGTGCACGGTCAGGCCTGGGAAAACGGGAAAAATCTATGATAGAAAACATAGGGCCTGATGACCAGCTATCCATCAGATTTATCAAATGGGGAAAAACCATAATTCTCAAAGGGGATTGCTGGCTTTTGACTGAAAGCCGGTGCTTTTCCGTTTGGGAAGAAACGTCAGGTAACGATACTGAAAATATTGTGTTAAATCGTAGCGCTTAAAACTGCCCGTTCGCGATAAGAGTTCCGCTTTTCACTGCAATCGCATTCCCGTTTTAGCGCAAAATATTGTTTTGCCGTTATCCTCTCGACAGCGTCTTTTTCTTCAGGTTATTTTCTAAGCACGCCACACAGGTGGCAGCGTCGCTCGGACGGTCCGGGCGCTAACGTGACTCTGAGGAATCTATGGCTGAATTCAGTCCTGAACGCCGTTTTACGCGTATCGATCGTCTCCCCCCTTATGTTTTCAATATCACTGCTGAACTGAAAATGGCTGCGCGTCGGCGCGGCGAAGACATTATCGATTTCAGTATGGGTAACCCTGACGGCCCAACGCCGCCGCATATCGTTGAGAAACTCTGCACGGTTGCGCAGCGTCCTGATACCCATGGGTATTCCACCTCACGCGGCATTCCACGCTTACGTCGGGCGATCTCCCGCTGGTATCAGGATCGTTATCAGGTCGATATCGATCCTGAAAGTGAAGCGATTGTGACCATTGGCTCCAAAGAGGGGCTGGCCCACCTGATGCTGGCGACGCTGGATCACGGCGATACCGTACTGGTGCCGAATCCGAGCTACCCCATTCACATCTATGGGGCGGTGATTGCCGGCGCGCAGGTGCGTTCTGTCCCGCTGGTGGAAGGCGTCGACTTCTTTAACGAGCTGGAACGGGCGATTCGTGAAAGCTATCCGAAGCCGAAAATGATGATCCTCGGTTTCCCGTCAAACCCAACGGCACAATGCGTTGAACTCGAATTCTTCGAGAGAGTGGTCGCGCTGGCTAAGCGTTACGACGTGC
The DNA here is from genome assembly GCF_053709615.1 of Enterobacter sp. UPMP2061. Lineage (NCBI taxonomy): Bacteria > Pseudomonadati > Pseudomonadota > Gammaproteobacteria > Enterobacterales > Enterobacteriaceae > Enterobacter > Enterobacter sp. UPMP2061. The sequence goes on from NZ_JBSKJP010000002.1 coordinate 196,972, forward strand.
TGGTGGTACACGATCTCGCCTACGCCGATATCGTTTATGATGGCTGGAAAGCGCCGTCAATTATGCAGGTACCGGGTGCTCGTGATGTGGCGGTTGAGTTTTTCACCCTGTCGAAAAGCTACAACATGGCGGGCTGGCGAATTGGTTTTATGGTGGGAAACAAAACGCTGGTGAGCGCCCTGGCGCGTATTAAAAGCTACCATGACTATGGCACCTTTACGCCGTTACAGGTCGCGGCCATCGCGGCGCTGGAAGGGGATCAGCAATGCGTGCTCGATATTGCCGCTCAGTACAAACGCCGCCGTGATGTGCTGGTAAAAGGGCTTCATGAAGCAGGCTGGATGGTGGAAATGCCAAAAGCCTCTATGTACGTCTGGGCGAAAATCCCTGAGCCGTATGCGGCGATGGGTTCTCTGGAATTTGCCAAAAAACTGCTTCAGGACGCCAAGGTTTGCGTCTCTCCAGGCATTGGCTTTGGTGACTACGGTGACACGCACGTGCGTTTCGCGCTGATTGAAAACAGCGACCGTATCCGTCAGGCAGTGCGGGGCATTAAAAGCATGTTCCGCGCGGATGGCCTGCTTGCAGCGAAGAGTGTTGCGGAACAACCCGAGTCGTAACGGACACCAAAAAAAACAGGCGCCAACGGCGCCTGTTTTTTTGACTGCATTTTCTTAACTAGATCATCAGAGCAAACGTTCCGGCCCAAACTAAAACAATAACCGAAATGCCCATAAAGAAATATTTCACGTTTCATCGCTCCGCGTATCTTCCGGTACGCATTAAAAAAACAGAGTCCAACTGAGTATAGAGAGTTGAAATCATGCGAAAGGGGAAATCGGAATTATCCCGTTACGTCGCTAACTTCAGCTCTGAATTCTGTGCTTTCCTGTCGCCAGACGGCGCTAATGTACGCCTAAATTTCAGGAGTGACAAGAGGCATTTTTTTAAATAATTTCCTACACTTACGAGTGTCGTGGAACGGCGACAGTTTGATTTCGGTACGCAATAAATGCCTGTTGAGCGACGGTCAAAGAAAACCGTTACGCACTGCGATTACAGGTGTTTGAAAAGGTTAGTTTCTTAGCGAAACTAACCTTCGAAAGGGGTCAGATATAGAGCGAGGCTTCGCCCAGGGGGCGGGTTTTAAAGCGGCGGTGCATCCACAGATACTGCTCAGGCGCACGCATAATTTCAAGCTCAATCACCTTATTGATAAAGGTCGCGGCTTCACTCTCATCTTCAGGATAGTTCGCCATCTCTGGGGAGATGTGCAGACGATAGCCTGACTTATCCGCTTTTCTGACCATGGTCACCGTCAACATCGCGGCGCCTGAGAGACGTGAAATCACAAAGGTACCGTTCGTCGTAGCGACATCTTTAACCGCAAAGAAAGGGGCAAAACTGCTGCCTTTAGGACCGTAGTCCTGATCCGGGGCAAACCAGACGGCTTCACCTTTTTTCAGGGCGCCAACCATACCGCGGAGATTGTTACGGCTGATCATCGCCTTATTTGAACGCATGCGGCCCCGCGTTTGTACCCATTCCATCAGCGCGCTGTTATGCGGGCGATAGGTTGCCATCATCGGCTGACAAAGACCCATAACGCGGCCGCCCAGCTCAAGCGACATAAAATGCACACCCACAACCATCACGCCGCGGTTTTGCATCTGGGCACGTTTCAGGTTATCCAGGCCTTCCACGTCAAACCATTTACGGACACGCTCGTCTGGCCAGAACCAGGCCATACCGGTTTCAAGCAGTGCCATACCGATAGATTTAAAGTTTTCCGCAATCAGCGTTTCGCGCTGCTGGGCATTGTAATGCGGAAAGCAAAGTTCGAGATTTTTTCGGGCAATGGATTCACGACGCTTAAGAAAGTAACGCGATGCGCTGCCGAGCTTAGAACCCAGGAAACGGATCACGGGATATGGAAGTTGAACCAGCAGCCAAAGCACGCCAAGGCCGAACCATGTAAACCAGTAGCGCGGGTGCAGAAACGCCCGCTGAAATTTGGATTGAGACAAAATAGTGGAACCTATGTGAAGCCTGTGAAGGTAGCGCAGACTTCGCGATACCACGTGCCATTGAGACCGTAGGACGAGGTCATGGTTGCAGGCTTTACCGTTCTTTACGACGTTGCCTGGCCATTGCTGACTTGGGTGGGCGGCATAATGTAGCACCGTTATACATTATGAGCTATCACTCGTTTTTGTTTAAAAAAGCGGCAATTGCGGAGTGGTTTGATTTTGCTATTGTTAAATCTGCGTTCCCGCATGTCTCCTGAAGGTGCAGACCATGGAAACCTACCTGCAAACGGTGAAAGAAGAGTGGGTGAAGCTGATTAATGAAACCGATCCCGATGTGCATCGGCTTGCGACTGAGCTTGCCAGGGATAATGCAATGCCACTGGTCGCTGAATTCTATCGTGTTGTGCTGGCAGATCCATCGGCAGCTGAATTCCTGACCACCGAACAGGTGGAGAGGCAGCTTCAGGAGGCGCTTCGTCGCTGGCTTATTGATGTGCTCTCATGCCGTGTGGAGCAGGTTGAAGAGCAGATGCGGGCGCAGCAGCGCGCGGCGGATGTTCATGCCCGTATTGGTATTTCGGTTGATTTAGTTGAAATGGGCTTCCGTGTTCTGAAAAAGCTGCTGTTACCTGTCATTACTACCAGCGCCCATTCGCCTGAGGTGAAGCTGCATATTTATCACTACGCGATAAATAGTATCGATCTGGCCATGGAAGTGATGTCGCGGGCCTATGTATTTAGCGAGAACAATGCGGCGAAAGAGGACGAAAATTATCGCATCTTTTCCTTAATGGAGAACGCAGAAGAGGAGAAGGAGAGACAGACCGCGGCGCTGCTGTCATGGGAAATGGTGCTTCTGTATAAGATCACGCTTAATTCCAGTATCGGCAACAGTCTGCCGCTGGGGCAGTCTGAATTTGGACTGTGGTTTAGCCATAAAGGTCGGCACTATTTCAGCGGCATCGCTGAGGCCGGTCATATCTCTCGTCTGATTCAGGAATTCGATGACCTTTTTAACGAGGTCCGTCTTACAGGGCAGGGTCTGAGTGATAAAGCGCAGCGGGATAAATTCTTGCAGCGAATGCGTAATACCCTCTCGCAAATCATCACGCTTTTGCGCGAACTGTTTGACGAAGTGTCGCGACACGAGGTGGGGGTTGATGTCCTGACCCGCCTGTTGAATCGCCGTTTCCTGCCAACCATCTTCAAACGCGAAATCCTGCACGCCACCCGGGCGGGAACAAAGCTCTCGACGCTGCTGATTGACGTCGACAAATTTAAACAAATCAACGATACCTGGTGGCACAATACCGGGGACGAGATCCTGCGAAAAGTCTCCGGCGCGTTCTACGACAACGTGCGAACCTGTGATTACGTTTTTCGCTACGGCGGCGATGAATTTCTGATTGTACTAACGGAAATCTCAGAGGTGGACGCGCTGCGAATTGCCGAGCGTATCCGCAGGCGGGTGGAAAAAATCAAGGTTAACTCCCCAACCGGCGATATTATCCCGCTCTCCCTCTCGATAGGCGTTGCGATGTTCAACGGGCATCCCGATTACGAGCGATTGATTCAGGCGGCGGATGAAGCCTTATACGGCGCGAAACGGCGTGGCCGAAACTGCGTGGAGCTTTGGAAGGGGGCGTAAGGAAAGACAGAAGTGTCCCCTGCAGGAATCGAACCTGCAACTAGCCCTTAGGAGGGGCTCGTTATATCCATTTAACTAAGGGGACGAAGCGGCAAGAGTATAGCGTTATTTACACTTTTCGTTAAGCGCATTGCCGCCTGACTGGTCAAAGAGTCACCGTTCACGCCGATTTTTCGGCAGTTTTATCCTTTTTTTCCTGAGCCTTAAGCTCGGCCTTACGCTTGTTGGACATGTCGTTACGGATTTGCGCATGGCTCAGCAGCGCAAAGATAAAGGTCCCGCCACAAATGTTGCCTGCGAGGGTAGGCAGGGCGAACGGCCAGAAAAAGTCGCTCCAGTGGAGTGTGCCGTTAAATACCAGATAAAGGATTTCAACAGTTCCGACAACAATGTGTGTGGTATCGGCGAGTGCGATAAGCCAGGTCATCAGGATAATTACCACGATTTTCGCGCTACCCGCTGACGGGAACATCCAGACCATAGTGGCGATGATCCACCCGGAAATTATGGCATTAGAGAACATTTCAACCGGCGTGTTTTTCATCACATCCATGCCAATTTTCACAAATGCGTCGCGGGTCGGTTCATCAAATATTGGCATATACTCGAACGCCCAGGCGGCTATGCCCGTACCGATCAGGTTCCCCAGCAGCACGACGCTCCACAGGCGCATCAGTAAACCGAAATTACCGAGGGTCGGATTTTGCATGACGGGCAGTACGGCAGTGACGGTATTCTCCGTAAAAAGCTGCTGTCGCGCCATAATGACGATAATAAAGCCGAACGTGTAGCCTAAATTTTCAAGCAAAAACCCGCCCGGTACGCCTTCCAGCTGAACGTGAAATATCCCTTTGGCGAGCAGAGAGGCACCCATCGACAGACCGGCTGCAATGGCTGACCACAGCAGGGCCATCGCGTCGCGCTCCATCTCTTTTTCCCCGTCCTGGCGAATATGCTCATGAATAGCCATGGCACGCGACGGCAGGCGATCTTCATCGACTTCTATCTCTTCTCCCCGGTCTTTCTCCTCGCTTTCAATCTCATGTTCCTCTTTGCTTTCACCAATTTTCTCTTCGCTAATGTCTTTCATAACAGCTCCTTCGGGGTAATTGCTCATTTAAGCGTAGCGGCTTTTAGCGCTTTCCCCGTGGGGATGCTCTTAAATTGCTGAAAATGGCAATAAAGGTGAGACATCTCTTTCAAAGCCAATATAAAATTGCCAGCGAAACGAATTCCGAAAGACAGGCTATGCTGAAATTAGCGTGATGACGCGAGCGGGTCGTCATTGTCCTCGTAGACATCGGTAAGCGTGCTGTTACAATCACTTGCACGTTTCAGGCGGAGCATCTCAGGCTCCGTCACAGATGGCATTCAACGATAGCCATATTGAACAGGGAGAAATTTATGAAGCTTCGGCTGTCGGCGCTTGCGCTGGGCGTAACAATGCTTGTGGGCTGCGCCAGCTCTGGCGAGCAAACGGGACGCTCCGATCCTCTCGAAGGATTTAACCGTTCAATGTACAGCTTTAACTATAATGTGCTGGATCCATATCTGGTTCGTCCGGTTGCCGTGGCATGGCGTGACTATGTTCCGCAGCCGGCGCGTAACGGGCTGAGCAACTTTACCAGTAACCTGGAAGAGCCAGCGGTTATGGTCAACTACTTCCTTCAGGGCGACCCGTATCAGGGGATGGTGCATTTCACCCGCTTCTTCCTGAACTCCCTGCTGGGTATGGGCGGCTTAATTGATGTCGCAGGCATGGCGAACCCGAAATTACAGCGTGAACAGCCGCACCGTTTCGGCAGCACGCTGGGTCACTATGGCGTAGGTTATGGTCCGTATGTGCACCTGCCATTCTACGGCAGCTTTACCGTGCGTGATGATGGCGGCGACATGGTGGATACGCTATATCCTGTACTGTCATGGCTCACCTGGCCGCTGTCGATTGGTAAATGGACCGTGGAAGGAATTGAAACGCGTGCGCAACTGCTGGATTCTGATGGTCTGCTGCGTCAGTCTTCCGATCCGTACATCATGGTCCGCGAGGCCTACTTCCAGAACCATGACTTTATTGCCAACGGCGGTAAGCTGAAGCCGGAAGATAATCCGAACGCGAAAGCCATCGAGAACGAATTAAAAGATATCGATTCGGAATAAAAAAAAAGGTGAGCAATGCTCACCTTTTTTAATCGTGTTGGGATTAGAACGCGTAGTTGAAGTTGGTACCAAACAGCCAGGCTTTACCTTCAGAGGAAAACTCGTACGGGCCTTCCTGGAAGGTCACCTTCTGGCCATGCATGTACGACACGCCCGCGTCGATAGAGGCATTCTCGTTGAACGCGTAGGTTGCCCCCGCACTCACCCAGAAACGGTCCTGATCCGGAATGGAGATAGAACGTTTATCGGCCGGTACCGGGCTGTCATCAAATGCCACGCCGGTACGGAACGTCCAGTTGTCATCCATATAATAGGTCGTACCAAGCGCGATACGGTAAGCATCGTGGAAGCTTTCGTCTTTATAGAACAGCGTCTGGCCGTTGCTGCCGGTGGCTTTAAGCTCCTCGAACTGGCTCCAGCTGGTATACGCGAGGCTGTAGTGAATTGCCCACTGCGGCGCAACGCGGTTATAACCTGACACTTCCCACATTTCTGGCAGATGCAGCGACAGTGAACCCGGTACGGTTTGATTCGAGGTACCCCATGGAATGGTGGTGCCCGCGCCTGGGACCATACCGTTGACTGGGCTCAGGATGCCGCTTTTGTAATCGCCATCGAAATCAATTTTCACTTCTGAGCGATAGGTCAGACCCCAGCGGTTGTTTTTATCCAGTTCATACAGGATACCGGCGTTCCAGCCGTAACCCCATTCATCACCTTTCAGGCTGGCAATTTTATTGCTGTTTTTCGGCAGTGCAGCAGTTTGCTCCCCGGAGTAACGCTCGATTTTTGCATCGGCGTAGACAGCATCAAAGCCCAGACCAAAGCTCCAGTTATCGTTCAGACGATATGCGCCGCTCAGGTTGAGGTTCAGGGTCGTCAGGTCGGTTTTACCGCCGTATTCCCCGGCCGGATAGTTGTTATTGAACTCCGTTGCCAGGCCATAGTTAGAGGTGACAGAGGCACCCCAACCAAACTGTTCATTGATTGGCGCAACAAAGTGCAGGTTAGGCACCCACGCGGTCGGCGCAATGTTATCCGCCTTCAGATCTGCGCCGGTGAACTGAGATTTGCCAGAAATGTTGACATCAGGATCGATGTAAACCGCACCGGCAGAGAAGGTAGGGCGATCAAACATCATGATCAGTGCCGGGTTACGACTCGCGTTGCCTGCGTCATCGGCAATCGCACCTTCCCCGGAATACGCACGGCCAAGGCCAGAGGAAGAAAATTCGTTTAACTGGAAGCCCGCTGACCAGGCGGACGTTGAGACGATTGCCACTGCAACTGCTAAAGCAGTTTGTTTGAACAGGGTTTTCTGGCTCATGACCATAACCTCATTGAGTTATTTTTATTCAATAATTGTTACATACCGTAACAGGAGCGCGAAGTGTAGGGTCTGAGGTATGACTTACAAATCAGACCAGTGGCGAGAGTATAGGTCTGACCAGCTGGGATGTTGCAAGTTTGTTTATTAATATTTTCAGATATGTTTCTTGAAACGAGATCTGGTTGGCAAAATTGTGACCAGTGCGATTCCTCTGAAAAGGGGAATTTTGTTTTAGATCATTTTTTAGTGTGATATTGCTCACTTATCCGATTTTGCGCCATTAACGGCTGGAGGGGGCTCGTTCGGGGGCGTAAAATAGACGCATCGTGTTTATCTCGCGCCCTGCGCGAATACAGAGGAAATTGAGCTATGAGTAAATGCAGTGCTGATGAAACCCCGGTTTGCTGCTGTATGGATGTTGGCACCATTATGGACAACACCGATTGCACCGCCTCTTACAGCCGCGTATTCCCTAACCGCGCTGAAGCGGAAGAGACGCTGGCCGCGCTGAGCCAGCGCGCGCGTGAAGTCGAATCCGATCCGTGTGAAATCAAATCCACCTTCACGGAAGTGGAAGGCGGCGTGCGGCTGGATATCGACTTTGTGTTCGCCTGCGAAGCAGAAACTCTGATCTTCCAGCTGGGCCTGCGTTAATACTTTTTGCACGGGCCTACGATCGTGTAGGCCGGGTAAGGCAACGCCGCAACCCGGCAACAAATCTCACAAATGCCTCTGCCATGCAGGGGCATTTTCTTTTTCTTCTCTGTGCCTTAGCTCGCAATTTTTCGCTTCCCCGATTGGCTCAATGTAAAAAAATAGTTAAGACTATTATCAGGTCAGACCACTTAATGTGTGCGCAAAATTTTTTTACAGGGGAGTGTTATGAGTCAGGCATTACCGCTTATCACCCGACACGGTGACCGCATTGCCATTGTCAGCGGGTTACGTACGCCGTTTGCGCGTCAGGCAACCGCGTTTCACGGTATACCGGCTGTCGATCTGGGAAAAATGGTGGTGGGGGAGATGCTGGCTCGCAGCGAGATCCCGCCAGAGGTTATTGAGCAACTGGTTTTCGGCCAGGTGGTGCAAATGCCGGAAGCGCCCAATATCGCACGTGAAATCGTGCTGGGCACCGGCATGAATGTTCACACCGACGCATACAGCGTCAGCCGCGCCTGCGCCACCAGTTTCCAGGCGGTGGCGAACGTGGCGGAAAGCCTGATGGCGGGGACCATTCGCGCGGGGATCGCCGGCGGCGCGGATTCCTCATCCGTGCTGCCCATCGGTGTTAGCAAACAGCTGGCCCGCATCCTCGTGGATGCCAACAAAGCCCGGACCACCGGTGCGAAGCTCAAACTCTTCTCGCGTTTACGTCTGCGCGACCTCATGCCCGTGCCACCTGCCGTTGCTGAATACTCCACCGGCCTGCGTATGGGCGACACTGCCGAGCAGATGGCAAAAACCTACGGTATTACCCGCGAACAGCAGGATGCACTGGCGCATCGCTCGCATCAGCTGGCAGCGAAAGCCTGGTCGGAGGGCAAACTGACCAACGAAGTGATGACCGCCTATGTGCCGCCTTACCGCGAACCGCTCGCGGAAGATAACAACATTCGCGGCACCTCCACGCTGGCGGATTATGCGAAGCTGCGCCCGGCCTTTGACCGTAAACACGGTACGGTAACCGCAGCTAACAGTACGCCACTGACGGATGGTGCCGCCGCCGTGATCCTGATGACCGAATCCCGGGCAAAAGAGCTTGGCATCACACCGCTGGGCTATTTGCGTAGCTACGCCTTTACCGCCATTGATGTCTGGCAGGACATGCTGCTCGGTCCGGCCTGGTCCACGCCGCTGGCGCTGGAGCGTGCGGGGTTGAGGCTGGCTGACTTAACCCTGATAGATATGCACGAAGCCTTTGCCGCACAAACCCTGGCAAACATTCAGCTGCTGGCAAGCGAGCGCTTCGCGCGCGATGTACTGGGCCGCGCCCACGCGACCGGCGAAGTGGATCAGAGTAAGTTTAACGTGCTTGGCGGATCCATCGCCTACGGCCATCCCTTTGCGGCGACCGGCGCGAGAATGATAACCCAGACTTTGCACGAGCTGCGTCGCCGCGGCGGCGGTTTTGGTCTCGTTACCGCCTGTGCGGCGGGCGGCCTGGGTGCAGCAATGGTTCTGGAGGCTGAATAATGGAAACGACATCTGCATTTAATCTGGCTGTTCGCCTTGATAACGTGGCTGTTATCACCATTGATGTACCCGACGAAAAGATGAACACCCTGAAGGCCGAGTTCGGCGTTCAGGTGCGTGCGATGCTCAGACAGATCCGCGAAAACAAAGCGATACGTGGCCTGGTATTTATCTCGGCAAAGCCGGATAACTTTATTGCCGGGGCCGATATCAACATGATTGCCCGGGCGAAAAGCGTTCAGGAAGCAGAAGACCTGGCGCGTCAGGGGCAGCAGGTAATGGCGGAGATCCATGCGCTGTCGATACCCGTTGTCGCTGCGATCCACGGGGCCTGCCTGGGCGGTGGGCTTGAGCTGGCGCTGGCCTGTCACAGCCGCATTTGTACCGACGATGCGAAAACCGTACTCGGACTGCCGGAGGTACAGCTTGGATTGCTGCCCGGTTCAGGTGGCACGCAGCGCCTGCCGCGTCTCGTAGGCGTCAGTACGGCGCTGGAGATGATTTTAACCGGTAAACAGCTGCGCGCCCGTCAGGCGTTAAAGTCGGGTCTGGTTGATGAGGTCGTTCCGCACGCCATCTTGCTTGAAGCCGCTGTTGAGCGGGCGCTGAAAGGTCGTCAGGCGAAACGCCCTCTGCCGGTGCGCGAGCGTATCCTCGCCGGGCCGCTGGGGCGCACGCTGCTGTTCAATATGGTGGGTAAAAAAACCGAGCAAAAAACCAAAGGGAACTATCCGGCAGCGACGCGCATTCTGAAGGTGATTGAAACCGGTTTATCGCAGGGCAGCAGCAGCGGTTATGCTGCGGAAGCGAAAGCCTTTGGCGAGCTGGCGATGACGCCGCAGTCGCAGGCGCTGCGCGGCATTTTCTTTGCCAGCACGGAGGTTAAAAAAGATCCGGGCAGTGAAGCTGAACCGGCTCCGCTGCGTGCCGTTGGCGTTCTGGGTGGTGGGCTGATGGGCGGCGGCATCGCATTTGTCACCGCCAGCAAAGGCAAATTGCCCGTACGTATCAAAGATATCAACCCTAAGGGTATCAACCACGCGTTGCAGTACAGCTGGCAGAACCTTGATCGCAAAGTGAAGCGCCGCCATATCAAGGCCAGTGAGCGTGATAAAACCCTCGCGATGATCACTGGCGCCACCGACTACAGTGGGTTTGCACACCGCGATCTGGTGATTGAAGCCGTGTTCGAAGATCTCGCCCTTAAGCAGCAGATGGTGGCGGACGTTGAACAGCATTGCGCGCCGCACACCATTTTCGCGTCAAACACCTCGTCTTTGCCGATCGGCGACATCGCGGCGAAAGCCGTGCGCCCGGAGCAGGTGATAGGGCTGCACTATTTCAGCCCTGTCGAAAAAATGCCGCTGGTGGAGGTTATCCCGCATGCCACAACCAGCCCGCAAACTATTGCCACCGTGGTGAAACTGGCGAAAAAACAGGGCAAAACCCCGATTGTGGTCGCGGACAAAGCCGGCTTCTACGTCAACCGCATTCTGGCGCCGTACATTAACGAAGCGATGCGGTTGCTGACGGAAGGGGAGAAAATTGAGCACGTCGATGACGCCCTGGTGAAGTTTGGCTTCCCCGTCGGCCCAATCCAACTTTTGGATGAGGTAGGAATTGATACGGGGACTAAGATTATCCCTGTGCTGGAAGCGGCTTATGGCGATCGTTTTGCGCCGCCTGCAAACTTTGTTTCTGCAATTTTGAAGGACGATCGCAAAGGCAGAAAAAATGAACGCGGTTTCTATCTTTACGCCGCGAAAGGGCGTAAAAGCAAGAAACAGGTCGACCCTTCAGTTTATACGCTTATTCCTGTCACGGGTCAGGGAAAACTGTCGGCGGTTCAGTGTGCTGAGCGCTGCGTGATGATGATGCTCAATGAAGCGGCGCGCTGCTTTGGTGAGCAGGTGATCAAAAGCGCGCGCGACGGCGATATCGGCGCCGTGTTTGGTATCGGTTTTCCGCCATTTCTTGGCGGCCCGTTCCGGTATATGGATACCCTCGGGGCGGGTGAAGTGGTTGCGATCCTGCAACGTCTGGCCTCGCAATACGGTCCACGGTTTACACCTTGTGACGAATTATTGCAGATGGCGGAATGGGGTCAGACATTCTGGCCCGCAAGGGAAACTGATTGCGTAAACTGAAGTCAAAGAAGGGTAAATCCTGAGGTGATGGAACCTGTTCTGGCGAAATTGTAAACAGAGATTGACTATACTTACGCCATTGAGGTAAAAAACAGCGTTTCATTCACCGAATGGATCAGGCACAATGCCCGGCCATCGGGTTTTCTACCTCGGAGCATTAATCGCGGGTAGTTAACGCCGGTGATTCTGGTTAACAAAAGCGGTGCAATATGCAAGTTTTTATCATGCGTCACGGCGACGCGGCACTCGATGCCGCCAGTGACTCAGTACGTCCTTTAACCGTCTGTGGCTGCGACGAATCCCGTCAGATGGCGACATGGCTTAAAGGTCAAAAAGTGGACATTGAACGCGTTCTGGTGAGTCCGTTCCTGCGGGCAGAACAGACGCTGGATGTGGTAGGGGAGTGTATGAACCTGCCATCCAGTGTGGATGTTCTCCCTGAACTCACGCCGTGTGGCGATGTTGGCCTTGTCAGTGCTTACCTTCAGGCGCTGTGCAATGAAGGTGTCGCTTCCGCACTGGTCATTTCCCACCTGCCGCTGGTCGGCTATCTGGTATCTGAGCTGTGCCCGGGCGAAACGCCACCGATGTTCACAACGTCCGCCATTGCCAACGTCACCCTCGACGAAACCGGCAAAGGGGTCTTTAACTGGCAAATGAGTCCGTGCAACCTGAAGATGGCAAAAGCCATCTGACGTGACGTGCGATATGGCGGGGTGCAGCGTGCCTCCCGCCATCCTGTCAGGGCAATTCTGGCGGCTGCCACTCCTCGACCTCAATCAATACCAGCAATGCGGCATCTCCGCCGTACTCTTTTGGCGCTTGATGAAAAGCCATCACGTGTGGATGCTGAGCCAGCCACAGCGGTGTCTGTTGCTTAAGAATATGTTTGCCGTGGCCGTGCATCACGCAGGCGCAAAAAACATGCTCGCGACGACATGCCGCGATCAACGCCCCCAGCTCCTGTTTCGCCTGCATCTGGGTCAACCCATGCAGATCGAGGAACAGCTCCGGCGAGTAATCTCCCCGGCGTAATTTTTTCAGTTCAAAATGGCTGACGTCTTCGCGCACGTATTTCACCGCACCCTGCGTATTTAGCAGCGGCTGAAACTCATCTGAAAAATAGTGGCTGTTATCGGCCTGCTCCTGGAGCAACCGTTTGACCGGTACCTCGCTGACTTTTTTACGCTGCGGGCGATGGACAATGGTGTCGTGCGTGATTTGACGCGTCCCGGTCATCAGCTGGCGGAAGAGAGCCTGATCCTCCTCGCTGAGCGATGTTTTCTTTTTCATTCGTCATTCTCATCTCGTATTTCCGATAGTGTACCCGACTAAACGCATTTTTTAACCTCAAGCGGTACGCGTCATTGCTGATTTATCGCCGTCTTCATGGCAAACTAGCCGCCGAAAATTATGCGAGCATGCCCTGGAGGAAAGAGTGGATAAAATTTTTGTCGATGAAGCAGTAAACGAGCTGCATACCATACAGGACATGTTGCGCTGGTCGGTTAGCCGCTTCAGCGCCGCCAATATCTGGTATGGACACGGTACCGACAACCCGTGGGATGAGGCCGTGCAGCTGGTGCTGCCGTCTCTCTACCTGCCGCTGGATATTCCGGAAGACATGCGCACCGCGCGCCTGACCTCCAGTGAAAAACACCGCATCGTTGAGCGCGTGATCCGTCGCGTAAACGAGCGCATTCCGGTGGCTTACCTGACCAACAAAGCCTGGTTCTGCGGCCACGAATTCTACGTTGATGAGCGCGTGCTGGTGCCGCGTTCGCCGATTGGCGAGCTGATCAACAACCATTTTGACGGCCTGATTAACCATCAGCCGCAGCACATTCTTGATATGTGCACCGGCAGCGGCTGCATCGCCATTGCCTGCGCGTACGCCTTCCCGGAAGCGGAAGTGGACGCCGTCGATATCTCCACCGACGCGCTGGCCGTCACCGAACACAACATTGAAGAGCACGGGCTGATTCATCACGTCACGCCTATCCGCTCTGACCTGTTCCGCGACCTGCCGACGCTGCAATACGACCTGATCGTCACCAATCCGCCGTACGTGGATGCAGAAGATATGTCCGACCTGCCGAACGAGTACCGTCACGAGCCGGAGCTGGGCCTGGCGTCAGGCTCTGACGGGCTGAAGCTGACCCGCCGCATCCTGGCCTGCGCGCCGGATTATCTGACCGACGACGGCGTTCTGATTTGTGAAGTAGGCAACAGCATGGTACATCTGATAGAGCAGTACCCGGATGTGCCGTTCACCTGGCTTGAGTTCGACAACGGCGGTGACGGCGTCTTTATGCTGACCAAGGCGCAACTGCTTGATGCACGCGAATACTTCAGCATTTACAAAGATTAATCCAGCGGGCTTCGGCCCGTTTCACAACGCTCAAACACAAACAACAACATCGGAGCCGTGATGGCAGGAAACAGTATTGGACAGGTATTCCGTGTGACCACCTTTGGCGAGTCGCACGGTCTGGCACTGGGTTGTATCGTTGATGGCGTCCCGCCAGGCATCGAACTGACCGAAGCCGATTTACAGCATGACCTTGACCGTCGTCGTCCGGGTACCTCTCGCTACACCACGCAGCGTCGCGAGCCGGACCAGGTCAAAATTCTCTCCGGCGTATTTGAAGGCCGTACCACAGGGACCAGCATTGGTCTGCTGATTGAAAACACCGATCAGCGTTCTCAGGACTACGGCGCGATTAAGGACGTTTTCCGTCCTGGTCACGCCGACTATACCTACGAACAAAAATATGGCTTTCGCGACTATCGCGGCGGCGGACGTTCTTCCGCGCGTGAAACCGCGATGCGCGTGGCGGCAGGGGCAATTGCCAAAAAATATCTCCAGCAGAAATTCGGCATCGTTATCCGCGGCTGTCTGTCCCAGATGGGCGACATTCCGCTGGCAATCAAAGACTGGGATCAGGTAGAGCTCAACCCGTTCTTCTGCGCCGATGCCGACAAGCTGGACGCGCTGGATGAGCTGATGCGTGGCCTGAAAAAAGAGGGCGACTCCATTGGTGCGAAAGTCACCGTGGTGGCCGACGGCGTGCCGGCTGGCTGGGGCGAGCCGGTATTTGACCGCCTTGACGCCGACATCGCCCACGCGCTGATGAGCATCAACGCGGTGAAAGGCGTCGAAATCGGCGACGGTTTTGACGTGGTCAAGCTTCGCGGCAGCCAGAACCGCGACGAAATCACGAAGGCGGGTTTCCAGAGCAACCATGCGGGCGGCATTCTGGGCGGCATCAGCAGCGGGCAGCAAATTATTGCCAATATCGCGCTGAAACCAACATCCAGCATTACCGTCCCGGGCCACACGATTAACCGCGCTGGCGATGAAGTTGAGATGATCACCAAAGGGCGTCACGATCCGTGCGTGGGGATCCGCGCGGTGCCGATCGCAGAAGCGATGCTGGCGATCGTGCTGATGGATCACTTCCTGCGCCAGCGCGCGCAGAATGCGGATGTGACGACCACCATTCCACGCTGGTAACTATGAAAAAAACCGCAATCGCTCTGCTGGCGCTGCTGGCCAGTGGAGCAAGCCTGGCCGCTACGCCGTGGCAGAAAATCACCCACCCGGTAGCGGGGAGCGCGCAGTCCATTGGCGCTTTCTCCAACGGGTGTATCGTCGGCGCGCAGGAACTTCCGCTGCAATCGGATACCTATCAGGTGATGCGCACCGACCAGCGCCGTTATTTCGGCCATCCTGACCTGCTGCTGTTTATTCAGCGTCTTGGCAACCAGGTGCATAACCTGGGGCTGGGGACGGTGCTGATTGGCGATATGGGGATGCCTGCCGGTGGTCGCTTCAACGGCGGTCACGCCAGCCACCAGACCGGACTGGATGTGGATATCTTCCTGCAATTGCCGAAAACGCGCTGGAGTTCAGCGCAGCTGCTGAAACCGCAGGCGCTGGATCTGGTCTCGGCCGACGGTAAACGGGTCGTCGCCTCGCGATGGTCGCCGGAAATTTCCAGCATGATTAAGCTGGCGGCAGAGGATAACGACGTCACGCGGATCTTTGTTAATCCGGCCATCAAGCAGCAGCTTTGCCTGGATGCGGGAACGGATCGCGACTGGTTGCGTAAAGTGCGCCCGTGGTTCCAGCACCGGGCGCATATGCATGTTCGCCTGCGCTGTCCGGCGAACAGCCTGGAATGTGAAGATCAGCCGCTGCCACCGCCTGGCGATGGTTGTGGTTACGAACTGCAAAGCTGGTTTGAACCGGCCAAGCCTGGAACCTCTAAGCCTGAGAAGAAGACACCGCCTCCGTTGCCGCCTTCCTGCCAGGCGCTACTGGATGAGCATGTACTTTAATGGATAATTTCGTCGATCTGTTCATGGTGTCACCGCTGCTGCTGGCGGTGCTCTTTTTTGTTGCGATGTTAGCCGGATTTATCGATGCCCTGGCGGGCGGCGGCGGGTTGCTCACCGTTCCGGCGCTGCTGGCGGCAGGCATGAGCCCTGCCCAGGCGCTTGCCACCAACAAACTCCAGGCATGCGGCGGTTCGCTCTCCTCGTCGCTCTATTTCATCCGGCGCAAAGTGGTGAATCTCGCCGATCAGAAGCTCAATATCCTGATGACGTTTATTGGCTCAACGGCGGGTGCGCTGCTGGTCCAGCACGTACAGTCCGACATTCTGCGCCAGATCCTGCCGCTGCTGGTTATTTGTATCGGCCTCTATTTCCTGCTGATGCCAAAGCTCGGGGAAGAAGATCGACAGCGTCGTCTTCACGGCCTGCCGTTTGCGCTGATTGCCGGTGGCTGCGTCGGTTTTTACGATGGCTTCTTTGGCCCGGGGGCAGGTTCGTTTTATGCGCTGGCATTCGTGACGCTGGCCGGATTCAACCTCGCCAAATCCACCGCCCACGCCAAAGTCCTCAACGCGACCTCCAACGTTGGCGGTCTGCTGCTGTTTATCATTGGCGGCAAGGTTATCTGGGCAACCGGGTTTGTGATGATGGCAGGGCAGTTTTTGGGCGCGCGCGCAGGCTCGCGTCTGGTATTAAGCAAAGGACAAAAGCTGATCCGCCCGATGATTGTTGTCGTCTCGGCGGTGATGAGCGCCAAACTTCTTTATGACAGCCATGGACAGGAGATCCTCACCTGGTTGGGGATGAACTAATGAACAGTACGCATAACTACGAACAGCTGATTGAGATCTTCGATAGCTGTTTCGCTGATGATTTTAATACCCGTCTGATTAAAGGCGACGACGAACCGATCTATCTTCCAGCTGATGACGAGGTTCCGTATAACCGCATCATCTTTGCCCACGGCTTTTACGCCAGCGGTTTGCACGAAATTTCGCACTGGTGTATCGCCGGGAAAGCGCGTCGCGAGCTGGTGGACTTTGGTTACTGGTACTGCCCGGACGGGCGCGACGCCGCCACCCAGGGGCAGTTCGAAGATGTGGAGGTGAAACCTCAGGCGCTCGAATGGCTGTTCTGCGTAGCGGCGGGTTTCCCGTTCAACGTAAGCTGTGACAATCTCGAAGGCGACTTCGAGCCAGACCGTATCGTCTTCCAGCGCCGCGTTCATGCGCAGGTGATGGAATATCTTGAGAAAGGCATCCCGGCACGTCCGGCACGCTTGATCGAGGCTTTACAGAATTATTACCACACGCCGGAGATCACGGCGGAATGCTTCCCTTGGCCGGAAGATCTTTAACAGAGGAAAGAAGATGATCGCAGAATTTGAATCACGCATTCTGGCGTTAATTGATGACATGGTGGAACACGCCAGTGATGATGAGCTGTTCGCCAGCGGTTATCTGCGTGGTCACCTGACGCTGGCGGTAGCCGCGCTGGAAGCCGGGGACGATCACTCTGCCGACGCCGTTCACGCGGAAGTCACTCGCAGCCTGGAAAAAGCCATTCTGGCCGGGGAACTCTCTCCGCGCGACCAGTCTTTAGTGCTGGGCATGTGGGACAATTTGTTCCAGCAGGCGAAAGCGAAGTAAGTGTATCACCGCCCTCTCCCACAGGGAGAGGGCCGGGGTGAGGGCACCAGACCGCACCCTACTTGACCATTTTCCCCTTCAGCAATTTCCGCACCCACAGTCGGTTTGGATTCAGCCCCGCGAGCGTAACCCTGTCCAGCGGAACCGGCTCGTCGCTCATTTGCGCGGCTAACGCTTCAGCCAGCAGCGGCGCGGAGCATAATCCCCGCGAGCCTAAGCCACCCAGCATAAACAGCTCGGGGTGAACGGGAGCACTTACCGCCGTTTCTTTGTTGTCAGCAAGATCCTGATAGACTTCAAGCGTGGCGTCATAGTCCGGCACGTTTCCCGCCATCGGCAGGTGATCGCGGGTCGCGCAGCGTACGCCGCAGCGCGCCTGACCCTCACCGACATTCACCTCTTTTGCCCACGACGCATCCGGGAAACAGTCGAGCAGGCGCTGGCGGTTTTGCTGCTGATCCGCTTCGCTGTACTGCATATCTGTTTCACCGCGATGGTAGCTGGCACCGATGCAGTGATGGCCGTTGGACGGGTTTTGCGGCGTCAGGTAGCCGTCGTAACACAGCACCTGACGCAGTTTGCTCAGTTGGGGGGCGGCAGGAATATGGCTTACCTGGCCGCCGACCGGATAAACCGGCAATGACGCTGTCTGGGTAAACTGGCTGATATGATGCCCGTTGGCCAGCACAACGCTGGCATGCTGCGCCTCTTTGCCGTTAGCGAAACGCAAATTCCAGTGCGCAGTGCGGCTTAGCGATTGAACCTTATGGGCATAATGCACTGTCAACCCACGCGACTGCCCGAGGGCTATCGCCGCAGAAGTCAGTTCAGCCGGACACAGCCAGCCGCCGAGTGGATACTGAATACCCCCGCAGCCGGTGTCGACGCCAGCGGTCTCTGCAACCTGCTGCGCCGTGACGGCATGGGCGATGGCCTCCGGCAGACCCAGCGACAGCATTTGTGTGATTTTCTGCTGGCTCTTCTCGTCCCAGCCGAGCTGCGTCACGCCGCACCAGTTGTGGTCGAACGCAACCGGCAGGCTATCGTAAAGGCGGCGAGCAAACGTAAACGCCGCCGGGAAGAACTGGAACAGTGCCGGATCGTGTGAACTTAATAAGGGATAAAGCGCGCCCTGACGGTTGCCTGATGCGCCCGTCGCCGGCGCCTCGTCAGCGCAGTAGAGCGTCACCTGCCAGCCACGGTGCAGCAGCGCCAGCGAGAGCAGGGCGCTGGCGATACCCCCGCCCACAATGGCGACCTCACGCGAGGTGCTGGCGCGACGGGCAAACCAGGGGGCCTGCGCCGGGATCGCCAGATCCTGTTCCATCACCCCGACCAGCATGTCGCGTTTGCGGCCAAAGCCTTTGGTTTTCCGCATGGTAAACCCCGCCTCCTGCAACCCACGGCGAACAAATCCCGCCGAGGTGAAGGTAGCAAGCGTCGCGCCCGGGCGCGCCAGACGTGCCATGGCGCTGAACAGGTGCGGGCTCCACATGTCCGGGTTTTTGGCGGGCGCAAAACCATCCAGGAACCAGGCGTCCACCTTCTGATTCATTGAGTCATCGAGCTTATCGGTCAGGTCGTTAATGTCGCCCAGCCACAGGTCGAGGGTGACGCGTCCGTCGTCCAGAATCAGACGATGACAGCCACCGATAGCCGGAGGCCACTGGGCCTGAAGCTGTTCCGCCCAGTGGGTAAGCTCCGGCCAGCGCTGATGGGCAAGCCGCAGATCGTGCGCGGTAAGCGGAAATTTTTCGAAACTGATGAAATGTAATCTTTGTAAGGTAGCCTCGGGGTGTGCAGCGCGAAACTGGTCGAACGCCTGCCAGAGGGTCAGAAAATTCAGCCCGGTGCCGAAACCGCTCTCCGCTACGACAAACAGGCTGCGCGGATGCTCAGGGAAGCGGGTGCTGAGATGATTTCCTTCGAGGAAGACATAGCGCGTCTCTTCCAGTCCGTTATCATTAGAAAAGTAGACGTCATCAAAATCTCGGGAAACAGGTGTACCCTCAGCGTTGAATTCGAGGTTGGCAGGTTGTATGGCGTTTTGTTTCACGTAAGTTACTCGTCCGACAGGCAGTGGCACGATCTTAGCGATGTGAGCCCATCGGTGCAAATTTCCACAGAAAATGGCTGATCGGACTTGTTCGGCGTACAAGTGTACGCTATTGTGCGACTCGAAACTTTTTATAGTGCGACTTACAGAGGTATTGAATGAAACGTGCAGTGATTACTGGCCTGGGCATCGTTTCCAGCATCGGTAATAACCAGCAGGAAGTCCTGGCATCTCTGCGTGAAGGACGCTCCGGGATCACTTTCTCTGAAGAGTTTAAAGATTCTGGAATGCGTAGCCACGTATGGGGTAACGTTAAACTGGACACCACCGGTTTAATTGACCGTAAAGTGGTTCGTTTCATGAACGATGCCTCTATCTACGCCTATCTTTCCATGCAGGAAGCGATCAAGGATTCTGGTCTGAGCGAAGACGCTTACCAGAACAACCCACGCGTGGGCCTGATTGCAGGCTCCGGCGGTTCCTCTAAAGCTCAGGTGTTCGGTGCTGACGCCATGCGCAGCCCGCGCGGCCTGAAAGCGGTCGGTCCATACGTTGTGACCAAAGCCATGGGGTCAGCGGTTTCCGCGTGCCTGGCAACGCCGTTCAAAATCCACGGTGTGAACTACTCCATCAGCTCCGCATGTGCGACCTCCGCACACTGTATCGGTAATGCGGTTGAGCAGATCCAGCTGGGCAAACAGGACATCGTATTTGCTGGCGGCGGCGAAGAGCTGGGCTGGGAAATGGCCTGTGAGTTTGACGCAATGGGCGCACTGTCCACCAAATACAACGAAACGCCAGACAAAGCGTCCCGTACTTATGACGCACACCGCGACGGTTTTGTTATCGCTGGCGGCGGCGGTATGGTTGTGGTTGAAGAGCTGGAACACGCGCTGGCGCGTGGCGCGCACATCTATGCTGAGATCGTGGGCTACGGCGCAACGTCTGACGGCGCTGACATGGTTGCTCCATCTGGTGAAGGCGCGGTGCGCTGCATGAAGATGGCGATGCACGGTGTTGATACTCCAATCGACTACCTGAACTCCCACGGCACCTCAACGCCGGTAGGCGACGTGAAAGAGCTGGGTGCGATCCGTGAAGTGTTCGGCGACAACAGCCCGGCTATCTCTGCAACCAAAGCCATGACCGGTCACTCTCTGGGTGCGGCGGGCGTGCAGGAAGCGATCTACTCTCTGCTGATGCTGGAAAACGGCTTTATCGCGCCAAGCATCAACATCGAAGAGATGGACGAGCAGGCGGCTGGCCTGAACATCGTGACCGAAACCACCGAACGTGAGCTGACGACCGTTATGTCCAACAGCTTCGGTTTCGGCGGCACCAACGCCACGCTGGTGATGCGTAAGCTGAAAGCGTAAGCGTTTGAAGGTATAGTAGAAGGGAGCCGCGCGGCTCCCTTTTTTTATGCCTGAACACGGAGTTATGCATGAAGGCTGTTACCCCTGGGAAGAGCGCTCCTTCCGGGAATCTTCCCCTTTTCCGCATCGCCTTTGCGGTGTTTCTGACCTATATGACCGTTGGCCTGCCGCTGCCGGTGATCCCCTTGTTCGTTCACCAGGAGCTGGGCTATGGCAACACCATGGTCGGCATTGCGGTGGGCATTCAGTTTTTAGCGACGGTATTAACCCGGGGCTACGCCGGTCGCCTGGCGGATCAGCACGGCGCAAAACGCTCGGCGTTGCAGGGCATGTTTGCCTGCGGGCTGGCGGGGGGAGCCTGGCTGCTGGCGGCGCTGTTGCCGATAGATGCAGCGTATAAATTCGCGCTGCTGGTGGCAGGGCGTCTGATCCTCGGCTTTGGCGAAAGCCAGCTGCTGACCGGCACCCTTACCTGGGGAATGGGGCTGGTGGGGCCTGCGCGTTCCGGAAAAGTGATGTCCTGGAACGGGATGGCGATTTACGGCGCGCTGGCGGCAGGCGCACCGCTGGGGCTGCTGATCCACAGCCAGTTTGGTTTTGCGGCGCTGGCAGGCACCACCATGGTATTGCCGCTGCTGGCAGGCACCACCATGGTATTGCCGCTGCTGGCGTGGGCGTTTAACGGTTCGGTGCGTAAGGTGCCCGCCCATAAAGGCGAGCGTCCTTCGCTGTGGAGCGTGGTGGGGCAAATCTGGCAGCCGGGGCTTGGGCTGGCGCTTCAGGGGGTGGGCTTCGCGGTTATTGGTACCTTTGTCTCCCTCTATTTCATGAGCCGCGGCTGGGCGATGGCGGGCTTTACGCTGACGGCCTTTGGCGGCGCGTTTGTATTGATGCGCGTGCTGTTTGGCTGGATGCCGGATCGCTTTGGCGGCGTGAAGGTGGCCGTGGCGTCACTTGTCATTGAGACCGTGGGTCTGGTACTGCTCTGGCAGGCGCCCTCTGCATCCGTTGCGCTGCTGGGTGCGGCGTTAACCGGCTGCGGCTGCTCGCTGATCTTCCCGGCGCTGGGCGTTGAAGTGGTGAAGCGCGTGGCTCCGCAGGTGCGCGGCACGGCGCTGGGCGGCTATGCGGCGTTTCAGGATATCTCATACGGGGTCACCGGGCCGCTGGCGGGGCTGCTTGCAACGTCGTTTGGCTATCCTTCCGTCTTCCTGGCCGGTGCGGTGTCAGCGGTGGTGGGAATTGTGGTGACGCTGGTGGCGTTTCGCAAGTCGTAGTTTTTTGCCCGGTGGCGCTTCGCTTACCGGGCCTACAACCGCGCGAACCGTAGGCCGGGTAAGGCGAAGCCGCCACCCGGCAGTTTTAAGCAACCAGCCAGAAAATCGCCAGCGCAATCACCAACGCGATAAACATCAATCCCGGACGGGCAGAAAGCGTTTTGAACGTATCAACTACGGGGGCAAACAGCGGGTTGTAGATCGGCTGAATGTTTCTTACCTCCGGCACGCCGCCTTCCCGCTCGGCGCGGCGAATGAAGATCTGATTGAGCACATCCTGCACCTGCGCGGTGGTCAGCACCGTTTGCGGCGTAGCCTGCCAGCTCTGCTGAGCGTAATCCCGAATCATATCGAACTCGTGCGGTTCCAGCGGTTGTTTCAGCGCCGCCTGTACGCTGTGCAGGGTCGGGGCGCTCTGGGTGCTGAGCGTCTGACGCGCCTGGAGCCAGGTGACCAGATGGGTAAACTGTTTTGCCGGGATCATCTCGCCCGCTTTCACACCGGAAAGTTCCAGCATGGATTGCCAGATAAGCTTTGTGGGTTCGCCGGTAGCGGCAGCCAGCTTAGTGACCATCTGCTTGAGCGTATTATGCTCCGCAGGCTGCAATGGCCGCTCTGTAGACGGGCGCTGTTGCGGCTGCGGGATAGAAAGCTGATTGCTTTGCAGCAGGGTCAACACGGTTTTCAGCTGTTCTTGCGAAAGCTGGCTCAGGGCGGTATGACCGTACTGTTGACGGATAAAATCACTCACCGCCTGGCGATTATTCCCCTGGCCCAACAGCTCGGTCAGCTGCGAGATAATCTGGCGGGTGGTATGTTGCTGCTGTGCGCTGGTAAGACGCTGGTTCAGGTTTTGTTCGGCGGCAGGGAAATGGCGCGACTGTAGCGGCGCATCGTTTCTGACGCCCAAATCGTGCTTAACGCCGGCCCATACCTCTGCGTTTTGCTGTGAGGTTAACGCAATAAGACGCGTGATCAGACGCTCCAGTACGGTGCGTTGCTGCGTGGAAAGCGGTTGTTCGCCTGGCGTGTTGGGCGTTACGGGGCCTTCACCCGGAGGGCGCGGAGGCGTACCTGAAATGGGCTGCATCGTCAAAAATCCTTAAAGTCAAACTCTGCGTAACCGGGCGGAGATATATGCCCGGCGGCGAGATTATGGCACACTTGGCAGGTTTACTTCCTCTCAAACAGGTACTCAGACGTGAAAATCCTCGTTGATGAAAATATGCCTTACGCCCGTGAGCTGTTCAGCCGCCTGGGTGAGGTTAAGGCTGTCCCTGGTCGCCCGATTCCGGTCAGCGAACTGGACGATGCAGACGCCCTGATGGTGCGCTCGGTGACCAAAGTAAATGAGGCACTGCTCACCGGCAAAGGGGTTAAATTTGTCGGGACGGCAACGGCCGGGACCGATCATGTGGATGACCAGTGGCTTAAGCAGGCGGGGATTGGTTTTTCCGCGGCGCCAGGCTGTAACGCCATTGCCGTCGTGGAATATGTTTTCTCCTCGCTATTGATGCTGGCCGAGCGCGATGGTTTTGTGCTGAAAGACCGCACCGTCGGGATTGTGGGGGTGGGCAACGTGGGCGGACGTCTGCAAAAGCGTCTGGAAGCCTGGGGTATCCGCACCCTGCTGTGCGATCCGCCGCGTAAGGATAACGGCGATGAAGACGACTTCCGCACGCTGGATGAGCTGGTCGACGAGTGCGACGTCATCACCTTCCATACGCCGCTCTTTAAAGAGGGGCCGTACAAGACTCTGCACCTGGCCGACGAAAAGCTGATCCGCCGTCTGAAGGCTGGCACTATTCTGATAAATGCCTGCCGGGGACCGGTGGTGGATAACGCGGCGCTGCTGGCATGTCTCGACGAAGGACAAGAGCTTAGCGTCGTGCTGGACGTCTGGGAACCAGAGCCGGATCTCAACGTCGCCTTGCTGAATAAGGTGGACGTGGGTACCGCGCATATTGCGGGTTATACCCTTGAAGGCAAAGCGCGTGGCACAACCCAGGTGTTTGAGGCTTACAGCGCCTTTATCGGCCATCCGCAGCAGGTGGCGCTGGATACGCTGCTGCCCGCCCCGGAATTCGGCCGCATTACCCTTCATGGCCCGCTGGATGAGGCAACGCTGAAAAGACTGGTGCATTTGGTGTATGATGTGCGCCGCGATGACGCGCTGCTGCGTAAAGTGGCGGGTATTCCGGGTGAGTTTGACAAGCTGCGCAAAAATTACCTTGAGCGCCGCGAGTGGTCTTCCCTGTATGTCATGTGCGATGAC
Source organism: Enterobacter sp. UPMP2061 (assembly GCF_053709615.1). Lineage (NCBI taxonomy): Bacteria > Pseudomonadati > Pseudomonadota > Gammaproteobacteria > Enterobacterales > Enterobacteriaceae > Enterobacter > Enterobacter sp. UPMP2061. The sequence continues at coordinate 221,451 of NZ_JBSKJP010000002.1, forward strand.
GCGTCAGCGGCGGGGCTGCTGCATAAACTGGGATTTAACGCCGTTCACCACCCGGCACGTTAATGTCTTCTTAATGCTCCCTGTCGGATGCTCCGGCAGGGACGCTTTTTATTTCTGGAGTAAACCACCATGTCTGAAGGCTGGAACATTGCCATTTTGGGTGCCACTGGCGCCGTGGGCGAAGCCCTGCTTGAAACCCTTGCTGAGCGTCAGTTCCCGGTGGGTGAGATTTACGCACTGGCGCGTACCGACAGCGCAGGAGAACATCTGCGTTTCGGCGGCAAATCCGTGATGGTGCAGGATGCCGCCGCGTTTGACTGGACGCAGGCTCAGCTGGCGTTTTTTGCCGCAGGGGCGGAAGCCACGGCGTCTTACATTGAAGAAGCGACAAATTCAGGCTGTCTGGTGATCGACCTGAGCGGCCTGTTCTCCCTGGAGCCGGATGTGCCGCTGGTGGTGCCGGACGTCAACCCGTTTGTGCTGGCTGACTACCGCAACCGCAACATCATTGCAGTACCGAACAGCCTCACCAGCCAGCTGCTGACCGCGCTGAAGCCGCTGATCGACGACGGTGGCCTGTCGCGTATTTCCGTGACCAGCCTGCTTTCAGCCTCCGCTAACGGTAAAAAAGCCGTAGACGCACTGGCAGGGCAGAGCGCGAAGCTGCTGAACGGTATCCCGATCGACGAAGATGATTTCTTTGGCCGCCAGCTGGCGTTCAACATGCTGCCGCTGCTGCCGGATCGTGAAGGTTCGGTGCGGGAAGAGCGTCGTATCGTCGATGAAGCACGCAAAATTTTGCAGGATGACGGGCTAATGATCTCCGCGAATGTCGTGCAGTCTCCGGTCTTTTACGGCCACGCGCAGATGGTCGGGTTTGAAGCCCTGCGTCCGCTGGCGGCTGAAGAAGCCCGCGACGCGTTTGGCCGCGGTGAGGATATTGTCCTGTCCGAAGAGAGCGAATTCCCGACGCAGGTGGGCGACGCCACCGGCAGCGCGCATCTCTCTGTGGGCTGCGTGCGTAACGATTACGGTATGCCGGAGCAGGTGCAGTTCTGGTCCGTTGCCGACAACGTGCGTTTTGGCGGCGCGCTGATGGCGGTCAAAATCGCGGAAAAACTGGTGCAGGAGTATCTGTACTGATGTCAGATGTGGAACAAAAGCCGGTCCACAGAATTGCCCTCGGCATTGAATACGATGGCAGTAAATACTATGGCTGGCAGCGGCAGAATGAGGTGCGCAGCGTCCAGGAGAAGCTGGAGAAAGCGCTCTCTCAGGTGGCGAACGAACCGATAAGCGTCTTCTGTGCGGGCCGCACCGATGCCGGCGTTCACGGCACGGGGCAGGTGGTGCATTTTGACACCACCGCCGTGCGCAAAGCCGCGGCCTGGACGCTGGGTGTAAATGCGAATTTGCCTGGTGACATTGCCGTGCGTTGGGTGAAAGCTGTGCCGGATGATTTTCACGCGCGTTTCAGCGCGACGGCGCGGCGCTACCGTTATGTCATCTATAACCAGCGCCTGCGCCCGGCGGTGTTAAGCCAGGGCGTGACGCATTTTTATGAACCGCTGGATGCAGAATGTATGCAGCGTGCGGCGCAGTGTCTGATTGGAGAGAATGATTTTACGTCGTTTCGTGCGGTGCAGTGTCAGTCCCGTACGCCGTGGCGTAACGTCATGCACATTAACGTCAGTCGTTATGGCGCGTATGTGGTGGTGGATATCAAAGCCAATGCCTTTGTACATCATATGGTGCGGAATATTGTAGGCAGCCTGATGGAAGTGGGCGCCGGACACCAGCCGGAGAGCTGGATTGCAGAACTGCTGGCAGCGAAGGACAGAACGCTTGCGGCAGCAACGGCGAAAGCGGAAGGGCTGTATCTGGTTTCGGTGGATTATCCGGACCGGTTCGACCTGCCAAAACCGCCAATGGGCCCGCTGTTTTTAGCGGACTAAACAAAGGTGCAATTAGGGCTTAGACAATATGGACGTAATACGTTTTCTGATTGATTTCATCCTGCATATTGATGTTCACCTGGCGGAGCTGGTCGCGCAGTACGGCGTCTGGGTGTACGCCATTCTGTTCCTCATTCTGTTCTGTGAAACCGGCCTTGTGGTTACGCCGTTCCTGCCGGGAGATTCACTGCTGTTCGTGGCGGGCGCGTTATCCGCACTGCCAACGAATGACCTGAATGTCCATCTGATGGTGGTCCTGATGATCATCGCCGCGATTGTTGGTGATGCGGTCAACTACACCATCGGGCGGGTGTTTGGCGAGCGGTTGTTCAGTAATCCGGACTCGAAGATTTTCCGCCGCAGTTATTTAGATAAGACCCATGCGTTCTATGAGCGCCATGGCGGTAAGACCATTATCCTTGCCCGTTTTGTGCCTATTGTGCGTACATTTGCACCGTTTGTGGCGGGAATGGGTCACATGTCCTATCGTCATTTTGCCATGTACAACGTGGTGGGCGCGCTGCTGTGGGTGCTGCTGTTCACCTATGCAGGCTACCTGTTTGGCGATCTGCCGGTGGTTCAGGAAAACCTTAAGTTACTGATTGTAGCGATTATTGTGCTTTCCGTACTGCCTGGCGTCATCGAAATTATCCGTCACAAACGCGCGGCGGCAAAGCAAGCGAAGTAAATGCACGCTGGCGGTTCGACCACTTTTTTATCCAAAGTTTCGGGCTGTTATGTTTTAATGTGCAACATTCATGGTCTGTTGGAGGCAAAAATGGCATTATTCGCCTCTTACAGCAAAACTGGCATACGACCAGGTTCAGGCAGAAAGGTTATCAATGAGCTGGATTGAACGAATTAAAAGCAACATTACCCCAACGCGTAAAGCGAGCATTCCTGAAGGGGTATGGACGAAGTGTGATAGCTGCGGCCAGGTTCTGTATCGCGCAGAGCTGGAACGCAATCTTGAGGTGTGTCCGAAGTGTGACCACCATATGCGTATGTCGGCGCGCAACCGCCTGCATAGCCTGCTGGACGAAGGTTCTCTGGTAGAACTGGGCAGCGAACTGGAGCCAAAAGATGTGCTTAAGTTCCGCGACTCCAAAAAATACAAAGATCGTCTGGCCTCTGCGCAGAAAGAGACCGGCGAGAAAGACGCGCTGATCGTTATGAAAGGCACCCTGCACGAGATGCCGGTGGTTGCCGCCGCGTTTGAGTTCTCCTTTATGGGCGGCTCAATGGGCTCTGTGGTTGGCGCGCGCTTCGTGCGTGCCGTTGAGCAGGCGCTGGAAGACAACTGCCCGCTGATCTGCTTCTCCGCCTCCGGTGGCGCACGTATGCAGGAAGCGCTGATGTCCCTGATGCAGATGGCGAAAACCTCTGCGGCGCTGGCGAAAATGCAGGAGCGCGGTCTGCCGTACATCTCGGTACTGACCGATCCAACCATGGGCGGCGTTTCTGCAAGCTTCGCGATGCTGGGCGACCTGAACATCGCTGAGCCAAAAGCGCTGATCGGCTTTGCGGGTCCTCGCGTTATCGAGCAGACCGTACGTGAGAAACTGCCGCCGGGCTTCCAGCGCAGTGAGTTCCTCATTGAGAAGGGCGCCATCGACATGATCGTCCGCCGTCCGGAAATGCGCCTGAAACTGGCAAGCGTCCTGGCGAAGCTGATGAATCTGCCGGCGCCGAACCCGGACGAGCCGCGCGAAGGCGTGGTGGTACCGGATCAGGAACCCGAGGCCTGATAACTGAAAAGGGCAGGGCCGAATGGCGCTGCCCTTTTGCTTTCTAAACCGTTAATGACAACCGGGCATCATGGAAAATAAAAGCATTCCTCAAGCCACGTCGCCCCTGGCCGCGTGGCTTTCTTATCTGGAAAACCTGCACAGTAAAACTATCGACATGGGCCTTGAGCGCGTAAGCCAGGTTGCCGCGCGTCTTGACGTGTTGAAACCCGCGCCTTTCGTATTTACCGTGGCCGGCACTAACGGTAAAGGCACCACCTGCCGCACGCTGGAATCTGTCCTGATGGCGGCGGGGTACAAGGTTGGCGTTTACAGCTCGCCGCATCTGGTGCGCTATACCGAGCGCGTGCGCGTGCAAAACACCGAGCTGGCGGAATCCGCCCATACGGCGTCGTTTGCCGCTATCGAAGCTGCGCGCGGCGAAACCTCATTAACCTATTTCGAATACGGCACCCTGTCGGCGCTGTGGCTGTTTAAGCAGGCGCAGCTGGACGTGGTGATCCTGGAAGTGGGGTTGGGCGGGCGTCTGGATGCCACCAATATGGTGGATGCGGATGTCGCCGTCGTCACCAGCATCGCGCTGGATCACACCGACTGGCTGGGCCCGGACCGCGAGAGCATTGGCCGTGAGAAGGCCGGTATTTTCCGGGCCAATAAGCCTGCCGTGGTAGGCGAACCGGACATGCCGCACACCATTGCTGAGGTAGCGAAAGAGAAGGGCGCTCGTCTGCTGCGTCGCGGCGTGGACTGGCAGTATGAGGTGCAGGACAAAGGCTGGCGCTTCAGCGATGCGCAGGGCGTGCTGGAGAATCTGCCGCTGCCTCAGGTGCCACAGCCTAACGCGGCGACTGCGCTGGCAGCCCTGCGCGCCAGCGGATTAGCGGTAAGCGAGCAGGCAATCCGCGACGGCATTCAGAACGCACTGTTACCGGGACGTTTCCAGATTGTGAGTGAGTCACCGCGTCTGATTCTGGATGTTGCACATAACCCGCATGCGGCGGCGTACCTCGCAGGACGTCTCAAATCGTTACCAAAAACCGGGCGCGTGCTGGCGGTTATCGGTATGCTTCATGATAAAGATATCGGCGGCACGCTGGCCTGCATGGAGAGTGTGGTCGATAGCTGGTATTGTGCTCCTCTGGAAGGGCCGCGCGGCGCGACTGCTGAGCAGTTGATGGAACATCTCGGCAAAGGCGAAATCTACAGCAGTGTGGTTTCGGCCTGGCGTGCCGCGATGGCGGAGGCTAAACCAGAAGATACCGTGCTGGTGTGTGGGTCATTCCACACGGTGGCACATGTCATGGAAGTGATGGACGCGGGGAGAACCGGTGGCGAGTAAGTTTCAGAACCGTTTAACAGGAACCATTGTGCTGGTCGCGCTCGGGGTGATTATTCTCCCGGGACTGCTCGACGGGCAAAAAAAGCATTACCAGGATGAATTTGCGGCCATTCCGCTGGTACCCAAACCGGGCGATCGCGACGAGCCCGATATGCTGCCAGCGGCAACGCAGGCGCTGCCTGCCCAGCCGCCAGAAGGTGCAGCGGAAGAGGTGCGCGCAGGTGATGCAGCCGCGCCGTCTCTTGATCCGTCGCGTCTGGCCGCGAATAACAACGTTGAAATCGATCCTGTACCGGTAGAGCAACCCAAACCGGTTGAAAAACCGAAGCCGGTAGAGAAAACGCAGCCTAAACCGCAGCGTGACAAAGCCGACGAGCAGCTGGCTGCGGCAACGGAAACGCCGCCACCGGCCAAACAGACCCAGCAGGAGGCCGCCCCTACGGGTAAAGCCTATGTCGTTCAGCTCGGTGCGTTGAAAAATGCAGATAAGGTCAATGAGATCGTGAGTAAACTGCGCGGCGCGGGATACCGTGTTTATACTTCACCCACCACGCCGGTACAGGGTAAAATTACCCGTATCCTCGTGGGGCCGGATGCGTCTAAAGATAAGCTCAAAGGTTCGCTTGGCGAGCTGAAGCAAATCTCCGGCCTGAGCGGTGTGGTGATGAACTACAGCGCCAACTGATAGAAATTATCCCCTCACCCTAACCCTCTCCCCAAAAGAGCGAGGGGACGGTTTGCTCCCTCTCCCTTGAGGGAGAGGGCCGGGATGAGGGGGAGGCAGACGTTCACAGAAACGTCAAAGGTGCGGGGGCGTTGAGCATTTTTTCAGCGCCTTTTTTATTTACGCGTGGGAAGGAAATCCCTACGCAAACGTTTTCTTTTTCTGTTAGAATTCGCCCCGAACTGGATGACAGGGCGTTTAATCGTGGGACACATATGGTCTGGATTGATTACGCCATCATTGCGGTGATTGGTTTTTCCTGTCTGGTTAGCCTGATCCGTGGCTTTGTTCGTGAAGCGTTATCGCTGGTAACCTGGGGTTGTGCTTTCTTTGTTGCCAGTCATTACTACACTTACCTGTCTGTCTGGTTCACGGGCTTTGAAGATGAACTGGTCCGAAACGGAATCGCCATCGCGGTGCTGTTTATCGCGACGCTGATTGTCGGCGCTATCGTCAATTACGTGATAGGTCAGCTGGTCGAGAAAACCGGTCTGTCAGGAACGGACAGGGTACTCGGCATCTGTTTCGGCGCGTTGCGAGGCGTGCTCATTGTGGCCGCGATCCTGTTCTTCCTGGATACCTTTACCGGGTTCTCCAAAAGTGAAGACTGGCAAAAATCGCAGCTCATTCCGGAGTTCAGCTTCATCATCAGATGGTTCTTTGACTATCTGCAAAGCTCGTCGAGTTTCTTGCCCAGGGCATAAACCCTGAGATGTGGCTTAACGAGGAAAAGACGAATGTGCGGTATTGTCGGTATCGCCGGTTTCATGCCGGTAAACCAGTCGATTTATGACGCGTTAACGGTGCTTCAGCACCGTGGGCAGGATGCTGCGGGTATCATCACCATTGATGCAAACAACTGCTTCCGTTTACGCAAGGCGAATGGCCTGGTAAACGATGTGTTTGAAGCCCGCCATATGCAGCGTCTGCAAGGTAATATGGGGATCGGTCACGTTCGTTATCCTACTGCTGGCAGTTCCAGCGCCTCTGAGGCTCAGCCTTTTTACGTTAACTCCCCGTATGGCATCACGCTTGCCCACAATGGCAATCTGACCAATGCCCACGAGCTGCGTAAAAAGCTGTTCGAAGAGAAACGTCGCCACATTAACACCACCTCTGATTCTGAAATCCTGCTCAATATCTTTGCCAGCGAACTGGATAACTTCCGCCATTATCCGCTGGAAGCAGACAACATTTTTGCCGCCGTTGCCGCGACTAACCGCCTGATCCGTGGCGCGTACGCTTGCGTGGCGATGATCATCGGTCACGGCATGGTGGCCTTCCGCGATCCAAACGGCATTCGCCCGCTGGTGCTCGGCAAACGTGACCTCGGCGATGGCCGTTCCGAGTACATGGTTGCCTCCGAAAGCGTGGCGCTGGACACTCTGGGCTTCGAATTCCTGCGTGATGTCGCGCCAGGCGAAGCGGTCTACATCACTGAGAAGGGCCAGCTGTTTACCCGTCAGTGCGCCGACAACCCGGTGAGCAACCCGTGCCTGTTCGAATACGTTTACTTCGCGCGTCCGGACTCGTTCATCGACAAGATTTCCGTTTACAGCGCGCGCGTCAACATGGGGACGAAGCTGGGCGAGAAGATTGCCCGCGAGTGGGACGATCTCGACATTGATGTCGTGATCCCAATCCCTGAAACCTCCTGTGATATCGCGCTGGAAATTGCCCGTATTCTGGACAAGCCGTACCGTCAGGGCTTCGTAAAAAACCGCTACGTGGGCCGCACCTTTATCATGCCGGGCCAGCAGCTGCGTCGTAAGTCCGTACGTCGTAAGCTGAACGCTAACCGTGCCGAGTTCCGCGACAAGAACGTGCTGCTGGTGGACGACTCCATTGTGCGCGGCACGACGTCTGAGCAGATCATCGAGATGGCGCGTGAGGCCGGGGCGAAGAAAGTGTATCTCGCCTCCGCAGCGCCGGAAATTCGCTTCCCGAACGTGTATGGCATTGATATGCCAACCGCTAACGAGCTGATTGCTCACGGTCGTGAAGTAGACGAAATTCGGCAGATCATCGGTGCCGACGGCCTGATTTTCCAGGATCTGAACGATCTGATCGACGCGGTGCGCGCCGAGAACCCGGATATTCAGCAGTTCGAATGCTCGGTATTCAATGGGATCTACGTAACGAAAGACGTTGACCAGCAGTATCTCGACTATCTGGATTCGCTGCGTAACGACGATGCGAAAGCCGTCCAGCTGCAAAACGATCTCGAAAGCTTAGAGATGCACAACGAAGGTTGATGCGTATGCAGGTGAGGGCGCTCGCCCTCACTTGCAACTCCCCGTAAAATCCTGCACAGTCTGCCCTGAAATCAGCAAGGGCGAAAATCATGAAACGACTCATTGTAGGGATCAGCGGTGCCAGCGGCGCGATTTATGGCGTCCGGCTGTTACAGGTGCTGCGTGACGTTGCAGGCGTAGAAACCCATCTGGTGATGAGCCAGGCGGCGCGTCAGACCCTCTCTCTTGAAACCGATCTCTCTCTGCGCGACGTTCAGGCCCTGGCTGACGTTGTCCACGATGCCCGCGATATCGCCGCCAGCATCTCTTCGGGCTCGTTTAAAACGGCCGGCATGGTTATTTTGCCCTGTTCGATTAAAACCCTTTCCGGCATTGTAAACAGCTATACCGACACGCTGGTGACGCGTGCAGCGGATGTGGTGCTGAAAGAGCGTCGTCCTCTGGTGCTCTGCGTGCGGGAAACGCCGCTGCACCTGGGACATCTGCGTTTAATGACGCAGGCAGCCGAACTGGGGGCCGTGATTATGCCGCCGGTCCCCGCGTTCTATCATCGTCCGCAAACGCTGGACGATGTCATCAACCAGACCGTTAACCGCGTACTGGATCAGTTCGATATCGACCTGCCGGAAGATCTCTTTACCCGCTGGCAGGGGGCGTGAAGCTGTGCACAAACAAGGTGCATGAAAAGACAATTTGCCCTGTTTCAGGGCAAAACTGCAACCGCGATCATATCCTCGACATTTAATCCGCTTTTTCCCTTTTTCTCTTTCCGGTTCGTTCGGCAGACCTGCTATCTTTCACCATTAAGGCAGTATCGCAACGTTTTATTAACATATTTAACGTCGTAGTTTTAACCCGACGACAATGTGGCATAAGACCTGCAAGAACAGCCTGCAACACAACACACAACATAAACCATAATAAAATCACGGTTCTTGAGGGTAAATGTATGAAGAAGACGGTTCTGGCTCTGTCTTTGCTCGTGGGCTTGAGTGCAGCAGCAAGTAGCTATGCAGCGCTTCCACAGACAGTTCGTATCGGTACAGACGCAACTTACGCGCCATTCTCCTCCAAGGATGCGAAAGGCGACTTCGTGGGGTTTGATATCGATCTGGGAAATGAGATGTGCAAACGCATGGAAGTGAAATGCACATGGGTGGGCAGTGACTTTGATGCGCTGATCCCGTCGCTGAAAGCCAAGAAAATTGATGCCATTATCTCTTCTCTTTCCATCACGGAAAAACGTCAGCAGGAGATCGCCTTCTCTGAGAAGCTCTACGCTGCCGACTCACGTCTGATTGCCGCGAAAGGCTCGCCAATCCAGCCGACCATCGACTCGCTGAAAGGCAAACATGTTGGCGTGCTTCAGGGCTCGACCCAGGAAGGTTACGCCAATGCTAACTGGCGCGAGAAGGGCGTCGATGTTGTGGCTTACCAGAACCAGGATCTGATCTACTCTGACCTGGCGGCAGGCCGTCTGGATGCCGCGTTTCAGGATGAAGTCGCCGCGAGCGAAGGCTTCCTGAAACAGCCTGCGGGTAAAGAGTACGCCTTTGCCGGCCCGTCGGTAAAAGACAAAAAATACTTTGGCGACGGTACCGGTATTGGCCTGCGTAAGGATGATACCGAGCTGAAAGCCGCCTTCGACAAAGCATTTAATGAGCTGCGTAAAGACGGTACCTACGACAAACTGGCGAAGAAATACTTCGATTTCAACGTCTACGGTGATTAATGCCTGAATAAGATGCACTGAAGTGGTGCATCTTAACGGGGTTATGTTCCAGTATGGTGCAACACATGCACCATACTGGATCGTTGTGTGCATAGTTAAGCATTTAAAATGCAAAAATTCCCGTTCAAAGGCATTAATCTTTGCCTGAATGAGGGGATTAATGGCACATTAACAACACCCCGTCGTCGTAAAAATCTCGTATTAAGACAGTTTGTTGAGGACAGATATGAAAAAACTGGTGTTGTCACTTTCTCTGGTACTGGCTTTTTCCAGCGCCACCGCGGCATTCGCAGCAATTCCGCAGAAAATTCGTATTGGAACTGACCCAACCTATGCACCTTTCGAATCGAAGAATGCGAAGGGGGAACTGGTCGGTTTTGACATCGATCTGGCTAACGAGCTGTGCAAACGCATTAAAGCGCAATGTACCTACGTTGAAAACCCGCTGGATGCGCTGATCCCGTCCCTGAAAGCGAAGAAAATTGACGTGATCATGTCCTCCCTGTCCATCACAGAAAAACGTCAGCAGGAGATTGCCTTCACGGACAAACTCTATGCGGCGGACTCACGTCTGGTGGTGGCGAAATCCTCTGACATTCAGCCAACCCTTGAATCTCTGAAAGGCAAACGCGTGGGCGTGTTGCAGGGTACGACGCAGGAAACCTACGGCAACGAGCACTGGGCGCCAAAGGGGATTGAAATTGTCTCTTACCAGGGCCAGGAAAACATCTACGCAGACCTGACGGCAGACCGCATTGATGCAGCATTCCAGGACGAAGTGGCGGCAAGCGAAGGCTTCCTGAAACAGCCTGTGGGTAAAGATTACAAGTTCGGCGGTCCGTCCATTAAGGACGAAAAACTCTTTGGCGTCGGTACCGGTATGGGCCTGCGTAAAGAAGACAACGAACTGCGTGAAGCCCTGAACAAAGCGTTCGCCGAGATGCGCGCGGACGGCACCTATGACAAGCTGGCTAAAAAGTACTTCGATTTTAATGTTTACGGCGGCTAATCGCCCCGTCTGATAACGTGCGGCCCCTCCCGTTGCGGGAGGGGAAAAGACACGGTTCCACCACTCACGAGACGACAGGGCACGCGGTATGCTGTACGGATTTTCTGGCGTTATTTTACAGGGCGCGCTTGTCACCCTTGAGCTGGCTATCAGCTCCGTGGTGCTGGCGGTGCTGATAGGCCTGGCGGGCGCGGGGGCAAAATTATCCGCCAACAGACCGCTGGCGCTGATATTTGAAGGCTATACCACGCTGATTCGCGGCGTGCCTGACCTGGTGCTGATGCTGCTGATCTTTTACGGCCTGCAAATCGCACTTAACGGCGTGACGGATGCCATCGGCATGGAGCAGATCGATATCGACCCGATGGTGGCCGGTATTATTACCCTTGGTTTTATCTACGGTGCCTATTTCACTGAGACTTTCCGCGGCGCTTACATGGCCGTGCCGAAAGGGCATATTGAAGCGGCGACCGCCTACGGTTTTACCTCCTCACAAACGTTTCGCCGGATCATGTTCCCGGCCATGATGCGCTACGCGCTGCCGGGTATCGGTAACAACTGGCAGGTTATTCTCAAGGCAACGGCGCTGGTCTCCCTGCTGGGCCTGGAAGATGTGGTGAAGGCCACGCAGCTGGCGGGTAAAAGCACCTGGGAACCGTTCTATTTTGCGGTGGTTTGCGGCGTAATTTATCTGGTCTTTACGACCGTCTCCAATGGTGTGCTGCTTCTGCTCGAACGTCGCTACTCCGTGGGTGTGAAGAGGGCTGACCTGTGATTGAGATTATTCAGGAGTACTGGAAATCCCTGCTGTGGACGGATGGCTACCGCTTTACTGGCGTGGCCATCACGCTGTGGCTGCTGATCTCCTCGGTGGTAATGGGCGGCATTCTGGCGGTGTTTCTTGCCATTGGCCGCGTGTCGAACAATAAATTTATCCAGTTCCCTATATGGCTATTCACCTACGTGTTTCGCGGTACGCCGCTGTACGTGCAGCTACTGGTGTTCTATTCCGGGATGTACACGCTGGAGATCGTGAAAGGCACCGAGATGCTGAACGCGTTCTTCCGCAGCGGTCTGAACTGTACGGTGCTGGCGCTGACCCTCAATACCTGCGCCTATACCACCGAGATCTTCGCCGGGGCCATCCGTTCTGTGCCGCACGGTGAGATCGAGGCGGCGCGCGCGTACGGCTTCTCGTCCGTGAAGCTCTACCGCTGTATTATTCTGCCTTCGGCGCTGCGTATTGCGCTGCCGGCCTACAGCAACGAAGTGATTTTAATGCTGCATTCGACGGCACTGGCGTTTACCGCCACGGTACCTGATCTGTTAAAGATTGCCCGCGATATTAACTCTGCCACCTACCAGCCGTTTACGGCGTTTGGCATTGCGGCAGTGCTCTATTTGATCATTTCTTACGTCCTGATCAGCCTGTTCCGTAAGGCTGAAAAACGCTGGTTGCAGCATATAAAACCGTCGACGCACTGAGAATTTATGATGGCTGAGAACAAATTAAACGTAATTGATTTGCACAAGCGCTACGGCGAACATGAAGTGCTGAAAGGGGTGTCGCTGGAGGCTAACGCGGGCGACGTGATCAGTATTATCGGCTCATCAGGTTCGGGTAAAAGTACCTTCCTGCGCTGCATCAACTTCCTCGAAAAGCCGAGCGAAGGATCGATTGTGGTGAGCGGACAGAACATCAACATGGTCCGTGATAAAGACGGCCAGCTTAAAGTGGCGGATAAAAACCAGCTGCGCCTGCTGCGCACACGCCTGACGATGGTGTTCCAGCACTTCAACCTCTGGAGCCACATGACGGTGCTGGAGAACGTGATGGAAGCGCCGGTTCAGGTGCTCGGCTTAAGCAAGCAGGAAGCCCGCGAGCGTGCGGTCAAATACCTGGCGAAAGTGGGTATCGACGAGCGGCAGCAGATCAAATATCCGGTGCACCTGTCAGGGGGGCAGCAGCAGCGTGTTTCTATCGCCCGTGCGCTGGCGATGGAGCCGGAAGTGTTGCTGTTTGACGAACCGACTTCCGCGCTGGATCCTGAACTCGTTGGCGAAGTGCTGCGCATCATGCAAAAGCTGGCGGAAGAGGGCAAAACGATGGTGGTGGTGACGCACGAGATGGGCTTCGCCCGTAACGTTTCTAACCACGTTATCTTCCTGCATCAGGGGAAAATTGAAGAGCAGGGTCATCCAGATGAGGTGCTGGCGAACCCGCAAAGCCCGCGGTTGCAGCAGTTCCTGAAAGGCTCGTTGAAGTAGGTTTGGCCTTTCTCCCTCTCCCTGTGGGAGAGGGCCGGGGTGAGGGCATCAGGCCGCAGAGCCGCCCAATTGCCCGGTGGCGCTTCGCTTACCGGGCCTACAAAACCCGTAGGCCGGGCAAACGCAGTGCCGCCCGGCATTCAACACTCCAGCCGATACACCCAGTCGTCATACCGTACGCCGTTAATCTCGTACGCCTTCTCCAGCACCTGCGTGCGCACAAAACCCGCTTTCTCAAGGACCCGCACCGACCCAACGTTATCTGCCAGCACGTACGCGTTTATCGCCTTCACGCCCGTCTGGTTAAATGCATACTCGCACACCGCGTGCAGCGCCTCGCTGGCAATGCCTTTTCCCTGCGCGGCAGGCACAACCGTGTAGCCAATATCCGCCTCTTCACGGTTCGCCGCACTGATTTGCAGGCCGATATCCCCGAGCGGCGTAACGTCGTTATGCAGACGGATCACAAAGACATGCTCCGCCATCAGGCGCGCGGCAAATACGCGGCGCGTCTCTTTTTCCGGCGTGATAGCGGCCATATAGCGCATGATGGCGGGGTCTTCACGCAGAGAGCGGAAGAACGCCCAGTCAGAAGGTTCGAAAGGGGTGAGGTGAAGCCGGGTTGTGGTAATGGTTGCCATAGTTACGCCATCTCATCCAGACATGGCGTATAACTCTAACATATTCACTGCACCACATCCCCCAGCGCCTCTTCCAGGTCATACCAGCGGAACGTGAACCCGGCCGCTTCCAGCCGTTTTGGCAGCGCGCGTTGCCCGCCCAGCACCAGCACCGAAGACTCACCCATCAACAGACGAATCGCCGTTGCAGGCACGCGCAGCACCGCCGGGCGATGCAGGGCATGCCCCAGGGCGTGAGCAAATTGTTCATTACGTACGGGGTAAGGGGATACCATGTTAAATGGCCCGCGCAGATCGTTATCCAGCAGCCAGAGAATGCCGTTGACCATATCGTCGATATGGATCCACGCCAGATACTGACGACCGTTGCCGATGGGCCCGCCAAGCCCCATTTTAAACGGCGGCAGCATTTTACCGAGAATACCGCCCTTCGGCGCAAGTACCACACCGGTGCGCAGCAGGCAGACGCGGGTACGATCGCTTTGCGCCGCGCAGGCGATGCGCTCCCACTGGGCGCAGAGTTTATGGGTAAACTCGTTGTGCGGCGGCTCCTCTTCTGTCACCACCACTTCACCGAGATCGCCATAGTAGCCTGTAGCAGAGCCTGAAATCAGCACCGAAGGCGGCGTCTCGCTGTTGCGAATCAGCTCAACCAGCCTTTCGGTCATGTTCCAGCGGCTGCTGCATAAACGCTGTTTTTGCTCTTCGGTCCAGCGTTTATCGGCGATAGGTTCGCCAGCAAGGTTGATGACGGCGTCAAAGCCGTTCAGATCCTGCCTTTCCGCCAGGCCTTTCCAGATCTCAACGCCGGCGCCCAGCACCTGGCGCGCTTTCTCCGGGCTGCGCGTGACCACGGTAATGTCGTGATGCAACGCCTGCAAACGTGGAATGAGATGGCGACCAATCAGGCCCGTACCGCCGGTGAGCAGGATCTTCATACAACCTCCAGGTTTACGCCTGGCGCTGCCAGCTTAACGTCATGGAGACGGAGTCGGCGTAGCGCAGGGCGTGAAGTTTATCGATCTCCACTTCAGCATAAGTGACCCAGTGGTGTTCGCGTGCGATGTCGAGCACATCCTGAGTTAATTTTTCCAGTAGCGCAAAACGGTTGTTCTCAACGTACTGGATGATGCTTTTGGTGATCGTGCGATAGTTCAGCGCGTCATTGATGTCTTCGCTGGCGCGCGCCTTGTCTGCCGGGTAGTGGATCACCACATTCACTACGATATCCTGGCGATTCGCGATCTCCTCCTCTTTGATACCAATGAACGTGCGTAAGCGTAAGTTTTTTATACGAATAATAGCGTCATGCTGGGACATTGCAGGTCTTCTCCGTGTCAGTATTTTCACCTCATCATACATGAGGAGAACACCTGCACCCAACGGGGCGCAGGCTCAAATCTGATGGATTTTTTGCATGGCGCGTTCGGTTGCCGGGCGGGTCCGGATGCGCTCAAACCAGTTGTTCACCGCCGGATAAGTGGCCAGATCGATCCGGTGGCGTTCATGGGTGTTGATCCACGGCCAGCAGGCGATATCTGCGATGCTGTAATGCTCACCTCCCAGCCACGGTGATTTTTCCAGCCGACGGTTCAGGACCCCGTACAGGCGCTGGGTTTCGACCTGATAGCGCTCAATGGCGTAAGGGATCGTCTGCGGCGCATAGGCAGTAAAGTGATGATTCTGCCCCAGCATCGGCCCCAGGCCGCTCGACTGCCAGAATAACCATTGCAGCGTGTGATGACGCTCGCGCAACTCCCCGCTCAGGAGCTTGCCGGTTTTCTCTGCCAGATAGAGCAAAATCTCTCCGGACTCAAACAGGCTTAACGGTTTGCCGCCGTCGGAGGGCAGGTTATCAATGATGGCCGGAATTTTATTGTTGGGCGATATGGCCAGAAAAACGGGGCGGAACTGGTCGCCTTTACTGATATCCACGCGAATGATCCGGTAGTCCACTTCGGCTTCTTCGAGAAAGAGGGTGATCTTATGGCCATTAGGGGTGGGGGCATAATAGAGATCTATCATTCTCAACTCCTGTCAGTGCGAATAGTGTTGCCATAAAAAATCAGTATAGGTGCTTGTTGTAAATCGTGAGTTTTCATCAAGTGACAGCGAGGCAAAGAGATTATATGTTGAGTGAAAACCGATCAGCCGATGAGGATGTTATGAGCCAGCCTGTAATAACGTTGTGGTCCGATGCGAACTTTTTTTCTCCTTATGTCATGAGCGTTTATGTGGCGCTGGCAGAAAAGGGGCTTACTTTTAGTCTGAAAACCGTCGACCTGGACAGCGGCGAACATCTGAAGCCCCAGTGGCAGGGCTACGCGCTCACTCGCCGAGTCCCTGTGCTGGAGATCGACGGTTTTGAGTTGAGTGAATCCTCGGCGATTGACGAGTATCTTGAGGACCGCTTTGCCCCGCCAGAGTGGGAACGCATCTATCCTCACGATCTGCAAAAGCGCGCCCGCGCTCGCCAGATCCAGGCATGGCTGCGTAGCGACCTGGTGCCGATTCGCACAGAACGCTCTACGGACGTGGTGTTCGCTGGCGTCAAAAAGCCCGCCCTCAGCGAGGAAGGCTTATCCAGCGCCCGGAAGCTGATCGAAACTGCGTCATCGCTGCTGGCGCAGGGTAACCCCAACCTGTTTGGCGAGTGGTGTATTGCCGACACCGATCTGGCGCTGATGCTCAATCGCTTGATCCTCAATGGCGATGACGTCCCACAGCTGCTGGTGGATTACGCCACATTCCAGTGGCAACGCGCGTCGGTACAGCGCTATCTGGCACTCTCTGCTAAGCGCGCGGGCTGATAAGACGGGGCGCTTGAGGTATGATAGGGGCAGTCTGAATTCCTAAGGAGTAACTGATGAAACTGATGTTTGCGTCGGATATTCATGGATCGCTGCCCGCGACCGAACGCGTGCTTTCTCTGTTCGCCCAAAGCGGAGCGCAATGGCTGGTGATCCTGGGCGACGTGTTAAACCACGGCCCACGCAATGCGTTGCCGGAAGGCTACGCTCCCGCGCAGGTGGCGGAAAAACTTAATCATTTTGCCTCGCGCATTATCGCCGTTCGCGGCAACTGTGACAGCGAAGTTGACCAGATGCTGCTGAATTTTCCCATCACCGCTCCCTGGCAACAGGTGTTGATGGAAAACAGCCGTTTGTTCCTGACCCACGGGCACCTGTTCGGCCCGGATAACCTGCCGTCACTCGCCGCTGGCGATGTCCTGGTTTATGGTCATACTCATATTCCGGTGGCGGAAAAACGCGGGGCGTTTTATCACTTTAATCCCGGGTCTGTCAGCATTCCTAAAGGCGGCAATCCGGCAAGCTACGGCATGTATGAAGACGGGACATTAAGCGTTATCGCACTTAATGATCAGCAAGTTATTGCGCAGATAGCGATTAATCCGTAAGTTACACCACAACTGCAAACGCGCCGAAAGAGCGCTTAGACGAGAAGGTTTCCCGATGGTGGAGCAGAATCATTTGGCAAGTACTGAGTGGGTTGACATTGTCAGCGAAGAGAATGAAGTGATCGCGCAGGCCAGCCGCGAACAAATGCGTGCGGAGCGTCTGCGTCACCGCGCGACGTACATCGTTGTTCATGACGGCATGGGCAAGATTCTGGTCCAGCGTCGCACCGACACCAAAGATTTTCTTCCTGGTATGCTGGATGCCACAGCGGGTGGCGTTGTGCAGGCCGATGAAGTATTGCTGGATTCCGCGCGTCGTGAAGCGGAAGAAGAGTTAGGTATCGCTGGCGTGCCGTTTGCCGAGCACGGGCAATTTTATTTCGAAGATGAACATTGTCGCGTCTGGGGCGGGCTGTTCAGCTGCGTTTCCCACGGACCTTTCGCCTTGCAGGAAGAGGAAGTGAGCGAAGTGTGCTGGATGACGCCGGAAGAGATCACTGCGCGTTGCGACGAGTTCACGCCAGATTCCCTTAAAGCACTGGCGCTGTGGATGACCCGCAACGCCAAAAACGAATCCGCTAAACCGGAAAATAAGGCGGAAAAAGAGGAAGAGGCTGAGTAAGCCTTAACAGCTTTCCCGCAGACACAGGCTGGACGCGATGGGTTTATGATCGCGCCAGTCTCCGTCATTCAGACGTTCCAGTAACGCTTTCCCGGCTTCAATCCCAATCTTGCGATGCGGTACTGCCATCGTTGTCAGCGGCGGCTGGCAGACGCGGCTGACGTCGCTGTCGCCAAAGCCCACGACCGCTAATTCGTCCGGCACTTTGATGCGCCGACGCTGGCACTCATACAGCGCGCCGCAGGCCAGTTCATCTGATACGCACACCAGCGCATCCAGTTCCGGCCACGCCAGCAGGAACTCTGGCAGTTGTGCCGCGCCGGTGGAGAAGTTCGGCGGCATGGCGGCATTAATCACTCTGTTCGGCGACAGGTGGTGGCGCAGCATCGCCTTGTACCAGCCCTGCAAATGCTGCTGAAAAATCCACTGCTCCTGGTTAGCGCACAGCAGGCCGATATTCTGGTAGCCACGCTGAATCACCATCTCGGTAAGTTCATACATGGCGGCGACGTTATCAATCCCGATATTCATATCAATCGGATCGGCACGCATTGCACCCATTTCCATCACCGGGATAGAGGCGTTTTTCAGCCAGTGGCGTACGGTATCGGAGTGCTCGACGCTGAGCAGTATCGCTGCGGCGATATTTGAGGCCAGCAGCGTTTCGAGCAGTTTCTCTTCCTGTTCAAGACGATGCTGAGATTCCGCCAGCATGATCTGGTATCCGGCTGGCTGGAGCACCTGCTGTAGCCCGGCGAACATCTCGGAACAGCCAGCTTCGGAAAGGTTGGGAACTACCATCGCGATCGTCCATGACGACGCCGATGCCAGTGCGCTGGCGGCAAGATTGGGCATATAACCCAGCTCCTGCACCGCGGCTTCAATTTTTTCACGCAGTTTATCGGAAACCTGTTCGGGCGTGCGGAGGGCACGGGAAACAGTCATCGTGCCTACGCCGGCAAGCTGTGCGACATCCGCGAGCGTTACTTTTCCGGTACTGCGCCGTTTTCGGGTTAAAGACATACATCTTCCTGCTGACAGGACGCGATTCAGTTTCATCCTTCATTTTACGTGACAGGCAGTATACGCCTTAAATCCCTTTTTTTGCTGTGATTTCGCACCATGACAGCAATTTGATAGCGCTATCACAGTTCTGCATGTTAGTCGTTGGTAGCGCTATCTTTGTGATCGCGATCGCAGTCATTGATTGATGGGTTGAATAGAGTTTGCCCATGTCTGATCTTTAGCGGGAGTGAAAAATGCTCAAAAAGTGGATATATGATACAACCATCATCCTACAGGATAGCGTTGAAAGCTGGCCCCAGGCGCTGGAACTGTGCGCGAAACCGCTGCTGGATTTGCAGGTTATCGCGCCGGAATATGTTACGGCTATCATCGAGCAGCACCACACGTTAGGTCCCTACTATGTGCTGGCTCCAGGGCTGGCAATGCCCCATGCGCGACCGGAAGAAGGAGCGAAAGGACTTGGCCTGTCATTATTAAAACTGAAACAGGGCGTCTCTTTTGGTGCCGGTGAGTTTGACCCTGTCGATGTCATTGTGATGCTGGCGGCGCCGGACAAGCATAGCCATATCGAAATGATCTCAGCCTTAGCGGAATTATTTTCCAGCGACGAAGATATGGCTGAATTACATCGGGCGAATACGCTGGAGGAGATAAAAACCGTCATCGATCGCTTCTGATTTAATTATTTAATCCGATTCATCTCAACATTACGCGTCAGCGTGATGGGGCGTACTCTACTCAAAAAAGGGGATAACAATGAAAATCATGGCTATTTGCGGCTCCGGCCTGGGCAGCAGTTTTATGGTCGAAATGAATATTAAAAAGGTGCTCAAAAAACTGGAAATTGAGGCCGAGGTTGAACACTCCGATCTCTCCTCGGCCACGCCGGGCGCGGCGGACCTGTTTGTAATGGCAAAAGACATTGCCGCCAGCGCCAGCGTGCCGGAAAGCCAGCTGGTGGTGATCAACAATATCATCGATATCAACGAACTCGAAGCGCAGCTGCGCGCCTGGTTCGAAAGACAATAATCCTGATAAGGCGAGGTGGATATGTTTATCCTTGAAACGCTGAATTTCGTTGTTGATATTTTAAAAGTCCCTTCAGTGCTGGTCGGGTTAATTGCTCTGATTGGTCTGGTGGCGCAGAAAAAAGCCTTTTCGGATGTGGTAAAAGGCACAATTAAAACCATACTCGGCTTTATTGTACTGGGCGGCGGCGCAACCGTGCTGGTGGGCTCTTTAAATCCGCTCGGCGGTATGTTTGAGCACGCCTTTAATATTCAGGGCATTATTCCCAACAATGAAGCTATTGTGTCGATTGCCCTGGAAAAATATGGCGCTTCCACCGCGCTCATTATGGCCTTCGGGATGGTGGCGAATATTATTGTTGCGCGCTTTACCCGCCTGAAATACATCTTCCTGACCGGGCATCACACCTTCTACATGGCATGCATGATCGGCGTGATCCTGACGGTTGCAGGCTTCGAGGGGGTCGGGCTGGTCTTTACCGGTTCGTTGATCCTCGGCCTGATTATGGCCTTCTTCCCGGCGATTGCGCAGCGCTATATGAAGCGTATTACCGGCAACGATGAGATCGCCTTCGGTCATTTCGGCACGCTGGGCTACGTGCTGTCCGGCTGGATTGGCAGCAAGGTCGGCAAAGGCTCACGCTCCACCGAAGAGATGAACCTGCCAAAGAACCTTAGCTTCCTGCGTGACAGTTCAATCTCCATCTCCCTGACCATGATGATTATCTACCTGATCATGGCGGTAAGCGCCGGACGTGAGTACGTAGAGGCCACCTTCAGCGGCGGCCAGAACTACCTGGTGTACGCCATCATTATGGCCATCACCTTCGCGGCAGGCGTGTTCATCATCTTGCAGGGCGTGCGCCTGATTCTGGCGGAAATCGTCCCGGCCTTTACCGGCTTCTCGGAAAAACTGGTGCCCAATGCGCGGCCTGCGCTGGACTGCCCGGTGGTCTACCCGTATGCGCCAAACGCGGTACTGATTGGCTTCCTGTTTAGCTTCCTCGGCGGGATTGTGGGCTTGTTCATCTGCGGTCAGTTTAGCTGGGTGCTGATCCTGCCGGGCGTGGTACCGCACTTCTTCACTGGCGCAACGGCAGGCGTGTTTGGTAACGCCACCGGCGGACGTCGCGGGGCGATGATTGGCGCGTTTGCTAACGGCCTGCTGATCACCTTCCTCCCGGTCCTGCTGCTGCCTGTTCTGGGCGCAATTGGCTTTGCGAATACGACCTTCTCGGACGCTGATTTTGGTGCGGTCGGGATTGTGCTGGGCAACCTGGCACGCTTCCTGTCGCCGCTTGCCATCACCGGACTGGTTGTTGTGTTGTTCGCGCTGCTGGTGGCCTACAACGTCTTCGCTAAAAACAAACCTGCCAGCGGTAACGCGCAGGAAAACCCCGGAGCCAAATCATGAATGAGAATGAAATAACCGACCTGGCGCGTCAGATCCGCCTTGAGACGCTGAAATCCCTTACGCAGCTGGGTTTTGGTCACTACGGCGGCAGCATGTCAGTCGTTGAAACGCTGACCGTTCTGTACGGCGCGGTGATGAAGATTGACCCGGCCGATCCGGACTGGCCAGAGCGCGATTACTTTGTGCTGTCGAAAGGCCATGCGGGGCCGGCGCTGTACAGCACGCTGGCGATTAAGGGCTACTTCCCGATTGAAGAGCTGAGCACGCTGAACCAGAACGGGACGCGTCTGCCAAGTCACCCGGATCGCCTGAAAACACGCGGCGTGGATGCCACCACCGGATCACTGGGGCAGGGGATCTCTATCGCTGGCGGCATGGCGCTGTCGCACAAGCTGGCAGGAAGGCCAAACCGGGTGTTTTGCATCGTTGGCGACGGAGAACTGAATGAAGGACAGTGCTGGGAAGCCTTCCAGTTTATCGCTCACCATCGACTGAACAATCTGACGGTATTCGTGGACTGGAACAAACAGCAGCTCGACGGCGAGCTGGACGAAATCATCAGCGCCTTCGACCTGGAAGGCAAATTCCGCGCCTTTGGTTTTGACGTGGTGACGGTGAAAGGGGATGACATTCCGGCGCTGCTGGAGGTGACCGCGCCGATCCCTGAGGCCGATGCGCGTCCGCGGGTGGTGATCCTCGACAGCATCAAAGGGCAGGGGGTGCCATACCTGGAACAGCTCAGCAACTCGCATCACCTGCGATTAACCGAGGAGAGCAAAGCGGCGCTTAACGAGACGATTCGCCAACTGGAGGCTTCACATGATTAAGGTTGCACCGACAGGACAGAAAGATGCCGTTGAGATGCGTAAGGTCTACGCGGGTTTTGTGGCAAAACAGATTGAGGCCGGGAGCGAGATCATTGCGCTCGAAGCGGATCTGATGAGTTCGATGGCGATGGACGGCGTAGCGCGTGATTATCCACAGCACGTCATCAACTGCGGCATTATGGAGGCCAACGTGATTGGGACGGCCGCCGGGCTGTCGCTCACCGGACGTAAGCCGTTCGTTCATACCTTTACCGCCTTTGCCAGCCGTCGCTGCTTTGACCAGCTGTTTATGTCCCTGGACTACCAGCGCAATAACGTGAAGGTGATTGCCTCGGATGCGGGCGTGACGGCCTGCCACAACGGTGGGACACATATGTCGTTCGAGGACATGGGCATTGTGCGCGGTCTGGCGCATTCAGTGGTGCTGGAGGTGACCGATGCGGTGATGTTCGAAGATGTGCTGCGTCAGCTTATCGACCTGGAAGGCTTTTACTGGGTGCGGACCATCCGTAAACAGGCGCCGAGCGTCTATGCCCCGGGGTCAACCTTCACCATCGGCAAGGGGAACGTGCTGCGCGAGGGAACCGATATTACCCTGATTGCTAACGGCATTATGGTGGCGGAAGCGCTGGAGGCGGCGCGCCAGCTGGAGCAGGAGGGGGTAAGCGCAGCGGTCATCGACATGTTTACCCTGAAGCCCATCGATCGGATGCTGGTGAAAAACTATGCCGAGAAAACCGGGCGTATTGTGACCTGCGAAAACCACAGCATTCACAACGGGCTGGGGTCGGCGGTGGCGGAAGTGCTGGTGGAAACCTGTCCGGTGCCTATGCGGCGGGTGGGGGTGAAGGAACGGTATGGTCAGGTGGGTACGCAGGACTTCTTGCAGAAGGAGTATGGCCTGACGGCACATGACATTGTGTCGGCGGCGCGGGAGTTGCTGTAATAAAAAAGGCGACCATTTGTGGTCGCCTTTTTGTTGCCCGGTGGCGCTCGCGCTTACCGGGCCTACGGTCCTGTAGGCCGGATAAGCGAAGCGCCATCCGGCAAGACCTTACAATTACTGCTGCTGCGAAGACTGGATCGCGGTCAGCGCGATGGTGTAGACGATATCGTCAACCAGCGCACCACGTGACAGGTCGTTCACAGGTTTGCGCATGCCTTGCAGCATTGGCCCGATAGAGATCAGGTCTGCTGAACGCTGTACCGCTTTATAGGTGGTGTTACCGGTGTTCAGATCCGGGAAGATGAACACGGTAGCGCGACCTGCAACCGGCGAGTTCGGCGCTTTGGATTTCGCCACGTCAGCCATTACCGCGGCATCGTACTGGAGCGGGCCGTCGATCATCAGATCCGGACGTTTTTCCTGTGCAATGCGGGTCGCTTCACGGACTTTCTCTACGTCACTACCTGCACCAGAGGTGCCGGTGGAGTAGGAGAGCATCGCGACGCGTGGTTCGATACCGAAGGCAATCGCGGAGTCCGCAGACTGGATAGCGATTTCTGCCAGCTGCTCTGCGGTTGGGTCCGGGTTGATCGCGCAGTCGCCGTAAACGTAAACCTGTTCAGGCAGCAGCATGAAGAACACGGAGGAGACCAGAGAGCTGCCCGGTGCAGTTTTGATCAGCTGCAACGGTGGACGGATGGTATTTGCGGTGGTGTGAACCGCACCGGAAACCAGACCGTCAACTTCGTCCTGCTCCAGCATCAGCGTACCCAGCACCACGTTGTCTTCCAGCTGCTCGCGCGCAACGGCTTCGGTCATGCCTTTGTTCTTACGCAGCTCAACCAGACGGGCAACGTAGCTTTCGCGGACCACGTCAGGATCAACGATTTCGATGCCCGCGCCGAGCTCAACGCCCTGAGACGCCGCAACGCGGTTGATCTCATCCGGGTTACCCAGCAGCACACAGGTCGCGATACCGCGCTCTGCACAGATGGCTGCCGCTTTAACGGTACGTGGTTCGTCGCCTTCTGGCAGAACCACGCGTTTGCCCGCTTTACGCGCCAGCTCGGTCAGCTGGTAACGGAAGGCTGGAGGAGATAGACGACGGCTGCGCTCGGAGGTCGCCGTCAGGGATTCGATCCAGTCTGCGTTGATGTAGCCCGCAACGTATTCCTGAACTTTCTCGATACGCTCGTGGTCATCAACCGGCACTTCGAGGTTGAAGCTTTGCAGGCTCAGGGAGGTCTGCCAGGTGTTAGTGTTCACCATGAAGACTGGCAGGCCAGTGGCGAACGCACGTTCGCACAGCTTGCTTACGCGTGGGTCCATCTCGTAGGCGCCGGTCAGCAGGATCGCGCCGATCTCCACGCCGTTCATCGCGGCCAGACAGGCTGCAACCAGCACGTCCGGACGGTCTGCGGAGGTTACCAGCAGGGAACCTGCACGGAAGTGCTCCAGCATGTGTGGAATGCTACGTGCGCAGAAAGTTACGGACTTCACGCGGCGGGTGTTGATATCGCCTTCGTTGATCACGGTGGCGTTCAGGTGACGCGCCATATCGATTGCACGGGTGGCAATCAGATCGAAGCTCCATGGCACCGCGCCCAGAACAGGCAGCGGGCTGGAATCCTGCAACTTAGCCGGGTCAACTTTGATGACTTTCGCTTTGGAAGAGTCGTCAAAAATTTCGGACAGGTCAGGACGCGTACGGCCCTGCTCATCTACTGGCGCGTTCAGCTTGTTAACAATCACGCCGGTGATGCTGGTGTTTTTCGCACCGCCGAAGCTGCTGCGCGTCAGTTCGATACGCTCTTTCAGCTGCTCTGGGGTATCCGTGCCCTGAGACATCACGAAAACGATCTCTGCGTTCAGGGTTTTCGCGATTTCAAAGTTCAGAGACTGGGCAAACTGGTGTTTACGGGTCGGGACCAGGCCTTCAACCAGCACCACTTCCGCGTCCTGCGCGTTTGCGTGGTAGTTGGCAATGATCTCTTCCATCAGCACGTCTTTCTGGTTGCTGGAGAGCAGAGATTCAACGTGGCTCATCTTCAGCGGTTCAGCCGCTGGCAGATTGGAGTTCTTGCGAACGATGGTGGTGGTCTGGTCTGGCGCATCGCCACCGGCACGTGGCTGGGCGATAGGCTTAAAGACGCTCAGACGAACGCCTTTGCGTTCCATAGCGCGGATCACGCCGAGGCTGACGCTGGTCAGGCCGACGCTGGTTCCGGTAGGGATCAGCATAATAGTACGGGACACGGTTTATCCTCTTTCGTTACCGCCGCGTTGGGCGGGTTACAAAACAGCACCGCCAGCATTGCTGGCGGTGTGGAATCAGGCAGTCAGGCGGTGCGCGTCTTGCGCGATGACCAGCTCTTCGTTAGTTGGGATAACGATAGCAGGGCGGGTGCCTTCTTTGTTGATGAAGCCAGACTTGCCGAAGCGGGCAGCCAGGTTACGCTCATGATCAACTTCGAAGCCCAGAACGCCCAGTTTGCCCAGGGACAGTTCACGTACCATTGCCGCGTTCTCACCGATACCGCCGGTGAAGATAACAGCATCCAGACGGCCTTCCATCAGCGCGGTGTAAGAACCGATGTACTTCGCCAGACGGTGGCAATAAACGTCCATTGCACGTTTAGCGTCAGCTTTTTCTGCGTAGTTGTCTTCAACGTAACGGCAGTCGCTGGTGACCTCGGTCAGGCCCAGCAGGCCAGACTCTTTGGTCAGCATTTTGTTGATGTCGTCAACGCTCATGCCCAGGGTGTCGTGCAGGTGGAAGATGATCGCCGGGTCGATATCACCGGAACGGGTACCCATCACCAGACCTTCCAGCGGGGTCAGACCCATAGAGGTGTCAACACACTTACCGTTGCGGATAGCGGAAACAGAACCACCGTTGCCCAGGTGGCAGGTGATGATGTTGACTTCTTCAACCGGCTTGTTCAGCACTTTTGCGGCTTCCTGAGTCACATAGAAGTGGCTGGTGCCGTGTGCGCCGTAACGACGGACGCCGTGCTCTTTGTACAGGCTGTATGGCAGGGCATAGAGGTAAGACTCTTCCGGCATGGTCTGATGGAACGCGGTATCAAACACGGCCACGTTTTTGTCTTTCAGACTCGGGAAGGATTTCAGTGCTTCAGCGATACCGATCAGGTGAGCCGGGTTATGCAGCGGTGCGAAAGACGCAGAGTCTTTGATACCCTGGATCACGGAGTCGTCGATTACCACGGAACTGGTGTATTTTTCGCCGCCGTGGACGATACGGTGACCAATTGCGGTCAGCTGAGCAGACAGTTCTGGTTTTTGTGCCAGAATAGTGTTAACGATAAAGTTCAGCGCTTCACTGTGAGCGGCGCCTGCACCTAAAGCCGCTTCTTGTTTGCTGCCGTCCATCTTCCACTTGATACGTGCTTCAGGCAGATGGAAACATTCGGCCAAACCAGAGAGGTACTCGTCACCGTTGAGCGCATCGATGATGGCGAATTTCAGTGAGGAGCTACCGCAGTTCAGAACCAGTACTAACTTACTCGACATGGAAGTACCTATTATTGATACGTGGCTAAAAAAACGTCAGTGAGTCTAAAAGCGTAACGCATGCTGACCCAGACATTTATGATTAACATCATGCCAAACAAACATTCTGGCAGGATGGAAGAAATACCTATGATTTTAAGCCATTTTGAACATTTTTCAGACAATGGCATAATATGCGATAATTTGACGAGTTAACGCTTATCGTCTACGGCCCTATCAGGCTGGCACAGGATACCCGATACGGGGTAGCGATGACAAAATATTTTGAACGTTGTCATAGCCTGTTGTGGTTTTGCACGAAAATTTTAATTTTTATATGTGAAGTTGAGGTACAGCCATGTCGACACCCGAAATCCCGTCCGTGAACTTTTTTAGTCTGTTTCGTCGGGGACAGCATTACGCAAAGACATGGCCGATGGAAAAGCGCCTCGCGCCCATGTTTATTGAAAATCGCACTATTCGCGCCACGCGCTATGCGATTCGCTTTATGCCCCCGATTGCCGTTTTTACCCTGTGCTGGCAGATAGCGTTAGGTGGACAGCTTGGCCCTGCCGTCGCGACGGCGCTTTTTGCTTTAAGCCTGCCGATGCAGGGGCTATGGTGGTTAGGCAAACGTTCCGTCACGCCACTTCCGCCTTCTGTTTTACACTGGTTTTATGAAGTGCGTGGAAAACTGGAGGAGGCGGGCCAGGCGCTGGCGCCGGTTGAAGGCAAGCCAGACTATCAGGCGCTGGCGGATACCCTCAAGCGTGCGTTTAAACAGCTTGATAAAACATTCCTCGATGACTTGTGATTGATCATCGAAACGACGACCAAAAGAAGGCACAGTAACAATCAGTTACCGTGTCTTTTTTTTACAGTGCAATGCGCTACAGGAGTCGAAAGATGGAAATGACCCATGCTCAACGTCTGATTTTGTCTAACCAGTACAAGATGATGACTATGCTTGATCCCGATAACGCTGCACGCTACAGCCGCCTGCAAACCATTGTTGAACGTGGTTTTGGCTTGCAGATGCGCGAACTGGATCGCGAATTTGGCGAACTGAAAGAGGAAACCTGCCGTATCGTTATCGACATCATGGAGATGTACCATGCGCTGCATGTGTCCTGGACCAATCTGAAGGACCAGCAGACCATTGACGAGCGCCGCGTGACGTTCCTGGGCTTTGATGCTGCGACGGAAGCGCGCTATCTGAGCTATGTACGCTTTATGGTGAATACCGAAGGGCGTTACACCCATTTTGATGCGGGTACGCACGGCTTCAACGCCCAGACCCCGATGTGGGATAAGTATCAACGTATGCTGAGCGCGTGGCACGCCTGTCCGCGTCAGTACCATTTAAGCAGCAACGAAATTCAACAAATCATTAATGCCTGACGGAGGTGCGTGTGCAGTGTAAAGGTTTTCTGTTTGATCTGGACGGTACGCTGGTGGATTCGCTACCGGTGGTGGAGCGCTCGTGGTGCCACTGGGCCGACCGGCACGACATCGACCATCAGGACGTACTGAATTTCATCCATGGCAAACAGGCCATTACCTCATTGCGGCACTTCCTTGCGGGACGTTCTGAGGAAGAGATTCAGGCGGAGTTCCGCTATCTTGAGCAGATTGAAGCTACCGATACCGAAGGCATCACCGCGCTGCCCGGTGCGCGTGAACTGCTTGAGCACCTGAATGAAGCGCAGATCCCGTGGGCTATCGTCACCTCCGGCTCGGTTCCCGTCGCGCATGCCCGTCATAAGGCGGCAGGTTTACCGACGCCGGACGTATTCATTACCGCTGAGCGCGTGAAGCGCGGCAAGCCTGAACCGGATGCGTTTCTGCTCGGCGCTGAACTGCTTGGCCTTGCGCCAGCGGAGTGCGTGGTGGTGGAAGACGCGGCGGCAGGCGTGCTGGCCGGGCTGAACGCCGGAAGCCACGTCATTGCCGTTAACGTCCCGGCGGGTTCCCCCCGGCTGGAGGAGGCGGATTTTGTGCTTAACACCCTGACCGCCATCGACGTCTCGAAGGCGTCAGACGGAGTTGTAACCGTCTCGCTAAAAATGTAATCCCATGATATAGCCCCGCATTACCGGGGCTTTTTTATGGCAGAATTGCTTCTCCTCCACTGACAAGGACATGTTGTGAACGGTGAACTGATTTGGGTCCTGAGCCTGCTGTTAATCGCCATCATTCTTTTTGCCACGGGCAAGGTGCGCATGGATGCCGTCGCCCTGTTTGTGATTGTCGCATTCATTCTGAGCGGTACCCTTTCCCTGCCGGAAGCCTTTTCCGGGTTTAGCGATCCCAACGTTATTTTGATTGCCGCCCTGTTTATTATTGGCGACGGGCTGGTACGCACCGGCGTGGCGACGATGATGGGGTCGTGGTTGGTTAAGGTGGCGGGCAGCAGCGAAACCAAAATGCTGATTTACCTGATGCTGACGGTCGCCGGGCTGGGCGCGTTTATGAGCTCTACGGGCGTCGTGGCCATCTTTATTCCGGTCGTGCTGAGCGTCTGCATGAGGATGCAGATCTCCCCGTCGCGGCTGATGATGCCGTTGAGCTTCGCCGGGCTCATCAGCGGCATGATGACGCTGGTCGCGACGCCGCCGAACCTCGTCGTGAACAGCGAACTGATCCGTGAGGGGCTTGAGGGGTTTAGCTTTTTCAGCGTTACGCCGATCGGGCTGGTGGTACTGGTGATGGGCATTATCTATATGCTATTGACCCGTTTCGCGCTGAAAGGGGAGAAGCAGGATAAAGCCAAAGAGGGCTGGAAGCGGCGCTCTTTCCGCGATCTGATTAAAGAGTATCGTCTGACCGGGCGTGCCCGACGTCTGGCTATCCGCCCGGGATCGCCTATGGTGGGGCAGCGGCTGGATGACCTTAAGCTACGTGAACGCAATGGCGCGAACGTCATCGGGGTTGAGCGCTGGCGTCGTTTTCGTCGGGTGATCGTTAACGTGAACGGGGTGTCAGAGTTTCGCGCGCGTGACGTCCTGCTGATTGATATGTCCACCGCAGACGTGGATCTGCGGGAGTTTTGTAGCGAGCAGCTGCTGGAGCCGATGGTCCTGCGCGGCGAGTATTTCTCTGACCAGGCGCTGGATGTGGGAATGGCCGAGGTGTCGCTGATCCCGGAATCGGAATTATTGGGCAAAACCGTGCGTGAAATCGGCTTTCGTACCCGCTATGGCCTCAACGTGGTGGGCCTGAAGCGCGATGGCGTAGCCCTTGAAGGGGCGGTGGTGGATGAGCCGATCCTGCTGGGGGATATCTTCCTCGTGGTCGGCAACTGGAAACTGATTAGCCAGCTCGGGCAGAAAGGCCGCGATTTTGTGGTGCTGAATATGCCGATTGAAGAGAACGATGCATCACCGGCGCACAGCCAGGCGCCCCATGCGATTTTTTGCCTGGTATTGATGGTCGCGCTGATGCTGACGGACGAGATCCCTAACCCGGTGGCGGCGATAATCGCCTGTCTGTTAATGGGCAAATTCCGCTGTATTGACGCCGAAAGCGCTTACAAAGCGATTCACTGGCCGAGCATCATTCTCATCGTCGGGATGATGCCCTTCGCCCTGGCGCTACAGAAAACCGGCGGGGTGGATTTGATCGTGAAAGGCTTAATGGACGCGGGCGGGGGATATGGTCCGTACCTGATGATGGTTTGCCTGTTCGTCATGTGTGCCACCATCGGTTTGTTCATCTCCAATACCGCAACGGCGGTGCTGATGGCGCCCATTGCGCTGGCGATGGCAAAATCGATGGGCGTTTCGCCGTATCCGTTTGCGATGATCGTTGCGATGGCGGCGTCAGCGGCATTTATGACGCCGGTCTCTTCCCCGGTCAATACGCTGGTGCTGGGGCCCGGGAATTATAGGTTCAGTGATTTCGTGAAGCTGGGTGTGCCGTTCACCGTGCTGGTGATGGTGGTGTGCGTGGTATTGATACCGGTCCTGTTTCCGTTCTGAGCATTTTGCCGGGTGGCGGCTACGCCTTACCCGGCCTACAACCCCGTAGGCCCTGCAAGCGCAGCGCCGCTGGGCGAAAATCAGAGTGGCGAATCCTGGCTAATCTCATCCAGCGACAAATGGAAGCTCGGCACAAACACGCGCATAAAGTAGTCCATCTCTTCGCTGCGACGGGATTCCAGCGTTTTTTCCAGACGCGTTTTTGCCAGTAAAAATTCGTTATTCCCGGCGGATAACTCTTCCAGACACTTCAGGTAGGCGCACAGCGCATCGGCCTGCTTAACCAGGGATTTCTCCTCTTCCGTATACTGATGCTCATCGATCAGCGGCCCGAAGATATCGCGCAGCTCTTCAGGCACCATGTCGATCAGCTTCTGCTGGGCAATCTTCTCAATGGCCTTATATTCCTGGGCAATCTGCGAGTTGAAATATTTCACCGGCGTAGGCAGATCCCCGGTCAGCACTTCCGATGCATCGTGATACATCGCCAGCAGGGCGATACGTTCGGCATTCACCTGCCCGTTGAATTTGCGGTTTTTAATCGCGGCCAGCGCGTGCGCGACCATGGCAACCTGCAAACTGTGCTCAGACACATTTTCAGTACGCACATTGCGCATCAGCGGCCAGCGGTTGATGAGTTTCAGGCGGGAGAGGTGGGCAAAGAAATGACTCTGACTCATAGGTTACCTTATGTCTTCACTGCGACAGACTTCATTGTGCGGGGAGGGGAGGGAAGATGCAAATTTGCGGATGTTGTAGGCCGGGTAAGCGCAGCGCTACCCGGCGAAAAGTCAGCGTTACTGATGGTACCCGGAGAGGAAGCGCCCGAAGCGGCTGATGGCCATCTCGAGATCGTCTTCGCGCGGCAGGGTGACGATACGCACGTGATCCGGCCACGGCCAGTTAAACGCCGTCCCCTGAACCAGTAGCACTTTTTCCTGCAACAGGAAGTCGAGCACCATTTTCTGGTCGTCGTGAATATTGAAGCGCTTCGCGTCGATTTTCGGGAACATGTACAGCGCGCCGTTAGGCTTCACGCAGGAGACGCCCGGAATATCATTAATCAATTCCCATGCGCGGTTGCGCTGTTCATACAGGCGGCCGCCTGGAACGATAAACTCGCTGATGCTTTGATAGCCGCCGAGTGCTGTCTGGATCGCATGTTGCGCCGGTACGTTGGCGCACAGACGCATGGATGCCAGCATCTCCAGCCCTTCAATGTAGCCTTTCGCATGTTTTTTCGGACCGTTCAGTACCATCCAGCCCTGACGGAAACCGGCAACGCGGTAAGTTTTAGACAGTCCGTTAAAGGTGACCGTCAGCAGATCGGGCGCCAGCGCAGCGATAGAGTGGTGCTGCGCCGCGTCGTACAGGATCTTGTCGTAAATCTCGTCGGCAAAGATGATCAGGTTGTGCTGGCGGGCGATCTCGACGATCTCCATCAGCAGCTCTTTTGAATAGACCGCACCCGTCGGGTTATTCGGGTTAATGATCACGATACCCCGGGTGCGCGGGGTAATTTTGGCGCGAATATCATCCAGATCCGGGAACCAGTCAGAGGATTCGTCGCACAGGTAGTGCACCGCTTTACCGCTGGACAGGGACACCGCAGCCGTCCACAGCGGATAATCCGGGGCAGGAACCAGCATTTCATCGCCGCTGTTCAGGAGCGCCTGCATCGCCTGAACGATCAGCTCCGAGACACCGTTGCCAATGTAGATATCTTCAACGGTGACGTCGCGCATACCGCGAGCCTGATAGTGCTGCATGATGGCTTTACGGGCGGAATAAAGCCCTTTTGAATCGCAGTAGCCTTGTGCAGTGGGCAGGTTACGGATCACATCCACCAGGATCTCATCCGGCGCTTCAAAACCAAATGGCGCGGGGTTGCCGATGTTGAGTTTCAGAACCTTATTGCCTTCCTCTTCAAGGCGTTTTGCCTCTTTGAGTACCGGGCCACGGATGTCGTAACAGACGTTGTCGAGCTTGCTGGATTTTTCGATAGGGGACATGAACCTTTAACCTTTTCGCTATTATTGCAACTTCCTGCCGTGGAAGTGAGCACGGAACAATGTACTCCCACCGCGCTTCGTTTTGAAGGGCGCACAGAAGAAGATTTCGTCCAACCGGGCAATGCCGCGGTGATCGCTTACTCTAACGACGGAGTGATTTTGTGTCTGAATTTATCGTGATAAAGAGGGAGATTGGGTTGTTTGTGCTAAAAATTTCATATAAAGATGAATATTATTCTGGAATAAATAAAAAGACGATTCGGGCTGATGCATTAGTCCCCCTGAGTGACCATTCGTAAAACCTGAATGCTGAGATACCGATTGCCATATTAGCAAAGCCAGGTTAAAAGTTACTCATGTGAAATTAATGTTAAGGGTTATTAATGAATGGCCTGAATCTAAATTAAACTTTATTTATTATTAACGACGAAAATGCAACTTTCGTTAATTTTAATAAAAAGAGTGTAGTTGCTTATCATTGGCGGTAAATCCTTAATATTGCAATAAGACTTATAAATATAGTGGATTTGGGTTAAGATGTGTTTCGGGAATGCAGCATAGCGATAGGCCTGTTACGTATATCGGATACTGCTTTCCTGTATTAATCGATTGTTATTGTTAAAATTATCTCTGGCTGATTGGGTAAGTCACATCTTGCTACGTTGCCAACGCTGCGATATAGATGGCAGAAAACATGTCTTACTCTTTATGGTATTAACATCGACCTGCAAACAACGAAATATCCTGGACGCAAGAGAATAAAAATAACGTCATGAAACGTGATTTCTGACTGGTGATATACCGCAGTACAATAACTATCTGTCAGGCAGTCTGCCGGGCCGGGATGCGAGGGAAACTCTTCAGAAGGAATTGCTTAACTGTTACACACAGCTTCAACCCGGGCAGCTCCGCACGAGCAACCTGAAAGTGAAAAGATATGATAAATGCAAATCGTCCGATAATGAATCTCGACCTCGATCTGCTGAGAACGTTTGTTGCGGTCGCCGATCTCAACACTTTTGCAGCAGCTGCTGCCGCCGTTTGCCGTACCCAGTCCGCCGTGAGTCAGCAAATGCAGCGGCTGGAACAACTGGTTGGTAAAGAGCTTTTTGCGCGTCATGGACGTAATAAGCTTTTAACAGAACATGGTATTCAGCTTCTGGGTTATGCCAGAAAGATACTGCGCTTTAATGATGAAGCCTGTATATCATTAATGTTTAGCAACCTTCAGGGAGTGTTAACATTAGGGGCGTCAGATGAATCAGCAGATACCATTTTACCCTTCCTTCTCAACCGAATTAGCTCGGTTTATCCGAAGCTTGCCCTGGACGTTAGCGTTAAACGCAATGCCTTCATGGTTGAGATGCTGAAAGAAAACGAGGTTGACCTGGTGGTCACCACGCATCGACCTGGCCAGTTTGACAGCCTGACGCTGCGTACTTCTCCAACGCACTGGTACTGTGCCGCGGAGTATGTATTGCAGAAAGGTGAGCCGATACCCCTGGTCCTGCTGGACGATCCGAGTCCGTTCCGCGATATGGTGCTGGCTGCGCTCAACGAAGCCGGTATTCCATGGCGCCTGGCGTACGTGGCGTCAACCTTGCCCGCAGTGCGAGCGGCGGTGAAGGCCGGGCTTGGCGTAACGGCCCGTCCGGTGGAGATGATGAGCCCCGATCTGCGTGTGCTGGGTCAATCCGAGGGACTCCCGTCGTTGCCGGATACGGAGTACCTGCTGTGCCATAACGCCGCCAGCAACAACGAGCTGGCAAAAGTGGTGTTCGAGGCAATGGAAAACTACCACAATCCATGGCAGTACGCGCCTGTTACTCCCGAAGGAGGGGACGACTCCCTGATCGTGGAAGGGGATTTTGAGTGATCATTCCCTCAAAATTCTCGTAACAAAATGTAAGTGCAAAAAAGAGCCACTCGCATGATTTTTTCCTGCGAGTGGTTTTTTTTGCTATTCATAACCGTGAACGGAGCAGGGATGAAGCAAATACCGCTTATTTATCAATGCAGAAAATGTTTTTGGTTAAGATGTAAACAATACCTGTTCTAACTTACCTCATACCCCGCCGATGTTAAAAAAACAGGAAATATGTTGCTGTTTTTTTGATTGAATTAACAAAAGCGTGTCTCAGATCAAGAAAATACTCCCATTTGGGGGGAGGAATCGTTGGCAAATCCTGTCAAAATAGGAGGGTTATTTTTTTTACTTCCAAAACGGACACGATTCAACAAGATGCATTTGACGGAAAGTCATGTACCCACCAGGGTTAAAGGGCACCAAATGTTAATGAGAATCGCACGTTGTAATTTAATGTGAAGAAACCTTTGTTAAAGTTGACAAAAGGTTATAGAAAGGAGTAAAAAACCCCATCATTTTGCTGTCTATGTCTCATTTCTGACAGTTAGTGTAAGGTTATTTTGTTCCTCCCCATGAATCGATGTGATGCCCATCTGCCAGCAAGAGCAGTGTCGTCGGTATCACTTTTGATGAGTAAGCAATGAGTATGTCAACATCCACAGAAGTCATCGCTCATCACTGGGCATTCGCAATCTTTCTTATTGTAGCCATTGGCCTGTGCTGCCTGATGTTAGTCGGCGGCTGGTTCCTGGGCGGTCGCGCCCGCGCAAGGCACAAAAACACACCTTTCGAATCAGGTATTGATTCAGTAGGTACCGCTCGCTTACGCCTGTCTGCCAAGTTCTACCTGGTAGCCATGTTCTTCGTCATTTTTGACGTGGAAGCGCTTTACCTCTTCGCGTGGTCTACCTCCATTCGCGAAAGTGGTTGGGTGGGCTTTGTCGAGGCCGCAATTTTCATTTTAGTGTTACTGGCCGGTCTGGTTTATCTGGTGCGTATTGGCGCGCTGGACTGGACACCTGTGCGTTCACGCCGTGAACACATCAACCCGGAAAACAGTATCTCTAATCGTCAGCAGTAACAGCGAGGCAATAAGATGGATTATACGCTCACCCGCATAGATCCTAACGGTGAGAATGACCGTTACCCCCTGCAAAAACAGGAGATCGTAACCGACCCCCTGGAGCAAGAAGTCAACAAAAGCGTGTACATGGGCAAGCTCGAACATGCCATGCACGACATGGTCAACTGGGGTCGTAAGAACTCCATCTGGCCATACAACTTTGGCCTTTCTTGCTGCTACGTTGAAATGGTGACGTCATTCACTGCGGTGCATGACGTTGCGCGTTTTGGGGCCGAGGTACTGCGTGCTTCTCCACGTCAGGCTGACCTGATGGTGGTGGCCGGGACCTGCTTTACCAAGATGGCACCGGTTATTCAGCGTCTTTATGACCAGATGCTGGAGCCAAAATGGGTTATCTCCATGGGCGCATGTGCAAACTCCGGCGGTATGTACGACATTTATTCCGTTGTGCAGGGCGTTGATAAGTTCATTCCGGTGGATGTGTACATCCCGGGCTGCCCGCCGCGTCCAGAGGCCTATATGCAGGCGCTGATGCTGCTCCAGGAGTCAATTGGTAAAGAACGCCGCCCGCTTTCATGGGTTGTTGGCGATCAGGGTGTCTATCGCGCGAACATGCAGTCTGAGCGCGAGCGTAAACGTGGTGAACGTATTGCCGTCACCAACCTGCGTACGCCTGACGAAATTTAATTTGCGCCTGTGGGCCTGGAGAACACCTTCGCATATCACTACTCAAATAGCGCGAAGCCAGGCTTAACAGTCACCACGGACCATTTGCAATGGTGAACAATATGACCGACTTAACCGCGCAAGAAGCCGCCTGGCAGACCCGGGATCATCTCGATGACCCCGTCATTGGCGAACTGCGCAACCGTTTTGGGCCGGATGCCTTTACTGTTCAGGCCACCCGCACCGGGGTACCCGTTGTTTGGGTGAAGCGTGAGCAATTACTGGAAGTTGTCGATTTCCTCAAGAAATTGCCAAAACCTTACGTCATGCTGTTTGACTTACACGGCATGGACGAACGTCTGAGAACGCACCGCCAGGGTCTCCCTGCTGCGGATTTTTCCGTTTTCTACCACCTGATCTCAATAGACCGCAACACGGATATCATGCTCAAGGTGGCATTGTCTGAAAACGACATGCATCTGCCGACGATCACCAAACTTTTCCCGAACGCCAACTGGTACGAGCGTGAAACCTGGGAAATGTTCGGCATGACCTTCGACGGTCACCCGCATCTGACGCGCATCATGATGCCGCAGACCTGGACCGGCCACCCGCTGCGTAAAGACTACCCGGCACGCGCCACCGAATTTGACCCGTTTGAGCTGACCAAAGCCAAGCAGGATCTGGAGATGGAAGCGCTGACCTTCAAGCCGGAAGACTGGGGCATGAAGCGCGGCACCGAAAACGAGGACTTCATGTTCCTCAACCTCGGTCCAAACCACCCGTCTGCGCACGGTGCATTCCGTATTATCCTTCAGCTTGACGGTGAAGAAATTGTCGACTGCGTCCCTGACATCGGCTACCACCACCGTGGTGCCGAGAAGATGGGCGAGCGTCAGTCCTGGCACAGCTACATTCCGTACACCGACCGTATCGAATACCTCGGCGGCTGCGTGAACGAAATGCCATACGTGCTGGCCGTTGAGAAACTGGCAGGCATCACCGTCCCGGATCGCGTTAACGTGATTCGCGTGATGCTGTCTGAACTGTTCCGTATTAACAGCCACCTGCTGTACATCTCCACGTTCATTCAGGACGTCGGCGCGATGACGCCGGTCTTCTTCGCCTTTACCGACCGTCAGAAAATCTACGATCTGGTGGAAGCGATTACCGGTTTCCGTATGCACCCGGCCTGGTTCCGCATCGGCGGTGTGGCGCATGATCTGCCGCGCGGCTGGGACCGCCTGCTGCGTGAATTCCTCGACTGGATGCCGAAACGTCTGGCGTCTTACGAGAAAGCCGCGCTGCGTAACTCCATCCTGAAAGGCCGTTCTCAGGGCGTTGCTGCCTACGGCGCGAAAGAAGCGCTGGAGTGGGGAACCACAGGTGCAGGTCTGCGTGCGACGGGTATTGATTTCGACGTGCGTAAAGCCCGTCCTTACTCTGGTTACGAGAACTTCGACTTTGAAGTCCCGGTTGGCGGCGGCGTATCCGACTGCTACACCCGCGTGATGCTGAAAGTGGAAGAGCTGCGCCAGAGCCTGCGCATCCTTGAGCAGTGCCTCAACAACATGCCGGAAGGCCCGTTCAAGGCGGATCACCCGCTGACGACGCCGCCACCGAAAGAGCGCACGCTGCAACATATCGAAACCCTGATCACCCACTTCCTGCAAGTTTCCTGGGGCCCGGTCATGCCGGCACAGGAATCCTTCCAGATGATTGAAGCGACCAAGGGTATCAACAGTTACTACCTCACCAGCGACGGCAGCACCATGAGCTACCGCACCCGCGTGCGTACGCCAAGCTTCGCACACTTGCAGCAGATCCCGGCCGCCATTCGCGGCAGTCTGGTCTCCGACCTGATTGTGTATCTGGGTAGTATCGATTTTGTTATGTCAGATGTGGACCGCTAATTATGCACGAGAATCAACAACCACAAACCGAGGCTTTTGAGCTGAGTGAAGCAGAGCGTGCCGCCATTGAGCACGAGATGCACCACTACGAAGACCCGCGTGCGGCGTCCATTGAAGCGCTGAAAATCGTACAGAAACAGCGTGGTTGGGTGCCGGATGGGGCGATCTACGAGATCGCAAAAGTGCTGGGCATTCCGGCAAGTGACGTAGAAGGCGTAGCCACGTTCTACAGCCAGATCTTCCGTCAGCCGGTAGGCCGCCATGTGATCCGCTACTGTGACAGCGTGGTCTGCCACATCACCGGTTATCAGGGCATTCAGGCTGCGATTGAGAAGAAACTCAATATCAAGCCGGGCCAGACCACCTTCGACGGACGCTTTACTCTGCTGCCAACCTGCTGCCTGGGTAACTGCGACAAGGGGCCGACCATGATGATTGATGAGGACACTCACAGCCATCTGACGCCGGAAGCGATTCCTGACCTGCTGGAGCAGTACAAATGAAAACTGTAATTCGTACTGCTGAGACGCATCCGCTGACCTGGCGTCTGCGTGATGACAAACAGCCGGTCTGGCTCGACGAATATCAGAGCAAAAACGGCTATGCCGGCGCGCGTAAAGCCCTCGGCGGCATGGCGCCGGACGACATCGTTAACGCGGTGAAAGAGTCTGGCCTGAAAGGCCGCGGGGGCGCGGGCTTCTCCACCGGTCTGAAGTGGAGCCTGATGCCGAAAGACGAATCCATGAACATCCGTTACCTGCTGTGTAACGCCGATGAAATGGAGCCGGGTACCTATAAAGACCGCCTGCTGATGGAACAGCTGCCGCACCTGCTGGTTGAAGGCATGCTGATCTCCGCGTTCGCGCTGAAAGCGTACCGTGGCTATATCTTCCTGCGCGGTGAATACATCGAAGCGGCTGAAAACCTGCGTCGCGCGATTGCCGAAGCCACTGAAGCCGGTCTGCTGGGTAAAAACATCCTGGGCACCGGGTTTGACTTCGAGCTGTTCGTGCACACCGGTGCCGGGCGTTATATCTGCGGTGAAGAAACCGCGCTGATTAACTCCCTGGAAGGCCGCCGCGCGAACCCGCGCTCCAAGCCACCGTTCCCGGCAAGCTCCGGCGTGTGGGGTAAACCGACCTGCGTCAACAACGTCGAAACCCTGTGCAACGTCCCGGCGATCCTCGCGAACGGCGTGGAGTGGTATCAGGGCATCTCCTCAAGCAAAGATGCCGGTACCAAGCTGATGGGCTTCTCCGGTCGCGTGAAGAACCCTGGCGTCTGGGAGCTGCCGTTCGGCACCACCGCACGCGAAATTCTTGAAGACTACGCCGGCGGCATGCGCGATGGCCTGAAATTCAAAGCCTGGCAGCCGGGTGGGGCAGGGACGGACTTCCTGACCGAAGCCCACCTTGACCTGCCAATGGAGTTCGAAAGCATTGGTAAAGCAGGCAGCCGTCTGGGTACGGCGCTGGCGATGGCCGTCGACCATGAGATCGGCATGGTATCCCTGGTGCGTAACCTGGAAGAGTTCTTCGCCCGCGAGTCCTGCGGCTGGTGTACACCGTGCCGTGATGGTCTGCCGTGGAGCGTGAAGATCCTGCGTGCTATCGAACGTGGCGAAGGCCAGCCTGGCGATATCGAGACACTTGAGCAACTGTGTCGATTCTTAGGGCCGGGTAAAACCTTCTGTGCCCACGCACCGGGCGCCGTCGAGCCGCTGCAAAGCGCGATTAAATATTTCCGCGACGAATTCGAAGCAGGCATCAAGCAGCCGTTCAGCAATACCCATTCGATCAATGGTATTCAGCCGAACCTGCTGAAAGCGCGCTGGTAAAAACAGAATTTTGATTAACGCTCGGTTTCGGCCGAGCCAACTGGAAGCATGCTAATGGCTACGATTCATGTAGACGGCAAAGAATACGAAGTCAACGGGGCGGACAACCTGCTGGAAGCTTGTCTGTCTCTTGGCCTCGATATTCCGTACTTTTGCTGGCATCCGGCGCTGGGCAGCGTCGGTGCTTGCCGCCAGTGTGCGGTGAAGCAATATCAAAACGCGGAAGACACGCGTGGTCGCCTGGTGATGTCCTGTATGACGCCAGCCGCCGAAGGCACCTTTATTTCGATTGATGACGAAGAAGCCAAACAGTTCCGTGAAAGCGTGGTGGAGTGGTTGATGACCAACCACCCGCACGACTGTCCGGTGTGTGAGGAGGGCGGTAACTGCCACCTTCAGGATATGACCGTCATGACCGGTCACAGCTTCCGTCGCTATCGCTTTACCAAGCGTACCCACCGTAACCAGGATCTGGGGCCGTTCATCTCTCACGAAATGAACCGCTGCATCGCCTGCTACCGCTGCGTGCGTTACTACAAAGATTATGCAGACGGACAGGATCTGGGCGTATATGGCGCGCATGACAACGTCTACTTCGGTCGTCCGGAAGACGGTACGCTGGAAAGCGAATTCTCCGGTAACCTGGTAGAAATCTGTCCGACCGGCGTATTCACGGATAAAACCCACTCTGAACGTTACAACCGTAAATGGGACATGCAGTTTGCGCCAAGCATCTGCCAGCAGTGCTCCCTCGGCTGTAACACCAGCCCGGGTGAACGTTACGGCGAACTGCGTCGTATCGAAAACCGTTACAACGGTACCGTTAACCACTACTTCCTCTGCGACCGCGGTCGTTTCGGCTATGGCTATGTGAACCTGAAAGACCGTCCGCGTCAGCCGGTACAGCGCCGTGGCGATGACGTCATTACCCTCAACGCCGAGCAGGCGATGCAGGGCGCGGCGGATATTCTGCGTCAGTCGAAGAAAGTGATCGGCATCGGCTCCCCGCGCGCCAGCATCGAAAGCAACTTCGCGCTGCGCGAGCTGGTTGGGGCGGAAAACTTCTACACCGGTATCGCCCAGGGCGAGCAGGAACGTCTCCAGCTGGTGCTGAAAGTGCTGCGTGAAGGCGGCATTCATACGCCTGCGCTGCGCGAAATCGAATCCTATGATGCGGTTCTGGTGCTGGGTGAAGACCTGACGCAGACCGGCGCACGCGCGGCTCTGGCGGTTCGTCAGGCGGTGAAAGGCAAAGCACGTGAAATGGCAGCGGCGCAGAAAGTGGCTGACTGGCAGATTGCGGCCATTCTCAACATCGGTCAGCGCGCGAAGCATCCTCTGTTTGTGACTAACGTCGACAACACTCGTCTGGACGATATCGCCGCGTGGACCTACTGCGCGCCGGTTGAAGATCAGGCGCGTCTCGGCTTTGCCATTGCCCACGCGCTGGACAGCAACTCGCCGGCCGTTGAACTGGATCGCGACCTGCAAAACAAGGTCGATGTGATTGTTCAGGCACTGGCGGGGGCGAAGAAACCTCTGATTATTTCCGGTACCAACGCCGGTAGCGCTGAAATCATTCAGGCCGCAGCGAACGTTGCCAAAGCCCTGAAGGGCCGCGGCGCTGACGTCGGAGTTACCATGATTGCCCGTGCGGTGAACAGCATCGGTCTGGGTATGATTGGCGGCGGCTCGCTGGAAGACGCGTTAAGCGAACTGGAATCCGGTGCCGCTGACGCCGTTGTGGTGCTGGAAAACGACCTGCATCGCCATGCTTCTGCCGCTCGCGTTGACGCCGCGCTCTCCAGAGCGCCGCTGGTGATGGTTATCGACCATCAGCGCACCGCGATCATGGACAAAGCGCACCTGGTGCTCTCTGCGGCAAGCTTCGCAGAAAGCGACGGGACGGTGATCAACAACGAAGGCCGCGCCCAGCGTTTCTTCCAGGTTTATGACCCGGCCTACTACGACAGCAAAACCGTGATGCTGGAAAGCTGGCGCTGGCTGCACTCTCTGCACAGCACCGTGCAGAGCCGTGAAGTGGACTGGACGCAGCTCGACCACGTTATTGACGCGGTTGTTGAGAAACTGCCTCAGCTGGCGGGCATTAAAGACGCCGCGCCTGACGCAAGCTTCCGCATTCGCGGCCAGAAACTGGCGCGTGAGCCGCACCGCTACAGCGGTCGTACCGCGATGCGCGCCAACATCAGCGTGCACGAACCGCGTCAGCCGCAGGATAAAGACACCATGTTTGCCTTCTCGATGGAAGGGAACAACCAGCCGTCTGCGCCGCGTTCGCAAATCCCGTTTGCATGGGCACCGGGCTGGAACTCCCCGCAGGCATGGAACAAGTTCCAGGCTGAAGTGGGCGGTCACCTGCGCCACGGCGATCCGGGCGTGCGTCTGATTGAAGCCTCCGAAACCGGTCTGGACTTCTTCACCACCGTTCCGGCGAGCTTCCAGGCGCAGGAAGGTCACTGGCGTATTGCACCGTACTACCATCTGTTCGGTAGCGACGAAATGTCCCAGCGTTCTCCGGTATTCCAGCAGCGTATGCCGCAGCCGTACATCAAGCTCAACCCGGCGGATGCCGCGAAGCTTGGCGTTAACGCGGGTGCGAACATTGCCTTTAGCTACGACGGCCAGACAATCAGCCTGCCGCTGATTATTTCTGAACGCCTGTCAGCAGGGCAGGTGGGTCTGCCGATGGGTATGCCTGGCATCGCGCCGGTCCTGGCGGGTGCGCATCTTGATAACCTTCAGGAGGCAAAAGCATGAGTTGGTTAACGCCGGATCTTATCGACATCCTGCTGAGCATTCTGAAAGCGGTTGTGATTCTGCTGGTGGTCGTCACCTGCGGCGCGTTCATGAGCTTTGGTGAACGTCGTTTGCTCGGTCTGTTCCAGAACCGTTACGGACCGAACCGCGTGGGCTGGGGTGGTTCACTCCAGCTGGTCGCGGACATGATCAAGATGTTCTTTAAAGAGGACTGGGTTCCGCGCTTCTCGGACCGCGTGATCTTTACGCTGGCGCCGATGATCGCCTTCACCTCGCTGCTGCTGGCGTTTGCTATCGTTCCGGTCAGCCCGACCTGGGTGGTGGCTGACCTGAACATCGGCATTCTGTTCTTCCTGATGATGGCAGGCCTCGCGGTTTACGCGGTGCTGTTCGCAGGCTGGTCCAGTAACAACAAATACTCGCTGCTGGGTGCGA
The DNA here is from genome assembly GCF_053709615.1 of Enterobacter sp. UPMP2061. NCBI lineage: Bacteria > Pseudomonadati > Pseudomonadota > Gammaproteobacteria > Enterobacterales > Enterobacteriaceae > Enterobacter > Enterobacter sp. UPMP2061. The sequence goes on from NZ_JBSKJP010000002.1 coordinate 264,488, forward strand.
TGCGTGCTTCCGCGCAGACGCTGAGCTACGAAGTGTTCCTGGGTCTCTCTCTGATGGGCGTGGTGGCGCAGGCCGGTTCATTTAACATGACCGACATCGTCAACAACCAGGCCGACATCTGGAACGTTATCCCGCAGTTCTTTGGGTTTATTACCTTTGCCATCGCGGGCGTGGCGGTGTGTCACCGTCACCCGTTTGACCAGCCAGAAGCCGAACAGGAACTGGCCGACGGTTACCACATTGAATATTCCGGTATGAAGTTCGGTCTGTTCTTTGTGGGCGAGTACATCGGTATCGTCACCATTTCCGCGTTGATGGTAACGCTGTTCTTTGGTGGCTGGCATGGCCCGTTCTTACCGCCGTTCATCTGGTTCGCGCTGAAAACCGCGTTCTTCATGATGATGTTCATTTTGATTCGCGCAGCGTTACCGCGTCCGCGTTATGACCAGGTAATGTCCTTCGGCTGGAAAGTGTGCCTGCCGCTGACGCTCGTCAACTTGTTGGTAACGGCGGCTGTCATTCTCTGGCAGCAGCCATAAGGGGCTTTGAGATCATGACCTTAAAAGAATTATTGGTAGGTTTCGGCACCCAGGTACGCAGTATCTGGATGATCGGCCTGCATGCGTTTGCCAAACGCGAAACCCGGATGTACCCGGAAGAGCCGGTATATCTGCCGCCGCGCTACCGTGGACGTATCGTGCTGACGCGCGACCCGGACGGTTCCGAGCGTTGCGTTGCCTGTAACCTGTGTGCGGTAGCGTGTCCGGTGGGCTGTATCTCTCTGCAAAAAGCAGAGACGGTAGACGGCCGCTGGTACCCTGAGTTCTTCCGCATCAACTTCTCACGCTGCATTTTCTGCGGTCTGTGTGAAGAAGCGTGCCCAACCACGGCGATTCAGCTGACTCCAGACTTCGAGCTGGGTGAGTACAAGCGTCAGGATCTGGTGTACGAGAAAGAGGATCTGCTGATTTCCGGTCCGGGCAAATACCCGGAATATAACTTCTACCGGATGGCGGGTATGGCAATCGACGGCAAAGATAAAGGCGAAGCAGAGAACGAAGCTAAGCCTATCGACGTCAAGAGCCTGTTACCGTAAGGAGAGGGCAATGGAATTCGCTTTTTATATCTGTGGCCTTATCGCCATCCTGGCTACGCTGCGAGTGATCACGCACACCAATCCGGTGCATGCGCTGCTGTATTTAATCATTTCGCTGCTGGCTATTTCCGGGGTGTTCTTTGCGCTGGGCGCGCACTTCGCCGGTGCGCTGGAAATCATCGTCTACGCCGGGGCCATCATGGTGCTGTTTGTGTTCGTGGTGATGATGCTGAACCTGGGCGGCTCTGAAATTGAGCAGGAACGTCAGTGGTTAAAACCGCAGGTGTGGATTGGTCCGGCAATTTTGTCGGCCATCATGCTGGCGGTGATTGTTTACGCCATTCTGGGCGTCAACGACCAGGGTATCGACGGGACGCCAATCAGCGCGAAAGCCGTGGGTATCACCCTGTTTGGTCCGTACGTTCTGGCGGTTGAGCTGGCCTCAATGCTGCTGCTGGCGGGTCTGGTTGTGGCCTTCCACGTTGGTCGCGAAGAGCGTGTCGGCGAGGTGCTGAGCAACCGCACTGACGACCGCGCGAAAAGAAAAACGGAGGAACGCGCATGATCCCCTTAACACATGGACTGATCCTCGCTGCGATTTTATTCGTTCTGGGCTTAACCGGTCTGGTTATCCGCCGCAATCTGCTGTTTATGCTGATCGGTCTGGAAATCATGATCAACGCTTCCGCGCTGGCCTTTGTGGTCGCCGGTAGCTACTGGGGCCAGACCGATGGTCAGGTGATGTACATTCTCGCCATCAGCCTCGCGGCTGCTGAAGCGAGTATTGGCCTGGCGCTGTTGCTACAGCTCCATCGTCGCCGCCAGAACCTGAACATCGATTCAGTAAGTGAGTTGCGTGGATGAACATGCTTGCCTTAACCATTATTTTTCCGCTGATTGGCTTCGTGCTGCTGGCGTTTTCTCGCGGCCGCTGGTCTGAGAATCTGTCTGCCACCGTGGGCATTGGCTCTATCGGCCTGGCTGCGCTGATCACAGCGTATGCGGGTATCGACTTCTTTAACAATGGACGTCAGGCCTACAGCGTACCGCTGTGGAACTGGATGTCGGTCGGTAACTTCAACATCGGTTTCAACCTGGTGCTGGATGGTCTGTCTCTGACCATGCTCTCCGTAGTTACCGGCGTCGGCTTCCTGATCCACATGTTCGCCTCCTGGTACATGCGCGGTGAAGAGGGATACTCCCGCTTCTTCGCCTACACCAACCTGTTTATCGCCAGCATGGTGGTTCTGGTGCTGGCCGATAACCTGCTGCTGATGTATCTGGGCTGGGAAGGCGTGGGTCTGTGTTCTTACCTGCTGATCGGTTTCTACTACACCGATCCGAAGAATGGCGCAGCGGCCATGAAAGCGTTCGTCGTGACCCGTGTGGGTGACGTGTTCCTCGCTTTCGCGCTGTTCATTCTTTACAACGAACTGGGCACGCTAAACTTCCGCGAAATGGTGGAACTGGCGCCGGCGCACTTCGAAGCAGGCAACAACATGCTGTGGTGGGCAACGCTGATGCTGCTGGGTGGCGCTGTGGGTAAATCCGCGCAGCTGCCGTTGCAGACATGGCTGGCCGACGCGATGGCGGGTCCAACCCCTGTCTCCGCGTTGATTCACGCCGCGACCATGGTCACCGCCGGTGTCTACCTGATTGCGCGTACCCATGGCCTGTTCCTGATGACCCCGGAAATTCTGCATCTGGTGGGTATTGTCGGTGCGGTTACGCTGGTGCTGGCAGGCTTTGCCGCGCTGGTGCAGACCGACATCAAACGCGTGCTCGCGTACTCCACCATGAGCCAGATTGGTTACATGTTCCTGGCGCTGGGCGTTCAGGCGTGGGACGCGGCCATTTTCCACCTGATGACGCACGCGTTCTTTAAAGCGCTGCTGTTCCTCTCATCCGGTTCGGTGATTCTGGCCTGCCACCACGAGCAGAACATCTTCAAAATGGGCGGACTGCGTAAGTCCATCCCGCTGGTTTATGTCTGCTTCCTGGTAGGCGGCGCGGCGCTGGCGGCACTGCCGCTGATCACCGCGGGCTTCTTCAGTAAGGACGAAATCCTGGCGGGCGCCATGGCGAATGGTCATATCAATCTGATGGTTGCGGGTCTGGTCGGTGCGTTTATGACCTCCCTGTACACCTTCCGTATGATTTTCATCGTCTTCCACGGTAAAGAACAAATTCACGCTCACGCAGGGAAGGGGATTACCCACCACCTGCCGCTGATTGTGCTGCTGGTCCTGTCCACCTTCGTTGGCGCGATGATTGTGCCACCGTTGCAGGGCGTACTGCCGGCGACAACCGAGCTTGAGCACGGTCGCGTTCTGACGCTTGAAATCACCTCCGGCGTAGTGGCTATCGCGGGCATCCTGATTGCCGCATGGCTGTGGCTGGGCAAACGCACGCTGGTGACTGCCGTTGCCAACAGCGCGCCGGGCCGTCTGCTGGGCACCTGGTGGTACAACGCATGGGGCTTCGACTGGCTGTACGACATGATCTTCGTGAAGCCGTTCCTGGGCATTGCGTGGCTGCTGAAGCGCGATCCACTGAACAGCCTGATGAATATCCCGGCGATCCTCTCTCGCTTTGCAGGTAAAGGCCTGCTGTTCAGCGAGAACGGTTATCTGCGCTGGTATGTGGCGTCCATGAGCATCGGTGCGGTTGTCGTACTGGCGCTGCTGATGGTGTTGCGTTGATTTTGAGTTAGCGGGGATTGTCGGGTGGCGCTAGCGCTTACCCGACCTACGGACCGTAGGCCCGGTAAGCGAAGCGCCACCGGGCAAAAGGCCCCGCACTCAAACGTGAATTTTGTCGAATTCGTTGAAAATCGGTCCCTGAGGGACTTTAACAAGGAATAAAAATCGCCATGTTACTACCCTGGCTAATATTAATTCCCTTCATCGGCGGCTTCCTGTGCTGGCAGACCGAACGCTTTGGCGTGAAGATGCCGCGCTGGATCGCGCTGATCACCATGGGATTGACGCTCGCGCTTGGTCTGCAACTCTGGTTGCAGGGTGGCTACTCACTGACCCAGTCCGCGGGCCTTCCGCAGTGGCAGTCTGAGTTCATTCTGCCGTGGATCCCACGTTTCGGTATTACGATCCACCTCGCGATTGACGGTCTGTCGCTGCTGATGGTGGTGCTGACCGGTCTGCTCGGCGTTCTGGCGGTACTCTGCTCCTGGCGAGAAATCGAAAAATACCAGGGCTTCTTCCACCTGAACCTGATGTGGATCCTGGGCGGCGTGATCGGCGTGTTCCTGGCCATCGACATGTTCCTGTTCTTCTTCTTCTGGGAGATGATGCTGGTGCCGATGTACTTCCTGATCGCGCTGTGGGGCCACAAGGCATCCGACGGTAAAACGCGTATCACGGCGGCCACCAAGTTCTTCATCTACACCCAGGCGAGTGGTCTGGTGATGTTGATTGCCATCCTGGCGCTGGTATTTGTGCATTACAATGCGACCGGCGTCTGGACCTTCAACTACGAAGACCTGCTGAAGACCCCGATGTCTCACGGTGTGGAATACCTGCTGATGCTCGGCTTCTTCATCGCCTTCGCGGTGAAAATGCCGGTCGTACCGCTGCACGGCTGGCTGCCGGACGCGCACTCTCAGGCGCCAACGGCGGGTTCCGTTGACCTGGCGGGTATCTTGCTGAAAACGGCGGCCTACGGTCTGCTGCGTTTCTCCCTGCCGCTGTTCCCGAACGCCTCCGCAGAGTTCGCGCCGATTGCCATGTGGCTGGGCGTGATCGGTATCTTCTACGGTGCATGGATGGCCTTCACGCAGTACGACATCAAACGTCTGATTGCTTACACCTCCGTTTCCCACATGGGCTTCGTGCTGATTGCCATCTACACCGGCAGCCAGCTGGCATACCAGGGCGCGGTGATCCAGATGATTGCGCACGGCCTGTCTGCTGCCGGTCTCTTCATCCTGTGTGGTCAGCTGTACGAACGTCTGCATACCCGCGACATGCGTATGATGGGCGGCCTGTGGGGCAAAATGAAATGGCTGCCGGCGCTCTCCATGTTCTTCGCGGTGGCGACTCTGGGTATGCCGGGTACCGGTAACTTCGTCGGCGAGTTTATGATCCTGTTCGGCAGCTTCAACGTGGTACCGACGATCACCGTCATCTCCACCTTTGGTCTGGTATTTGCCTCCGTGTACTCGCTGGCGATGCTGCACCGCGCTTACTTCGGTAAAGCGAAGAGTGAAATTGCTGCACAAGAACTGCCGGGGATGTCGCTGCGTGAGCTGTTCATCATCCTGCTGCTGGTCGTACTGCTGGTGCTGTTGGGCTTCTATCCGCAGCCGATTCTGGATACCTCGCACTCCGCGATGGGTAACATCCAGCAGTGGTTTGTTAATTCTGCTTCTACTACAAGGCCGTAATTCGCCATGACAATAACTCCACAACAACTGATCGCGCTGCTACCGCTGCTGATCGTCGGATTGACGGTGGTGGTTGTGATGCTCTCCATTGCGTGGCGACGCAATCACTTCCTGAATGCGACCCTGTCCGTTCTGGGTCTGAACGCTGCGTTAGTCTCTCTCTGGTTTGTTGGCCAGGCGGGAGCGATGGACGTCACGCCGCTGATGCGCGTTGACGGTTACGCCATGCTCTACACCGGTCTGGTGCTGCTGGCGAGCCTGGCAACCTGTACCTTTGCGTACCCGTGGCTCGAAGGTTACAACGACAACAAAGAAGAGTTTTACCTGCTGGTACTGATTGCCGCACTGGGTGGCATTCTGCTGGCGAACGCGAACCACCTGGCCGCGCTGTTCCTCGGTATTGAGCTGATCTCTCTGCCGCTGTTCGGCCTGATTGGTTACGCTTTCCGCCAGAAGCGCTCTCTGGAAGCGGCAATCAAGTACACGATCCTGTCTGCTGCCGCGTCGTCGTTCCTGCTGTTCGGTATCGCGCTGCTGTACGCACAGACGGGTAATCTCTCCTTCATGGCGCTCGGTAAGAGCCTCGGCGACGGCATGATGCATGAGCCGCTGCTGCTGGCGGGTCTGGGCATGATGATTGTTGGCCTTGGCTTTAAACTCTCACTGGTTCCGTTCCACCTGTGGACGCCAGACGTATACCAGGGTGCCCCTGCACCGGTCTCGACCTTCCTGGCGACGGCGAGCAAAATCGCTATCTTCGGTGTGGTCATGCGTCTGTTCCTGTACGCCCCGGTGGGCGACAGCGAAGCGGTCCGCGTGGTGCTGGGCATTATCGCGTTCGTGTCCATCATCTTCGGTAACCTGATGGCGCTGAGCCAGACCAACATCAAGCGTCTGCTGGGCTACTCCTCTATCTCCCATCTGGGTTACCTGCTGGTGGCGCTGATTGCGCTGCAAAGCGGTGAGATGTCGATGGAAACTGTGGGCGTCTATCTGGCCGGTTACCTGTTTAGCAGCCTCGGCGCATTCGGCGTGGTGAGCCTGATGTCCAGCCCGTACCGTGGCCCGGATGCGGATTCCCTGTTCTCCTACCGTGGTCTGTTCTGGCACCGTCCTATTCTGTCTGCGGTAATGACCGTGATGATGCTCTCTCTGGCGGGTATCCCGATGACGCTGGGCTTTATCGGTAAGTTCTACGTGCTGGCCGTCGGTGTGCAGGCGGGTCTGTGGTGGCTGACGGCGGGTGTCGTTATCGGCTCCGCGATTGGTCTCTACTACTACCTGCGCGTTGCCGTGAGCCTGTACCTGAGCGCGCCTCAGCAGCTCAACCGCGATGCGCCGTCCAACTGGCAGTATAGCGCCGGCGGTATCGTGGTGCTGATCTCCGCGCTGCTGGTGCTGATCTTCGGTATCTATCCGCAGCCGCTGATTGATATCGTGCAGCGCGCGATGCCGCTGATGTAAGGTGAAAGCAAAAAGGCAACGAAAGTTGCCTTTTTTATTGCCCAGCGGCGCTACGCTTGCAGGGCCTACGGGTCTTGTAGGTCGGGTAAGCGAAGCGCCACCCGACTAAGCCAGCTGCTTGCGGCTAATCAACGGCCCGTCAATCTTCTTCATCGAGCGGTCCAGCACCTCTTCAATTACCGACGACAGCTCGTTCAGCTCAAACTTCGCCACATAGCCGTCCGCCTTCACTTTGCGAATATGATCTTCGTTCGCGTTGCCGGAAAGAGACGAGTGGATCACCACCGGAATATCTTTCAGTACCGGGTCGGATTTGATTTTTCGCGTCAGCGTAAATCCGTCCATCTCCGGCATTTCGAGGTCGGTTAATACCAGGGCAATCTTATCGGTAACGGGAACGCCCTCGGCCTGTGCCTGCGCGGCCAGCTGAGTGATTTTCTCCCATGCGTCTTTGCCGGTGATATGCAGCTGGGCCGGGATCTCCATCGCCTGCAATCCCTTCTCCAGCATTGAGCGCGCTACTTTTGAATCTTCTGCAACAATCGCGACAGAGCCAGGCTTGATGTTGAATTTGGTGGTTTCCAGATGGGTGGCGTGCAGATCGTGGTTCGCCGGGGTGATGTCGTACAGGATCTGCTCCACGTCCAGCACCATCGCCAGATCGTTGGTATCGGTCTTCTCGTCCAGACAGGCAATGCTGGTGATGTAGCGACCGCTGACGGCGGTTTCCGCGGCGTGCACCTGCTTCCAGTCCAGACGCATGATGTTTTCCACCGATTCTACGGCAAACGCCTGCACGCTGCGGGCATATTCGGTGATCAGCAGGATGTTCAGCCCGGTGGCTGGTTTGCAGCCGGCGACGGCGGCCAGATCGATCACCGGGATCACCTGGTCACGAATGTTCACCATCCCCATCAGCGGAGACTTCATTCCCGCCGGTTTGGTGAAGGTCGGCATCGGCACAATTTCGCGCAATTTGAATACGTTGATGCCGAACAGCTCGGATTTATTTTCGTTCAGAGAGGTGCCAAGACGGAACAGCAACAGTTCAAAACGGTTGGACAGGGTCAGGTTCGCCCTGTCATCAATATCTTTCTGGAAATTATCCATTCTACCCTCAAGAGAAATGCTGGCCTTTTAATCGTTATCGGCACGCTGAGGGAAAAATGAAGGACTAAACGCTGACCTGAGCAAAATCTTCCGCCAGCTCGCATGCCGGAAATACTTCCCGGCACTCTGCCAGCAGGCTTTCAGCGCCGCGGACGTCATAGCGTGAGCTGACGTGAGTAACAATCAGTTTCCGGACGCCAGCCTCACGTGCCAGCTGCGCCGCCTGACGCGTAGAGCTGTGCCCCCGGCTGTTGGCTTTTTCTTCCATCGCCGCTTCCAGCGTCGCCTCATGCACCATCACATCTACACCTCTGGCAAGCCTGAGCGCCGAAGGGCAGGGGGCGGTATCCCCAAAAATAGCCAGTTTTTTGCCCGGCTGCGGTGGGGCGAGGTAATCCTGACCGTTGATGACGCGCCCGTCTTCCAGCGTGACGGTCTCGCCGTGCTTCAGACGCTGGAACAGCGGGCCAGGTTTCACTCCATCGGCCTGCAACGCGGCGGCGTTCAGCGCCCCGGGCTTGTCATGCTCCTCAACGCGATAGCCGTAGCATTCCACCGGATGGTTAAGCGGGTAAGCGCGCACCAGGTAATCTCCGTCATCGAACACCAGACCCTCGCCGATCTCTAACACCTCCAGCGGATAATCGGTCCACGAGCCGCTCAGGCGCAGCGTGGTTTCAACGAATTCCTGAATACCCGCGGGGCCATAAATGGTCAGCGGGTTAGCGTTACCGGCCATCGAACGGCTGCACAGCAGGCCCGGCAGGCCAAACAGATGGTCGCCGTGCAGATGGGTGATAAATATTTTATCCACTTTCCCCGGGTGGTATGAGGTATGCAGCAGCTGATGTTGCGTACCCTCGCCGCAGTCAAACAGCCACAGCCCACCCCGGGTAGGATGCTTAAGATCCAGCAGAATCGCCGTCACGTTTCGTGAGCGGGTTGGCACCCCGGCGGACGTACCCAGAAAAATCAGTTCCATAACGCAATCAGCCCTTTGCCGAATGGGAAGGGGTTTAGTATAACGTGATGAACCCCAGGAAGGAGAAACACATGATCCAGTGGCAAGATCTACACCACAGCGAACTGACCGTGCATTCACTCTACGCCCTGCTCAAGCTGCGCTGCGAAGTCTTTGTGGTTGAACAAACCTGCCCGTATCAGGATATCGACGGCGATGACCTGATCGGCGAGAACCGGCACATCCTCGGCTGGCGCGATAACGAGCTGGTGGCGTATGCGAGGATTCTGAAAAGCGAAGAGGATTTTGACCCTGTCGTCATTGGCCGCGTCATTATCAGCGGCCGCGCGCGCGGTGAAAAGCTGGGCTATCAGCTGATGGAAAAAACGCTGGACGCATGCCAGAAACAGTGGCCGGACAAGGCGTTATACCTGGGCGCGCAGGCGCATTTGCAATCATTCTATGGCCATTTTGGTTTTACCCCGGTCACGGACATTTACGACGAAGACGGCATCCCACACATCGGCATGGCACGCGAAGCGAAACAGGCGCAATAGCAATACGTTGTCTATAGTTACCGGACTGGTGTACTAACATGGAGAAAAATATGTCATTTCAATCCTGGGATACCCGAGTCGACGACGACCTGACGCTGCTAAGCGAAACGCTGGAAGAAGTGCTGCGCTCTTCAGGCGATCCTGCCGATCAGAAGTACATTGAGCTCAAAGCCCGCGCCGAGCAGGCGCTGCATGACGTGAAAAACCGCGTCAGTAACGCATCCGACAATTACTACTACCGCGCCAAGCAGGCGGTTTATCGTGCCGACGATTATGTGCATGAAAAACCGTGGCAGGGCATTGGGGTCGGTGCGGCCGTAGGGCTGGTGCTGGGTCTGATGTTAGCCCGTCGTTAAGCCGGTAAACCACTCCCTACACGTGGGTACTGCTATTTATCGTCAGTACCCCGTATAATATAAGGCTTTAACAGGGAGAGGTTCGCGTGCACTCGATTTTCCTCGCGCTGCAAAGCCTGCGTACTCAGCTTGCGCAAGCATTGCCAGCTACACCCGGTTTACGCCATTTCGATGTCTCTTTCCCGTTAAACGACGCCTTCGATCCGCTGGCCTGGCTCGGTGTGCAGCGATGCTATCCTCAGTTTTACTGGCAACAGCGCAGCGGTGATGAAGAACTTGCCGCGCTCGGAAGCCTCGCCCATTTCGATTCTCTGGCCTCGGCCTCGCGGTTTTTGCACACCCACGACGTAGCCAATGACACCCGTATCTGCGGCCTGAACGCCTTCAACCCAGCGCAGGGCAAGTTGTTTTTACCGCGCCTTCTCTGGCGACGGTCTGGCGGGGTCGCCACGCTGCGTCTGCAACTGTGGAGCGAAACGTCGCTGCGGGAAGATGCCCGTGAGGCGCTTAATTTTGTCGATAACCTGCGCGACGCCGCGCCGATCCGCCCGTTGTCCGTGCAGATTGTGCAGGAAACCCATCATCCGGAAAAACCGGAATGGCTGGCGTTGATTCGTCAGGCGACGGATACCCTTGCTCGCGGCGATTTTGAGAAAGTGGTCCTCGCACGTGCTACAGACGTGCATTGCCAGCAGCCCGTGAACGCCATCGCGCTGATGGCTGCCAGCCGCGCGCTAAACCTCAACTGCTATCATTTTTGTATGGTCTTTGACGCCAGCAACGCGTTCCTCGGCTCGACGCCTGAACGCCTGTGGCGGCGACGCGGCACGCTGCTGCGCACTGAAGCGCTGGCAGGCACCGTCGCCAGCCATTCTGACGATAAGCAGGCCCAGCGTCTGGGCGACTGGCTGATGAATGACGACAAAAATCAGCGGGAAAATATGCTGGTGGTGGAAGATATCTGCCAGCGTCTTCAGCACCATACCCGGACGCTGGAGATCCTGCCTGCGCAGGTGCTGCGTCTGCGCAAGGTGCAGCATTTACGTCGCTGTATCTGGACCGAACTTAAACAGCCTGACGACGAGCAGTGCCTGCATATTCTGCAACCGACGGCGGCGGTGGCCGGGCTGCCGCGACAGGCGGCGCGAGAATTTATTGCGAAAGTGGAGCCGTTTGACCGGGAGTGGTACGCCGGGTCGGCGGGCTATTTATCGCGCGATCAAAGCGAATTCTGTGTGGCATTACGCTCCGCCCGCGTTCACGACGCTGCGCTGCGTCTTTATGCGGGGGCGGGCATCGTCAGCGGCTCCGATCCGGAGCAGGAGTGGCAGGAGATCGAAAACAAGGCCGCCGGGCTGCGTTCCCTTCTCCTAAGGGATTAATACTGATTCGTGCAATCCCGATTCATATCAAAATTCTGACTTTTTCTATTATTTATACTGTGTCGCATTCTTGATACTGGACAATCTCATGTCAGTAAGTTCTTTTAACCGACGCTGGGCGGCGGTGATCCTTGAAGCCCTGACCCGTCATGGTGTCAGGCATGTGTGTATTGCCCCGGGCTCTCGCTCCACGCCGCTCACCCTTGCTGCCGCGGAAAACCGGGCTTTTATTCACCACACCCATTTTGATGAGCGGGGTCTGGGCCATCTGGCGCTCGGGCTGGCGAAAGTCAGCAAAGCGCCCGTGGCGGTGATAGTCACCTCCGGCACGGCGGTGGCGAACCTGTATCCGGCGCTGATAGAAGCGGGATTAACCGGCGAAAAGCTGATTTTACTCACTGCCGACCGTCCCCCGGAACTTATTGACTGCGGTGCTAATCAGGCGATTCGTCAGCCTGGCATTTTTGCCTCGCATCCTTCACAGACGGTCTCGTTGCCGCGCCCCACTCAGGACATTCCCGCCAGCTGGCTGGTCTCAACTCTCGACCACGCCATGAACGCACTGCGCAGCGGCGGGCTGCACATTAACTGCCCGTTTGCCGAGCCGCTGTACGGCGAAATGAACGATACTGGCCTCGTCTGGCAACAGCAGCTGGGAGACTGGTGGGAGAGCGAAAAACCCTGGCTGCGCGAGCAGACGCATCTGGAAAGCGCAAAACAGCGCGACTGGTTCTTCTGGCGCCAGAAGCGCGGCGTGGTGATTGCCGGGCGGATGAGTGCGGCGGAAGGCAAGCTGGCGGCGGAGTGGGCACAAATGCTTGGCTGGCCGCTGATTGGTGACGTGCTTTCCCAGACGGGCCAGCCGCTGCCCTGCGCCGACCTCTGGCTGGGTAACGCGAAAGCGGTTACCGAGCTGGCGCAGGCGCAGATTGTCGTCCAGCTGGGATCGAGCCTGACGGGGAAGCGTCTGCTCCAGTGGCAGGCCACCTGTACCCCAGAAGAGTACTGGCTGGTGGATCCGCTCGAAGGACGCCTTGACCCGGCGCACCATCGCGGCCGCCGCCTGGTGAGCAACATTGACAGCTGGCTGGAATTGCATCCGGCGGAAAAACGCAAACCCTGGGCGGTGGAGATCCCGGCGCTGTCACGTCAGGCGTGGGAACTCACCAAAGCGCAGTGCGAGGCGTTCAGTGAAGCCGGGCTTGCGCACCGTATCCGCAAATATCTTCCCGAGCAGGGACAACTTTTTGTCGGTAACAGCCTGGTGGTGCGCCTGATTGACGCCTTTTCGCAGCTGCCGGCGGGTTATCCGGTGTACAGCAACCGGGGCGCGAGCGGCATTGACGGCCTGATCTCCACCGCCGCTGGCGTACAGCGGGCCAGCGCGAAATCCACGCTGGCGATTGTGGGGGATCTCTCAGCCCTCTACGATCTCAACGCGCTGGCGCTCCTGCGTCAGGCGTCGGCTCCGTTCGTGCTGATTGTTGTGAACAATAACGGCGGGCAGATTTTCTCGTTGCTGCCGACGCCGCAAAGCGAGCGTGAGCGCTTCTATCTGATGCCGCAAAACGTGCAGTTCGAACATGCCGCCGCCATGTTCAGCCTCAAGTACCATCGCCCGGAAAACTGGGACGCGCTGGAGACGGCGCTGAACACCGCCTGGCGGCAGCCTGGCGCGACGCTGATTGAGCTGGTGGTAAACGATGCTGACGGCGCGCAGAAGCTGCAACATCTGCTTGCGCAGGTGAGTCACCTGTGATCCTCGCAGGCGTCTCCCAGCCAGGAAAACCAGGCTACCCCTGGCTGGTTTTCCTGCACGGTTTTTCCGGCGACTGTCGCGAGTGGCAGGCTGTCGGGGCGTCGCTGCATGACTACCCCCGGCTCTACATTGACCTGCCCGGGCACGGTGGTTCAGCGGATACGGGCGTGACGGGGTTTGCAGAGGTAAGTGAATTGCTCTCGCATATCCTTATTAGTTACAACATACTAAGATACTGGCTCGTGGGGTACTCCCTCGGCGGCCGCATTGCGATGTTCCATGCCTGCCAGCATCCTGCGGGGTTAGACGGGGTGATTGTGGAAGGTGGACACCCGGGCCTGCAAGACGCCGATGCGCGCCAGGCCCGGCTGATCTCTGACCGCCGCTGGGCGTCACGGTTTTGCAGTGAGCCGCTGGAGGCCGTCTTTGCCGACTGGTATCAACAGCCGGTCTTTGCCTCCCTTACGGATGAACAGCGCAAGGCGCTGATCGCGCTGCGCAGCCGGAACAACGGCCCGAGGCTGGCAGAGATGCTGGAAGCCACCTCGCTTGCCGTTCAGCCTGATTTACGTCCCGCGCTCACCGCGCGTGATTTTTCTTTTGACTATCTCTATGGCGAACGTGACGGGAAGTTTGCAGCTATCGCCGCTGAACTTAACGCCACGCGTCATGCTATCCCTCACGCCGGACACAACGCCCACCGGGACAACCCGGACGCGGTTGCCGCGAGTCTGGCTCAGATACTGCGTTATCGAACAAAGGACACGCTATGATCTATCCTGATGAACACATGCTTTACGCGCCGGTTGAATGGCAGGACTGCTCCGAAGGCTACACCGACATTCGTTACCACAAATCCGCCGATGGTATCGCCAAAATCACCATCAACCGTCCACAGGTGCGCAACGCGTTTCGTCCGCTGACCGTAAAAGAGATGATCCAGGCGCTGGCGGATGCCCGCTACGACGACACTATCGGCGTCATCATCCTCACCGGGGAAGGGGAGAAAGCCTTCTGCTCCGGCGGCGATCAGAAAGTGCGCGGTGACTACGGCGGATACCAGGATGATGCGGGCACGCACCACCTGAACGTGCTGGATTTCCAGCGCCAGATCCGCACCTGTCCAAAACCGGTGGTCGCGATGGTGGCAGGGTATTCCATCGGCGGCGGTCACGTGCTGCACATGATGTGTGATCTGACGATCGCGGCGGAAAATGCCATTTTCGGTCAGACCGGCCCGAAAGTCGGCTCTTTCGACGGCGGCTGGGGCGCGTCCTATATGGCGCGCATTGTCGGTCAGAAAAAAGCCCGCGAAATCTGGTTCCTGTGCCGTCAGTACAACGCCCAGGAAGCGCTGGATATGGGGCTGGTTAACACCGTGGTGCCGATCGCCGATCTGGAAAAAGAGACCGTGCGCTGGTGTCGCGAAATGCTGCAAAACAGCCCAATGGCGCTGCGCTGCCTGAAAGCGGCCCTCAACGCCGACTGTGACGGTCAGGCGGGCCTTCAGGAGCTGGCAGGTAACGCCACCATGCTGTTCTATATGACCGAAGAGGGTCAGGAAGGGCGCAACGCGTTCAACGAAAAACGCCAGCCGGACTTCAGCAAATACAAACGGAACCCGTAATGCGTTGCGCGCAGGTTTACCGCTGGCAGATACCGATGGACGCGGGCGTGGTGCTGCGTGAACGGCGGTTAAAAACCCGTGACGGCTTTTTCGTGCATCTCCGGCAGGGCGAGCGGGAAGGGTGGGGCGAAATCGCCCCGCTTCCGGGCTTTAGCCTGGAAACGCCGGACGAGGTGCAGGCTGCGCTGATGGCCTGGACGTACGAATGGCGTGAGGGAGCAGACCCGGCGCTGCCGGACGTTCCTTCCGCCGCGTTCGGCATCAGCTGTGCGCTGGCAGAGCTGGACGGCAGTTTACCGGATGCGGCGAACTATCGCGCCGCGCCGCTCTGTACCGGCGATCCGGATGAACTTTTCGCGCTCCTTTCCGCGATGCCTGGCGAAAAGGTGGCGAAAATAAAGGTCGGCCTGTACGAAGCGGTGCGCGACGGAATGGTGGTTAACCTGTTACTGGAAGCCATTCCCGATCTGCACCTGCGCCTGGACGCCAACCGCGCCTGGACGCCGCTCAGGGCGCAGCAGTTTGCGAAGTACGTCAACCCGGCGTACCGCAGCCGCATCGCGTTTCTCGAAGAGCCGTGCAAAACGCGCGACGACTCGCGCGCCTTTGCCCGGGAAACCGGCATTGCCATCGCCTGGGATGAGAGCCTGCGCGAAGCCGATTTCGCGTTTGCCGCCGAGCCGGGCGTCAGGGCCGTGGTGATTAAGCCAACGCTGACCGGCAGCCTCGACAAGGTGCGCGAGCAGGTTGCGGCGGCCCATGCCGCAGGGCTGACGGCGGTGATCAGTTCATCCATCGAATCCAGCCTCGGCCTGACGCAGCTGGCGCGCATCGCTGCATGGTTAACGCCGGACACCGTTCCCGGTCTCGATACGCTAAACCTGATGCAGGCCCAGCTGATTCGTCAGTGGCCTGGCAGCGCCTTGCCGTGCCTCGACGTCGGGGCGCTGGAGCCACTGCGATGAGTTTTACCGACTGGCCGTGGCGGTACTGGCGCACCCGGCGTGCCGATAAATCCGCGCTGCGTTTAGACGATATAACGCTCAGCTGGTCTCAGCTGGGCGAGCGTATCGATCGTCTCGCAGCCGGTTTTCAGTCTCAGGGCGTTACGGACGGTGACGGCGTCATGCTGCTCGCCCACAACCACCCGCAGACCCTGCTGGCCTGGCTGGCGCTGCTTCAGTGCGGCGCCCGCATTTTGCCAGTGAACCCTCAGCTTCCCCGTCCGCTGCTGGACGTCCTCCTGCCGCAGATGACCCTGCGTTTTGCGCTGGTGCTTAACGGTGAGTATGACGGTCTGCCCGGGCTGGTATTAAGAGAGGGCGAGGGGCAGGGCGGCGTGACGTGGCGGGCAGAACGGCTGGCCTCAATGACGCTCACCTCTGGCTCCACCGGCTTGCCGAAAGCGGCGGTGCACACCTGTGCCGCCCACCTTGCCAGCGCAAAGGGCGTGCTGGCGCTGATGCCTTACGGCGGTAGCGATGACTGGCTGCTCTCTCTGCCGCTGTTTCACGTCTCCGGTCAGGGGATTTTGTGGCGCTGGTTGCAGGGCGGAGGCCGTCTCACCGTGCGTGAAAAACAGCCGCTGGAGCAGGCGCTACAGGGCTGTACCCACGCCTCGCTGGTGCCAACGCAGCTGTGGCGGCTGCTTAATTCACACCATCCCGTCGCGCTGAAAGCCGTGCTGCTCGGCGGGGCGGAAATCCCCGTTGCGCTGACCGAACAGGCGCGCGAGCAGGGGATCCGTACGTTCTGCGGTTACGGTCTGACCGAGTTCGCCTCCACCGTCTGCGCCAAAGAGGCCGACGGCGCGCCGGACGTGGGCAGCGCGCTGCCGGGCAGAGACGTTCAGGTGGTGAACGGTGAAGTCTGGCTCCGGGCGGAAAGCATGGCGGCGGGCTACTGGCGAGACGGCGCATTATTGCCTCTGGTCAATGAGCAGGGCTGGTTCGCCACCCGCGATCGCGGCGAGTGGCATGACGGACGCCTGACCATTCTGGGCCGAATGGACAATCTCTTTTTCAGCGGCGGAGAAGGGATCCAGCCCGAAGCGCTGGAGCGCGTTATCGCCACGCATCCGCAGGTAAGCCAGGCGTTTGTCGTTCCGCTGGATGATGCCGAGTATGGGCAACGTCCGGTGGCGGTAGTGGAATGCGAGCCGGGCACGGATATCACGCTGCTGCCGGAGTGGGTTCAGGGCAGGCTGGCGCGCTTTGAGCAGCCGGTACACTGGCTGGCGCTGCCGTCAGAACTGAAAAATGGCGGGATTAAAATCTCCCGCCAGGCGTTAAAGCAGTGGGTCAATGCCCTGTTGAGGGGCTAATCAACCGATATCCGGCTGCGGTTTGTGCTGGCGTCGGCGGACCCAGCGCAGCACCGGCGGCACGACAATCACCATAATCGCCATTGCCAGCAGGATCTTCGTCACGCTGCTCTCCCACAGGATCCCCATGTTGCCATTGCTGATGGAGAGGGCGCGGCGCAGGTTCTGCTCCAGCATTTCCCCCAGCACAAACCCTAAAATCAGCGGCGACATCGGGAAGTGCATCTTGCGCAGAATGTAGCCCAGCACGCCGAGCAGCACCATCAACACCAGGTCGAAGGTGGTGCTGTGCACCGCGTACACCCCAACCGCAGAGACGGCGGCGATGGCCGGGACCAGGAACCACAGGGGAATGGTCAGCATGCGGGTGAACAGGCCGATCAGCGGGATGTTCATTACCAGCAACATCACGTTGGCGATCAGCAGGGCGGCAATTAAACCCCAGACGATATCGGGCTGCTCGGTAAACATCGCCGGACCCGGGGTGATGTTATAGAGCGTCAGCGCGCCCATCATTACCGCCGTGGTGCCGGAGCCCGGCACGCCGAGGGTCAGCATCGGGATAAACGAGCCGCAGGCCGAGGCGTTATTCGCCGCCTCCGGCGCCGCCACGCCGCGGATATCGCCTTTGCCGAAGCTGTCGCTGTTACCGCTCAGCTTTTTCTCGGTCATGTAGGTGATGGCGCTGGCGATAGTAGCCCCCGCGCCGGGCAGAATGCCGACGAAGAAACCGATCACCGACGAACGCAGGGTGGCGCCAATACACTGCGCCCCCTCTTTGGCATTAAAGAGCATACGTCCGGTTTTACGCACCAGCGTCTGCCCGCTGCTGGTATGCTCCAGCATCAGTAAGATTTCTGAGACAGAGAACAGACCAATCACCACGACGATAAACTGCACGCCGTCGGAGAGATGAACGCTGTCGAAGGTAAAACGATAAACCCCGGTGTTGGCATCCACGCCGACGGTGGCCAGACTGAGGCCAATCAACGCAGACAAAAACGACTTCAGCGGATTCTGCGCCATCATGCTGCCGAGACAGGCGATGGCGAACACCATCAGGGCAAAATACTCGGCCGGACCAAACGCCAGCGACCACTGGGCCAGCGCCGGGGCGAAGAGGATGATGCCGCCAATGGCGATCATGGAGCCAAAGAACGAGCTGACGGCAGAAATAGAGAGCGCCACGCCGCCGCGCCCCTGCTGCGCCATCGGGTAGCCATCCAGCGCGGTCATAATGGCGGCGGCATCGCCGGGCACGTTAAGCAGAATCGAGGAAATACGCCCCCCGTATTCGCAGCCGATATAGACCGTCGCCAGCAGGATCAGCGCCGATTCCGCAGGCAGGTGTAGCGCAAAGGCCAGCGGCAGTAAAATCGCCACGCCGTTGATAGGGCCAAGGCCCGGCAGCAGGCCGACGATGGTCCCGACGAAACAGCCGATCAGGGCGATCACCAGGTTTTCCGGGGTCATCGCTACCGCGAACCCCTGAGAGAGATAGATCCAGGTATCCATAGCGTGCTCCGTTAGTTAAACCATGCGCCGAGCGGCAGGGTCACGTCCAGCAGGCGGTCGAAGGCGTACCAGAGTAAAATGCCCAGTACGACCCCGGAGATCCCCGCCGCAGGCAGCGAGGCGTTAAACAGTATGCCAATCACCATCGTCAGCAGGGCGGTGGCAATCGGGAAGCCGAGCCACTCAAAGCCCCACGCATACATCAGCAGGACAATTACCATTACCAGCAGACGTTGCAGCGTACGGCGTGGCGGCCACTCCACGGTATCCGGATGGCGCAGCAGCAGCGCCACCGAGCAGAGCAGCATCAGGCCGACAATGCCGACGGGGAAGGGGCGTGGCCCCACGGGTTCATAGCTGTATTCGCTGTGGATCTGCCAGGCGACGAACATGCCGCCAATGCAGAGCAGCAGCCATATCCCGGCAAAAATGCGATCGCTCATAGCGCCTCCGGTTATTTCGCCAGACCAAAGGCTTTCGCCTGTTCTCGGTAGTCATTCACCTGTTTTTTGACATACTCGTCCAGCTGCTTGCCGTTCAGGTTGAACTCAAACAGCCCGCGCAGATCGCGCTGTTTTTTGAACTCCTCGGTTTGCTGAAGTTTTGCGAAGGTATCCACCCACCACTGGTACTCGGCGTCGGTCACTTTTGGCCCGACGAAGAAGCCGCGGATGATCGGCCAGACCAGGTTATAACCCTGCTCTTTAGCGGTTGGGACGTCTGCCAGCTGGCCCGGCAGACGGTTTTCCGAGAAGACCGCCAGCACGCGGATCTTATCCCCGCTCAGGTAGGGCACCATTTCGCTGAGATCGCCCGATACCGCCTGGACGTGATTGCCCATCAGCGCCGTCACCGGCTCGCCGCCGCCTTCAAAGGCCACGTAACGCATCTTGTGCGGATCCACTTTGGCCTGCTGCGCCAGCAGCGCGGCTTTCATCCAGTCCTGGCTGCCGATAGAGGCGCCCGCGCCAATGACCACGCTGTTCGGATCTTTTTCCATGGCGGTCAGCAGATCTTTCAGGGATTTCCACGGGGAGTCCGCGCGCACGGCGATCATGCCGTAATCGGTGCCTACGGTGGCGAGCCAGCGCACGTCATTCACGTCATAACGACCAAATTTCCCCTGCGACAGGTTCAGCAGCGAACCGCCGGAGAAGGCCACCACGGTGCCCGCTTCGGCAGGGCGCTGCGCGACGATGGCGTTATAGGCTACCGCGCCCACGCCGCCGGGCATGTAGGTGACGCGCATCGGTTTCTCGATGGCCTTCGTCTCCAGCAGGCTGACCTGAATCAGCTTACAGGTCAGGTCGAAGCCGCCGCCGGGTTTGGCCGGGGCGATACATTCGGTACGGGATGGCGCGTCTTGCGCCTGGACGACAGAGGCACTCAACAGCAATACGCTTGCAGCAAGGGTAGAAAGTAATTGTTTTTTCATCGTTTATCCTCACGCCGGAGAACCGGGAGTACGGGTACGGGTGTATTTTTTCTGATTATGTGAACCACCTTGTAGCGGTTCCGTTGCGTGATTGTTAAAACAATAACCTTTCATTTCCCTTTCACTGCGACACCAACTTTACAGGATGTGATATGCGTCTCTTACTGGCGGAAGATAATCGTGAGCTGGCTCACTGGCTGGAAAAAGCGCTGGTACAAAACGGATTTGCCGTGGATTGCGTCAACGATGGACGGGCGGCCGATCATCTTTTGCAGGGAGAAAACTATGCCGTCGCGATCCTTGATATCGGCATGCCCGGCTTCGACGGGCTGGAGGTGGTGCATCGCCTGAGAAAACGCGGGCAGACGCTGCCGGTGCTGTTTCTTACCGCCCGCAGCAACGTGGCAGACAGGGTGAAGGGGTTGAATGCCGGGGCGGATGACTACCTGCCGAAACCGTTCGAGCTGGAGGAGCTTGATGCCCGCCTGCGCGCGCTGCTGCGCCGCAGCGAAGGACGAACCCAGGAGCGCCAGCGGCTGGGAGAGCTGGAGTACGATGATGAAGGCTTTTTTCTGCTGCGCGATGAACCCCTTTCCCTCACGCCGCGCGAACTCTCTTTGCTGAAGGTGCTGATGCACCGCCGGACCCGTCCCGTCTCCCGGCAACAGCTTTTCGACCAGGTATTCAGCCTGAACGACGACGTCAGCCCCGAGAGCATCGATCTCTATATTCACCGCCTGCGTAAGAAGCTGACCGGCAGCGGGGTGCGGATCATTACCCTCCGGGGGCTGGGCTACGTGCTGGAGTGCGGCGATGAGGTGGGTTAAGCCGCAGTCGCTTTACCTGCAACTTTTGCTTTTTCTGGGTTTGCCGCTGCTGCTGTTATGGGGGCTGTCAGCCTTTAACAGCTACGTTAGCGCGTTACAGGCGGCGACGCAGGCCTATGACCGCACGCTGTTATCCTCGGCGCGCACGGTGTCAGAGCGGCTGGTGGTGCACAACGGTAAACTCCAGGTGAACGTGCCCTGGGTCGTGCTCGACAGCTTCGAGCTGAACATGAACGATCGCCTCTATTACAAGGTCGTGGACCCTGACGGGCGGACGATCTCCGGCTACGACGATCTGCCGAATATGCCTCCCTCCACGTCGCGCACTACACACTATCCGGCGCTGGCTTGGTTTTATCATACCGAGTATCGCGGGCAGGCGATCCGCGTGGCGAAGCTGCTCCAGCCGGTTAACGAGGACAGTGTGTTCGGGATGGCGGAGATCTACGTCGCCGAAACGTTGCAGTCGCGGCGCTATCTGGCCACTCAGCTGCTGTTTTCCTCGCTCGTGTCGCAGGGGCTGCTGGTGCTGCTGACGCTGGTCCTGACCGCGTGGCTGCTGCGTCGCGTGCTGCGCCCGATGCGGCAGCTCTCGTCCCTGATGGTGCGCCGTGAGCCGGGGCTGCTGGCTCCGCTGCCGGAGCTGCTGCCCTGGTCGGAAACGCGGCTGCTGATTGTGGCATTTAACCGCTATATCGACAGGTTGCGCGGCGTACTTTCGCGGCAGGCGCGCTTTAACGCCGACGCCTCACACCAGCTCAAAACGCCGCTGGCGGTGCTGAAAACCCAGGTATCGGTTGCCCTGACGCGTAACGATCCGGCGCTGTGGCAGGAGAGCTTACGGGCGATGAACGTCACGCTGGATAACACCATCGTGCTGACGGAAAGGCTGTTGCAGCTTTCGGCGGTGAAGCGAAAAGAGCAGGGGGAGCGACAGTTTGCGCCTGTCGATCTGGTACAGGTGGTGCAAAACTGCTGCTTTTCCCGGCTGGCGCAGGCGCGCAGCAAGGGTATCGATCTCGGTTATGACGGCGTACAGCAGCCGGTAATGATTGAGGGGGATGACGTGTTGCTGGGCGAACTTTGCGCCAACCTGCTGGAGAACGCGATCAAATACACACCGGAGCAGGGCGTCGTGACGGTGTACCTGCGCACGGCTAACGATGCCGTTGAGCTGAGCGTGGAGGACAGCGGACCGGGCATTGCTGAAGACCAGATCTCCCAGGCCATGCTGCCGTTTCATCGGTTGGATAACGTGGGCGATGCCGCCGGGTCCGGCATTGGCCTGGCGCTGGCTAACGATATTGCCCGCCTGCACCGCAGCCATCTTCAGCTGATGCCCAGTGAAAATCTGGGTGGGCTGAGCGTGAAAATGCGCTTTCTGATGCAGGTATAAATGCCGATATTATCAAATCGTTACAAACTAATTGCCCGCCGCACGCGGAGTCCATTGATCACACAGGCAGTCAGGTTAAAATCTCGCGGTTTTTGGACATCTCTGAATAAATTGTGCGGGATCACGACAATGAAAAAAGTGGCATTAATGGGCTTAAGCGGCCTGATGTTTGTTTCAGCAGCGGCAAACGCAATTTCCTTCAACGGCTCGGCGGGACAAGATTATACCCATCTGGGCTTTGGTCTTGGCACGGATAGCGCAGGCCTGGCAATGACCGGCGGCTGGACGCACAACGACGACGATGGGGATGCGGCAAGCCTGGGCCTCGGCTTCAACGTGCCGTTGGGTCCCTTCCTGGCGACCGTCGGCGGTAAAGGCATTTACGCCAACCCGAACGACGGCGACGAAGGCTACGCGGCGGCAGTGGGCGGCGGCTTGCAGTGGAAAATTGGCGACAGCTTTGGCCTGTTCGGTGAGTACTACTACTCCCCGGATTCCCTCTCCAGCGGTATCGACAGCTATCAGGAAGCTAATGCCGGCGCGCGCTGGACCATCATGCGTCCGATCACTATCGAAGCGGGCTATCGCTATCTGAACCTGGCCGGTAAAGACGGCAACCGCGACAACGCCCTGGCAGACGGCCCGTACATTGGCGTGAGCGCCGGTTTCTAATCCTCTCGGCGCGGCGTTCAGTCGCGCCAGTTTCTCTCTTCCCCCGGTCTTCGATTGCGCTATAGTGTTTTGACCATTGAAATGGGAGAACACAATGATAAATGTGGAAATGTTATCCACTGGCGACGAAGTGCTGCATGGGCAAATCATTGATACCAATGCCGCCTGGCTCGCCGATCTCTTCTTTGAGCAAGGATTACCGTTAACGCGCCGCAACACCGTAGGTGACAATCTTGAGTCGCTGGTCAACGTTCTTCGCGAGCGCAGCGAACGCTGCGACGTGCTGATTGTGAACGGCGGGCTGGGACCCACCAGCGACGATCTCAGCGCGCTGGCCGCCGCCACGGCCAAAGGCGAAGGCCTGGTTCTGCACGAGGCGTGGCTGGCACAGATGGAGCGCTTTTTCTCCGGGCGTGGCCGCGTGATGGCCCCCAGCAACCGCAAGCAGGCTGAAATTCCCGCCAGCGCGGAACTGATTGATAACCCGGTCGGCACCGCCTGCGGGTTTGCCGTTCAGCTGAACCGCTGCCTGATGTTCTTCACCCCGGGCGTGCCGTCGGAATTTAAAGTGATGGTCGAGCAGCAGATCCTGCCGCGCCTGCGCGCGCGCTTTACGCTGCCTGAACCGCCGCTGTGCCTGCGTCTGACCACCTTTGGTCGCTCGGAAAGCGATCTGGCCCAGAGCCTCGATCACCTGCAACTGCCTCCCGGCGTGTCGATGGGCTATCGCTCCTCCATGCCGATTATTGAACTGAAGCTGACCGGACCGGCGTCAGAGAAAGCCGCCATGCTGGCGCTGTGGCCGGAAGTGCAGCGCGTCGCCGGGGAAAGCCTGATTTTCGAAGGAACGGAAGGGCTGCCGGCGCAGATCGCAGGGCATTTGCAGTCCCGCCAGCTGAGCGTGACGTTAAGCGAGCAGTTTACCGGTGGGCTTCTGGCGCTTCAGCTTACCCGGGCGGGTGCGCCGCTGCTGGCCAGTGAAGTGGTGCCGTTCCAGCAGGAGACGCTGGCGCAGACCGCGCGCTGGGCGTCCGAGCGCAGAGTGAAGCATTTCGCCGGGCTGGCGCTGTTTGTGGGCGGGCTGGATGAGGAGCACCTCAACTTCGCCCTGGCAACGCCGGAAGGGACGCACGCCCTGCGGGTCAGGATGAGCATTACCCGCCACAGCCTGGCCGTGCGTCAGGAGGTGTGCGCGATGATGGCGCTGAACATGCTGCGCCGCTGGCTGAACGGGAAAGAGGTCGCCAGCGAGCACGGCTGGATCAACGTCGTCGAATCGCTGTTCGTGGAGTGAGAGTGTGCCGGGGCCGTGTCCCCGGCAACGGTTACGCCAGCGCTTTTGCCAGCAAGGTAATGGGATGTTCACAGCGTTTGCTGGTGGACATCTCGATCTGCCACTTGCAGGTTTCGCAGTCCGTCACCACGATATCTGCGCCGCTCTCTTCAATCTGCCGGAACAGCGGCGCGCCAATGGCCTGTGACGTTGGGTAGTTTTCACGCTTGAAGCCGTACGTGCCTGCGATGCCGCAGCAGCGTGAGTCCAGCACCGTCAGCTCCAGCCCCGGTATCAGCCGCAGCAGCTCAAGCGTATAGATCGACCAGCCCATCTTCTCCATATGACATGGCGTGTGATACACCACCTTCAGCGGCAATTTGCCCAGCGGTAACGTCTGCCCGCTGTCCAGTTTGCGCCAGAGAAAACGGGTCGCCAGCTCAATGTGCTCGCGCAGGCCGGTGTTATCTACATCCAGCAGATGCGGATATTCATCGCGCAGCGTGAAGGTACAGGTTGACGACGTCGCCAGTACCGGTATGCCTTTGTCGACGATCGCCTCGCGTAAAAAGGTGACGTTGCTGCTCGCCTGCTTGCGCGCTTTGTCGATGAAACCGTTGGCAATCAGCGGAACGCCGCAGCACTTTTCTTTGCTCAGCAGCTGAACGCCCGTTCCCATGGCGTTTAGCACTTTCAGCAGGTCTTTTCCCAGCTGCGGATGGTTGTAGTTCACGTAGCAGCCGTGGAAGAAGGCGACCTGCTCAGAGAACTGCGCCTGTTCTGCCGCCACGGATTTAAACCAGCGGCGGAAGGTGCCGTGAGAATATTTCGGCAGACTGCGGTGATGGTCGATTTTGAGCGTCGCATCCAGCAGCCTGCGCACCGGCTTCAGGGCGGTGGCGGCATTGACGACCGGCGCGAAAGGCGTCGAGAGGCTACCCATCAGATCGGTGTGGCTCAGTATCGCGTCACGCAGCGTCGGTTTTTGCGTACTGTAGCGGGCGCGGGCGCGCTGGATGATATCGCCTATTTTCACGTCCGACGGGCAGGCAACTTCGCAGCGTTTGCAGTTGATGCAGTATTTCAGCGCCTCGTCGTAGAGCGCGCCATCCTTCAGGCGCAGACGCTCCCCGTCGGGACCGGCCTGTTTCGGGCCGGGATAGCGCGGATCGACGCCGCTGACCGGGCAAACCGTGGTGCAGACCGTGCATTTGATACAGCTTTCAAATTGGGTGTCGTTCATTGTGCTCCCTCCCTGCGCTGGATAATCTGCTCCGCGACATGCAGCGCAGTGACGGCGCAGACGCCGCCACCGCAGCCCTGCGCCACGGGATCGTACCCGCCCAGAACCGAGCCGATGGCGTAAAGATTTTCAACCGGTTCCCCGCCCAGCCGCGGGCGCAGTTGGCTGTCGACGATCACGCCGAACTGCTGCCAGGGCTGCGGGGTGAAGAAATCGCTTTGATACCAGTCCGCGCGGGAAGCGCTTTGCCGGACGTCCAGACCGAGGATCGCCTCACGCACGCCATCCCGGCTGCTCAGCAGACCGTTGCTGAAGAAACTGCCGCTTGCCAGCACCGTAAAGCGTGCGCGAAGCGGGATGTCGCCGTGGTTGCGGGTCCAGATTTCGCTTACCGCGCCCTCAGCCAGGGTGATTTTTTTCACCTCGTCGCCTGCCATCCAGACGCCACCCTGGGCAACAAACTGACGCTGAAGCTGGGTGTGCAGACGAATGCCGGGCACGGAAGGGGGGAGCGTCGGCAGTAAACCGAGCGTACAGGGCAGGCGCGCCGAGAGCCAGCGCCAGAGCCGGTTGTCCGTTAAGCCAAAACAGGCGGGCATAAACAGGGCGTCGCAGGTCTCGCCGAGCGGTTGAAGCGCCGCGTACAGCTGCGGCCAGTAACTTTCATTATCCAGCAGGCGGGCAATGTTCACCGCACGAAACTCGCTGGGGTTTTCGCGCAGCACGTCGAGTTCGGGGAGATCAATCTCCGCCGTATCCACCTGAACATCCTGCTGTCTGAGAGACGCGGCGGCCAGATGCGGCTGGAAATCGAGGAAGCCGCTGATCCCCACCACCCGCACGCGCTCGGCAGCGATGGGGGCGACAGGCACCTCTTCCGGGCTAAGCCAGGCGGCGCGCAGGGTGCCGAGCGGCGTGACGCGCTGATGATTTTGCTCGGCGTCACCCTGCATGCGTGCGCCGCAGGTGGTGAGCAGGTGTTCGGTTTCGCAGGCAAAGCGGGCCATATTCTCTGCGCCCGTCAGGCGGTAGGGATGTTCAGGCGGCAGATCGGCGAACGATAGCGCGCCCAGTAAATCCAGCGAGCCGGAAGAGAAGTGCAGGGCACTCTGACCGCGAGTGACAATGGCGCAGCGCAGACCCCGCTGCGTCAGTTTGAGGCCGCACAGCAGGCCCGCCAGTCCCCCACCCACAATCACGGTATCAAATTTCATGGTTGTGCTCCTTCTCCAGACCGCAAAGCCCCTGATAGACCCAGCGGGTAAACTCGCTTTCGCGCAGGGCATCGCCCCAGGCGACGGGCTGAATGCCTTTCCAGCGCTCGTTTAAAAAATCGCTGAGCTGGGCAAGCGACTGGGTTGACGTGGTGGCGTGAAAACGTTGCAGCAGCCCGGCGGCACGGCATGCGCACAGCTCCCCCTGACAGGTGCCCATCCCGACGCGCGTGCGGCGGCGTAAATCGAGCAGGTTGTTCACCGTCAGGTTTTCCACGGCATACTGCACCTCGCCTGCGGTCACGGCTTCGCATTCGCACACCAGGCTGCGGCTGAGTCGCCCTTCACCGAGCCAGGTTGGGGTGCGGTCGCCGTGGCGGTAAATCGCTGAACCGCGAAGCGGGGCAGGGAGTGAAATGATTTTGTGCAGCGTTTTTTCTGTCGATTGCTGCGAGCCGGGCAGAGCCTGTTCCGCCGTCACGCACGGTGCGGTGTTGCCGAGCTTACGGCAGACGGCATCGGTGGCCCACTGGGCCATCAGCCGGTAGGTCATCAGCTTGCCGCCGGTAATGGTGATAAACCCGTCCATGCCGTCACGTTCGGCGTGATCGAGCAGCACGATGCCGCGGCTGACGTTACGCCCGCTCGGATCGTTATCGCTGGCGACAAGGGGACGCACGCCCGCGTAGGCACGCAGAATACGCGTCTGCGCCATCACCGGGGCCAGCTTTTCCCCTTCGCGCAGCAGGATATCCACCTCTTCAGCGGTGACGCGGTTGTAATCAATTTCGCTGTAGTCCACATGCATTGAGGTCGTGCCGATTAACGAAATGGTGTCCCCCGGCACGAGGATATCGGCGTCAGACGGTTTACGGCAGCGGTTGATGACATGGTTATTGATGCGGTGGTCGAGGATCAGCAGCGAGCCTTTCGCCGGGAACATGCGCACCGACAGGTCCGCGTATTCCGCGATGCGCTGGCCCCAGATCCCCGCCGCGTTGACCACGACGGCGGCATACAGCTCGCGGTGTTCGTTGTACTGCACATCAAACACGCGCACCCCGCGCACGCTATTACCTTCACGAATAAGCCCGGTGACGTGATGCCCGGTCAGGATCTGGGCGCCGTGTTCCCGCGCGTCGAGCATATTGGCGGCGGTCAGGCGGAAAGGATCAACGGTTCCGTCCGGTACTTTTACCGCGCCCAGTAACGCCGGGTTTACCGAGGGTTCAAGACGGCGCGCCTGCGCAGGATCGATCGCCTCGGCCTGAATGCCTGCCGCCGTGCAGGCGGTGATAAAGGTTTGCTGAAAGCCGAGGTCATCTTCTGGAAGGGTGATAAAAAGACCGTTGGTCGGTTCAACGCAGTGGCGGGCGATGCGCCTGAGGATCTGGTTTTCAGCGATACACTCGCGTGCTGACTCAGCGTCAGTGACCGCATAGCGGGCGCCGCTGTGCAACAGACCGTGATTACGTCCCGTCGCGCCGGTGGCGATATCGTGGCGTTCCAGAAGCGTGACGCTCAATCCCCGCAGGGCGCAGTCGCGTGCGATGCCGGCACCCGTCGCGCCACCGCCAATGATAATCACATCGCTGAAGCGTGGATCGTGAATTGTCATTGCCTTTCCTCTATGTTCGTTTTTTAGCATTTAGCCACATTAATCGTGTGGTTTGTTTGATTTCGAACATAAACGCGCGAAATTCGAAAGTGAAACATGATTTCATGCGCTTTTTTGCGCATTCTGTCATATTTCTGTAACAATCTGTGCGTTGATTCACAGTAACATTCACCGTGATTTCTTAACATCGCCGCCTCTGTAGCCGGGCGCGAGATGCCCGGTCATTTTTTGAAAGGCCACGGAGGCTGTTATGCTCAGTATCTTTAAACCTGCGCCACATCGGGCGCGACTGCCAGAGGCAGAGATTGATCCTCTCTACCGCCGTCTGCGTTGGCAAATCTTCCTCGGGATCTTCTTCGGGTATGCGGCGTACTATCTGGTACGTAAAAACTTTGCGCTCGCCATGCCGTACCTGGTGGAACAGGGCTTCTCTCGCGGCGATCTGGGATTTGCGCTGTCGGGGATCTCCATCGCGTACGGTTTTTCGAAGTTCATTATGGGGTCGGTGTCGGATCGTTCGAATCCGCGCGTGTTCCTGCCCGCTGGTCTGATCCTCGCGGCAGCGGTGATGCTGTTCATGGGCTTTGTGCCGTGGGCGACCTCCAGCATTGCCATCATGTTCGTGCTGCTGTTCCTCTGCGGCTGGTTCCAGGGGATGGGGTGGCCGCCATGCGGACGCACCATGGTTCACTGGTGGTCACAGAAAGAGCGTGGCGGCATTGTATCGGTCTGGAACTGCGCGCATAACGTCGGCGGCGGGCTTCCGCCGCTGCTGTTCCTGCTGGGGATGGCCTGGTTCAACGACTGGCATGCCGCGCTCTATATGCCAGCCTTTGGTGCCATTCTGGTGGCGATCATCGCCTTTGCCCTGATGCGCGACACGCCGCAGTCCTGCGGCCTGCCGCCGATCGAAGAGTACAAAAACGACTACCCGGATGATTACAGCGAGAAGCACGAAGAAGAGCTGACGGCAAAGCAGATCTTCATGAAGTATGTGCTGCCAAATAAGCTGCTGTGGTACATCGCGGTGGCGAACGTATTTGTCTACCTGCTGCGCTACGGCATCCTCGACTGGTCGCCAACCTACCTGAAAGAGGTGAAGCACTTCGCGCTGGATAAATCCTCCTGGGCCTATTTCCTGTATGAATACGCGGGCATTCCCGGCACGCTGATCTGCGGCTGGATGTCGGACAAAGTGTTTAAGGGCAACCGTGGGGCGACGGGCGTGTTCTTTATGACGCTGGTCACCATCGCGACGGTCGTTTACTGGCTTAACCCGCCGGGTAATCCGGGCGTGGATATGGCCTGTATGATCGTCATCGGCTTCCTGATTTATGGTCCGGTTATGCTGATTGGCCTGCATGCGCTGGAGCTGGCGCCGAAGAAAGCGGCAGGCACGGCGGCAGGCTTTACCGGTCTGTTTGGCTACCTCGGCGGTTCAGTGGCGGCAAGTGCCATCGTCGGTTATACCGTCGACTTCTTCGGCTGGGACGGCGGCTTTATGGTGATGATTGGCGGCAGCGTGCTGGCTGTTCTGCTGCTGGTTGTTGTGATGATTGGTGAAAAACGTCACCACGCCGAAGTGCTGGCGCGTCGTCAATAAGGAGCATTGCGATGAAATTAACTCAGTTAGCGACAGGCCTGCTGCTGGCGGGCCTGATGACAGGCTCCGCGCTGGCGGCGGATAAGATCGTGATCGCCCACCGTGGCGCCAGCGGTTATCTGCCGGAGCATACGCTGCCGGCAAAAGCGATGGCCTATGCCCAGGGCGCGGATTATCTGGAGCAGGATCTGGTGATGACGAAGGACGACCAGCTGGTCGTTCTGCATGACCACTATCTTGACCGCGTGACGGACGTGGCGGAGCGTTTCCCGGATCGCGCCCGTAAAGATGGTCGCTACTACGCCATCGACTTCACGCTGGCGGAGATCCGCTCGCTGAAGTTTACCGAGGGCTTCGAGATTGAAAACGGTAAGAAGGTACAGGTCTATCCGGGACGTTTCCCGATGGGCAAGTCTGACTTCCGTATTCACACCTTCGAAGAGGAGATCGAGTTTGTTCAGGGGCTGAACCACTCGACAGGAAAAAATATCGGTATCTACCCGGAAATCAAAGCGCCGTGGTTCCACCATCAGGAAGGGAAGGACATTGCCGCGAAGACGCTGGAGGTACTGAAAAAGTACGGCTACACCAGCAAGCAGGATAAGGTTTTCCTGCAATGTTTCGACGCCGCGGAACTGAAGCGCATCAAAACCGAGCTGGAGCCGAAAATGGGGATGGATCTCAATCTGGTGCAGCTGATTGCGTATACCGACTGGAATGAAACCCAGGAAAAACAGCCGGACGGGAAGTGGGTGAACTACACCTACGACTGGATGTTTAAGCCGGGCGCGATGAAGCAGATTGCGCAGTACGCCGACGGCATCGGGCCGGATTACCACATGCTGGTGGCGGAAGGCTCAACGCCGGGTCACGTGAAGCTGACGGCGATGGTGAAAGAGGCGCATGCGAGCAAGATGCAGGTGCATCCGTATACCGTACGCGCAGACCAGCTGCCGGAGTATGCGACGGACGTGAATCAGCTTTACGACGTACTGTATAACCAGGCGGATGTGGACGGGGTGTTTACGGATTTCCCGGATAAAGCGGTGAGCTTTTTGAAGGATAAACGCTGAAATTGCCGGGTGGCGGCTGCGCCTTACCCGGCCTACGAACTGCGGTTTTGTAGGTCGGGTCAGCGAAGCGCCACCCGACATAATTACATCTCGATCTCAATATCGCCTTTTGCCCGGCAGCAGCAGGGCAAAATCTCCCCTTCACTGATAAAGGCCAGCGGTTCGGTCAGCCAGTCTACCTGGCCTGCGACCAGACGGCAGCGGCAGGAGCCGCAGTAGCCTTCACGACACTGGTACTCTACTTCTACCTGATGCGCTTCAAGCGCCACCAGCAGAGAAGGGTGCTCTTCCTGGCACAACACCTCTGTACCAGAAAGGCTCAGCGTTACGCGGCTCATCAGAGCTGGAAATCGCTCAGGTCGTCGGTGTTGACTTCAGAATCAATCTGACCGACCAGATAAGAACTCACTTCCACTTCCTGCGGCGCAACCTGCACGTTATCGGACACCAGCCAGGTGTTGATCCACGGAATCGGGTTAGAGCGCGTCTGGAATGGCAGATCGAGACCCACAGCCTGCATGCGGATGTTAGTGATGTACTCCACGTACTGGCACAGAATGTCTTTGTTCAGGCCAATCATGGAGCCGTCGCGGAACAGGTAGTCTGCCCACTCTTTCTCCTGCTGGGCGGCCAGCACGAACAGATCGTAGCATTCCTGCTTGCACTCTTCGGCAATCGCAGCCATTTCCGGGTCGTCCGCGCCGCTGCGCAGCAGGTTCAGCATGTGCTGAGTCCCGGTCAGATGCAGGGCTTCGTCACGGGCGATCAGGCGGATGATTTTGGCGTTGCCTTCCATCAGCTTGCGCTCGGCAAAGGCGAAGGAGCAGGCGAAGCTCACGTAGAAGCGGATCGCTTCCAGCGCGTTAACGCTCATCAGGCACAGGTACAGCTGCTTTTTCAGGGCCCGCAGGTTTACGGTAATGGTTTTGCCGTTCACGTTATGCGTGCCTTCGCCCAGCAGATGCCAGTAGCTGGTCATCTCGATCAGCTCATCGTAGTAGTGCGCAATGCCTTCCGCGCGCTTCTGGATCTGCTCGTTGGTGACGATATCGTCAAACACCACCGCCGGATCGTTCACGATGTTGCGGATGATGTGGGTGTAAGAGCGGGAGTGGATCGTCTCGGAGAACGCCCAGGTTTCCACCCAGGTTTCCAGCTCAGGAATCGAGATCAGCGGCAGCAGCGCCACGTTCGGACTACGGCCCTGAATGGAGTCCAGCAGCGTCTGGTACTTCAGGTTGCTGAGGAAGATGTGCTTTTCGTGTTCCGGCAGCGCCTGGAAATCGATACGGTCGCGGGAAACGTCAACTTCTTCCGGACGCCAGAAGAAGGAGAGTTGCTTTTCAATCAGCTTTTCGAAGATGTCATATTTTTGCTGATCGTAGCGTGCCACGTTGACCGGCTGGCCGAAGAACATCGGCTCTTTGAGCTGGTCGTTTTTCGTCTGTGAAAAGGTGGTATATGCCATTGCGGTGAGTCCTGTTGAGATTTTATTGCCCGGCGGCACTGCGTTTGCCGGGCCTACAAAACCGTAGGCCGGGTAAGCGTAGCGCCACCCGGCGAAGTGCTTAGATCTTACATGCGCCGCTTTCGCAGCCATCGTCCTGAATTGACGGCACCAGGTCGTCCTGGGCGTCTTCCGCACCATCACGGGTGTTGTGATAGTACAGCGTTTTCACGCCAAATTTATAGGCGGTGAGCAGGTCTTTCAGCAGTTGCTGCATCGGAACCTTGCCAGACGGGAAGCGCGTTGGGTCGTAGTTGGTATTGGCAGAGATCGACTGGTCGATAAACTTCTGCATGATACCCACCAGTTGCAGATAGCCGTCGTTGTTTGGCATTTCCCACAGCAGCTCGTAGTTGTCACCCAGCGTTTCGTAATCCGGCACCACCTGACGCAGCACGCCGTCTTTCGACGCTTTGATGCTGACGTGGCCGCGCGGTGGCTCAATACCGTTGGTGGCGTTGGAGATCTGCGAAGAGGTCTCGGACGGCATCAGGGCAGAGAGCGTGGAGTTACGCAGGCCGTGAGTCTTAATGGACTCGCGCAGGCCTTCCCAGTCGAGGTGCAGCGGCTCGCTGACGATCGCATCCAGGTCTTTTTTGTAGGTGTCGATCGGCAGAATGCCTTTCGCGTAGGTGGTTTCGTTGAACCACGGGCACGCGCCTTGCTCTTTCGCCAGCTCGTTAGAGGCTTTCATCAGGTAGTACTGGATCGCTTCGAACGTCTGGTGCGTCAGATTGTTGGCGCTGCCGTCGGAGTAACGCTTGCCGTTTTTCGCCAGCCAGTAGGCGAAGTTGATCACGCCGATACCTAAAGTGCGACGGCCCATTGCGCCGCGTTTTGCCGCCGGGATTGGGTAATCCTGGTAATCCAGCAGGGCGTCGAGCGCACGAACCGCCAGCACCGCCAGCTCTTCCAGCTCGTCCAGGCTCTTAATCGCACCCAGGTTGAACGCGGACAGCGTACAGAGCGCGATTTCACCGTTTTCGTCGTTCACGTCTTCCAGCGGTTTAGTCGGCAGGGCGATCTCCAGGCACAGGTTGGACTGGCGCACTGGCGCAACCACCGGGTCAAACGGGCTGTGGGTGTTGCAGTGGTCAACGTTCTGGATGTAGATACGGCCGGTAGAAGCACGTTCCTGCATCATCAGGGAGAACAGATCGACCGCTTTCACGCGCTGCTTGCGGATGCTGTCGTCTTTTTCATATTTGGTGTACAGACGCTCGAACTCGTCCTGATCGGCGAAGAAGGCGTCGTACAGACCCGGGACGTCGGACGGGCTGAACAGGGTGATGTCTTCCCCTTTCAGCAGACGGGTGTACATCAGCTTGTTGATCTGCACGCCGTAGTCCATGTGGCGCACGCGGTTGCCTTCCACGCCGCGGTTGTTCTTCAGAACCAGCAGACTTTCCACTTCCAGGTGCCACATCGGGTAGAACAGGGTCGCTGCACCACCACGCACGCCGCCCTGAGAGCAGGATTTTACTGCCGTCTGGAAGTGCTTGTAGAACGGAATACAGCCGGTGTGGAACGCTTCACCGCCGCGGATCGGGCTGCCCAGCGCACGGATACGGCCGGCGTTGATGCCGATACCGGCACGCTGGGAGACGTATTTCACGATGGCGCTGGAGGTCGCGTTGATGGAATCCAGGCTGTCACCACACTCGATCAGTACGCAGGAGCTGAACTGACGGGTAGGGGTACGCACGCCAGACATGATTGGCGTAGGCAGAGAAATCTTGAACGTAGAGACCGCATCGTAGAAACGCTTCACGTAGTCCAGACGGGTTTCACGCGGGTAATTAGAGAACAGGCAGGCGGCCACCAGAATATAGAGGAACTGGGCGCTCTCGTAGATTTCGCCCGTCACACGGTTCTGAACCAGGTATTTGCCTTCGAGCTGCTTCACCGCCGCGTAGGAGAAGTTCATGTCGCGCCAGTGATCGATAAACCCGTTCATCTGCTCGAACTCTTCTTCCGTATAGTCTTCCAGCAGATGCGTGTCGTATTTGCCCAGCTCGACCATTTTAACTACGTGATCGTAAAGCTTCGGCGGCTCGAACTGGCCGTAGGCTTTTTTACGCAGGTGGAAAATCGCCAGACGCGCAGCGAGGTACTGATAATCCGGTGCGTCGCGGGAGATCAGATCTGCCGCGGCTTTGATAATGGTTTCGTGGATATCAGACGTTTTGATGCCGTCGTAGAACTGAATGTGAGAACGCAGTTCAACCTGGGAGATAGATACGTTGTTCAGTCCTTCTGCTGCCCAGTCGAGAACTCGATGGATTTTGTCCAGATTGATACGCTCGGTGGTACCGTCGCGCTTTGTCACCAGCAGACTCTGATTCATGTGGGTTTTTACCTGTCCGTGAAATAAAAAAATATCCCCCGCTTATCCACAGAACCGTCTTGTGACTAACTCTGTGGATAAATACTACATATAGGGGTTTTGCGATAAGAAGAACGCTATATGGTGAGTATTCTAGTATCGAATCTTTTCAGCACAAGGGTTGATTTTGACGTTAAATTGAGGTTGTGAAAGGGTAAAAAAGGCTAAGTCCTCGTGCCGTAAGGCCTGGAAGAGATGTCAATAATTAAGAAAAAAAATTCAAAATTTGATCGAGTGCTGATTTCTTCAACGGGAGGTCAGAATTGCGCAACATGATGTCGCGCAATCATTATAAGAATAACGGATGACGTTAGTCGTTTTTGGCGGTTGTGTGCAACATATAGTTAACATCCACACCTGGAGCAAGTTTGAATTTATCCGTCAGCGGATTGTAGTGCAGGCCCGTCATGTGCTGCTCCTTAAGCCATGTCTGGTCAACCCAGCCCAGCAGTTCTGCAGGCTTGATGAACTTCTTCACGTCGTGCGTCCCTTTCGGCACCATGCGCAGCACGTATTCCGCGCCTACCACGGCCATCAGCCAGGCTTTGCCGTTGCGGTTGATGGTCGAGAAGAAGACCTGTCCACCCGGTTTCACCAGTTTTGCACAGGCGCTGACCACCGACTGCGGATCGGGAACGTGCTCCAGCATCTCCATGCAGGTCACCACGTCATACTGGTGCGCATGTTTTGCCGCGTGCTCTTCCACGGTTTCCTGGACATATTCTACCTGTACGCCGGACTCCAGCGCATGAAGACGCGCAACCTGTAGAGGTTCGAAGCCCATGTCCAGACCGGTGACGGTGGCCCCTTCACGCGCCATACTTTCCGCCAGGATGCCGCCGCCGCAGCCGACGTCGAGCACTTTCTTACCGAACAGACCGCCGGAACGCTCCGCGATATAGCCCAGACGCAGCGGGTTAATACGATGCAGAGGTTTGAACTCACCTTCGAGATCCCACCAGCGGGACGCCACCGCTTCAAATTTGGCAATCTCTTCGTGGTCAACGTTGTGAGCCACCGGGGATTTTTCGGCATTCATGGGCGCTTTTACTCCTTATTTAGCAAGACAAATGAGTATATCAGGCAATCCCTGTGAATAAAGCGTATAGGTTTACCTGTATCACCGCGGCTGTGTTATAATTTGCGACCTTTGAATCCGGGATACAGTAGAGGGATAGCGGTTAGATGAGCGACCTTGCGAGAGAAATTACACCGGTTAACATCGAGGAAGAGCTGAAAAGCTCCTATCTGGACTATGCGATGTCGGTCATTGTTGGCCGTGCGCTGCCGGACGTCCGCGATGGCCTGAAGCCGGTACACCGTCGCGTACTATACGCCATGAACGTATTGGGCAATGACTGGAATAAAGCCTACAAAAAATCTGCCCGTGTCGTTGGTGACGTAATCGGTAAATACCATCCTCATGGTGATTCCGCGGTGTACGACACCATTGTCCGTATGGCGCAGCCCTTCTCGCTGCGTTACATGCTGGTAGATGGTCAGGGTAACTTTGGTTCTATCGACGGCGACTCCGCCGCGGCAATGCGTTATACGGAAATCCGTCTGGCGAAGATTGCCCATGAGCTGATGGCTGACCTGGAAAAAGAGACGGTTGATTTCGTTGATAACTACGACGGCACGGAAAAAATTCCTGACGTTATGCCAACGAAGATCCCAAACCTGCTGGTGAACGGTTCGTCCGGTATCGCCGTCGGTATGGCAACCAACATTCCACCGCACAATATCACGGAAGTGATCAACGGCTGCCTGGCCTACATTGACGATGAAGACATCAGCATTGAAGGGCTGATGGAACACATCCCGGGCCCGGACTTCCCGACGGCGGCAATCATCAATGGCCGTCGCGGTATTGAAGAAGCGTACCGCACCGGTCGCGGCAAGATTTACATCCGTGCCCGCGCCGAAGTGGAAGCGGACGCTAAAACCGGCCGTGAAACCATTATTGTTCACGAGATCCCGTATCAGGTGAACAAAGCGCGACTGATTGAAAAAATCGCCGAGCTGGTAAAAGAAAAACGCGTTGAAGGCATCAGCGCGCTGCGTGACGAGTCTGATAAAGACGGTATGCGCATCGTGATTGAAATCAAGCGCGACGCGGTGGGTGAAGTTGTGCTGAACAACCTTTACTCCCAGACTCAGCTTCAGGTCTCCTTCGGTATCAACATGGTTGCGCTGCACCATGGCCAGCCGAAGATCATGAACCTGAAAGAGATCCTGAGCGCGTTCGTGCGTCACCGCCGTGAAGTGGTGACCCGTCGTACCATCTTCGAACTGCGCAAAGCGCGCGACCGTGCCCATATCCTTGAAGCACTGGCCGTTGCGCTGGCGAACATCGACCCGATCATCGAGCTGATCCGCCGTGCGCCGACGCCGGCAGAAGCGAAGGCGTCGCTGGTTGCGCGTCCATGGGATCTGGGCAACGTGGCGGCAATGCTGGAACGTGCCGGTGATGACGCTGCGCGTCCTGAGTGGCTGGAACCGGAATTCGGCGTGCGTGACGGTCAGTACTACCTGACTGAACAGCAGGCCCAGGCGATTCTGGATCTGCGTTTGCAGAAACTGACCGGCCTTGAGCATGAAAAACTGCTCGACGAGTACAAAGAGCTGCTGGAGCAGATTGCCGAGCTGCTGCATATCCTGGGTAGCGCAGAGCGCCTGATGGAAGTGATCCGTGAAGAGCTGGAGCTGGTTCGCGATCAGTTCGGCGACGAGCGTCGCACCGAAATCACAGCCAATAGCTCTGATATCAACATTGAAGATCTGATCAACCGCGAAGACGTGGTAGTGACGCTGTCTCACCAGGGCTACGTGAAGTATCAGCCGTTGACCGACTACGAAGCACAGCGTCGTGGCGGTAAAGGCAAATCTGCGGCGCGTATTAAAGAAGAAGACTTCATTGACCGTCTGCTGGTGGCCAACACCCACGACACGATCCTCTGCTTCTCCAGCCGGGGCCGTCTGTACTGGATGAAAGTCTATCAGCTGCCGGAAGCGAGCCGTGGCGCGCGGGGTCGTCCTATCGTCAACCTGCTGCCGCTGGAAGCGAACGAACGTATCACCGCTATTCTGCCGGTACGCGAGTACGAAGAGGGCGTGAACGTCTTTATGGCGACCGCGAGCGGTACCGTGAAGAAAACCG
This sequence comes from Enterobacter sp. UPMP2061, assembly GCF_053709615.1. NCBI lineage: Bacteria > Pseudomonadati > Pseudomonadota > Gammaproteobacteria > Enterobacterales > Enterobacteriaceae > Enterobacter > Enterobacter sp. UPMP2061. The sequence goes on from NZ_JBSKJP010000002.1 coordinate 302,447, forward strand.
CGCTGACCGAGTTCAGCCGTCCACGTTCTGCCGGGATCATCGCGGTGAACCTGAACGAAGGCGATGAGCTGATCGGCGTGGATCTGACCTCCGGTTCTGATGAAGTTATGCTGTTCTCTGCCGCCGGTAAAGTGGTGCGCTTTAAAGAGAACGCCGTGCGCGCAATGGGTCGTACGGCGACCGGCGTGCGTGGTATCAAGCTGGCGGGTGAAGACAGCGTGGTTTCCCTGATCGTTCCTCGTGGCGAAGGCGCAATCCTGACCGTCACCCAGAACGGCTATGGTAAACGTACGGCGGAAAGCGAATACCCGACCAAGTCTCGCGGCACGCAGGGCGTTATCTCCATCAAAGTGACCGAGCGCAACGGTTCCGTTGTTGGCGCGGTGCAGGTGGACGACGCGGACCAGATCATGATGATCACCGATGCCGGTACGCTGGTGCGTACCCGCGTGTCTGAGATCAGCGTGGTGGGTCGTAACACCCAGGGCGTTATCCTCATCCGCACTGCGGAAGATGAAAACGTCGTCGGTCTGCAACGCGTTGCTGAGCCGGTGGATGACGAAGAGCTCGACTCTATCGACGGCAGCGTTGCGGAAGGGGATGATGAAATCGCCCCGGAAGCGGACACCGATGATGAAGTAGCGGATGACGCTGACGAGTAACGTCTCCTGACGCATAAAGGGCCGGTTTCCGGCCCTTTTGTTTTGCGCAAGCAGACAAGTGAACGTTGCGACAAGCCGCGTTTACCGCTACTTTAACCACATTCTTTTTGACCCCGACGGCGGAGCCTCGCCCCTTTGAAATACCTCGTCTCCTTTCGTACCACGTTAAAAGTCTCTCGCTATCTGTTTCGGGCGCTTGCGCTACTGCTATGGTTGCTGGTGGCACTGCTCTCGGTGTTTTACATCGTTAACGCGTTACACCAGAAGGAAGCGGAGATCCGCCAGGAGTTTAACTTAAGCTCGGATCAGGCTCAGCGCTATATCCAGCGCACGTCTGACGTGATGAAAGAGCTTAAGTATATTGCTGAGAATCGACTCACGGCGGAGAACGGCATTCTTGCTATCCGCGGTCGGGATGAAAAAACCGAAGTACCTGATTTCGAACCGCTCTTCCCGGACTCCGATTGTTCCGCCATGAGCAAAGCCTGGCGTGGTTCACTGGAGTCCCTGTCATGGTTTATGCGCTACTGGCGCGATAATTTCTCGGCCGCCTACGATCTGAACCGTGTCTACCTGATTGGCAACGAAAATCTCTGCATGGCGGATTTCGGCCTGCGGGATATGCCCGTCGAACGCGAAGACGCGCTGAAAAGTCTGCATGAGCGTATAGTGAAATACCGCAATGCGCCTCAGGAAGAGCGCGGGAACAACATCTTCTGGATAAGCCAGGGGCCGCGCATGGGCGTCGGCTATTTCTATGCCCTGACTCCGGTTTACCTCGGAAACCGCCTGCAAGCATTGCTGGGGATTGAACAAACCATCCGCATGGAAAACTTCTTCACGCCGGGCAGTCTGCCGATGGGCGTGACCATTCTGGATGAAAACGGCCATCCGCTCATCTCCCTTACCGGGCCTGAAAACCGCCTGAAGGTGGAACCCAGCTGGATGCAGGAGCGGTCATGGTTTGGCTATACTTCCGGGTTCCGCGAGCTGGTGCTGAAGAAAAGTTTACCGCCATCGTCGCTGAGCATTGTCTACTCGCTGCCGGTGGACAAGGTCCTGGAGCGCATTCGCATCCTGATCCTTAATGCCATTTTGCTGAACATCGCGGTAGGCGTCGCGCTGTTTATGCTGGCGAGAATGTATGAGCGGCGGATCTTTATTCCGGCAGAAGCGGATGCTCAGCGTCTGGAAGAGCATGAGCAGTTTAACCGTAAAATTGTCGCCTCGGCGCCGGTGGGGATCTGCATCCTGCGTACTCAGGACGGGACAAATATCCTCAGTAATGAGCTTGCCCATAACTACCTGAACATGCTCACGCATGAAGACCGCCAGCGGTTAACGCAGATCATCTGCGGTCAGCAGGTTAACTTTGTGGATGTGCTGACCAGCACCCACACCAACCTGCAAATCAGCTTCGTCCATTCTCGCTACCGCAATGAAAACGTGGCCATTTGCGTGCTGGTGGACGTCTCTGCGCGCGTGAAAATGGAAGAGTCATTGCAGGATATGGCGCAGGCGGCGGAGCAGGCCAGTCAGTCGAAATCGATGTTCCTCGCGACCGTCAGCCATGAGCTGCGAACGCCGCTGTACGGCATTATCGGTAACCTCGATCTGCTCCAGACCAAAGAGCTGCCGAAAGGGGTCGACCGGCTGGTGACGGCCATGAACAACTCGTCCAGCCTGCTGCTGAAAATCATCAGCGATATTCTCGATTTCTCTAAAATTGAATCCGAGCAGTTGAAAATAGAGCCGCGCGAGTTCTCCCCGCGCGAAGTGATGAACCATATCTGCGCTAACTACCTGCCGCTGGTGGTGCGTAAACAGCTTGGGCTGTACTGCTTTATCGAGCCGGATGTGCCGCTGACGCTGCATGGCGATCCGATGCGTCTGCAACAGGTCATCTCAAACCTGCTGAGCAACGCCATCAAATTCACCGATATCGGCTGTATTGTGCTGCACGTCTGTCGGGCAGGGGAGTACCTGACCATTCGCGTGCGCGACACGGGTGTTGGCATTCCGGCGAAAGAGGTCGTTCGCCTGTTCGATCCGTTCTTCCAGGTGGGAACCGGCGTCCAGCGTAATTTCCAGGGGACCGGGCTAGGTCTGGCGATTTGCGAGAAGCTTATCAGTATGATGGATGGAGATATCTCCGTCGATACAGAGCCAGGCATGGGCAGCCAGTTCACCATTCGTATTCCGCTCTATTCGGCGCACTATCCGGCGAAAACCACCGTCGACGGGCTGAGCGATAAGCACTGCTGGCTGGCGGTGCACAACGCCTCCTTACATGATTTCCTGACCTCGATGCTGACCAGCAGCGGCGTGCGGGTTTCACGCTACGAAGGCCAGACGCCGGACGCGGATGACATGCTGATCACCGACGTTGAGCCGGAGCAGGCGTGGGCGGGGCGGGGCGTAGTGATGTTCTGCCGCCGTCATATCGGTATTCCGCTTGAGCGTTCGCCTGGGGTATGGGTGCACAGCGTGGCGACACCGCACGAGCTGCTGGGCTTGCTGGCGCGTATTTACAGCGTGCAGCTTGAGGACAGCGACGGCGCCACCGTGCTTGCTTCCCCTGATGAGCTGGCGTCGGTGAACGACGATATGATGATTCTGGTCGTCGACGATCATCCGATTAACCGTCGTCTGCTCGCAGATCAGCTTGGCTCTCTGGGCTATCAGTGTAAAACGGCCAATGATGGCGTGGATGCCCTGAATGTCTTAAGTAAGAACCATATTGATATTGTGCTCAGCGATGTGAACATGCCTAACATGGACGGCTACCGTCTGACGCAGCGTATCCGACAGCTGGGGCTGACGCTGCCGGTGGTAGGGGTGACAGCCAACGCGCTGGCGGAGGAGAAGCAGCGCTGTCTGGAGTCGGGAATGGACAGCTGCCTGTCGAAGCCGGTCACGCTGGATGTACTGAAGCAGACACTGTCCGTGTATGCGGAGCGGGTACGAAAAGCGAGACAATAAAAAAGGCCCGAAAGGGCCTTTTTTATGTACCCGGCGGCGCGGCGCTTGCGCGGGCCTACGGGGTCTGTAGGCCGGGTAAGCGCGAGCGCCACCCGGCGTAGACAGCGAAGATCAATCTTTGTCCGTTGCGCTCAGCGTCACGGAAGAGAGATAGTTCAGCAGGGCGATATCGTTATCCACACCCAGCTTCATCATCGCGGATTTTTTCTGGCTACTGATGGTTTTAATACTGCGGTTCAGCTTCTTGGCGATTTCAGTGACCAGGAAACCTTCAGCGAACAGACGCAGAACTTCACTCTCTTTAGGTGAGAGACGCTTGTCGCCATAGCCACCCGCGCTGATTTTTTCAAGCAGGCGTGAGACGCTCTCAGGAGTGAATTTCTTCCCTTTCTGTAGCGCCGCCAGCGCTTTTGGCAGATCGGTAGGTGCGCCTTGTTTCAGCACAATCCCTTCAATATCGAGATCCAGAACGGCGCTCAGGATCGCCGGGTTATTGTTCATGGTCAGAACAATGATCGAAATGTCCGGGAAGTGGCGTTTAATGTATTTGATGAGCGTGATCCCATCACCGTACTTATCTCCAGGCATGGAGAGATCGGTAATGAGCACGTGCGCATCAAGTTTAGGCAGATTGTTAATGAGGGCTGTGGAATCTTCAAATTCACCGACTACATTCACCCACTCGATCTGTTCAAGTGATTTGCGAATACCGAACAGTACAATCGGATGGTCATCGGCAATAATTACGTTCATATTGTTCATGTATAAGGCTACCTTGCTACAGCAAGCTCTTGACGTAAGCGTCAATGTCGCTGATGTATTTTTCAATGCCAGAGGCATCTTTCTCACGAATTAGATGTTCCAGCGTTTCACATAACTGCTTGCCGGGAACCAGATTAAGCATGGCAAACACCCCTTTAAGCCGGTGTGCTGTCTGTGCCAGCGCTGCAAAATCCTGCGCAGCGGACTCAGTATACAACCGCTTAACATCATCTGGTACTGTATCAACGAAGAGCGAATAATATCCGCTGGCATGGAGTTCGGCATTTTCATCGCCGCCTAACGGTGACTCCAGGATCTCTTCCTGCGCCAGATTCTCTTCAATCAGTTGTAATACAGCTTCCTGCATTGCATTGCTCATATTAAAGTTGACGCGCAGCTGCCCAGGGCCGATTTTCCGCACGCCTGGCTCATCATCGCTTAAAAGCAAGCCTGAGGCAGTAAGATTAGACGGATTATCAGTTAAAAATAGATCAAATTCTTGACTCGCGAGCCTTTCGTCCGGGGTAATGCAGGACGCCCCCCAGTTTTCCAGCTGACGAACGACGATATTACGGATCTCACTGGAGGTCACATCCACCATCACCACCACATCGTCCAGCAGACGCTCTTCATCCTCTTCCTGGGGATTCGCCGCCATTTTCACGTGTAAAGAGTAGCGGGTGCCGAGGGATTCGCGCGCCTTGATGTTCAGATGACCGCCCAGCTTACGCGCCAGCTGATCGCAGAGCCAGAAGGTGAGGGCATTCGCCTTGCCGTAGTGGTCGCGCTGGGTATCGTTCAGGAACGGGAAGTGCAGGTTATCAATTTCGCTCACTGTGACGCCTTCGCCCGTATCCAGAATGCGGAACGTCAGACGATCGTCGGTGGACTCATCGGTGCTGACTTCAAGGGTGATCTTGCCGATCTGCGTCGTGGTGACGGCATACTGTATCAACATCATCAGGATGCGACGCAGGGCATCGCGATCGCCGTGACGTTCGTCGTTGGCCGGTAAATGGTTGTTGATCAGCAGCTGGAGTCCCTTGCGCTTGATCACCGGCAGGACTTCCGGCACCACCTCATCAATCAGGTCCTGAATGGAGAAGAGCGTAGGGGTGCCCTTCCAGATGTCATTCTCCAGCATGTTCGCAAGCTGGATTTCGTCCACCAGACGAACCAGGGAGTCGGCCTGGCTGCTGAGCTGTCGGCTTTCCGGCGTGCTCAGATCAGCAATCTGCGTGGCGAGTGACTTCAACGGTTGTTTAAAGGCATCGCCAATATTTTGCATAAACGCCGCGCGGCCATGTTGGTTTTTCTCGTACAGCCTTTGCGCCTGCTTGAGCTTTTTATTCACCAGCACTTCGCGATCCTGATCGCGAATGATGAAGATTTGCGTGCGCGAGGCGACCTGACTGCGGAACTGACGGATCTCATACAGTTCATTATTAACGGTGGCCTGAATAACGCCCTGGTGCTGGTCCGCCATGGCCGTAATATTTTGCAGGTTAAGATGCGGCAGAAGGTGATCGGCAATTTTATTGCTCATTACCGTGCGGTTAGCCTCCTGGTCGTGAACGAGCACCCCAAGCGGTAGCACGGAAATAATCTCTTCATTCAGGGCACGAAGAATGCGCAACTCGTTGCTGGTCCCGGCTGATACCGACGTCGAGTCGCTCTGGCGGCCCGACTGGAAACGGAAGGTGCTGTAGCCAAACAGCGCCAGCGCCAGCAGGCCAATATTCAGCAACAGCGGCAGCAGAATGTTTTGCAGAGTATCAAGCATCAGGGTGCCAAAAGGCACCTGCCACACCAGACGCATACCGGTTGAGTTGAGCGATGAGGCAATCTCAATCTTTGAGCCATTAAAGGAGATCGCTACGCTGTCCGCGCCTTCTTTATCCGACGGCGTGCGCATATTTTGGGTGCTGTTGTCTGGCTCCAGACGGAAACTGTCCAGCGGCATATCCGGTGGGATGAGATCGTTAATCGGCAGGTCGAAGGCAACCACGGTCGCCAGATGGCCCGGCTGGTTAAAGGTGGTTCGCAGCGTAAAGTAGTGGCCATTCTGCCAGGCAAGACGGCGTAGTGACGAGAAACTTTCTCGCTCGTCCAGCGCGTTGGCCTGTTGCAGCATTTCTGCCCGACGGGAATCAACAATACTGCCAACGGTGGTCTCTTTAAAGCCGGAGGAGAGATCCTTAAGCGGCAGGGTCGAGATCAGGATCATGCTGTTGTCCTGACCGTTCAGGTAATACATTGACCACGGTACGGTCTCGGCGCCCCACAGGGTGTCCAGATAGGAGGAGATCCGCTGCGTCATCTCAAGCGTTGCGCTGTCGTGCGAGCCGAAAATCAGGGCTTCCGTCTTGCGCTGCGGTTTTTCAAGGTAATACACATCCTGCTTAAGGCGCGTTTCCTGCAACCCTTCGCCTGACGAGGTGGCAGGCGCGGCAGCGATATTGTCGTAGATTTGCCAGGTCGCATAGCGCCACGTATCAATGCGCTTGTGCACCGCATGGGTGATATCGACGATTTGATAGCTTTTATCTTTAAGCCAGGTATTAACGGCGCTCTGAACCATCACCCCCATTGTGACTAACAGCACAACGATCAACAGAAGAAAGAAACGGGTGATGCTGCCCGGTAGAAGGGAGAATTTGCTCGGGGCGGTAGTTTCAGTCTGACTCATCGATGTGTTTAACCCGTAATGGCCGCGCGGTAATGGGATAGGGCAGTATAAAGGGTAATAACTGAATTTCCAGCGTCGTTAACGGTATGACCTTGACTTTTTATCCGGGTAACCGGCTTCAACGTCCCCGGATGAAAGGTGTACAAAACCCCGTGAAATGTATAAATACGCGATCGCACCGGCAGGAAAATAGCACGAATAAACAAGAAATTAATTTCAATAGCATAAAAAAGAATTCAGCGAAAGCCGGATGCTGGATTTAGTTAATAGTCGTTATCATTTCTGAGGGGTAGCACATAAAATGTAGGCTGACGTAAAGAAAGGTAAAAAAAAACCGAATGCGAAGCATCCGGTTCAATTAGGGATAAACAGACATTCAGAACTGAATGACGGTAATAAATAAAGTTAATGATGATAGCGAGAGTTATTTTAGTGGTGTTGAAGGGAATTTTTTTGTCATTCAGTGCTGTACTGTTTTTTAAGATAAACACTTGTATTAAATAGAATATATTTTTGTTTTGATTATCCGTGCTATATTTTTAAACTATTTATGCTCTGTAAAAGTTCCTTCAAATTTACAAATTGAAACATGTTGATGGTAAAGTGAAACATCTTCAAAGTTTTCGTATCATATTCCTGTTGGATTATTCTGCATTTTTGAGGAGAATGAACTTGCCGACTGGTTAAGAGGGTTGACCAGTAAGCAGTGGTAAATAATAAGGCATATAACAGAGGGTTAATAAAATGAAAGTTAAAGTACTGTCCCTCCTGGTACCAGCTCTGCTGGTGGCAGGCGCAGCAAATGCGGCTGAAATTTATAACAAAGACGGCAACAAATTAGATCTGTACGGTAAAGTGGATGGTCTGCACTATTTCTCTGATGACGACAGTGCAGACGGCGACCAGACCTACATGCGTCTGGGCTTCAAAGGCGAAACTCAGGTTAACGACCAGCTGACCGGTTACGGCCAGTGGGAATACCAGATCCAGGGTAACTCTGGTGAGAACGAAAACAACTCATGGACGCGTGTGGCGTTCGCAGGTCTGAAATTCGCGGATGCGGGTTCATTCGACTACGGTCGTAACTACGGCGTTGTTTACGATGTGACTTCATGGACCGACGTTCTGCCGGAATTCGGCGGCGATACCTACGGTTCTGACAACTTCATGCAGCAGCGTGGTAACGGCTTCGCGACCTACCGTAACCAGGACTTCTTCGGTCTGGTTGATGGTCTGAACTTCGCGTTGCAGTACCAGGGTAAAAACGGCAGCGCAAGCGGCGAAGGCCAGACCAACAACGGTCGTGACGCGCTGCGTCAGAACGGTGATGGCTACGGTGGCTCTCTGACCTACGATCTGGGCGAAGGCTTCGCACTCGGTACGGCGGTCACCAGCTCTAAACGTACTGATGACCAGAACGCCATGGCCTACGGTAACGGCGATCGTGCTGAGACCTACACCGGTGGTCTGAAATACGACGCGAACAACATCTACCTGGCTGCACAGTATACTCAGACTTACAACGCGACCCGTGCGGGCGACCTGGGCTGGGCTAACAAAGCGCAGAACTTCGAAGTGGTTGCGCAGTATCAGTTCGACTTCGGCCTGCGTCCATCCGTGGCGTACCTGCAATCTAAAGGTAAGGACCTGGAAAACGGCTACGGCGACCAGGATCTGCTGAAATATGTTGATGTTGGCGCGACTTACTACTTCAACAAAAACATGTCCACCTACGTTGATTACAAAATCAACCTGGTTGATGAGAACGACTTCACTCGCGCAGCAGGTATCGGTACTGACGATATCGTCGCGCTGGGTCTGGTTTACCAGTTCTAATTGCTCATACAGCGACAAAGGGGCCATCAGGCCCCTTTTTTCATGCTTTTTTAGGGTCTTACAAATACGCTGTTTTAGTGTACTCTTGCCGCCCTGGCATGAGGATAATAACCAATGGATATGACTTTTTTACGCGCCAGCGTTCTGGCGACTTTTTTACTCCTGACCGCGTGTGACTCTTCCACACAGCCCGCAAAAATCGACGCACCCGCCGCGACGGTGCTGGAAGGGAAAACCATGGGGACCTTCTGGCGCGTCAGCGTGATGGATATTGATAAATCCCGCGCTGAAGAATTACGCGGTAAAATTCAGGCGCAGCTGGATGCCGACGATCAGCTACTCTCTACCTATAAAAATGACTCAGCGCTGATGCGTTTCAATCGCTCCAGCAGCACCTCGCTGTGGCCGGTGAGCGAAGCGATGGCCGATATCGTCACGGAATCCATGCGCGTGGGCTACAAAACCAACGGCGCAATGGATGTGACCGTGGGGCCGCTGGTGAACCTGTGGGGATTTGGCCCCAACAAGCAGCCGGTGACTACACCCGATCAAGCCGCCATCGACGACGCCCGCGCCCGTACGGGGTTACAGCATCTGGCGGTGATCTCCCAGTACGGTCAGCAATACCTGCAAAAAGATATTCCCGACCTGTTTGTCGATCTCTCCACGGTAGGCGAGGGGTATGCTGCGGATCATCTCGCGGCCCTGATGGCGCAGGAAGGCATTCCGCGTTATCTGGTTTCCGTCGGGGGCGCGCTCGTCAGCCGGGGCATGAACGCCAGCGGCAGGCCGTGGCGAGTGGCCATCCAAAAACCAACCGATCAGCAGAACGCGGTGCAGGCGATTGTCGACATCAACGGGCATGGTATCAGCACCTCCGGAAGCTACCGCAACTATTACGAGCTGGATGGCAAACGTATCTCGCACGTGATTGATCCGCAAACCGGACGCCCGATTACCCACAACCTGGTGTCCGTGACGGTGATAGCCCCAACCGCGCTGGAAGCGGATGCCTGGGATACCGGATTGATGGTGCTCGGCACGGAGAAGGCCAAAGAGGTGGTGCGTCAGGAAGGGCTGGCCGTCTATATGATCACCAAAGAGGCTGACGGATTTAAAACCTGGAGTTCGCCGCAGTTCAATAGCTTCCTGGTGAGCGAAAAAAATTAAAAAGCAAGGTTGCGGGTTTTTGTTCGGTGGCGTTCAGGCAAGCTGAGCGTATGCTTGTAAGAGGAGCCGATAATGAAAAACACAACCTATCTTACCGATGAGGATCGCTGGCAGGCCGTACTGGCCCGCGATCCGCGTGCGGATAACCAGTTTGTCTTTGCCGTGCAGACGACCGGCATTTATTGTCGTCCGTCCTGCCGCGCCCGCCACGCGCTGCGTAAAAATGTCTGCTTTTATCCTGATGCTCACCAGGCCGCGCAGGCGGGTTTCCGCCCCTGTAAGCGCTGTAGGCCGGACCAGGTCGACCCTATGGCGCAGAAAAAGGCCAACATTGCGCTGGCCTGTCGACTGCTTGAACAGGATGCCGCGCTGAACCTGGAGGCACTGGCGCAGCAGGTTGCCATGAGTCCGTTCCATTTCCACCGCTTGTTTAAATCCGTCACCGGCATGACGCCGAAAGCATGGCAGCAGGCCGCGCGTGAACAACGCCTGCGCACCCTGCTTGCACAGGGCGGTAAAATCACCGACGCCGTACTGGCCGCTGGCTTTCCGGACGGCAGCAGCTACTACCGTAAAGCCAACGGCGCGCTGGGCATGACGGCAAAACAGTACCGCAACGGAGAGGCTGCGGTCCGCTATGCCATCAGTGACTGCTCGCTGGGCCGCTGTCTGGTGGCGGAAAGCGAGCGCGGGATCTGCGCAATACTGCTGGGTGATGACGACGCCGGGCTGACGGCTGAGCTGCTGTCACTGTTTCCGCTTGCCGTCCGTGAACCGATGGAAGGCGCGTTTGCCGGGCGTGTTCGGCAGGTTATTGCCTCTGTCGACAGCCGCGCGACGCCGCTGATGCTGCCGCTGGATATCCGTGGTACCGCCTTCCAGCAGCAGGTCTGGCAGGCGCTGCGGGATATCCCCTGCGGTGAAACGGCAAGCTATCAGCAGGTGGCGAAGGCCATTGGTAAACCCAATGCCGTACGTGCCGTGGCGGGGGCCTGCGGTGCCAACAAACTGGCGATAGTCATCCCCTGTCACCGCGTGGTGCGTAACGACGGTGCGCTGTCGGGTTATCGCTGGGGCGCAGCGCGTAAGATGCTATTGTTGAAACGTGAGGCGAACAACCCGGAGGGATAATGCTCGATCTTTTTGCTGATGCTGAACCCTGGCACGAGCCGCTCGCGCCGGGGGCGACGATCCTGAGACGCTTCGCGCTTTCCCGCGCGGCGGCGCTGTTCGACGGTATTGATGCCGTTACCGCTTGTTCACCGTTTCGCCATATGGTTACGCCGGGCGGGTATACCATGTCCGTGGCGATGACCAACTGCGGCGAACTGGGATGGGCGACGAATGAGCGGGGCTATGTATATGCCGCGAACGATCCGCTGACGGATCAGCCGTGGCCGCCGATGCCGGAGGCGTTTCAGGCGCTGTGTCATGACGCCGCCGTGGCGGCCGGCTATCCTGATTTTCGACCCGATGCCTGTCTTATCAACCGCTATGCCGTTGGGGCAAAGCTCTCCTTGCATCAGGATAAGGACGAGCCAGACCTGCGCGCGCCGATTGTCTCGGTATCCCTTGGGCTGCCCGCTGTCTTTCAGTTTGGCGGCCTGCGGCGCAACGACCCGCTCAAACGGCTGATGCTGGAGCATGGTGATGTGGTGGTCTGGGGCGGTGAATCACGGCTTTTTTACCACGGTATTCAGCCGCTTAAACCTGGCGATCACCCGGTGGCGGGGGCATTTCGCTACAACCTCACGTTCCGTCAGGCGGCATACAGAGAATAAAAATAAGAATTATTCTTGATGTGTGTGAAAGGCAGTTTACACTGCTGGCTGATTTTTCTTGTCCGGATTGCTCTGCATGCAACTACTTCTTCTTGTCTGGCGGCAGTATCGCTGGCCTTTTATCGCGGTGATGGCGTTAAGCCTTGCCAGCGCGGCGCTGGGGATCGGCCTGATTGCCTTCATTAACGTGCGTTTGATCGAAATGGTCGACACGTCACTCTCAGTCCTGCCGGAATTTCTGGGTTTACTGCTGCTGCTGATGGCAGTCACGCTCGGGTCACAGCTGGCGCTGACCGCCCTCGGCCACCATTTCGTTTTCCGTCTGCGCAGTGAGTTCATCAAACGGATCCTTGATACTCAGGTGGAACGCATCGAACAGCTGGGAAGTGCCTCTCTGCTGGCGGGGCTGACCAGCGATGTGCGCGCCATTACCATCGCCTTTGTGCGCCTGCCGGAGCTGGTGCAGGGGATCATCCTGACATTTGGCTCGGCAGCCTATCTCGCCTGGCTCTCCAGCAAAATGCTGGCGGTAACGGCGCTGTGGATTGTTATTACCATCTGGGGCGGGTTCCTGCTGGTATCACGCGTCTATAAGCACATGGCAGTGCTGCGCGAAACGGAAGACAAGCTCTATAACGATTATCAGACGGTGCTGGAAGGGCGCAAAGAGCTGACGCTGAACCGCGAGCGTGCCGAGCATATCTTCAACCATCTTTATATCCCGGATGCGCACGAATATCGTCATCACATTATCCGCGCCGATACGTTCCACCTGAGCGCCGTGAACTGGTCCAACATCATGATGCTGGGCGCGATTGGCCTGGTGTTCTGGATGGCGAACAGCCTGGGGTGGGCGGATACCAATGTGGCGGCAACCTACTCCCTGACGCTGCTGTTTTTACGCACGCCGCTGCTGTCGGCCGTTGGCGCACTGCCGACGCTGCTGAGCGCTCAGGTGGCCTTCAACAAGCTGAAGAAATTCGACCTTGCGCCGTTTAAGGCTGAGTTCCCGCGCCCGCAGGCCTTCCCGAACTGGCAAACGCTGGAGCTGCGTAACGTTACCTTCCGCTATCAGGATAACGCCTTCTCCGTAGGGCCGATAAACCTGACCATTCATCGCGGCGAACTGCTGTTCCTTATCGGCGGCAACGGCAGCGGCAAATCTACGCTGGCGATGCTGCTGACGGGCCTCTACCAGCCGCAGGCGGGTGAAATTTTGCTGGATGGTAAAGCGCTGAGCGCGGAGAAACCGGAGGACTACCGCAAGCTCTTCTCGGCGGTATTTACCGACGTCTGGCTGTTCGACCGGCTGCTGGGACCGGAAGGGCAGCAGGCGGATCCGGCGCTGGTGGAAAAGTGGCTTGCGCACCTGCAAATGTCGCACAAGCTGGAGCTTCAGGATGGCAAAATCCTGAATCTCAAGCTGTCGAAAGGGCAGAAGAAACGCGTGGCGCTGCTGCTGGCCCTGGCCGAGGAGCGTGACATCATCCTGCTGGATGAGTGGGCCGCCGATCAGGACCCGCACTTCCGTCGCGAGTTTTATCAGGTCCTGCTGCCGCTGATGCAGGCGATGGGGAAAACCATTTTTGCCATCAGCCATGACGATCACTACTTCATTCACGCCGACCGTCTGCTGGAGATGCGCGACGGCAAGCTGAGCGAGCTGACCGGCGATGAGCGCGATGCGGCGTCACGGGACGCGGTGGCGCGTACGGCCTGATTGCAATTGTGCCGGGTGGCGCCCGGCACACTAATTTTTCATATATGCCGTTTTTTTCTCCATCCCGACCCGCCGTTTATTCTTATTTACATATCCCCGCGCTATGCTTAACGCCAACTCATTTAATGGATTTATGATTGATGTCGGTATTAAAGAAAAACAGCGCCAGGCAGCGTGACCAGGAGCGTGCGCGGCTCATCTGGCTCCTGACGACCGATAAAGCGGTCACGTCAACGTTATTGGGTAAGCTAACCCTGGCTGAGCAATATGATGTCGGCACGCTGGCCGACGATATTGCTGAGGTAGGTGCGCTGGTTGCACATTTACCGCCCCCGGACCTGGCGGACACCCTGGAGGCATTGCCTTCCGAAGAGCGCCACGCCCTGTGGCGGCTGGTGCAGGATCACGAGCGCGGTCAGGTATTGCTTGAAGCCTCGGAAAACGTCTGGGATGACCTTATCGATGAGATGAGCGACCGGGACATCCTTGACGCCCTGCAAACGCTGGATATCGATGAGCAGATTTACCTCGTTCAGCATCTTCCGCGCAACCTGACCGGACGCCTGCTGGCTTCCCTGCCTGCTGAAGAGCGGGCGCGCGTGCGTCAGGTGATGCACTACGAGAAAAACAGCGTCGGCGCGATCATGGAGTTTGGCGTCATCACCGTGCGCCCGGACGTCACCCTGGGTACGGTGCAGCGCTATCTTCGTCGCTTGGGCAGTATGCCGGACAACACCGATAAACTGTTCGTCACCTCGCGGGATAAAACTCTGCTCGGGGAGCTGGAGCTGAAAACGATCCTGCTGAACAGCACCCAGCAGCGGGTGAGTGAGGTCATGGAAACCGAGCCGATGGTCTTCTCGCCGGAAGACGATGCCGAAAAAGCGGCGCGTACCTTCGAACGTGATGACCTGGTGAGCGCGGCGGTGGTGGATTCGGTGGGCAAGCTGATGGGGCGTCTGACCATCGATGAGATCGTTGACGTGGTCTATGAAGAGACCGATAACGACCTGCGTGCCCTTGGCGGGATCAGTGCCGAAGATGACGTTCATGCCTCCGTCGGCAAGGCCGTCAAAACGCGCTGGGCGTGGCTCGCCATCAATTTATGCACCGCGTTCGTGGCGTCCCGCGTTATTGACGGCTTCGAACATACCATTTCCCAGCTGGTGGCCCTGGCGTCGCTGATGCCGATTGTGGCGGGGATCGGCGGGAACACCGGCAACCAGACTATCACCATGATCGTTCGCGCCCTGGCGCTGGAAAACATTCAGCCGGGTAATTTCTCGTGGCTGATTTTCAGGGAGATGGGCGTCGCGCTGATTAACGGCCTGGTCTGGGGCGGCATCATGGGCGGCATTACCTGGTGGCTGTATGATGATATGGCGCTGGGCGGGGTCATGATGCTGGCGATGGTGCTGAATCTGCTGGTGGCGGCGATGATGGGCGTGATTATCCCGTTGACCATGACCCGGCTGGGGCGTGACCCCGCGGTGGGGTCGAGCGTGATGATCACCGCCATTACCGATACCGGCGGTTTCTTTATTTTTCTTGGACTGGCGACGATTTTTCTTCTGTAGCCAGCGCTTTTTGCTTAAGTCGGGCAGGGAGGATGAACATCATCATAATCCCGCCCAGCACGCCAATTGCCAGGTTGCCGGTGAAAACCGTTGCCACAACCGTCACCAGCATCACGACGGTTTCAGCCACCGGCGCGTTTTTCAGCGTTCCGGGCTGAACGCTATGCCAGCTAAAGGTCTTGACGGCCACAATGGCCATAATTCCCGCCAGTACCGCCATCGGAATTTTGGCCATCACCTCGCTGAGCGCCGTAACCAGCACCAGCAGTACGATGCCCGCCGCAAGGGTGGAGATACGGCTTCTGCCTTTCCCCATCTCCACGTTAACGATGGTCTGCCCAATCATCGCGCAGCCCGCAATGCCGCCGTAGAACCCGGCCATAATATTGCCCACGCCCAGCCCGATGCTCTCGCGGCGCTTACTGGAGGGGGTAGCAGTCAGCTCGTCCACCAGTTTTGCCGTCAACAAGGATTCCAGCAGGCCAACGAAAGCGATACTGAGCGCGCACGGCCAGATGATGCTCAGGGTTTCCAGACTGAGCGGCACCAGCAGTTGCGTAAAGCCCGGCAAACCGCCGCCCATGGAACCTTCATCCCCCACCGTCGGCAGGATTTGCCCGCTGGTGACGGTGAACAAAGTCAGCAGCACAATGGCAATCAGCGGGGAGGGCACGCTTTTGATATAGCGTGGCACCCACAGCACAATCAGCAGTGTCAGCACGAACAGGCCCACAATCAGCGGGCTTCGGCTCCAGAAATGGGGCACCTGGGCAAAGAAAATCAAAATGCCAAGGGCGTTAACAAACCCGGTCATCACCGACTGGGGAATAAAGCGCATCAGCCGCGCCATACCCAGTGCGCCGAACAGGATCTGAATCATACCTGCCATTACCACCGCGGGCAGAATGTACTGCACGCCGTGTTGATGGACCATCGGGCCAATCACCAGCGCGACGGAACCTGCCGCCGCCGTCACCATGGCCGGACGCCCGCCGAGCAGGGAAAGGGCGAAACAGAGCACCACGGAGGCGATAAGGCTCACTTTCGGATCCACGCCCGCGACCACGGAAAACGAAATCACTTCCGGGATCAGCGCCAGCGCGGTAATCACACCGGCCAGGGTTTCGCGCATCAGACGGTGAGGCGAACGTAAAACAGTGGCGACATGGCCTTCTTGAGGTACAGACGAGTGGGGTAATGACATAACAATTCGCTGGTAGGGGCAGGCTTCCGTGCGCGCGATCACAAAGTGCAGCATGATAGCCAGGAAAATCGTCGGGTGCCAGCCTGTCTGCCAAAACCCTACAAACAATCCATCATTAAATTTCACAATTACAATAATTTCGTAACCTTTAAACAATATTTAAAAGTTGCTACCGTGCCACCGCAGCGTGTTTCACCTGTAATTTCCACGCATCAAGCACTATTCAACTAAGGCATAAATGATGAAAAAAATGACTGCCGTGCTCTTTTCTCTGGCCGTGGGGCTGAACGCCGTCTCGCTGGCGGCGAAGGCTGACGCACCAAAAGAGCAGGAAACGGATGTCCTTTTAATTGGTGGCGGCATCATGAGCGCCACGCTGGGAACGTATCTTCAGGAATTAGAGCCGAACTGGTCCATGACCATGGTCGAGCGCCTTGATGGCGTGGCACAGGAAAGCTCTAACGGCTGGAACAACGCCGGGACGGGGCACTCGGCACTCATGGAACTGAACTATACGCCGCAGAAAAAGGACGGTTCCATTAGTATCGAGAAGGCGGTAGAGATCAACGAAGCGTTCCAGATCTCACGTCAGTTCTGGTCTCACCAGGTGAACAGCGGTGTGTTGCACAATCCGCACTCCTTCATCAACACCGTACCGCACATGAGCTTTGTGTGGGGCGATCAAAACGTCAACTTCCTGCGCGCGCGCTACGCTGCCCTGCAACAGAGCACGCTTTTCCGCGGGATGAAATACTCTGAAGATCACACTCAAATCAAAGAGTGGGCGCCGCTGGTCATGGAAGGCCGCGATCCGAACCAGAAAGTAGCGGCGACCCGCACTGAAATTGGTACTGACGTTAACTACGGTGAAATCACCCGTCAGCTGGTGTCCTCTCTGAAGAAAAAAGAGAACTTTAACCTGCAACTCAGCTCCGAAGTGCGTGGTTTCAAGCGCAACGCGGATAACAGCTGGAGCGTGACCGTTGCCGATCTGAAAAACAACGAAGCCGAGCATGTGATTAAGGCGAAGTTCGTGTTTATCGGTGCGGGCGGCGCGGCGCTGAAACTGTTGCAGGAGTCCGGTATTCCGGAAGCGGACGACTACGCGGGCTTCCCGGTCGGCGGCCAGTTCCTGGTGTCGGAAAACCCGGAAGTGGTTAACCGTCATCTGGCTAAAGTGTACGGTCAGGCCTCTGTGGGCGCACCACCGATGTCCGTTCCGCATATCGACACCCGCATGCTGGACGGTAAGCGCGTAGTGCTGTTCGGGCCGTTCGCCACATTCTCCACCAAATTCCTGAAAAACGGTTCCCTGTGGGATCTGCTGAGCGCGACCACGACGTCAAACGTCAAGCCAATGATGGACGTGGGGCTGGATAACTTCGATCTGGTGAAATACCTGATTAGCCAGGTGATGCTCTCTGATGAAGAGCGCTTCGAGGCGCTGAAAGAGTACTATCCGCAGGCGAAGAAAGAAGACTGGCGTCTGTGGCAGGCGGGTCAGCGCGTGCAGATCATCAAACGCGATCCGAAAGAGGGCGGCGTGCTGCGTCTGGGTACCGAAGTGGTAAGCGATAAGGATGGCACCATTGCCGCGCTGCTGGGGGCATCTCCGGGGGCGTCTACCGCTGCGCCAATCATGCTGCACCTGATGGAAAAAGTGTTTAAGGACAAAGTATCCAGCCCGGAATGGCAGGCGAAGCTGAAAACCATTATTCCATCCTACGGTACGAAGCTGAACGGTAACGTTGAAGCCACGGAACAAGAGCTGGAATACACCAGCCGCGTTCTGCAACTGCAATACGTCAAACCGCAGGCTGCGGATGCTGCGCCTAAGGCAGAGCTGAAGCCTCAGGCGGAAAGCAAGCCGGTAGCGGATATCGCGCTGTAAGGTAAACGCAAAACGGTAACATCTGTTACCGTTTTTAGTGTTTTCTCCCTCTCCCCGGTGGGAGAGGGTTGGGGTGAGGGCACCAGACCGCACCCTTTCCAGGTCGGGTAAGCGAGAGCGCCACCCGACTTATTTTTAACGAACTACCGCTTGTCCTACCGTCTCATCAGCCTTCCATACGCGATATTTCACATCCACGTTTTCCGGCGTGTATACGACGATCGGCAGCTTGCTGTTATAGCGCAGCAGACTGTTATCACCCAGATACGCGGTAATAAATTTCTTCTCTTTCTTGCCGTCCGGACACGCCATCATGGTGGAGACTGGCGAGGTTACTTTGTCGAAGACATAGTAGTCATAGCCCCAGCCTTCCAGCGTTTTGCTTTCCAGCTGGCCGCCCAGGCGATGCTGGTTGCAGTCCACTTCCAGCGTCTGGCCGATTAACAGCTCAACTTTGAAATTTGCTTCATCCTGCTGAGCCGGGAGCTGAATAACCTGGCGCTTCATCCCTTTGTCCGCTTGCGGATACGGAGCAACTTTTTCCAGCGGCTGCTCTTTCTGGGTTTCGCTGGCGAAAGCACTGGTGCTGGCGCACGCAGCGGCGATGAGGGCGATGGCAAATTTAGGTGCGTTTTTCACTGTCATTCCTTTTTGTTAAAACGATCCTGGAAAGACTAACATATAGCACGTGAATAGTTGGCGCAATTTACTCATATTTTCATTTTAAACGGAGTAATGCACTGCTTTTATGTTCATTTATTGGTGTTTAATGCTGTGTTGGAGTCGATGCGGCAATCGTGTTATTTTACGCGTTAATTATTGTTATTCATCTGTAAAGGGAGGGGAGATGGTACGGGAAAAACTGAAGACACCTGAAGGTCGCAAGTTCCTGCTGGCGTTACTGGTTGTGTTTATGATTGCTGCTGCATGCGTGGGGCGAGCAACCATTGTCGGTGTGATTGAGCAGTACAACATCCCGCTCTCTGCCTGGACAACCAGCATGTTTGTCCTGCAATCGGCGATGATCTTTGTTTACAGCCTGGTGTTTACCGTCCTGCTGGCGATTCCGCTGGGGATTTTCTTTCTCGGTGGGCGTGAAAAACACTAAGCATTGCGCATGCGGAGACAGGCAATAAAAAACCAGCCATAAGCGGCTGGTTTTTTTGTGTAGTTTTGGTCGGCACGAGAGGATTTGAACCTCCGACCCCCGACACCCCATGACGGTGCGCTACCAGGCTGCGCTACGTGCCGACGCATAAAAGGAATACTACTTGATTCCTTTTTGAATGCAAGGGGCAAGCAACGCTAACTGATTCATAAATAATCAGTTAGCGATAAAGCGCTTCTCGTCTGTCAGCACCTGCAACAGCAAACTGAGCTGCGGCTTCTGGTCTTTCAGCTTCTCACCTTCGAGGTTATACGTCTGGTAATTGCCATTGCTGTTCAGCACCAGGGACAACGTCGGCGTGGTCACCACCAGCGTGTTTCCGCCAGCAGCCGTGACCCAGTTATGACGCCGCGTGGCGCTAAAGAGGTCTTGTCCCTGCGAGTACTCAATTGCCGGTGTGCTGACGTGCAGCAGCCGTTGCATTAACGTGGTCATGACGTCTTTATGGTCGGTGAGCATGTTGATGCGCTGCGCGGGAGTGCCCGGCCAGTGGATCACCAGGGGAACATGCAGGTTCGGACGCGACCACTCCATGCCCTTCGCCTCGTCGCCGAGCGGCACGCCATGCCCCGCCGTGATAATCACGACCGTATTATCCAGCTTGCCCGCGTCGCGCAGGGCGGTCAGCACGCGGCCGATCTGCGCATCGACATCGCCCGCCGCACGGCTATAGCGGCGCGCGAAGCCTTTCTGATTGCTGTCATCAAGCGTTGTGCCGTTAAACGCAACCCAGGAGAACCAGCGGTTATCTTCCTGCGCATAGCGCTTCAGCCAGTCTATCCACTGGTCAGCGGTCCGATCGTCAGACTGGCTCTGCGCGGCGGGCAGTGAGAAATCAGACAGCAGCGCCTGGCGGTACAGCGAGCTGTTGAAACCATCAGAGGCGAACAGCCCCAGCTGGTAGCCCTGCTGATTAAGCCCGGTAATCAATGCCGCCGGAATACGGGCCGACAGCACGCCGTCCATATAGCTCGGTGAAATGCCATAGAACAGGCCGAAAATACCCGCGTCGGTCGAATTACCGGAGCTCATATGCTGAGTGAATACGATGTTGTTCTCAGCGAATTCAGCCAGCGCTGGCATCTGCTTCTCATAGCGGGAATAGTTCAGGCCGTCGACGGTAATCAGCAGCACGTTCTGACCGCGGCCCATGTCGCGATATTTCAGATCGCTCAGGGGATACTGCACGCTGACCGCTTCCGGATTACCCTGTTCGACCAGACGACGCTGATACTCCTGCGCGTCCAGCAGGCCGTGTTTTTCGAGGAAACGACGCGCCGTCATCGGATAGGAGAGCGGCAGGTTCGCGCGCTGCATGGTAATCGGGCGGTAGAAGTTCGCATCTGCCCAGATATACATCAGGTGCGAACCGATAAATGAGGCGAAAAAGAGCGCCGCGACGGGCTTCGCATAATGGCGGCGTCGGGTCAGACTGCGGAGTTTTTGCCAGCTCCACGTGGCGAACAGCATTTCGATCAGCAGGATAATCGGCACGCTGATAAACATCAGCTGCCAGTCGCGCGCGGTCTCGTTCTGATCCGGGTTAATCACCAGCTCCCAGACGACAGGATTCAGGTGCAGGTGGAACCGGGTAAAGACTTCGCTGTCGATCAGCAACAGCGTCATGCCCGCCGTCGCAAGAATGGCGGACAGGAAGCGCATCAGCCGCTGCGACATGACGATAAACGTCAGTGGGAACAGGATCAGCAGATAGGTGGCGAAGACCAGAAAGCTAAAGTGACCAACAAGACTCATCCACGAGTAGATGCGCCCGGTTAACGTGGTTGGCCAGTCCGCCACAAACAGATAACGGCAGCCGAGCACCATCGCCAACAGAATGTTGAACAGGGCAAACCAGTGCCCCCAGCTGACCATCTGGGAGACTTTTTCACGGTAGCGCTGACGATTCGTCACCATAAACTGTTGTTCGTTTCCCTTAGTGTGCCTGGTCGTCGCTAACGGAGGACTGCAAAGCCTGGGCGAAAGATTTGGCGATCGCCTGACGCTGAGCCGGAGCAACGCTGGTATTGATCAGGTTGGTAACCATATTTCCCAAAACCATCAGGGAGAGATCGGTTGGCGTTTTATGTTTTTCCAGTACGTTGACCAGCTCACTGAGCAATTGTTCAACGTGTTCGTCACTGTAGCGGGAATGTTGTGGCATAAATCAAAATCAGTTTGTTGAGAGAAGGGCGACATATTACCGTAGCAACAGCTTTTTTTCCCCTTTTTTATCTTCTGTTGCACACATGCGTTGGTGGTGGTTGAATACCGCCCGGTCTAAAAGGAGAGTTTATCATGAGTCTGGAAATCAACCAGATTGCCTTGCACCAGCTTATCAAGCGTGATGAGCAAACCCTTGAAGTGGTGCTGCGCGATTCGTTACTGGAACCAACGCCTACCGTTGTCGAGATGATGGCGGAGTTGCATCGCGTCTACAGCGCGAAAAATAAAGCCTATGGCTTGTTCAGCGAAGAGAGCGAACTGGCGGATAGCCTGCGCCTGCAACGTCAGGGCGAAGAGGATTTCCTGGCATTCAGCCGCGCTGCTACTGGCCGTCTGCGTGACGAGCTGGCGAAATATCCCTTCGCCGATGGCGGTATCGTCCTGTTCTGCCACTACCGCTATCTGGCGGTAGAGTATCTGCTGGTCACCGTGCTGAATAACTTAAGCAGTATGCGCGTGAACGAGCAGCTGGATATCAGCTCAACGCACTACCTGGATATCAACCATGCGGATATTGTGGCGCGTATCGATTTAACCGAATGGGAAACCAACCCGGAATCAACGCGCTATCTGACCTTCCTTAAAGGCCGCGTGGGCCGCAAAGTGGCGGATTTCTTTATGGACTTCCTCGGCGCCAGCGAAGGGCTGAATGCCAAAGCGCAGAACAAAGGTCTCCTCCAGGCGGTGGATGACTTTACGGCTGAGGCGCAGCTTGATAAATCTGAGCGTCAGACCGTGCGTCAGCAGGTTTACAGCTACTGCAACGAGCAGCTACAGGCTGGAGAAGAGATTGAGCTGGAGTCGCTGTCCAAAGAGCTGGCAGGCGTCAGCGAAGTCAGCTTCCAGGAATTTACTGCGGAAAAAGGCTATGAGCTGGAAGAGAGCTTCCCGGCGGATCGCAGTACGCTGCGTCAGCTGACGAAATTTGCCGGTAGCGGCGGTGGGTTAACCATTAACTTTGATGCCATGCTGCTCGGGGAACGTATCTTCTGGGACCCGGCCACCGACACGCTGACCATTAAAGGCACACCGCCGAATCTGCGCGACCAGCTTCAGCGTCGCACTTCAGGCGGTAAGTAACAGCCATAAAAAAACCCCGCAAACGCGGGGTTTTTCTCGACAGGTTTGCGATTACGCGCGAACGAAGTCGATGTGAGTCAGTTTTGGCTTGAACGCGTGACGCTGAACAGCCTGAACTTTCACTTTTTCTTCTTTACCGTCAACAACGATGGTCAGAACTTCGCTGTAGAATTCAGCTTTGTTCTGCATGTTCCATACTTTGTCGTGATCCAGTTCAATAGCAACTGGAGCAGCTTCGCCACCGTAAACGATAGCCGGGAACTTGTTTGCGGTACGCAGGCGGCGGCTCGCACCCTTACCCTGCACGTTACGTACTTCTGCTTCGATAGTGAACATTGATTTCTCTCTGTATTTAAAACCCTACTACAGGCGACCCAGCAGCAGGTGAGTGTTCTGCCTCACGGATGTGAAGCGGGCGGCATTTTATACTCAAATGGCTCGCGCATCAACGAAAAGTCCCGTTAACCGCGCAATTCGTTTGCCCGGCGAAAGCGTCCTTCATAGTCAAAGACCTTCTCACGCACCTGCCAGAACTGCCCTTTTTTACGGGCGACAACAAAATCAGGATGCCGTAGCAACGCCTGCTGGCGCACGATATCGGCCACGGTTATCCAGCGCAGCGGCACGCCAGGCGTGCGGGTATGCGGGCGGATAAAGAGCTGCTCGAACGCGGTGCGCTGGGCGGGCGTCTGGACCCGGAACCGCTCGCTGACGTCTGCGCCATCCTCGTCGTAGTAGGTAATTTTTAGCCACTCGCCTTTTTCATCCGCGCCGGGCTGTAAGGCCATGCCGGAACAGCGCAGCACCAGCGCATCTTTCAGCTTCAGCGCCGCTTTCAGCATGTCGTCCGGGTCGACCAGGACCATGTCGCACTCCCGACAGCGGCGGGCGGCAATGTCGTTTTCGGCATTGCACTGCGGGCAGTTTTTGAAGCGGAAGCGGAAATCACACTGTTCGCGATGGCCTTCATCGTCTTCAAACCAGCCCTGACAGCGGCGGCCAAAATGTTCGATCAGCGTGCCGTCGGCGGTGGTTTTCCCCCAGAAGGTGTTGGCAAACCCGCAGGCAGGGCAAAAAACCTGAACGGGCACGTTGTCGCTCTTGCCTTTTGGCGTGCCGACTTCCGGCGAATAGAGATCGTGCGGGTTACCGGCGTAATCAAGGATCAGACAGTCGGTTTTGCCCGGCGCCAGACGCAGCCCGCGGCCAACAATCTGCTGATACAGGCTGACGGATTCCGTCGGGCGAAGAATCGCAATCAGGTCGACGTGCGGGGCGTCAAAGCCGGTGGTTAGTACGGAGACATTCACCAGATAGCGGAACCGCTGAGCTTTGAAGTCCTCAATCAGGCTGTCGCGCTCCGGGCCGGGGGTTTCACCGGTAATTAACGCCGCGTCGTCGGCGGGCAGCAGCCCCGTAATTTCGCGCGCGTGTTCGACAGTGGCAGCAAAAATCATCACCCCTTTGCGCGTTTGTGCGAACTCTTCAATCTGGCTGATGATATGCGGCGTGATCCGCTTCTGTTTTTTCAGCTCATGGTTAAGATCTGCCTCGCTGAACAGCCCGTTGCTTTGCGCCTGTAAGCGGCTGAAATCGTACTGCACGACGGGCATATCCAGCCGCTCCGGCGGCGTCAGGTAGCCGTGCTTGATCATGTAGCGCAGCGGAAGCTCATAGATACAGTCGCGGAACAGGGCCTTTTCATCGCCACGCACCATGCCGTGATAATGAAACTGATAAATCCAGCCCTTGCCCAGACGAAACGGCGTGGCGGTGAGGCCAAGCAGACGGAGGTGAGGATTCACCTTTTTCAGATGAGTGAGGATTTGCTGATACTGGCTGTCGTCGTCATCGCTGATGCGGTGACACTCATCGACAATCAGCAGGGAAAACTCGCTGCGAAACAGTTCCAGGTTGCGCGCAACGGATTGTACGCTGCCAAACACCACTTTTCCGTGGCTCTCTTTGCGCTTCAGTCCGGCGGCAAAAATGTCGGCCTCCAGGCCGAGCGCGCAATATTTGGCGTGGTTTTGCGCCACCAGCTCTTTGACGTGCGCCAGCACCAGCACGCGTCCGCGGGCCAGGCGCGCCAGTTCGGCAATCACCAGGCTTTTACCGGCTCCGGTCGGGAGAACGATGGCGGCGGGCTCCCGATGCTTGCGAAACCAGGCGAGGGTGGCATCAACGGCTTCCTGCTGATAGGGGCGTAATGTGAACGTCATGGCTTCTCTATTCAGTTAACTCGCATATAGTATGCCACGAAACTTTTTCCCTTGAGTGGCGCAACCAGACCATTATACTGAACTGTTTCTGACTGCTTCTTTTTCGGACGCGTAGTCCGACTTCCAGCACCATTAAGGCTAAAAAGATTTCATGCGACTTGATAAGTTTATCGCTCAGCAACTCGGCGTAAGCCGCGCTATTGCCGGGCGTGAAATTCGCGCCAGCCGCGTAACCGTGGACGGCGACATTGTGAAAGACAGCGCTTTTAAACTCCAGCCTGAGCACCAGGTGGAGTATGACGGCAACCCGCTGACCCAGCAGAATGGCCCGCGCTACTTCATGCTCAACAAACCGGAAGGTTACGTCTGTTCAACGGACGATCCGGATCACCCGACGGTGCTCTATTTCCTCGACGAACCTGTGGCGCACAAGCTGCATGCGGCAGGGCGACTGGATATCGATACTACCGGCCTGGTGCTGATGACCGATGACGGCCAGTGGTCGCACCGCATCACCTCCCCGCGCCATCACTGTGAGAAAACCTATCGGGTGATGCTTGAGTCTCCGGCCTCGGATGACACGGCAGAGCAATTCGCGAAAGGCGTTCAACTGCATAATGAGAAGGATCTGACCAAACCGGCGGTGCTGGAAATCCTCACCCCCACGGACGTCCGTCTGACCATCAGTGAAGGCCGCTACCATCAGGTGAAGCGGATGTTTGCCGCCGTGGGCAACCACGTTGTGGGGCTGCATCGTGAACGTATCGGCGCGATTGAACTCGATCCAGACCTGGCCCCAGGGGAATATCGCCCGCTGACGGAAGAAGAGATTGCCAGCGTCGGGCTGCCTTCACGCTAAATTCAGGAGAACCCTGTGACCACCAGGCCACACTCGTCGTTTAAAATTGTATTTATCCTTGGCCTGCTGGCCATGCTGATGCCGCTGTCTATCGATATGTATCTGCCCGCGCTGCCGGTGATTTCCGCTCAGTTTGGCGTACCGGCAGGCAGCGCGCAGATGACGCTCAGCACCTACATTCTTGGTTTTGCCCTCGGTCAGCTCTTTTATGGACCAATGGCCGACAGCCTGGGGCGTAAACCGGTTATCCTGGGCGGGACATTGATATTTGCCGCGGCGGCGGTGGCCTGCGCGCTGGCGCAGAGTATCGATCAGCTGATTGTGATGCGCTTCTTCCATGGCCTGGCGGCTGCTGCGGCAAGCGTGGTGATTAACGCGCTGATGCGCGACGTCTACCCGAAGGAAGAGTTCTCACGCATGATGTCGTTCGTCATGCTGGTCACGACAATTGCGCCGCTGGTCGCCCCCATGGTGGGCGGGGCGGTCCTGGTGTGGTTCAGCTGGCATGCGATTTTCTGGATCCTGGCGATTGCCGCGCTGCTGGCCTCGGTGATGATCTTCGTCTTTATCGATGAAACGCTGCCGGTCGAGCGACGTCAGAAGTTCCACATTCGCACCACGCTTGGCAACTTTGCCTCGCTGTTTCGCCATAAGCGTGTGCTCAGCTATATGCTGGCCAGCGGCTTCAGCTTTGCCGGAATGTTCTCGTTCCTGAGCGCGGGGCCGTTTGTGTACATCGAACTGAACCATGTGTCACCCCAGCATTTTGGTTACTACTTCGCGCTGAATATTGTGTTCCTGTTTGTGATGACCATTATCAACAGCCGCTTTGTCCGGCGGGTTGGGGCGCTGAATATGTTCCGCGCCGGGCTGTGGATCCAGTTCGTGATGGCTATCTGGCTGGTATTGAGCGCGTTGCTGGGCGTCGGTTTCTGGGCGCTGGTGGTGGGCGTGGCGGCGTTTGTCGGCTGCGTGTCGATGGTTTCATCCAACGCGATGGCGGTGATCCTCGACGAATTTCCGCATATGGCAGGCACCGCCTCGTCGCTGGCAGGAACGTTCCGTTTCGGAATTGGCGCGATAGTCGGGGCGCTGCTCTCGACGGCGACGTTTAATACTGCCTGGCCGATGCTGTGGGCGATTGCCCTCTGCGCGACCTGCTCCATTCTCTTCTATCTTTACGCCAGCCGGCCGCGAAAGACGGCGCATAAATGACCACTTAAGGCCCGTGACGGGCCTTTTTGTTGACCCATATCAACCAACCCTCCGTTCGTTTACCCTGTGTTTGTTTCTTTTATGTAAAATCTATTTATGTAAAAAGTCACATCATTGTATTTAAAAAGGTTGAGTTAGATCGCAGAAACGGGTACATATAGCGCCGACGCGAGCCTGCAACGCCTATAAAATCCGCTAAACAGTGCAGGTTGGCGATGATGTGTTACTATAAATGTAAATAAATTGTGAAGTAAATTTGCTTCCGGGGATCTGAACGTGAATACATTACAACTCTCCATTGTCCATCGCTTGCCCCAGAGCTATCGCTGGTCGACGGGTTTTGCAGGTTCGAAAGTTGAACCGATTCCGCAAAGCGTTGCCGGGGAGGATAATTGTCTGGTGGCCCTCAAACTGCTCAGCCCGAGCGATGAAAATGCGTGGCCGGTCATGGAACGTCTCAGCCAGGCGCTGACGGACATCGAAGTGGACAGCTCCGTGCTGGAATGCGAAGGTGAGCCGTGCCTGTTTGTTAACAGCCAGGATGAGTTTGCCGCCACCTGTCGTCTGAAAAACTTCGGCGTGGCCATTGCCGAGCCGTTCTCCGGTCAATATCCTTTCTGAGTGCTAGTCAGCGGACAATAGCTGGCGTGTGTAATCCTGCGTCGGCGCGGTGAATACGCGCTGGCACTCTCCCTGCTCAACGACTTCTCCCTGCCGCAATACCACCACCTGATGGCAAAGCGCACGCACCACCTGTAAATCGTGGCTGATAAAGATATAGGCCAGCCGATGCTTTTCCTGTAGCCCCTTCAGCAGCGCCAGAATTTGCGCCTGCACGGTGCGGTCCAGGGAAGAGGTTGGCTCGTCCAGCACGATCAGCTCCGGTTTCAGGATCAGCGCGCGGGCAATCGCTATACGCTGGCGCTGTCCGCCGGAAAACTCAGCCGGATACCGGTGCCGGGTCTCGGGATCTAAACCCACTTCCGCCATCACCCGCATCACGTCGATTTCACGCTGTTGCGCCGTCATTGTCGGCTGGTGGACGCGCAGGCCCTCTTCAATAATCTGTAATACGCTCAGGCGCGGGTTAAGCGAAGAGTTTGGATCCTGAAATACCACCTGCATCCGCGGGCGCACGGGAAGCATCATCCGGCGATTCAGGTTTTGCAGCGGCATGCCGTCAAAAACAATGCTTCCCTGAGAGGCGATCAGGCGCAGCAGCGCCAGGCCGGTGGTGCTTTTGCCTGAACCGGACTCGCCCACAAGCCCAAGCGATTCGCCCGGACGCAGAGCGAAGCTCATGTCTTTCAGAACATGATTGTGATCGACCACGCGACGCAAAATGCCTTTGCGGATCGGGAATGACACCGACAGCCCCTCAACCCTCAGCAACGGCGCGCTGTCAGCGTTAAGCGGAACCGGGTCGCCAGCGGGTTCGCTATCGAGCAGGCGCTGTGTATACGGGTGCTGAGGCGCGCTCAGCAGGGCGGATGCCCGGTTCTGTTCCACGCAGCGGCCGTTTTGCATCACGGCCACCGTGTCAGCGAGCTTTTTCACGATGCTCAGGTTGTGCGTAATAAACAGCAGGCTCATGTTCAGCTCGTCGCGCAGTTCGCGCAGCAGTTGCAGAATTTGTGCCTGTACCGTGACGTCCAGCGCGGTAGTAGGTTCATCGGCAATCAGCAGTTCGGGGCGCGTGAGCAGGGCCATTGCAATCATCACGCGCTGGCGCTCGCCGCCGGAAAGCTGGTGCGGGAAATCGTTCAGCCGTTTCGCCGCATTACGGATACCGGTGCGTTCAAGGCAGTCCAGAATTTCACCCCGCGCTGCCTCTTTACGCATTCCCCGATGAAGTGACAGCACTTCATAGAGCTGTTTTTCCAGCGTATGCAGTGGGTTGAGCGACACCATCGGCTCCTGAAAAATCATGGCGATGGTGTTGCCACGAATGCCGCGCAGGGTTTGCTCGTCAGCGTTCAGCAGCGATTGTCCATGGAACAGAATATCCCCCTGCGGATAGCTGACCGGCGGGGAAGGGAGCAGGCGCAGCACCGACAGCGCCGAAACGCTCTTACCGGAGCCGGATTCCCCGACCAGCGCCAGCGTCTCTCCGCGCTGGATCTGCAACGATAAATCCGTCACCACCGTGCGTGATTCGCCCTGTTTTGAAAACGCAATCGACAGGTTCTCTATGCTCAGAAGAGGCCGGGTCATGTCATACCGCCTTGTTGGGATCGAAGGCATCGCGCACGGCTTCGCCAATAAAAATCAGCAGGGAAAGGAGCACCGCCACGGAGAGGAATGCGGCGATGCCCAGCCAGGGGGCCTGGAGATTGTTTTTGCCCTGCAACAGCAGTTCGCCAAGGGACGGTGAGCCCAGCGGCAAACCGAAACCAAGAAAATCAAGCGACGTCAGGGTGGTGATGGAGCTGCACAAAATAAACGGCAGGAAGGTAAGGGTCGCCACCACCGCATTGGGAAGCATGTGGCGGAAGATGATTGCGCCATCGCTCACGCCTAACGCCTGCGCGGCGCGAATATAGTCGTAATTCCGCGTACGCAGAAACTCCGCGCGTACCACGCCGACCAGCGCCATCCAGCCGAACAGGACGGTGATCCCGAGCAGCCACCAGAAGCCAGGCTGTACCACGCTGGACAGCAGGATAATCAGAAACAGCGTCGGCATACCGGACCAGACTTCAATCACGCGCTGTCCCCATAAATCTATTTTACCCCCGTAATAGCCCTGCACGGCGCCCGCCACAACGCCCATTACGCTGCTAAAGAGCGTCAGCAGCAGCCCAAACAGGAGCGAGATGCGGGTGCCATAGAGAATGCGCGCCAGCACATCGCCGCCGTTGGCGTCCGTTCCCAGCCAGTTTTGCGCGGAAGGCGGCGAAGGGAAGGGGGTGGACGTGGCGAAGTTAATACTGTTCGCGCCAAAACGAATCGGCGCCCAGATAGCCCAGCCGTGCTGCGCTATCTGTTCACGTAACCAGGGATCCTGGTACTCGGCTGGCGTCGCAAACGGGCCGCCAAAATCGCTTTCGCTGTAGGTAGTCAGCACCGGCACATACCAGCGGTCTTTGAAATGCACCAGCAGGGGTTTATCGTTGGCAATCAGTTCCGAACACATACTTAAGGCGAACAGGACGGCGAAGATCCACAGCGACCAGTAGCCGCGACGGTTGTGGCGAAAGCGCGCCCAGCGGGCCTGATTGACGGGGCTTAAACGCGACATCAGCGACCCTCAAAATCGATACGGGGATCGACCAGCGTATAGCTGATATCGCTGATGATGTTCAGCAGCAGGCCGATCAGGGTGAAAATGTAGAGTGTGCCAAACATCACCGGATAATCACGGGAGACGGTGGCCTCATAGCCCAGCAGCCCTAATCCGTTGAGCGAGAACATCACCTCTATCAGCAGCGAGCCGGTAAAAAACATACTGATGAACGTGGCGGGGAAACCGGCAATCACCAGCAGCATGGCGTTACGAAAAACGTGCTTCCACATGATCTGCTTTTCACCGACGCCTTTGGCGCGCGCGGTGACGACGTACTGTTTGCGGATCTCATCAAGAAAGGCGTTTTTGGTCAGCATCGTAAGCGCCGCAAAACCGCCGATGACCGTCGCCAGCACCGGAAGCGTGATGTGCCAGAAGTAATCGGTGATTTTCTGATACCACGGCAGGGTGCTGAAATCCGCAGAGACCAGCCCGCGCAGCGGGAAGAGATCGAAATAACTGCCGCCGGCGAAAAAGACAATCAGCAGCACGGCAAACAGAAACGCCGGGATAGCGTAGCCGATGATAATGAATGTGCTGCTCCAGATATCGAAACGGCTACCGTTGTAGACCGCTTTTCGGATCCCCAACGGAATGGAGACCAGATAAATAATCAGCGTCCCCCACAGTCCGAGCGTGATGGAAACCGGCAGGCTTTGTTTGATCAGGGTTAATACCGAGGCGCTGCGAAACAGGCTGTCGCCAAAATCGAAACGGACATAATCCCAGAGCATCCTGAAATAACGCTCGTGCAGCGGCTTGTCAAAACCATAGCGATGGGTGATCTCGGCGATCACCTCCGGATCCAGTCCGCGACCGCCCCGGTAGTGGCTTTCGCTGATGTTGCCCACGCCCGTCCGGGCATGGCTGGCCCCCATTCCTTCACCGCCGCCGCCCGGCATGCCGCCAGCGTGACCAAATTCTATTGCCGCAATTGCCTGGTCCACCGGACCGCCGGGGGCGATCTGGACGATAAAAAAGTTAATGGTAATGATGGCCCACAGCGTCGGGATCACTAACAGCAGCCGGCGGATAAGATAAGCGCCCATCGTCACTCCTTAACGCCGCTCTGCGGGCAGTTTTGCGGCTTTATTCACGTCATACCACCAGGTGTCAAAGCCGAGGGTGTAGACCGGGCGAACGGCAGGCAGGGAGAATTTATCCCAGCGGGCCACGCGATCTTCGCCCATATACCACATCGGCAGCATGTAATAGTTCCAGGTTAAGACCCGATCGAGCGCGCGGCCAAGCGGCAGAAGCTTGTTCTTATCGCCCTGAGCGGCGACAATTTTTGCAATCAGCGCATCAATCACCGGGCTCTTTACGCCCGGGGCGTTGTAGGAGGAGTCGATATACCCCGATGCCCAGGAGATTTGCAGATCTGAACTTGGCCACGGCTGCGCGGCCCACAGGGTCTGCATCATGTCGTAATCGCGACTGCGCTTGCGGTTGGTTAACTGGGCCATATCGACCTGGCGGATATTCATGGTGACGCCAAGCCGGGCAAGGTTCTTCTTAAATGGCAGCACCCACTGATCGTTTGCGCCGGAGGCAATCAGCAGTTCGAAGCTGAGCGGTTTACCGGTTTGCACATTAACCCGTTGCCGATTTTTCAGCACCCAGCCAGCATCATCCAGCAGGTTGCTGGCTTTCAGCAGGTTGTCCCGGTCGAACCCGTTTCCGTCGGATTTGGGCGGTTCAAATACGCGGGTGAACACCTCCGGCGGGAGCTCCGCTTTCATTGGCGCCAGCAAAACCAGCTCGTCCGCGTGGGGATAATCACGGGCGGCATATTCAGTATTCTGGAAATAGCTGTTCGCCCGGCTGTAGGCTCCGTAAAACAGCGCTTTGTTCATCCATTCGAAATCAAACGCCAGGGTAATGGCTTCACGCACCCGACGATCGGAAAAAACCGGGCGCTGAATATTAAACGCCAGCCAGCGCGTGTCCTGCGCGGATTCGTTTTTGTGTTCGTCTTTAACGATATAGCCTTTCGCGAAATTTTTTCCGATATAGCGGGTCGCCCAATTTTTGGCGCTGTTCTCGACACGTAAATCAAACGCGCCCGCCTTAAATGCCTCGAAGGCCACGTTATCATCCAGGTAGTAGTCGTAGCGGATTGTATCGAAGTTCCAGCGGCCCCGGTTTACCGGCAGCGTGGCTGCCCAGTAATCTTTCACCCGGGAATAGATCACGTACTGGCCCATTCGCCAGTCGGTAATGCGATACGGCCCTCCGGCCAGCGGCGGGGTAGAGAGGGGATCGCTCAGCTTATGATTTTTCCAGAAGGATTCGGGCATGACGGGCAGGGAGAACAGGCTCAGCATATTCTCTTTGTTCGGCTCAGGGAGTTCGATTCGCACGGTCAGCGGGGCGATGGCTTTCACCGTGGTGCCCTTGTACACCAGACGAAACTGCGGCACGCCTTCGGTCATAAATTTATGAAAGGTGAACGCCACGTCACGGGCGCTAACCGGCGTACCGTCGTGAAAACGCGCCCGCGGATTAATCGCGATTTCTGCCCAGCTGAAAT
Organism: Enterobacter sp. UPMP2061; assembly: GCF_053709615.1. Lineage (NCBI taxonomy): Bacteria > Pseudomonadati > Pseudomonadota > Gammaproteobacteria > Enterobacterales > Enterobacteriaceae > Enterobacter > Enterobacter sp. UPMP2061. The sequence continues at coordinate 335,310 of NZ_JBSKJP010000002.1, forward strand.
CATCGGCGTAACGCACGTTCTCCGCGACCAGGGGATAATAGCTGCCGGGCTCGTCGTCGGAGGTGACGAACAGCGTGTCATAGAGGGATTCGGTACGCGCTGCCGCTACGCCGCGCAGGGCAAAGCGGTTAAAGTTGTCAAATGTTCCCGTGGCGGAAAGCGTCACGTTTCCGCCTTTCGGGGCGGCGGGGTTAACGTAATCGTAATGGTTAAAGTTAACCGCGTACTTCGGCTCGCCAATGACGGCAAAGGCCGTGCTCTCTTTGATGGTCTGCGCCTGGCTCGACAGGCTCACCAGCGCCAACAGCGTCAACACAACGCGCATAATCATAGTGCGGCGGATCCCTTTGTTCACAGGCAGGCTCGGTTGAACAGAATAATAAGGGACAGCGCGGTGATTGTGAAATTATTCCCCGAGCGTGATGTCGGGTTGCCACGTCCTGAACTGCTCCAGCGGCATCGGGCGGCCGATCCAGTAGCCCTGAAGATAGTTCACGCCATGCTCGCGTAGCCACGCCGCCTGCTCCGGCGTTTCAACACCCTCGGCGACGGTTATCATATTCAGACGTTCTGCCAGCGTCAGCACCGCGTCAAGCACTGGCGAGGTGACGGTTTCAGTCCCGATGGCATTCACGAAGCCACGGTCAATTTTCAGGTAATCCATCGTGAAGCGTTCCAGATAGATCAGCGCGCTGTGGCCGGTGCCAAAATCATCGATGGCGATTTCAAAACCTTCTTCGTGCAGCCATTCGAACAGCTGATTAGCCTCGCGGTGGTTGATCATATCGCGCTCGGTTATTTCCAGCACAATCTGGAAGTGATCGGGTGGAAGGGCGGCGGCAAACGCGCGCATATCCTCTTTAAAGCTTTCCGCATGCAGATGCCCGGGCGCGATGTTGATCCCAAACTTGGCCCCAGGCGGGAGCACCGTTTGCAGGACAGGGGCATCGCGGATAATCAGGTCAAAAAGATGCAGCGTCAGCGGGACAATCAGCTTCTGCGCTTCAGCGAAATTAATAAAGGCATCCGGTGGAATTTCTCCCATCACCGGATGCTTCCAGCGCATCAGGACTTCCAGCCCGGTCATTTTGAGCGACTGCGCATCCACGACGGGTTGATAGACCACGTAAAACTGGTCGCGCTTGATGGCCGTGAGGATCTCTTTCCCCGGATTAAGACGGATAGTAAGAATATAGAAATTCAACAGGCCCGCCGCGATCCCGCAGACCAGGCCGAAAAACAGGGCGTACAGCACTTCATCGGTCGTCCAGGCTTCCGCATAAACATGGATGGTCAGAGGCACATTTTTCAGCGTGGCGGTACGGACCGGGATATCAGGCAAATCACGCGCAGGGACCAGCGTTCCGGAATGGGTTGATAACGCATAATCGCCAATAATGATGGAAATACCGGCAAACTCATCCTGTCGTGAGGTGTAGAGAAGGTACGGGGTCAGGTTGAGATTTACGGAGGTAAACACACCGCCGTCTTTCACCAGTGGGTTGCGATACCAGATGGCAATCGCGGGCTTGTCCGGCATCATGGGGGTGCCCGGCAGGAGCGCCATATCAACCTGTTTATTGATGTGCAGTTCAGGAATAAGCGCTTGCAGGGGGACATTCATCGGGCCGGTGGCGGAAGAGCAGTAGGCGTATTTATCCCTGACCAGCAAAAAGGCGCGCACGTTGATGCTAAAGGCCGCCCGGGAGGTCAGGGCGGCACTCACTTCCTCGCAGCTGTTCAGCGTGAGTGGCTGGAGCGTATCAATCGACATTTTGAGCTCATCGAAATAGCTCTCCATATAGACGCGTAAATCGGTAATGAGGGTATCGAATCTGACGTCTCGCTTGTGGTAACTCCAGTAAAACTGTAATGCTCCCAGAAGCAGGGCAGTGAATAACCCCGTAAGGAAACTGAGAAACAGTATCTTGCGGTTGCTGGAGAAGTAGCGGGTAAACATAGATGTCGTAATTCCTGAAATGCCGCTGGATAGTTATCAGTGTAACGGGCAAAAAAAAACACTGCCGGAGCAGTGCTTTTTTTATCGTATCGCCAGCCAAGGGATAACCAACGATACGACAGCAATATTAACTACGGCTCAGAACGCGGCGAGCTTCGTTGTAGCGCTTCTTCCAGTAAGGTTCGTTCATGCTGGAAATCGTCACACCACTGCTGGTGGAAGCATGGACAAACTGATCGTTACCGATATAGATGCCAACGTGTCGACCGGTTGAACCCGCTCTGAACAGGACTAAATCGCCCGTGCGCAGTTTAGTGCGCGAAATGGATTTGCCCATCTCCTGCTGTTCATAAGTAGAACGCGGAAGGTCTAACCCAAACTGCTCACGGAACGTACGCTGTACGAACGCGGAACAATCAATACCTTTCTTGGTGCTGCCGCCCAGACGGTAACGCACGCCTTTCCAGTCAGCATACTGATCCATAATACGCGACTTAACGTCGAGATTACGTACCATATTTTCAAATTCATCCTGAGAGGCTTGCAGTGAAGAGGAATCTTCCATTCCCACAACACGCGTCTCAGGATGCATATTCTTCGCGGTATTCGTCGTACTACATGCCGAAAGCAGAACCGCCACTGCAATCGCCGGGATCCCCCGCAAGATATATCTCAAGATTGGTTGAGATTTGACCATTTTGTTTGTTTTCCCTTGAAGTCCTTAACGAAAATATCGTTATAAAAATGCCAACCGTGACGAGACTAATTATCTGTTCACAATGAGACAATTCTTTATGGTGAAAACTGTGGCTCAACGCACAAAATTATTCACCATGATAATAATTATCTCAGTGGGGCAAAACGAGTTCGAGGTTAACCGATTGCACGGGGTATTGCGAGCAAAAAAGTCCGATTTTTTATAAGAAAATGTGATACACAAAGTTACAGCGCGGAATTGCTCAAAATGCCGCCATTCATACCGGTAATCCCCGCAATTGCTTCATTTTTATCACGAATAGTATGACGGGATGATGACAGCGTTGAATGACGCCGCAAAGAAGTGACTCAGGGATCGAAAACGATCCCTGATGAATGGTGTTAATTTTCGTTATTTATTTGTTTCCGGCTTGTTTAAATTTGCCGGGAAGATAGCGATCAAAAATGGCTATTATGCGATCGCTCAGGGGGGTCATCAGCACCCACGGTAAACCAATTAACACCGCCGTGAGGGAGCCTACGGCGATATCTGTCAGCCAGTGCGCGCCAATCATCACCCGCGGGAATGCAAATACCACCACAATAACCAGGGCGATGGCGAAGGCTTTTTTACCAAAATAGCGCAGCATGAAGCCTGCGAAAATCAGCAGCATCATACCGTGGTCGCCCGGGAAACTGTCCTTCGAGGCGTCTTTGGTTGGAATATGAAGCAGCTCGCTGACGCGGTTAATATTCGGGAAAAAGAGCGACGGACTGGCGCGTTTAACCGGCATCAGATGCTGCGCCAGCTGGTTGATAATCACCGCAGCCAGCAGCATCACCAGACCGATAATCAGAATACGGCGACGACCCGTTTTGTCCTCCTTCAGCCAGAAGGAGAGCATCAGACAGCCCATTGCCAGCAGCGAACAGCCGTCAAACGCGCGGTTGTTGGTGATCGCCACCAGCCACAGGAAGGCCTCACTCTTCGCCAGCGCCTGGTTAAAGAAGTGGAACAGCCCGGAATCCAGCGGGAACCAGAAACCGTGATCCGCCGGGATATACCAGGAGAAAAAGATCGCCAGGCCGGCAGCGTTGAGCAATAAAATAGCAGGAAGTCGAGTCGTCATAGTCTTCAGCAATGTGTGAAATCAGGGGCAACGTTAGCCGCCCAAACTTAAACGAAGCTTCAACAGGCTTGACTGGAGGGCATTCCAGTCGGTATTAACCGCACTAATTAACTCTATCCGGCTGTCGGGTGGCGCAACGTTCTGGGTTTCTATAAAGAAATCCTCGCCCTGACGGTTAATGCGCACCAGACCATCCGGGGTGCGCATGATCCCTTTCACCCGCTCAACCGGCGCGAGTCTCGCCCATTCCAGTATACCAATGGTGTCGAAAACCGTATCGGCATCGAAGATCCACCCGCAGGCCTGGTGCCCCTGGCCGCTATTCAGGTTGCGACGCCAGCGCTGATGCTCCGGCAGGCTCAGTGCAGCCAGGCCTTGCTTCGCGCCGTGGCTATGCGAATGCTCAGCGCTGGCAGGCAGTTGCGTCTGGTTGAGGCGGGGAAGGTCGAGCAAGGCGCCATCAATGTTGCCCTGGGTCGTCTGCACATACTGACGTCCACCGCCAGCCTGCTGCCACCAGGACTGGAACGCGGCCTGACTCTCAGCCGTCGCGCGATCGGATTTATTCGCCACGATAATATCTGCCGAGGCGAGCTGGTCGCGGAAATTGTCATTATTGATCGCTTTTTCATCCAGCAGCTGGCGGGGGTCGAGCAGGCAAAGCGTCGCACGCAGCTCAAGCCACGGCTCGTATACCGGGGCGGTCAGTAAATCAAGGATTTGCTTAGGATGCCCCAGCCCGGTGGGCTCAATCAGCAGACGGTCCGGCTTGCCCTGACGCAGCAGCGTATTCAGCCCGACCTGCATCGGCAGACCATTCACGCAGCACATACACCCGCCCGGGATCTCTTTCACCATCGCGCCGCTGTCGGCGAGCAACGCGCCGTCGATCCCCACTTCGCCAAATTCGTTGACCAGCACGGCCCACTTTTCCGCCGGGTCTTTATTGGCCAGCAAATGCAGAATGGACGTAGTTTTACCGCTGCCGAGAAAACCGGTGATCAGGTTGGTTTTGGTCACGTGCGCTCCGATAAATAATTGTGATGTAGTAACAACTATCTATCATCCTGACGAAAAAATCGGGCATTGAGAAGAGGGAGGGCGAACGGAGCACAAAACCGTTCGCCTTAAACGCAATAATCGCTAAATTTTTAACGTTTCGATAACGGCCTGGCGCGCGCCGAGCCGGACGAGGCGCTGGTACGCGCTGGTGATTGCCTCGACAAAGACAGGGTTTTGCGGCAGGTCGTCGCCAAAGATTTCATTTAGCGTCAGCAGGGCGCTAACGCGTTCTGCGTCGCTGCTGGTAGCGACAATGGCCTGAAACTTGTCGCTCAGCGGATCGCGTACGTCAATGGCGTTGCCCTGTTCGTCCGTACCGCTGACGTAGCGCATCCAGCCCGCCACCCCCAGCGCCAGTAATGGCCAGGCGGTGTTACGCTCAAGATGCACGCGGATCCCATCCAGCATGCGCTGAGGCAGCTTCTGGCTGCCGTCCATGGCGATTTGCCATGTACGATGCTGTAGGGCCGGGTTGGCGAAGCGGTCAAGCAGGCTGTCAGCATAGGCTGTCAGATCAACGTTGGTGATGCGCAGCGTAGGGGCCTGCTCATTCAGCATCAGCCTGCGGGCCGCCTCGCGGAAACTGTCGTCCTGCATACATTCATTTATGTGCGCGTAGCCGGCAAGGTAGCCCAGATACGCGAGGAAGGAGTGGCTGCCGTTCAGCATCCGCAGCTTCATCTGCTCCCAGGGCAGGACATCCTCAACCATCTGTACGCCTGCCACCTCCCACTCCGGACGCCCGGCGACAAAGTTATCTTCCACTACCCACTGAATGAACGGTTCACAGCTGATGGCGCAGGGATCTTCAACGCCAAGTTTCTGGGTGATTTCCGCGAGTGAGACGTCGGTGGCGGCGGGCACGATTCGGTCGACCATGGTACCAGGGAAGCTCACGTGCGCCTCGATCCATGCGGCCAGCTCTGCGGAACGCTTTCCGGCCATGCCGAGAACGGCATTTTTCACCACGTGGCCGTTGTCGGGAATATTGTCGCAGGAGAGCACGGTAAACGCCGGCAGGCCCCGCTCGCGGCGGCGATGAAGCGCTTCAACCAGAATACCCGGCGCGGAATGCGGCTCAGACGGGTGCTCGAGATCGTGCAGGATGCGGCTGTTCCGCATATCCAGTTTTCCCGTCGCCGGATCGATGCAGTAGCCTTTTTCGGTAATGGTGAGGGAGACAATTGCCACCTGCGGTTCGCAGAATTTCTCAATAATGGCTGCCAGCGAGTCGAGTTTGGCGTTCAGGCACTCTTTTACCGCACCGATAATAATGGGCTGATTGCCTTCGGCACCTTTCTCCAGCACGGTAAACAGATGATCCTGCGCCCGGAGCTGGCCCATAAGGACATCGCCGCTAAAGAGGCTAATCTCACAAATTCCCCAGTCGCCTCCTTTGGCATTCAGTACCCGGTTTGTTAACAACGCCTGATGCGCCCGGTGGAACGCGCCAAAACCGAAATGGACGATGCGGGAGCGTAACTGCTCGCGATCGTAGCGGGGCTGCTGGACATGAGCAGGAAGCGCGGTGGAGGCAATAGTCTTCATGTAATACACACCTGATTAACCATTAATTAACAATGCCAGTGTAAAGTTATATGACAACAAATTAAATTGGTAAGCCGTAAATATCCCTGTTATGTGAGTTTGATCAATCAATGCCGCGTGCTGTATTGACCACTTCGATTAAACATGTATGGTAGTCGTCATTGAAGTAACACATATTGGTATAACAACTTGAGAGGGTGGGGCAATGGAACAAACCTGGCGTTGGTACGGGCCGAACGATCCGGTTTCTCTTGATGATGTGCGTCAGGCTGGCGCAACGGGTGTGGTCACGGCGCTGCATCATATTCCGAACGGTCAGGTGTGGCCGGTAGAGGAAATCCAAAAGCGTCAGGCTCAGCTGGCAGAGAAGGGGTTAACCTGGTCTGTTGTGGAAAGTATTCCGGTTCACGAAGATATCAAAACCCACTCCGGTGAGTGTGATACCTGGATTGCGAATTATCAGCAGAGCATTCGTAACCTGGCAGCCTGTGGTATTGATACCGTCTGCTACAACTTTATGCCGATCCTGGACTGGACGCGTACCGACCTGGAATATGAAATGGCCGATGGTTCGAAGGCGCTGCGTTTCGATCAAATCGCTTTTGCGGCTTTCGAACTGCACATTCTGAAGCGTCCGGGGGCGGAAGCAGACTACACCGTCGAAGAGCAGCAGCAGGCGCTGGCGTGGTTCAATGCCGCCAGTGAAGCGGACATTGAGAAGCTGGTTCGCAATATCATCGCGGGCCTGCCGGGGGCGGAAGAGGGCTATACTCTCGATCAGTTCCGCGCGCGCCTGGCGGAATATGGCGATATCGATAAAAACCAGCTGCGTGAAAACATGGCGCACTTCCTGCGCGCTATTGTTCCGGTGGCAGAAGAAGTCGGCGTGCGGCTGGCGGTTCATCCGGACGATCCACCGCGTCCTATTCTTGGCCTGCCGCGTATCGTGTCGACCATTGAAGATATGCAGTGGCTGAAAGAGACGGTGGACAGCATCTACAACGGCTTTACCATGTGTACGGGCTCGTATGGCGTGCGGGCGGATAACGATCTGGTGCGGATGATCGAAACCTTCGGCGATCGCATTCATTTCACCCACCTGCGTGCAACCTGCCGTGAAGAGAACCCGAAAACCTTCCACGAAGCAGCCCATCTTGGCGGCGACGTGAACATGGTTGCGGTGGTGGATGCCATTCTCTCTGAAGAGGTACGTCGTAAGCAGGCGGGGGATGTGCGTCCTATCCCGTTCCGTCCGGATCACGGGCACCAGATGCTGGACGATCTGCGCAAGAAAACGAATCCAGGGTATTCGGCGATTGGCCGTCTGAAAGGGATGGCGGAAGTGCGCGGTATCGAGCTGGCGCTGAAAATGACGAAGTATCCTGAACTGCTGTAAAGGTTGTTGCCGGGTGGCGGCTGCGCCTTACCCGGCCTACAAAAACACAAAAACCGGCATCAGAGCCGGTTTTTTGTAGGCCCGGTAAGCGTAGCGCCACCGGGCGAAAAGCACGATCAGTCAGCACGACCCATATAGCGTTTTTCTTCGATATGGATACGGATTTTCTCGCCCGCTGACAGGTACTCTGGTACCTGTACGACCAGACCGGTAGTCAGGGTAGCCGGTTTGTTACGCGCACTTGCAGACGCGCCTTTGATGCCCGGCGCCGTTTCAACAATTTCCAGATCAACGGTCTGCGGCAGCTCCAGCGCCAGCAGCACGCCATCCCAGGTCAGCACCTGCATGTCCGGCATTCCACCTTCTGGAATAAACAGCAGCTCTTCTTCGATCTGATCTTTAGTGAAGATATACGGGGTGTAATCTTCTTTATCCATGAACACGTATTCGTTGCCGTCGATGTAGGAGAAATCAACGTAGCGACGGGTGAGGGTCACGGTATCAACGATATCGTCGCCTTTAAAACGTTCTTCCACTTTCAGGCCGGTGCGGACATCGGAGAAACGCATTTTGTACAGCGTTGCTGCGCCACGGGCGCTGGGTGCCTGAATGTCGATATCTTTCACAATCAGCAGTTTGCCGTTGTAATTCAGTACCATACCTTTCTTAATTTCGTTCGCTCTTGGCATTGCAGTAATCCTGTTTACGGGAGGTAAAAAATATCGCGCCAAATTACTCGCGCGCGGCCTTTCAGGCAAGCGGAATTCGTGGGTTTTGCTATCAATACATAAAAGGTGTTACTGTGCGCGCAATGCCCGACTGCGCGGGCATCTGCCACCAACAGAGAGCATGTATGGATTGTCGTTCCGACTGTGGCGCGTGCTGTACCGCACCGTCCATCTCAAGCCCCATTCCAGGCATGCCGGAGGGCAAGCCTGCCAATACCCGCTGCGTTCAGCTCTCTGACACTAACCTGTGCATGATCTTTGGCTCGCCCCTGCGCCCGAAGGTGTGCTCCGGGCTCCAGCCAACCGCCGAAATGTGCGGCAGTACGCGCCAGCAGGCCATCACTTATCTGCTTGAGCTGGAAGCGCTCACCGCGCCTTAGACATCTTTGATTCGCGTCAGGCAGCTCAGCGTCAGGACGCACATCACCAGCGCAATCCAGAATACCGTATGATAGTTCCAGATTTCAGCCACAACGCCCGCCAGTGAGCCTGCAATAATCCAGCCCACGCGGGTGGTATTAGTATAAAGGGTGGTGGCAGAGCCTGCCTGACCCGGCATCAGATCCTGGAAGTAGAGCATGCCGATACCGGCCAGGATACCGATGTAAATGGCGTTCAGCAGCTGTAAAGCAAGAAGCAGGGCTGGCGTATGAACCGTCAGCATACCGACATAAAACAGCAGCCCGGCTACGGCGGCGACGCGCATCAAAAAGCGCTTGCCGAAGCGCTTCGCGTAATAGCCCGCAATCAGCATGGTGGGGATCTCAAGCCCCGCGGCGGTTCCCATCATGATCCCGGCCAGCTTCTCCGGCAGATGCAGCTCATCAATAATAAACAGCGGCATATTAATGATATAGAGGCTGTTGGTTCCCCACATTAGCGTACAGATAATGAATAACAGCAGCGCGTCGCGCCGGTTACGTCGCGGAGCTTCCAGCGTACCGGTCGCCACTTTCGGCTCTTTGCGCATGGAGGGCAGAAAGAACCAGACCATTGCGCCGCATACCACGAAGGCCACGGCTGCGCTGAGGTACATCACCGTAAAGCCAAAACCCATCGCCAGCGCGTAGGCGAGCGGGGGGCCAATCACCCAGGCCAGCGACACCTGCGCGCGCAGTATCGAACTGAACATCACCGCTTCTCGCCCGGTGCGGTCGGCATGCTCGCGGGCAAGGGCGAACATCTGTGGGTTGGCGGTCGAGCCGAAACTGCTCAGGAAGACGCCCACGAACAGCAGAATGAAGTAGTTACGGTTCCAGGCAAACAGCAGGCAGGCAAACACCCCGAGCAGGCAGCAAAAAACGATCAGGCTTTTGCGATCGCCTTTGCGGTCTGAACGCCCGGCAAGAAACTGGCTGACGAAAATGCCGATGATGGCGCTCCCGGTGAAGAAGAAGCCAACCATCGCCGGGCGGGCGTGGACTTCGTTGGTCAGAAACAGGCTCAGCGTAGGCGTTTGTAACGCACCGGCAATACCGGTGAGGAAAGCAACGATCAAAAACGCCGTTGACGTCAAATCAAAAGGCTTTGGTGAGGCGGCAGCGGGGGTGTTATGCATGTTCAGTCTTTGCGAGTAACAGAGAGAGGCGGAGTTTACGCCGCCTGTCATTAAATAAACAGAGGGCAAAATCAAGATTGCCACAATAAATCAAAATAGCATTTCAGTTTATCGCCGTTTCGCTGAAGCGTGCTGAACCTGTTTGCTGAACATCAGCAAAAACCTCCCGACTGAAGAAGAAATGTGCTGCACTTCTAAATTCTGCAACAAGAAATGTAACTTTTCTTGCAACCTTTTGTAGAAAAGACAAGACTTCTTGAAACGTTTCAGCGCTATCTTGCATGTCCTGACGAAGCAGGTTAGCGCCTGGTTTCTCAGTTAAGCTGAAACGATTCAATTTCAGCAGGAGAGGAGAATCATGTTCCAGTTATCTGTTCAGGATATTCACCCGGGCGAACAGGCCGGGAATAAAGAAGAGGCTATTCGCCAGGTCGCCGCTGCGCTCGTGCAGGCTGGCAACGTGGCTGACGGCTACGTCAACGGCATGCTGGCGCGTGAACAGCAGACCTCCACCTTCCTCGGTAACGGTATTGCAATTCCGCACGGCACCACGGACACCCGCGATCAGGTGCTGAAAACCGGCGTGCAGGTCTTCCAGTTCCCGCAGGGCGTGCTGTGGGGCGAGGGTCAGGTGGCTTACGTGGCGATTGGCATCGCGGCCAGCGGTGACGAACACCTGGGCCTGCTGCGTCAGCTGACGCACGTGCTGAGTGATGATGCCGTCGCGGAACAGCTTAAATCCGCCACCACTGCTGAAGAGCTGCGTGCCCTGCTGATGGGCGAAAAACAGAGCGAAGCGCTGAAGCTGGATAATGAAACTCTGACGCTGGACGTCGTCGCGTCCGATTTGCTGACGCTCCAGGCGCTTAACGCGGCCCGCCTGAAAGAGGTCGGTGCGGCGGATACCACTTTTGTGACGCGCGCCATCAATGATAAGCCATTAAACCTGGGTCAGGGCATCTGGCTGAACGACAGTGCTGAAGGCAACCTGCGTAGCGCTATCGCGGTCAGCCGTGCTGCGGTTGCCTTTGAGACAGACGGCGAACACGCCGCGATGCTGGTAACGGTTGCCATGGCGGACGATCAGCCGGTTTCCGTGCTGAAGCGTCTGGGCGATCTGCTGCTGAACAATAAAGCTGAAAAACTGCTGAACGCAGACGCGGCGACGGTGCTGGCCCTGCTGACCAGCGACGATGCGCTGACGGATGAACTGCTGAGCGCAGAGTACGTGGTGCGTAACGAACACGGCCTGCATGCCCGTCCGGGCACCATGCTGGTGAATACCATTAAACAATTTGAAAGTGAGATCACCGTGACCAATCTGGACGGTTCGGGTAAACCAGCCAACGGGCGCAGCCTGATGAAAGTAGTCGCGCTGGGCGTGAAGAAAGGCCATCGTCTGCGTTTTACCGCGCAGGGTGCGGATGCTGAACAGGCGCTGAAAGCGATTGGCGACGCCATCGCGGCCGGTCTGGGGGAGGGCGCATAATGAGCAGACGTGTTGCGACCATTACGCTGAACCCGGCTTACGATCTGGTGGGTTTCTGCCCGGAAATTGAGCGTGGCGAAGTCAACCTGGTGCGGACGACCGGCCTGCATGCCGCAGGAAAAGGGATTAACGTGGCGAAGGTGCTGAAAGATCTCGGCATCGACGTCACCGTAGGCGGCTTCCTCGGTAAAGACAACCAGGATGGTTTTCAGCAGTTGTTCAGTGAACTGGGCATCGCTAACCGTTTTCAGGTTGTGCAGGGCCGTACCCGCATCAACGTTAAGCTGACCGAGAAAGACGGTGAAGTGACCGATCTGAACTTCTCCGGCTTCGAAGTGACCCCGGCTGACTGGGAGCGCTTTGTTGCCGATTCCCTGAGCTGGCTGGGCCAGTTTGACATGGTGTGCGTCAGCGGCAGTCTGCCGTCCGGCGTCAGCCCGGAAGCGTTCACCGACTGGATGACGCGCCTGCGCAGCCAGTGCCCGTGCATTATTTTCGACAGCAGCCGCGACGCGCTGGTCGCCGGTCTGAAAGCCTCGCCATGGCTGGTTAAGCCTAACCGCCGCGAACTGGAGATCTGGGCGGGCCGTAAGCTGCCAGAATTAAAGGATGTGATTGACGCTGCCCATGCGCTGCGCGAGCAGGGTATCGCTCACGTGGTGATTTCGCTGGGTGCAGAAGGTGCCCTGTGGGTTAACGCCTCCGGGGAATGGATTGCCAAACCGCCTTCAATGGAGGTGGTCAGCACCGTGGGTGCAGGGGATTCGATGGTTGGCGGCCTGATCTACGGTCTGCTGATGCGCGAATCCAGTGAACATACCTTACGTCTTGCTACCGCCGTTGCGGCCCTGGCCGTGAGCCAGAGCAATGTCGGTATTACCGATCGTACCCAGTTAGCCGCGATGATGGCGCGCGTTGACTTAAAACCTTTTAACTAACAGCAGGAGAGGAATAATGAAAACGCTGCTGATCATTGACTCCGGTCTCGGACAGGCTCGTGCCTATATGGCGAAGACCCTGCTGGGCGCGGCGGCACAAAAAGCGCACCTGGATATCATTGATAACCCGGGTGATGCTGAAATGGCGATTGTTCTGGGCGACAAAATCCCCGCGGACAGCGCCCTGAACGGTAAAAAAGTGTGGCTGGGTGATATTAATCGCGCGGTGGCACACCCTGAACTGTTCCTGAGCGAAGCAAAAGGTCATGCGACGGTTTACAGCGCACCTGTTGAGGCGGCGCCGGTTGCCGCCGCTGGGCCGAAACGCATTGTTGCGGTAACGGCCTGCCCGACAGGTGTGGCGCACACCTTTATGGCGGCTGAAGCCATTGAAACCGAAGCGAAAAAACGTGGCTGGTGGGTGAAGGTTGAAACCCGCGGCTCTGTTGGTGCGGGCAATGCCATCACGCCTGAAGAGGTGGCGGAAGCCGATCTGGTGATTGTGGCGGCGGATATCGAAGTGGATCTGGCGAAGTTTGCCGGCAAGCCGATGTACCGTACCTCTACCGGCCTGGCGCTGAAGAAGACCGCGCAGGAGTTTGATAAGGCGCTGGCAGAAGCCAAACCGTATCAGGCAACCGGTGCGGCTAAAACTGCGACCGAAGGGAAAAAAGAGTCTGCGGGCGCGTATCGTCACCTGCTGACCGGCGTGTCCTACATGCTGCCGATGGTGGTGGCGGGCGGCCTGTGTATTGCGCTCTCCTTCGCCTTTGGTATCGAGGCGTTTAAAGAGCCGGGCACACTGGCGGCCGCGTTGATGCAGATTGGCGGCGGCTCCGCGTTTGCGTTGATGGTGCCGGTGCTGGCGGGCTTTATCGCCTTCTCCATTGCTGACCGTCCGGGTCTGACGCCGGGTCTTATCGGCGGTATGCTCGCCGTGAGCACCGGTTCTGGCTTTATCGGCGGTATCATTGCCGGTTTCCTCGCCGGTTATGTGGCGAAGCTGATCAGCTCGAAGCTGAAGCTACCGCAGAGTATGGAGGCGCTGAAACCTATCCTGATCATCCCGCTGATTTCCAGCCTGGTGGTCGGTCTGGCGATGATTTACCTGATTGGTAAGCCGGTCGCGGGCATTCTGGAAGGTCTGACCCACTGGCTGCAAACCATGGGGACGGCGAACGCGGTGCTGCTGGGCGCAATCCTCGGCGGTATGATGTGTACCGACATGGGTGGTCCGGTGAACAAAGCGGCATATGCGTTTGGCGTTGGCCTGCTGAGTACCCAGACCTACGCGCCGATGGCGGCGATCATGGCGGCCGGTATGGTGCCTCCGCTGGCGCTCGGTCTGGCGACGATTATTGCCCGCCGTAAGTTCGATAAAGCGCAGCAGGAAGGCGGTAAAGCGGCGCTGGTGCTGGGCCTGTGCTTCATCACCGAAGGCGCAATCCCGTTTGCGGCACGCGATCCAATGCGTGTTCTGCCGTGCTGTATCGTGGGTGGTGCGGTGACGGGGGCTATCTCCATGGCGGTAGGTGCGAAACTGATGGCGCCGCACGGCGGTCTGTTCGTCCTGCTCATCCCTGGCGCCATCACGCCGGTGCTGGGTTATCTGCTGGCGATTGTTGCCGGTACGCTGGTGGCAGGCCTGTCTTACGCGGTGCTGAAGCGCCCGGAAGCGGAAGTGGTCGCAAAAGCAGCCTAAAAGAGGTGTCGGGTGGCGGCTTCGCCTTACCCGACCTACAAAAAAAGCCGGGTGCGTAAGCAGCCCGGCTTTTTTTATGCCGCCTGTTCAGCGGTTTGCTGCGCCTTCAGCCAGGCAATCTCTTCCGCCCAGATATCCGGGTTAATGGTTTCGAGCACCATCGGAATGCCGTCGAAGCGGGCGTCCTGCATGATAAAGCGGAACGCATCATGGCCGATGTTGCCTTCGCCCAGGCTGTGGTGGCGGTCAACGCGGCTGCCGAACGCGCTTTTCGCATCGTTTAAGTGCATACCGCGAAGGTATTTAAAACCGACAATACGCTCGAACTCCTCGAAGGTATTTTTCGTGGCCTCGGTTGTGCGCAGGTCATAGCCGGCGGCAAAGGCGTGACAGGTATCGATGCACACCCCCACGCGGGATTTATCTTCCACGCCGTCGATGATCGCCGCCAGATGCTCAAACTTAAAGCCGAGGTTGCTGCCCTGACCGGCGGTATTCTCAATCACCGCCGTCACGCCCTGGGTTTTATCCAGCGTCATGTTGATGGACTCGGCGATGCGCGCCAGACAGGCGTCTTCGTCAATCTGCATCAGATGGCTGCCGGGATGGAAGTTCAGCAGCGTCAGCCCCAGCTGTTCACAGCGCTGAACCTCATCCAGGAACGCTTCGCGGGATTTTTCCAGCGCCTCGGCAACAGGGTGACCGAGGTTAATGAGGTAGCTGTCGTGGGGAAGGATTTGGCCAGGCCCATAGTGGTATTTCTCACAGGCGGCTTTGAAATCATCAATCACTTCAGCGGTGAGCGCTGCGGCGCGCCACTGGCGCTGGTTTTTGGTGAACAGGGCGAAAGCGGTCGCCTCGATTTCGGCGGCGCGAATGGCGGCATTCGCAAGGCCACCGGCAGCGCTGACGTGCGCTCCAACATATTTCATAAAAAGACTCCTGTTAACCCGAAATGCCTATGATAGCGGGTTAACAGGAGAAGGACGAGATGGTTTATGCCAACAGGCTGTGCACGGCGAGGTTAATCGCACCACCGCCAACGATTAGCCAGATGAACAGCACCAGCGCCATCAGCAGCGGTTTCGCGCCGGCTTTTTTCAGCGCGCTGACGTGTGTGGTGACGCCCAGCGCCGCCATCGCCATCGCCAGCAGGACCGTATCCAGCGTCACCAGCATATCCACCATCGCTTTTGGCAGCAGGTGGAAAGAGTTGAAGACAGCGACCACGATGAACAGGATCGCAAACCACGGAATGGTGATTTTGCTTTTCTCGCTGCCGCCTGCCGGAGCAAGCTGTTTAACCCGCGCCGCGAGGAAAATCAGGAACGGGGCCAGCATCATCACGCGCAGCATTTTGGCGATGACCGCCGCGTTTTCCGCTTCCGGGTTAATGGCGTGACCTGCCGCCACCACCTGCGCCACTTCGTGCATGGTTGAGCCGATATAAATGCCGTAGGTTTCCGGACTAAACCAGTGCGCCACCAGCGGATACATGGCCGGATATAGGAAGATCGCCAGCGTACCGAAGATAACTACCGTCGCGACGGCAACCGTGACTTTACTGGCTTCGGCTTTAACGACGGGTTCTGTTGCCAGTACCGCCGCCGCGCCGCAGATGCTGCTACCCGCACCGATCAGCCAGCTGGTCTGTTTGTCCAGCCCAAAGATCTTCTGGCCGATAAAGCACGCCAGTAAAAAGGTGCTCGAAAGGGTCAGGACGTCAATGGCAATCCCGCTGACACCGACATCCGCAATCTGCGAAAAGGTGAGACGGAAGCCATAAAGGATGATCCCGAGACGTAATAAATGCTGCTTGGCGAAAAGCACGCCGCCGTCGCAGGATTTCCAGATGTGTGGATAAACGGTGTTCCCGACCACCATGCCAAGCAGAATGGCCAGCGTCAGGGCGCTGAACCCTGCGCCGGCAACCGCCGGTATACTCCCGCCCCATAAAGCCACGCCGGTAACCACGGCGCTGAGCGCGAGACCCGGCACGAAGTGCCACACTGTACGATGATGTTGTAAGGTGATTTCTGACATAACCTTCTCCTTTGTCTGGCTAAAGGTTACGGCGCTCTGGCTTAAAAATAAAATTGATTATATATTTATAATCAATCTTTATAAGTGGTAAGCAACCATGCACATTACATTGCGTCAGCTGGAAGTTTTTGCCGAGGTGCTGAAAAGCGGCTCGACAACCCAGGCGTCACAAATGCTGGCGCTCTCGCAGTCCGCCGTTAGCGCGGCCTTGACCGATCTTGAAGGGCAACTGGGCGTTCAGCTTTTCGACAGGGTAGGAAAGCGGCTGGTGGTGAACGAACATGGCCGCCTGCTGTACCCGCGTGCCCTGGCCTTGCTGGAGCAGGCAACGGAGATCGAACAGCTGTTCCGCGAGGACAACGGCGCTATTCGCGTCTACGCCAGCAGCACGATCGGTAACTACATCCTGCCGGAAGTGATTGCCCGCTACCGCCGGGATTTTCCGACCCTGCCGCTGGAAATGAGCGTCGGCAACAGCCAGGACGTGATTAACGCGGTGATCGATTTCCGCGTGGACATCGGGCTTATCGAAGGGCCGTGCCACAACGTGGATATTATTGCGGAACCCTGGCTGGAGGATGAGCTGGTGGTGTTTGCCTCCCCGGCCTCATCTTTACTCCAGGGCGAGGTGACGCTGGAGCGTCTGGCGCAGGCGCAGTGGATCCTGCGAGAGCAGGGCTCTGGCACGCGTGAGATTGTCGATTATCTGCTGCTGTCCCATCTGCCGCAGTTCCAGTTAGGGATGGAGTTAGGTAACTCCGAGGCGATTAAGCATGCGGTGCGTCATGGCCTGGGCATTAGCTGTCTTTCCCGACGGGTGATTGCCGAACAGCTGGAAACCGGCTCTCTGGTTGAGATCCCCGTTCCGCTGCCGAAGCTGGTGCGCACGCTGTGGTGCATCCATCATCGTCAGAAACACCTTTCCAGCTCGCTCCAGCGTTTTCTGCGCTACTGCGCCATTTAACGTTCCCCGGTGGCGCTTCGCTTACCGGGGCTATGTGCGCTTATCACCCCACATTTTTATGCTTTACTTATAATCCTGGCCGAGTCATGAAGCTCTCTTATAACTGAGCATTTCTGCCGGAAGCAACGCAGATCGTCTGCTACAATCGCGCCTCATTTATTGAATGGACAGCATTTTCACATGGTTTCAGAAACTAAAACCACAGAAGCGCCCGCGCTACGTCGCGCACTTAAGGCGCGTCACCTGATGATGATCGCCATTGGCGGCTCCATCGGTACGGGTCTTTTCGTTGCCTCTGGCGCAACAATTTCGGCAGCCGGCCCGGGTGGGGCATTATTCTCTTATATTCTGATTGGCCTGATGGTCTACTTCCTGATGACCAGCCTGGGTGAACTGGCGGCATACATGCCGGTGTCTGGTTCGTTTTCGACCTACGGACAAAAATACGTTGAGGAAGGCTTCGGCTTCGCGCTGGGCTGGAACTACTGGTACAACTGGGCGGTGACCATCGCCGTTGACCTCGTCGCGGCACAGCTGGTGATGACCTGGTGGTTCCCGGACACGCCAGGCTGGATCTGGAGCGCCCTGTTCCTGGCGGTCATCTTCCTGCTGAACTACATCTCCGTGCGCGGCTTTGGCGAAGCGGAATACTGGTTCTCTTTGATTAAAGTGGCAACCGTCATCATCTTTATCGTCGTCGGTGTGGCGATGATCGTTGGTATTTTCAAAGGGGCTGAACCGGCGGGCTGGAGTAACTGGACTATAGGCGATGCGCCGTTTGCCGGGGGCTTCTCGGCGATGATTGGCGTGGCGATGATTGTCGGCTTCTCCTTCCAGGGTACCGAGCTGATTGGTATCGCGGCCGGTGAATCCGAAAACCCGGAGAAGAACATTCCGCGCGCGGTGCGTCAGGTGTTCTGGCGTATCCTGCTGTTCTATGTGTTCGCGATCCTGATTATCAGCCTGATCATTCCGTATACCGACCCAAGCCTGCTGCGTAATGATGTGAAAGACATCAGCGTCAGCCCGTTCACGCTGGTCTTCCAGCACGCGGGTCTGCTCTCTGCCGCGGCGGTGATGAACGCGGTGATCCTGACGGCGGTACTGTCTGCGGGTAACTCCGGGATGTACGCCTCCACCCGCATGCTCTACACCCTGGCCTGCGACGGTAAAGCGCCGCGTATTTTCTCGAAACTGTCTCGCGGTGGCGTGCCGCGCAACGCGCTGTATGCGACCACGGTGATTGCGGGTCTCTGTTTCCTGACCTCCATGTTCGGCAATCAGACGGTCTACCTGTGGCTGCTTAACACCTCCGGTATGACGGGCTTCATTGCCTGGCTGGGCATTGCCATCAGCCACTACCGTTTCCGTCGCGGGTACGTCAAGCAGGGTCATGATCTGAATAATCTGCCGTACCGGTCAGGGTTCTTCCCGCTGGGGCCGATCTTCGCCTTCGTTCTGTGCCTGATTATTACCCTGGGTCAGAACTATGAGGCCTTCCTTGCGGACACCATTGACTGGGGCGCCGTCACGGCCACCTATATTGGCATTCCGCTGTTCCTGATCATCTGGTTTGGCTACAAACTGACGAAAGGAACACGCTTCGTTCGCTACAGTGAAATGGATTTCCCGGAACGATTTAAACAATAACCGCACTTCCTCTCTTTTAGCCCGCTCAGTTGAGCGGGCTTTTTTATGGGCAGATCAGAAGCTGTAGGTCATGCCGACGGTATAGCGACGGCCATCCAGCACGGTGTCATACGTATCGTAATCAATCTGCTTATCGAGCACGTTATACACACCGGCAGTAACCAGCAGGTTTTTGTTGGCGTTGTAGCGCATACCGACATCAACCTGAGTGTAGGACGGCGTACCCTGGGACATTGACGTGCGGCTCAGGTACTCAGACGTTTTACCGCGCAGGTTCAGACGGCTCCAGAATCCGACATCTGGCGTCGCCTGCCAGTCCAGGGTGGTGTTGAACATGTGTTTCGGCATTTTGTTCAGTGGCTTGCCGGAGAACTGGCCGCTCTTCTGCTCGGACTCCGTATAGGTGTAGTTTGCAGTCCAGTTCACATCGCGCGTGATTTTCCACCCGAAGGAGGACTCCACACCGCGCATGTTGGCTTTGTCCACGTTGACGCGATCGCTGACGAAATCATAGCTGTGATCGCCAATCGTACAGGCGGGATCGGCGCTGCTGTTACAGCGGCGAACTTCCGTAATCTTGTCCTTGAAGTCGGTATTAAACAGCGTTACGCCGGCATTCAGGTTATCGTTGTTATCCCAGAGCAGGGCGAGCTCTTCGCTCAGACTCTTCTCTGGTTTCAGATCCGGGTTGCCAACGATGATACCGTCAAGACGGCCGCCACCCGTTACCTGGCCCCAGCTGGCAGACGACTGACGCAGATCCGGCGCACGATAGCCAGCCGAAACCCCGCCTTTTAACGTCCACTGATCGGCCAGGTGCCATACGCCGTAACCGCGCGGCGTCCAGTTAGTACCGTAGTTTTGGTCTTTGTCCATACGCAGGCCGCCGGTCAACGTAAAGCTTTCCGTCATTGCCCATTCATCTTCGGCAAACAGGGCCCAGCTCCAGCGCGTCAGTTTGTTCAGGCCGTCAGCAGCTTCCAGCTGATTACCCTTGTCGAGCAGTTTCTCATAACGATACTGCCCGCCGAGGGTCAACGTATGATCGCCGAGGAAAATCTGGTTCTGGTTGTTGAAGGTGGTGTTATAGGAGCGCATTTTGCGACCTGGATTATTGGTCTCTTCCTGCTGGATATAGCTGGTGGTATTGAAGTCGTCGTAATACCCGCTGTGGGTTAACGAGTAGGTCGTGTGCTCATAGCGCGAGTCGCTTTTGGTATTTGGCGTACAGGTTGTTCCCCGGCAGGTTTCAGCCGCTTTCGACATCCCCGGGGTGCTGTTTCTGTCCTGAAGCTCGCGAGCAAAGTCGAGGTCGAAATCGTTCTTCTCGTCCGGGGTGAAGTTCAGCGTAATGCCACCGTTACGCATTTTCTGCTCGTTATAGCCGTTCACGATTTTATCTTCTGCGCGGCGTGACAACAGCCCCGTCACTTTTGCGCCCAGCAGTCCGTCGATCAGGGGACCAGAAGCGTAGGCGTTGGTCTGGAAGATATCGCCGGAATCATTGTTTTCCTGGAAGGTCGCATCGCCATGCAACGAACCGGTCCAGGCTTTAGTGTTCGAGACTTTTTTGGTAATGACGTTAATTACGCCACCCATAGCATCGGAGCCGTAAAGCGAGGACATCGGGCCGCGGATGACCTCGATGCGCTCAATGGACTCCAGCGGCGGCAGCCAGCCTTGTTCAATACCCGAGTTGTCGCTGTTGGGGCGGGTGCTTCGCGTACTGACGCGTTTGCCGTTCACCAGGAACAGGGTGTACTGAGAGGCCATGCCGCGAATACTGATATCACTGCTGCTCCCGCCGCCAGTGACGACAACGCCCGGGACGTCTCTCAGGGCATCGGTAACATCACGGTAGGCTTTATCTTCAATCTGCTGTTTTGAAATCACAGAGATGGAGGCGGGGGCATTCTGGATCTTTTGTTCAAAACCCGTCGCGGTGACGACAACGGTGTCCTGATCGGCTGCGTGAACGAAGGGGGAACATGTGGCAGCGCCAATGGCGACGGCCAGGAGCTTAATGCGCGGTATTGTCATTTGTACATTCCGTATAAAAATGAATAAAACTCCATCGGGATAACCCTGAGAACTGTATGTTTTTGTCTTGTAAGAACTCTTTGAGATGGAGAAGAGCCTGGAATTGTACAAAAGAATGTAGAATTGTAAACACAAATGATAATTGAAATCATTTGTGTTTGGGTGTCGGCGACAGAAATCAGGCTGGATTCAAGCGGATAGAAGTATGTAAAGAGGGGGAGGGGAAGACCCGGTAGGCAGGAGGCGCTACCGGGCAAAAGGCGGAACTTATCTGAACAGATGCTCCGCATGGAAGCGGAGATGATCCTCAATAAAGGACGCCATGAAGTAATAGCTGTGGTCGTATCCCGGCTGAATGCGCAGCGTTAGCGGCCAGTCCTTCTGGCGCGCGGCTTCCGCCAGCACCGCAGGCTGTAGCTGTCCGGCGAGGAACTGATCCGCATCGCCCTGATCGATAAGCATCGGGATCGCATTCACCGAGTCGCTC
Source organism: Enterobacter sp. UPMP2061 (assembly GCF_053709615.1). Taxonomy (NCBI): domain Bacteria; kingdom Pseudomonadati; phylum Pseudomonadota; class Gammaproteobacteria; order Enterobacterales; family Enterobacteriaceae; genus Enterobacter; species Enterobacter sp. UPMP2061. The sequence continues at coordinate 356,701 of NZ_JBSKJP010000002.1, forward strand.
GCCAGCATCAACGCGCAGCTGTCCCATTCCTGCCATTTTTCTGCTTCTTCACCCAGATAGTGCGTAAAGGCTTTTTGCCCCCACGGCACCTGCGTTGGGTTCACAATCGGCGCAAATGCGGACACGCTGGTATATTTCCCCGGATTTTTCAGCGCCATTATCAGCGCCCCGTGGCCACCCATCGAATGTCCGCTTATCGCGCAGCGCTCGCTGACCGCGAACTGAGAGTGCACCAGGGCAGGCAGTTCATCGCGAATGTAGTCATACATGCGGTAATGGCTCGCCCACGGTTGTTCCGTGGCGTTGAGATAGAACCCGGCGCCTTTACCCAAATCGTATCCGGCATCGTCGGCCACGTCATCGCCACGCGGGCTGGTATCTGGCATCACCAGCGCAATGCCCAGTTCGGCGGCAATACGCTGGGCACCCGCTTTGGTGGTGAAGTTTTCGTCGTTGCAGGTCAGGCCTGAAAGCCAGTACAGCACCGGTGGATTGTCCGCAGGGGGCAGGAAAATGCTGAACGTCATAGCACAATTCAGCGCGGTGGAGTCGTGCCGCCAGCGCTGCTGTCGACCTTCAAAACAACGATGCTCTTCGAGCAGTTCCATGCAGGGCTCCTTAAAGGTAAGACGATTCATAAAACGCATAATACAGAGTTTTCATTGACCTGTGAGCAACTTTCACTTTCGCAGGACGGCGAGATGTTGCATCATAAATTTACTTTTCTTTAACAATTGGAGCGATCATGGCGCTGCGTATCGCGCTCAGCGGATTTGTGGTTCTGGTCGTGGCGATGGGGATAGGGCGCTTCGCCTTCACGCCTCAGGTGCCGCTGATGATAGCCGCCGGGCAACTCACGCTTACCAGCGCGGGGCTGGTGGCGGCAATGAACTATCTGGGCTATCTGGTGGGGGCATGGGATGCCATGCGCGCCCATCGCTTCGTTGAAACGCGTCTCTGGCTTGGCATCACCGGTGCGGTGGCGCTAACGCTGCTCTCCGCGGCGGCAGATAATGCCGTTGTTCACGGTCTGCTGCGCTTTGTGATCGGCTGCATGAGCGGCTGGTCGATGGTGCTGATTGCCGCCTGGACCAACGAGCGGCTGGGGCAGCTGGGCAAACCGGGACTCAGTGCGGCCGTCTTTGCCGGACCCGGGGCCGGCATCGCCCTGAGCGGCCTGCTGGCGGTCTATATTCAGGCGAAATCCTTGTCCGCCGGGGCGGCATGGCAAATCTACGGCGTACTGGCGCTGGTGCTGATTGTGCTGGTGGCGCGCTACCTGCCGCGGTCCGGGCAGCTCCATCGGCCCGGTACCGCGCCTGAACCGCTGCTGCTGACCGCAGATCTCAAGCGTCTGGTCTGGAGCTACAGCCTGGCAGGGTTCGGCTATATCCTCCCGGCGACCTTTTTATCGCAAATGGCGGCGGTGCGTTTTCCCGGCAGCCTGTTTGCCCAGTTTGTCTGGCCGATATTTGGCGCCGCCTCGGTGGTGGGAATTGCGCTCAGCATTGCCCTGCGGCATACATCAAGCGCTAACCGCAGGCTGGCGATTGTTCTGTGGTTACAGGGGATTGGCGTGCTGGCGGCCTGGCTGCTGCCGGGTATTGGCGGCTTGCTGACGGGGGGGCTGCTGGTAGGCGGCGGGTTCCTCTGCGCCGTGCAGCTCTCTCTTCTGTACGGTCGCGAGCTGGCGCCAGACCACACGCGTTATATGGCGGGACTGCTCACCACCGGGTATGCCATTGGTCAGCTGGTGGGTCCGGTCACGTCGGCACTGTCGACCTGGCTCACGCACCGGCTGGAACCTGCGCTGGGGCTGGCGGGGATCGCGCTGTTCGTTGGCGGAGCGTTAGTCTGGAACCGTCAGGCTGAAAGGCAACAGCAATTGCAATAATTATTGTCGTGAATACTGGATTATGTGCGTCGCCTCACGCACAATGAGCGCACACTTTTGCCACAACGAGGGCAAAAGACGCCACACCTGCAGGAGAAAAGAATGTCATCACTCAGTAAAGAAGCAGCCCTTGTCCATGAAGCGCTGGTTGCGCGCGGTCTTGAAACGCCACTGCGCCCGCCCGTGCAGGAGCTGGACAATGTTACCCGCAAGAGTCTGATCGCCGGCCATATGACGGAGATCATGCAACTGCTGAATCTCGATCTGAGCGACGACAGCCTTATGGAGACGCCGCACCGCATCGCGAAAATGTACGTCGACGAAATTTTCTCCGGCCTGGATTACGCGAACTTCCCGAAAATCACCGTCATTGAAAATAAGATGAAGGTTGATGAGATGGTGACGGTACGCGATATCACGCTGACCAGCACCTGCGAGCATCACTTTGTGACCATCGATGGTAAAGCGACGGTGGCCTATATTCCAAAAGATACGGTCATTGGCCTGTCCAAGATCAACCGCATCGTACAGTTTTTTGCCCAGCGTCCGCAGGTGCAGGAGCGTCTGACGCAGCAGATCCTGACCGCACTGCAAACTCTGTTGGGTACTAACAACGTGGCGGTGTCTATCGACGCGGTGCACTACTGCGTGAAAGCGCGCGGCGTGCGTGATGCAACCAGCGCAACCACCACCACTTCGCTGGGCGGCCTGTTCAAATCGAGCCAGAACACCCGCCAGGAGTTCCTGCGCGCCGTGCGTCACCACAACTAATCAGACAGGGCAGGGACCATGGAGCGAAACGTCACGCTCGATTTTGTTCGCGGCGTCGCCATTCTCGGTATCCTGCTGCTGAATATCAGCGCCTTCGGTCTGCCGAAGGCCGCCTATCTGAATCCTGCGTGGTATGGCGACATCACGCGCAGCGACGCCTGGACGTGGGCAATCCTCGATCTCTTTGCACAGGTTAAATTCCTGACCCTCTTTGCGCTTCTGTTTGGCGCGGGACTTCAGCTTCTCCTCAAACGTGGTGCGCGCTGGATCCAGTCGCGTTTAACGCTGCTGGTTATCCTCGGTTTTATTCACGGGCTGCTGTTCTGGGACGGCGATATTCTGCTCGCGTATGGTCTGGTGGGGCTGATTTGCTGGCGGCTGATCCGCGACGCGCCCGGTGTGAAAAGCCTGTTTAATACCGGCGTGATGCTCTATGTCATGGGACTGGCCGTGTTATTGCTGCTTGGCATGATTGCCGATGCTTCCACCAGTCGTTCATGGATCCCGGATGCGGCCAACCTGCAATATGAGCAGTTCTGGAAGCTGAAAGGCGGCATGGAAGCGATAGGCAACCGGGCCGATATGCTCGGCGATAACCTGCTGGCGCTAGGCGCGCAATACGGCTGGCAGCTGGCGGGGATGATGCTGATGGGCGCAGCCCTGATGCGCACCGGCTGGCTGAAAGGGGAATTTAGCCTGCGACACTATCGTCGTACGGGAGCAGGGCTGGTGCTGCTCGGCGTGATCATCAACCTCCCGGCGGTGATGATGCAGTGGCATCTTCAGTGGGATTACCGCTGGTGTGCTTTCCTGTTGCAGGTGCCGCGCGAACTGAGCGCGCCGTTCCAGACTATTGGCTATGCGGCGCTGATCTACGGCTTCTGGCCCCAGCTTTCCCGCCTGTGGATCGTCAGTGCGGTGGCCTGCGTTGGGCGGATGGCGTTAAGCAATTACATCCTGCAAACGCTGATATGCACCACGCTTTTCTACCGATTCGGCCTGTTTATGAAATTCGACCGCCTGACGCTGCTGGCGTTTGTTATTCCGGTCTGGATTGTTAACGTGGTGTTTTCGGTTGTCTGGCTGCGTTTTTTCCGTCAGGGCCCGCTGGAATGGGCATGGCGACGGTTAACCGCCCGTGCTTCGGGCGTGTCATTGCGTAATACATCCAGATAACGATCTGGATCACAATCATTAACAAAACGGATGTAAGCGTTTTCATCTGTGTGAGCTTCTTCACGTAGTCTCCTCTCTCTCGCTGCCAGAATAGCCACCTTGCTAAACACAGGGGGTGTCTGTGAGTTGCTGCAATCCTTTAAAGGGTGGTGAATATGATCACCATTCGTGACGTCGCCCGCCAGGCGGGTGTTTCTGTTGCTACTGTCTCCCGCGTGCTGAACAACAGTGCGCTGGTCAGCTCTGAAACGCGTGAAACCGTAATGAAAGCCGTGACCCAGCTGGGGTACCGGCCAAACGCTAATGCCCAGGCGCTGGCGACGCAGGTCAGCGATACCATTGGCGTAGTGGTGATGGACGTGTCTGACGCCTTCTTCGGCGCGCTGGTCAAAGCGGTGGACGTCGTTGCCCAGCAGCACCAGAAATATGTGTTGATTGGCAACAGCTATCACGAGGCTGAAAAAGAGCGTTATGCCATTGAGGTACTGATCCGCCAGCGCTGTAACGCCCTGATTGTGCACTCTAAAGCCCTGAGCGATGAAGAGCTGGCCGGGTTTATGGAGCAAATCCCCGGCATGGTGCTGATCAATCGTATCGTCCCCGGCTACGCGCACCGCTGCGTCGGTCTGGATAACATCAGCGGCGCGATGATGGCGACGCGGATGCTCATCAGCAACGGCCATCAGCGCATTGGTTATCTGGCCTCCAGCCACGGTATTGAAGACGACATGATGCGCCGCGAGGGCTGGCAAAACGCCCTGAAAGAGCAGGGCATTGCGCCGCTGGAAAGCTGGGTAGGTACCGGTTCGCCGGACATGCAGGGCGGTGAAGCGGCAATGGTGGAACTGCTGGGGCGTAATCTTCAGCTGACGGCCGTGTTTGCCTATAACGACAGCATGGCGGCAGGTGCGCTTACCGCGCTGAAAGACAACGGCATTGCGGTGCCACAGCATTTATCGCTGATCGGCTTTGACGATATCCCGATTGCCCGTTACACCGATCCGCAGCTGACAACGGTGCGTTACCCCATTGCGTCGATGGCGAAACTGGCGACAGAGCTGGCGTTACAGGGGGCGGCAGGGCTGTTAGATCCTGACGCAACGCATTGTTTTATGCCGACTTTAGTACGCCGCCATTCGGTCGCTATCCGACAAACTGTGGCTCCGATCACTAACTGATAACATCACGTGATGTAACCGTTTTCAATCTGTGAGTAAATTCACAGTATCTTAACAAGCCGCTGTCTATGATGTCAGCGTTTTAGGGGCTGAAACACAATGTAACGGTGATTATTCACTTTTACCGTTACCAGCATGCCTCAAACAACGAATAAAACGCATTTCTGGAGCGTTACCGAACACGGAAGCTGGACATTTTATAAGTGAACTTCGGCGATCAGTAACGTTTTATTAACTTCTGCCCGCCGACCGTTTTTCACAAGAACTACCCTGCATAAAAAAAACCGGAGATACCATGAATAAGAAGGTGTTGACTCTGTCTGCTGTCATGGCAAGCATGCTTTTTGGCGCAGCAGCGCACGCAGCGGATACCCGTATTGGCGTGACTATCTATAAATACGACGACAACTTCATGTCCGTTGTGCGTAAAGCAATTGAAAAAGATGCTAAATCAGCGCCAGACGTGCAGCTGCTGATGAATGACTCCCAGAATGACCAGTCCAAACAGAACGATCAGATTGACGTTCTTCTGGCAAAAGGCGTGAAAGCGCTGGCTATTAACCTGGTTGACCCGGCGGCGGCAGGCACGGTGATCGAGAAAGCGCGCGGCCAGAACGTGCCAATTGTCTTCTTCAACAAAGAACCTTCCCGTAAGGCGCTGGACAGCTACGACAAAGCGTATTACGTGGGTACCGACTCCAAAGAGTCCGGGATTATCCAGGGCGATCTGATTGCGAAACACTGGGCGGCGAACCCGAACTGGGATCTGAACAAAGATGGTCAGATTCAGTTCGTTCTGCTGAAAGGCGAACCGGGCCATCCGGATGCTGAAGCACGTACCACCTACGTTATTAAAGAGCTGAACGACAAGGGCCTGAAAACCCAGCAGCTGGCGTTAGACACCGCAATGTGGGACACCGCTCAGGCGAAAGATAAGATGGACGCGTGGCTCTCTGGTCCGAACGCCAACAAAATTGAAGTGGTCATCGCCAACAACGATGCGATGGCAATGGGTGCCGTTGAAGCCCTGAAAGCCCACAACAAGTCCGCCATTCCTGTGTTCGGTGTGGATGCCCTGCCAGAAGCGCTGGCGCTGGTGAAATCTGGCGCTATGGCCGGTACCGTGCTGAACGATGCCAACAACCAGGCGAAAGCCACCTTCGATCTGGCGAAAAACCTGGCCGACGGTAAAGGCGCCGCTGACGGGACTAACTGGAAAATTGACAACAAAATCGTTCGCGTTCCTTACGTGGGCGTAGACCAGTCCAACCTGGCTGAGTTTATCGGTAAATAAGTTATCTGCATTGTCTTCACTGGGCGCAATTCGTTGCGCCCTTTTATAACGCGATATGCGAGGCCAACAAGGTATAATTATGGTCAGCACAACTACTCAGTCGTCCGGTGAATACTTGTTGGAAATGACCGGTGTCAACAAGTCATTCCCCGGTGTTAAGGCGCTCGATAATGTTAATTTAAAAGTTCGTCCACACTCTATTCATGCGTTAATGGGTGAAAACGGTGCGGGTAAATCAACATTATTAAAATGCCTCTTTGGGATCTATCAAAAAGATTCTGGCAGCATTCTTTTTCAGGGAAAAGAGATCGACTTCCATTCAGCGAAAGAAGCGCTGGAGAACGGTATCTCGATGGTACACCAGGAATTAAACCTAGTTCTGCAACGTTCAGTTATGGATAATATGTGGTTGGGTCGTTATCCAACCAAAGGTGTCTTTGTCGATCAGGATAAAATGTATCGCGACACCAAAGCCATTTTTGATGAGCTGGATATTGATATCGACCCGCGCGCACGCGTCGGGACATTATCCGTTTCCCAGATGCAGATGATCGAAATTGCCAAAGCGTTCTCCTATGATGCGAAAATCGTGATCATGGATGAACCGACATCGTCATTAACGGAAAAAGAGGTTAACCACCTTTTTACCATTATTCGTAAGCTGAAAGATCGCGGCTGCGGCATTGTCTATATCTCACATAAAATGGAAGAGATCTTCCAGCTGTGCGATGAAATCACCATCCTGCGCGACGGCCAGTGGATCGCCACCCAGCCGCTGGAAGGGCTGGATATGGACAAGATCATTGCCATGATGGTTGGCCGTTCTCTGAACCAGCGTTTCCCGGATAAAGAAAACAAGCCAGGCGAAGTGATTCTGGAGGTGCGTAACCTGACCTCGCTGCGTCAGCCGTCTATCCGCGATGTCTCTTTCGATCTGCACAAGGGGGAGATCCTTGGCATCGCAGGGCTGGTGGGCGCTAAGCGCACCGATATCGTGGAAACCCTGTTTGGTATCCGTGAGAAAGCCGAAGGCACCATTACGCTGCACGGTAAGAAGATCAACAACCACAACGCCAACGAAGCCATTAATAATGGCTTTGCGCTGGTGACGGAAGAGCGTCGTTCCACCGGTATTTACGCTTATCTGGATATTAACTTTAACTCGTTAATTTCTAATATTCGCAATTACAAAAATAAAGTCGGGCTGCTGGATAATTCCCGCATGAAGAGCGATACCCAGTGGGTGATTGACTCCATGCGCGTGAAAACGCCGGGCCACCGCACGCAAATTGGCTCACTCTCGGGAGGGAACCAGCAGAAAGTCATTATTGGTCGCTGGCTATTAACCCAGCCTGAAATTCTGATGCTGGATGAACCTACGCGCGGTATCGACGTGGGTGCAAAATTTGAGATTTACCAGCTGATCGCCGAGCTGGCGAAAAAAGATAAAGGGATCATTATTATTTCTTCCGAAATGCCGGAATTGTTAGGGATCACAGACCGTATTCTGGTTATGAGCAATGGTCTCGTTGCCGGTATTGTTGAAACCAAAACGACAACGCAAAACGAAATTTTGCGTCTTGCGTCTTTGCACCTTTAAGATCAGGGGCTCCTCATGAGTGCGTTAAATAAAAAAAGTTTTCTCACTTATCTGAAAGAAGGCGGTATTTACGTTGTTCTTTTAGTCTTGCTGGCGATTATTATTTTCCAGGACCCTACGTTCTTAAGTCTGCTGAACTTGAGTAACATTCTGACCCAGTCTTCCGTACGTATTATTATCGCGCTTGGCGTGGCGGGGCTTATCGTTACCCAGGGGACTGACCTTTCGGCAGGGCGCCAGGTGGGTCTGGCGGCGGTCATTGCGGCAACCCTGTTGCAGTCGATGGAAAACGCCAACAAGGTGTTCCCGGAGATGGCGACCATGCCGATTTTCGTGGTGATCCTGATCGTGTGCGCCATCGGCGCGGTAATTGGCCTGATTAACGGCATCATCATTGCTTACCTGAACGTGACGCCATTCATCACCACGCTTGGCACGATGATCATCGTTTATGGTATCAACTCCCTGTACTACGATTTCGTCGGCGCGTCTCCAATCTCTGGCTTCGACAGCGGCTTCTCGACCTTCACGCAGGGGTTTGTTGCGCTGGGCAGCTTCCGTCTCTCCTACATCACCTTCTATGCGCTGATTGCGGTGGCGTTCGTCTGGATCCTGTGGAACAAAACCCGCTTCGGTAAAAACATCTTTGCTATCGGCGGTAACCCTGAAGCGGCTAAAGTGTCCGGGGTCAACGTGGCTCTGAACCTGCTGATGATTTACGCCCTGTCCGGGGTCTTCTACGCCTTCGGCGGGATGCTGGAAGCGGGCCGTATCGGCTCTGCAACCAACAACCTCGGCTTTATGTACGAACTGGATGCGATTGCAGCCTGCGTGGTTGGCGGCGTCTCCTTCAGCGGCGGCGTGGGGACCGTGCTGGGCGTGGTGACCGGTGTGATCATCTTCACCGTTATCAACTACGGCCTGACCTACATCGGCGTGAACCCCTACTGGCAGTACATCATCAAGGGCGCCATCATCATCTTCGCGGTTGCGCTGGATTCACTGAAGTACGCGCGTAAGAAGTAAGATCTTCAGAATGAAAAGGCCCGCTCACGTAGCGGGCCTTTTTTTGCCTGGTGGCGCGACGCTTACCGGGCCTACAAAATCGCGATCGTAGGTCGGGTAAGGCGAAGCCGCCACCCGACAAAAGTTATTACTTCTTCTGAATTTCCAGCAACTGCTCTGGCGTTACCGCCGGGTAACCCTGTGCATTCTCCGGCACTTCGTGCATCGTTGGGATCGGCACCAGCGGGCCTAAAAAGCGCGGTTCACGTTTGAATAAGTACAGGTCAGCCAGCGCGCCAAAACGAGCGCCAAACTCACGTACGCGCACGCTCAGCATATCCTTTGGCGATGGCACCGCATAACACTGCGCCTGAATGCCCATATGCAGGGCGATAAACAGCGCCCGCTCGCAGTGGAAACGCTGGGTAATGATGATGAAATCATTGGTGTCGAACACCTTGCGGGTACGCACGATGGAATCAAGCGTGCGGAATCCGGCGTAGTCGAGCACGATATCGGCCGGGTCGACGCCTGCGGCAATCAGATCTTTGCGCATCGTCACCGGCTCGTTATAGCTTTGCAGCGCGTTATCGCCGCTCAGCAGCAGATAGTTCACCTTGCCGCTGTTATAGGCGTTCAGCGCGCCCTGAATACGATACCGGTAATACTGATTTATGACGCCAGTGCGGTAATACTTGGCGGTGCCAAGCACCACACCAACCTGACGGTAGGGGAGATCCTGTAGGTCATCAAAAATGTAGGGGGCTGTTTTCCAGCTCATCCAGCGGTCGAGACCCAGCACGATCAACAGCAGTATGCCGACCAGGACAGACAGGCTGTAAAACACGCGCTTTAACATGCAGATGGCTCGTACCGATGATGAAATTTCCCTCAGGCTACTGTACCCGCCTGGTTAGCGCAAGAAACAGCGATTCAACTGAGGGGTTTTTCGTCAGACTGGCGGGCAACTCTGCCCGCCGAACAGATTATGCCAGCAGCACGCGGTCGATGGTTGAACAGCCCAGCGCTTTCAGCGTGGCTGCGGTCGCGTCCCACTGGATCAGCGGCGCATCGGCCTTTTCAGCCAGGATTGCGCGCTGAATATCCGGGTAGTCATACCCGTTCAGGCTAAGCAGGTTCAGGGCACCCTGGAGCGGAGGCAGCGTCGGGTTAAATGCGGCGTTCTCTGCATAGCTACCGGTGAAGATGCGGCCGTCGCGGCACTGAAGGGCGACGCCGCTTGGAGATTTGCTGTAGGGCGTGTGGCTTTTATTGGCGGCGGCAATGGCCGCTTCGCTCAGCTCATCTCCCGAGAGCGCATAACCGTGGTCCTGCTCGTCCATCAGCAGGGTTTTGATCTCAAGATCTTTCGGGCCGAAAGCATCCGGCAGGTAATCACCCAGCGTATGCGGTGCGCGTCCCGGCAGGTTGATACGCAGTTCAAGACCGCTGTTCAGCTCATTCATAAACTGGCGGCAGTGGCCGCAAGGGGTATAGTTGACGGTGATGGCGCGCAGGGCTTTTTCGCCGCGCAGCCAGGCGTGACTGATGGCGCTCTGCTCCGCGTGGACGGTTTGCTGCATGGTCGCACCAAGAAACTCCATGTTTCCGCCGAAGTACCAGGTTCCGCCCACGCCGCGCGCAATTGCGCCTACGTTAAAATGGGAAAGGTCAGCGCGGGCGCAGGCAGCCGCAAGGGGCAGCAGGGCGAAAGCCAGCGCGTCTTCGTCCAGCCCCGTTGCCTGTTTAAGGGCCGTGACCTGATCTGCCGTCAGCAGGGCGGGGAAATGCGCATCCGCCAGAACCGGAGCCAGGGCTGATTGCAAATTCTCTGCAAGCTGAGAGAAAGCAGCTTGAAAACGTGGATGCATGACGTTGCCTCATCAAGGTTAATGGATCGGTAGTGTACGGAGCCGTACGGCCTTTATATGTGATCCAAATCTCATTATGTGTGCAACTTATGAAATGAAAATGAAATTTGCGCGACGCATCGCAAATTTTAGCCCATGACTGCCAGAATAATCGGGAAGATAAACGGCGCGACCAGGGAAGTGATAATCCCGCAGATCACCAGCGCCAGCGAGCTGAATGCCCCTTCCTGATAATCCAGTTCCGCGCAGCGTGCGGTGCCCAGCGCGTGCGAGGCGGTACCCATCGCCAGACCGCGTGCCGCTTTGGTCCGAATTTTCATGATATTCAGCAGAGTATGACCAAACACCGCGCCCAGGATACCGACAAAAATCACGCACACGGCGCTGATGGCCGGAATGCCCCCGATGCTGCCGCCCACGGCCATGGCAATCGGCGTGGTGACGGATTTAGGCAGGATAGAGGCGGCGATCTGCGGCGACGCGCCCATCAATAAGGCCACCGAGGTACCGGTGATCATCGCAACAAGGCTACCCACAAAGCAGATGGTAATGATGGATTTCCAGCGCGCGCGGATCTGATGCAGTTGCTCATATAAAGGAAACGCCAGCGCCACCACGGCAGGCTGCAACAAATCGTTGAGGATCTTGCTCCCGGCGAAGTAACGCTCATAAGGAATGCCGGTGAGCAGCAGAAAAGGAATAATCACCACCATGGCGACCAGCAGCGGGTTGAGCAACGGCATTTTGAAACGCACCGCAAGCTTACGCGCAGCAAAGAACACCACCAGGGTTAACGGCAGGGACCACCAGATATTCGCCATCATTTTTTTGTTTTCTCCCCGACGACCTTGCGTTCGCCATGCACAATGTGTGAACTCCAGCTGACGACCAGGAATACCACCAGCGTACTGATGGCGCAGGAGACCACAATCGGGCCGAACTGCGCTTTAAGCACATCGTAATACTGCATCACCCCAACGCCGATAGGCACAAAAAGCAGGGCCATATAGCGAATGAGAACGAAGCACCCCGGATTAACCCATTTCGCGGGCAGCACCTGTAATGCCAGTAGCACAAACAGGATCAGCATGCCGATAATGCTGCCGGGTATCGTAATCGGCAGCAGCGAAGCGATAAAAATGCCGGCGTACAGGCAGGCATAAATGAGGACGAAGGCGCGAAGGTATTGCCAGATAGTATTCAGTGAGTTGCTCATGGTGAAAGTCCTTGCTGAGACGTATTCATCATACAATTAAACCTGAAAATGTGCCACGGATCACATCATGAATTTTGGGCATACCAGACATTCCGGAATGGAACGCCGGGCTTTCAACATACATAGAGAGCAGCTACTATAGCGCGTCTTTTTTCACAGGTACTCAGAATGCGTGTTTTACTGGCCCCGATGGAAGGCGTGCTCGACTCTCTCGTGCGCGAGCTGCTTACCGAGGTGAACGATTACGATCTCTGCGTGACGGAGTTCCTGCGCGTGGTCGATATGTTGCTGCCAGAAAAATCATTTTATCGTCTCTGCCCGGAACTGCATCGTCAGAGCCGTACCCCGTCCGGTACGCTGGTGCGTGTCCAGCTGCTCGGCCAGTATCCCGAGTGGCTGGCTGAAAACGCCGCCCGCGCGGTAGCGCTTGGTTCGTACGGCGTCGATCTTAACTGCGGCTGTCCGTCAAAGCTGGTCAACGGCAGCGGCGGGGGGGCGACGCTACTTAAAGATCCGGAGCTGATTTATCGCGGCGCAAAGGCCATGCGTGAGGCGGTGCCATCGCACCTGCCGGTGACGGTCAAAGTGCGTCTGGGATGGGACAGCGGCGATAAGCAGTTTGAAATTGCTGACGCGGTGCAGCAGGCGGGCGCCACCGAGCTGGTGGTGCACGGGCGAACCAAAGAGGATGGTTATAAAGCCGAGCGCATTAACTGGCAGGCGATTGGCGAGATCCGCAAACGGCTTACGATCCCGGTGATTGCCAACGGCGAAATCTGGGATTACGAGAGCGCACAGGCCTGCCTCAAAGAGACCGGGTGTAATGCCGTGATGATTGGCCGCGGTGCGCTGAACGTGCCGAACCTCAGCCGGGTGGTGAAATATAATGAGCCGCGGATGCCGTGGGCGGATGTGGTGAAACTACTGCAAAAATACACGCGGCTGGAAAAGCAGGGCGATACCGGCTTGTATCACGTCGCGCGCATTAAGCAGTGGCTGAGTTATTTGCGTAAAGAGTACGACGACGCGCTGGGATTATTTCAGGAGATCCGTACGCTACAGACGTCTGCGGATATTGCCCGGGTGATCCAGTCAAAATCCTGAGCGAAGTGTGAAGTGTTTGCCCGGCGTGGAGCCGGGCAACAGAATCAGAAAATCATCTTGAATACGCCGGTTACCACCAGCAGCCCTATCAGAAATATAATCAAAATAACCCACAATAATATTTTCATTCGCCTCTCCTGCGTATGTCTGTCGAAGTAAGTGTAGCAGCCAATTCATAATTAGCATGAATACATGAAATTAAATCATTGTCTTGGAGAATAAATTTCCGGATATGAAAATGTATAACAATATGCGGATTGCCACGCGTTACTAAAAAACGGAACGTCAGTAAGCGTAAGTTGCGCCTTTATTTTTTTGAGTTTATGGCGTAATGAAACGTTCTCTTACTTTATCTCTGAGTGCTCCTCTTGTTTTTATGCTGGTCGCCTGCGCGCCGGAACATGCCACGGTGTCTCCAGTAAAAACGCAAGCCGCCGCCGCAGCTGTAAATACCCAACTGCGTCATGCCGACTGGCCAAAAAGCGAATGGTGGAAAGACTTTAACGACCCCCAGCTCAACGCGCTGATCGACAAAGCGCTGGCGGATGCGCCGGATATGCAAATTGCCCGTCAGCGTATCACCCTGGCGGAAGCACAGGCGAAAGCCGCTGTCGCTGCTGAGGGTCCACAGCTGGATTTTTCCGCAGATGTTGAACGGCAAAAAATGTCGGCAGAGGGGCTGATGGGTCCATTTGCGCTGACCGATCCGGCGGCGGGGACAACCGGCCCCTGGTACACCAACGGCACCTTTGGTCTGACGGCGGGTTGGGATCTGGATTTATGGGGTAAAAACCGCGCCCAAATTGAGGCCCGCATCGGTCAGGTGAATGCGCAAAAAGCGGAGCTGGAGCAGACCCGCCAGCTGCTCGCCAGCAGCGTCGCGCGGCTGTACTGGGACTGGCAGACCGAGGCCGCGGTGGGTGACGTACTCGCGCAAATCAAACGGGAACAGGAAAATATCATCGGTGCCGATCGCGAGCTTTATCAGCACGGCATTACCTCCTCGGTGGAAGGCGTTGAAACGGATATTAATGCCAGCAAAACCGATGAACAGCTCGCTGACGTGCATGGCAAAATGAAGGTCATTGAGGCGCGTCTGAATGCGTTGACCCATACCCCTTCAGTCACGCTCGCCCGGCATGCCTTACCTGATGCAGAGGCGTCGCTGCCGTCAACGCTCGGTTATGAACTGCTGGCTCGGCGCCCGGATTTGCAGGAGGCGCACTGGTATATCGAAGCATCCATGAGCGAAGTGGATGCCGCCAGAGCCGCGTTCTACCCTGACATCAATTTGATGGCATTCTTGCAGCAGGATGCATTGCACCTGAGTGACCTGTTCCGCTCATCTGCGCAGCAAATGGGCGTAACCGCCGGGCTGACGCTGCCAATTTTTGACAGCGGTCGGTTGAATGCGAACCTGGATATCGCCCAGGCGCAAAACAACCTCTCCGTGGCGAACTACAACAAGGCCGTGGTAGATGCCGTAAACCAGGTTGCCCGGACGGCCAGCGAAGTGGAAACGCTGACCGCCAAAAATCAGCACCAGCAGCAGATCGAAAAAGATGCGGCGCGCGTCGTTGCGCTGGCACAGGCGCGTTTCAGCGCCGGGATCATTGCCGGCTCCCGGGTGAGTGAAGCAAAAATTCCGGCGCTCAAAGAGCGTATTACCGGGTTGATGCTGAAAGGTCAGTACGTGGATGCCACGCTCCAGCTCACCTCCGCGCTCGGTGGCGGATATCATCACGGCTAACATTGCGCATTATCTATACTTACCTCTTTGCAGATTATCATGAGGTGAGTATGACGCGAGTCGCAATTGTTACCGCATCGGATTCAGGAATTGGCAAAACGACGGCCCTGATGCTGGCCGAACGCGGGTTTGATGTCGGAGTAACCTGGCATTCAGATGAGAAAGGGGCGCTGGCAACCTGCCGTGAAATTGAAGCGCGCGGGCAGCGTGCCGAGGCCATTCATCTCGACTTAAGCAATTTGCCGGAAGGCGCAAAGGCCATTGAAACCCTGATTACGCGTTTCGGGCGGCTGGATGTGCTGGTTAACAATGCCGGGGCGATGAATAAAGCGCCATTTCTGGACCTGTCGTTTGACGACTGGCGGCACATATTCACCGTTGACGTGGACGGCGCGTTTCTCTGCTCGCAAATCGCGGCGCGTCAGATGGTGAAGCAGGGGGAAGGGGGGCGGATCGTGAATATCACCTCGGTGCATGAACATACGCCATTGCCGGACGCCAGCGCCTATACGGCGGCCAAACATGCGCTGGGCGGGTTAACGAAGTCGATGGCGCTGGAGCTGGTTAAACATAAGATTCTGGTGAACGCCGTTGCGCCCGGAGCGATCGCCACGCCGATGAATGATATGGACGACAGCGAAGTGAAAGAAGGCGCAATGCCGGAAATCCCGCTGGCACGGCCAGGGCATACCAAAGAAATTGCCAGCCTGGTGGCGTGGCTGTGTGACAGCGACGCCAGCTACACCACCGGGCAGTCGTTTATCGTCGACGGCGGTTTTATGCTGGCGAATCCGCAGTTTAAGCCTGCGGAATAAGCATTCCCCTCACCCCCAAGGGGAGAGGGTGTATAGCGTTTGGGGAGAGGGGTAGGGTGAGGGGCAGCAGGCCGCACTCACTCTTCATCCCGCCGCTTTTCACGATGCTTGAGCCACAGCCGGACCCCAATCACCACCGCAACAACCAGGATCAACCAGGCCCAGTGTTTAAGATGCTGATCGAGGTTATGCAGCCACGGGCCTATCACTTCGCCACCCACGTAGCCAAGCGTGGTGAAAATCAGCGCCCAGGCAATTGCCCCGAGAATGTTCAGCGGCAGGAAGATTTTCGGCGGTAAGCGGCTCGCGCCAATCAGTATTGGCCCTATGATGCGAAAGCCGTACATAAAGCGGGTGCCAATCACAAACAGCCACGGACGTCGCTGGATAAGCCGCTGAGCACGGCGAATTTTCTTTTGATGCTTAGCAAAACGTTGCAAAAGGGTCGGGCCAAAGCGCAGCCCCAGAAAGTAGAGCAGCTGATCGCCAATCATACCGCCCAACGCGACGGCGGCGACCACCAGCGAGAATTTCAGCAATCCCTGATGCGCGGCCACCCCGCCCAGCAGCGTGATGGTTTCGCCTTCCGCCACGCTGCCGATCACCAGCGCGGCGTATCCATATTGTTCAATAAGACCGTTGATATCCATTACGTAAACGTCATCTCCCTTACTGTGCCTGCGCTAATCATATACCCCATCCATCAACCGCGCGGCAATCAACGGAAATTTCCCACTGTACATAAAATAATCTAAAGCCTGCATTATACTTAAGCTATCGCTGACGGGCCGACAACAAGGGGGCGTTATGAACCATGTCTGGGGACTTTTCTCCCATCCCGATCGTGAAATGCAGGTGATCCGTAATGAGAACGAAACGGTCGCGCATCACTATACCCACCATGTCCTGCTGATGGCAGCGGTGCCGGTGGTCTGCGCGTTTATTGGTACTACGCAAATAGGCTGGAACTTTGGTGACGGCACCGTGGTTCAGCTTTCCTGGTTTACCGGACTGTACCTGGCCATTCTGTTTTATGGCCTGATGCTGGCCGGGGTGGCGGTGATGGGGCGGGTCATCCACTGGATGGCGCGCAACTATCCGCAGCGCCCGTCGCTGGCACACTGTATGGTCTTCGCCGGATACGTCGCGACCCCGCTGTTTTTAAGCGGTATTGTCGCGCTCTATCCACTGGTCTGGCTGTGCGCGCTGATCGGTACGGTTGCCCTCTTTTACACCGGTTATCTGCTGTATGTAGGGGTGCCAACCTTCCTCAATATCAATAAAGAAGAGGGCCTGAGCTTCTCCAGCTCTACGCTTGCCATCGGCGTACTGGTCCTTGAGGCGCTACTGGCCCTGACAGTTATTCTTTGGGGTTATGGATACCGTCTCTTTTAAGTTCCCTGCATTGCTGGCGTAAATGCCAGCAATGCAGCATCTGGTTATGATTCTCCGCTGGCGACAACGCACGGTGATCGCTATGATGCCGAAGCCAGCCTGTGTTTATCCGTTGACACAGGCGGTGTACGTCATAACGTGCGTGAATCATTATCAGAAGTCTCATCATGCTGAAATTTCGAGTGTCACTCCTTAGTCTTGCGCTGCTGCTGGGCGTCTCCGCTACCGCGCCAGCCATCGCCAAAACGACCGCAGTCGCCACCGCTGCTGCGCAACCCCAGATTGCGTCCGGCAGCGCGATGATCGTTGACCTGAATACCAACAAGGTGATCTACGCCAGTCATCCGGATCTGGTGCGCCCGATCGCTTCCATAACCAAAGTCATGACCGCGATGGTGGTGCTTGATGCACGACTGCCGCTGGACGAAAAGCTGAAGGTGGATATCAGCCACACGCCAGAGATGAAAGGGATCTACTCTCGCGTGCGTCTGAACAGTGAAATCAGCCGTAAAAATATGCTGCTGCTGGCGCTGATGTCCTCTGAGAACCGCGCGGCGGCAAGCCTTGCCCACCATTATCCTGGTGGTTACGGCGCGTTTATCCGCGCGATGAACGCCAAAGCCAAAGCGCTGGGGATGAAAAATACCCATTTCGTAGAGCCAACCGGTCTGTCGATTCATAACGTCTCGACGGCGCGTGATTTAACCAAGCTGCTGATCGCCAGTAAGCAATACCCGCTGATCGGTCAGCTCAGCACCACGCGTGAGGAGATGGCGACATTCTCGAACCCGGCGTATACGCTGCCGTTCCGCAACACTAACCATCTGGTGTATCGCGATAACTGGAATATTCAGTTAACCAAGACCGGATTCACCAATGCGGCAGGGCACTGCCTGGTGATGCGCACCGTATTTAACGGTAAGCCAGTGGCGCTGGTGGTGATGGATGCCTTTGGTAAATATACCCACTTCGCGGATGCCAGCCGCCTGCGCACCTGGATTGAAACCGGGAAAGTGCAGCCGGTGCCGGCTTCAGCGCTGGCGTATAAAAAGCAGAAAGCGGAACAGATGGCGACGGCGCAGAACGACTGAGCCGCCTGTCTGTGCCGGGTGGCGGCTTCGCCTTACCCGGCCTACGGCCCTAAAGCGGCCCCGATACGTAGGCCCGGTAAGCGAAGCGCCACCGGGCGAAAGCGCCTACTCCGGCAGCGTCCAGTCACCATCGTTGAGTGGACGCTGCATGATCAACGTATCCCGCCAGTCGCCCTTCTTATACCCCACGCTGCGCAGTTGACCGACAACCTCGAAGCCATGTTTTTTATGCAGCCGTAACGATCCCGCATTATTGTTTCCGTCACCAACCACGGCAATCATCTGCCGCCAGGGTCCTTGTTCACAACGGGCGATCAGTGCCTGGAGTAAGGCCGAGCCAAACCCGCGCCCGGTAGTGCTGGCATCCACATAGATGGATTCCTCAAGGGTGTACCGGTAGGCCTGGCGTGGACGATAAAACGTGGCGTAGCAGTAGCCGACAACAATGCCGCGATACAGCGCAACCAGCCACGGTAAACCGCTGTCGGTCACGCTCTTCATCCGCTGACGCATCTCATCGACGGTGGGAGGAACTTCCTCGAAGGACGCACGGCCATGAAGCACATGCCAGGCGTATATCGCCGAGATGGCATGCGCATCGTCAGGAAGGGCGTCGCGCACCTCGATTTCAGTTTCGGGGAAAATTTCTACAGCCGACATGTTCTGCCCGCTCCTTGTTTGGAAAGCCAGAGAAACGTTTCTCTGGCAACAGGCAGATACTCTAGTACGTTTGAGGAGGGCTTAACAATCTCTTAAATTTGGCTATAAGAGTTCATCAGAGGCTTGCGTATTGTGTTCCTCTGTTTCGGTACTCTCTTTCCAGTATTTCTTCCGCGTTGTCTTACCAATGCCCGGGTTCATACTGTTTGTAGGGTCATTTTTGCGATAAAAATGTTTAAGCGTCTCCGGCGCTATGTACAGGTGTCCTACGTTGTGCTCGGCAGGATATTGCGCGCCACGCTCGTGCAGCAACTCCAGCATCTGTTCTTTCAGCGCGTGTGCATCAACCCCTTTTTTGACGATGTAATCCTGATGGAAGACATAGCACATAAAGTGGCCGTAATAGAGCTTATGCACCAGCTTGCTGTCGATCTCCGGCGGCAGATGTTCAAACCACTCGGTATCGTTGCGACGCAGGGCGATATCCAGCGCCAGAATATCCTCCACCTCTTCGGAATGCACCGCCTGATAACGGATGGCAGCACCCGCCGCGGCGAAGCGGTGCAGGAAGGCTTTGCTGCCTTCTTCCGGCGTACAGGCAAAGAAATCCCCGTCGGCGGTTTTGAAGAATTCGGTGAGCCAGCTCTGCGCTTCGGCAATTCCGTCCCCGGCCATTTTCAGCAGCAGATGGTGCTCATACTTGTCGCGCCAGGTCTTCATCCGCTCCGGTAAATGCGCCGGGAAGACGTTACCCAGCTTCTGCATAAAGCGGTCGGTGAAGTGCGGTTTGAACAACGATACTTTCTCCAGCATCGCGTCGGTGCGGCCCTTCATAGTGAAGAAGAACGGCATTTTGTCGGTGCCGAGCTTGTCGATCATCAGGAAGGTATCTTTGCCGTAGCGCTCGGCGATGTCGTAAATGTCCCGGTGCATATACTCGCCCGCCACCGGCAGGTGAGTGAACTCGGCCAGAATATGACGACGGATCTCCGTCAGCACCTCCGGCTGATTGGTGCCGATGTAAAACACCTGCTGCTTTTTCTCTGCCGGGAAGGTATCGAGGCGCACCGCAAAAACGGCCAGCTTGCCCGCGCAGCCGGAGGATTCAAACAGGCGATCCGGATCGGCATTATAGCGCGCCGGCGTATCGGCATTGATATCGCGCACGCGGGTGATGTAATCGTGGTCATGCGCGTGACGGCCATCGTGCTGAACGTCTTCGTCCTTTACGCGGTCATCGTCGAGTTTGCTGAGGATCTGCTCTGGCGTTACGCCCAGATCGATCCCCAGATGGTTAACCAGCGTCAGCTTGCCGTTTTCATCGATACGGGCGAACAGCGACATTTCCGTGTAAGCCGGGCCGCGCTGCACCAGCGAGCCGCCGGAGTTATTGCAGATCCCGCCGATCACCGAGGCGCCAATGCACGATGAGCCGATCACCGAGTGCGGTTCGCGTCCCAGCGGCTTAAGCGCTTTTTCCAGCGAGTAAAGCGTGGTGCCGGGGAAGGCGAGCACCTGTTCGCCCTTGTCCAGCAGGTGCAGTTTGTCGAGGCGCAGGGTGCTGATAATCACGATGTCACGATCGTAATCGTTGCCGTTCGGCGTGGAGCCTTCGGTCAGGCCGGTATTCGCAGCCTGCATTAAAATAATCTTGTCTGCCGCAACGCAGGCGCTGAGCACGCGCCACAGTTCGAGCAACGTACCGGGGAAGACTACCGCCAGCGCGTCGCCCTGGCCGGAGCGAAAGCCCTTACGATAGCGGGCGGTTTTGGCCGGGTCGGTAAGCAGGTGAGAGTGACCAACCAGGCGAGACAGTTCGTTAATAAATGTAGTGTTATCGTCAGTTCGAACAGAAGACATCTTCCACTCCTTGTGGTGGGGCAAATTTCTCGCTGTAAAGCATAGCGCGATTAGCCGTTGAGCGGTCGGGTATTCATGAGAAAAATCAGAGAATAACCCTGCAAGGTTTTCAGGCTTTATGGCACACTGCGCTTTTCGCACGGTCTGGCCGGGTGCTTCCCGCGGTTATTGATGAGAGAGAATAACAACATGAAATGGCTATGTTCTGTAGGTGTTGCCGTCAGCCTGGCGCTGCAACCTGCGCTGGCAGAGGATTTGTTTGGTAATCACCCGCTCACGCCCGAAGCCCGCGACGCCTTTGTCACGGATTTACTCAAAAAGATGACGGTCGATGAGAAAATCGGCCAGCTGCGCCTGATCAGCGTCGGTCCGGATAACCCGAAGGAAGCCATTCGCGAGATGATCAAAGACGGGCAGGTAGGGGCCATTTTTAACACCGTTACCCGCCAGGATATCCGCAAGATGCAGGATCAGGTGATGGAGCTGAGCCGCCTGAAAATTCCACTGTTCTTCGCTTATGACGTGGTGCACGGCCAGCGTACCGTCTTCCCGATTAGCCTCGGCTTAGCCTCCTCTTTTAATCTTGATGCGGTGAAAACCGTCGGGCGCGTTTCGGCATATGAAGCCGCAGACGACGGCCTGAATATGACCTGGGCGCCGATGGTTGACGTCTCCCGCGATCCGCGCTGGGGCCGCGCTTCGGAGGGCTTCGGTGAAGACACGTATTTAACCGCCACGATGGGCAAAACCATGGTGGAAGCGATGCAGGGCAAAAGCCCGGCAGATCGTTACTCGGTGATGACCAGCGTCAAGCACTTCGCCGCCTATGGCGCGGTGGAGGGCGGTAAAGAGTACAACACCGTCGACATGAGCCCACAGCGCCTGTTTAACGACTACATGCCGCCATACAAGGCAGGGCTGGACGCGGGGAGCGGCGCGGTGATGGTAGCGCTGAACTCTCTCAACGGCACGCCTGCCACCTCCGATTCGTGGCTGCTGAAAGACGTGTTGCGCGACCAGTGGGGCTTTAAGGGCATTACCGTCTCTGACCACGGCGCGATTAAAGAGCTGATTAAACACGGCACGGCGTCCGATCCGGAAGACGCGGTACGCGTGGCGCTCAAGTCCGGCATCAACATGAGCATGAGCGACGAGTACTACAGCAAATACCTGCCGGGGCTGGTGAAGAGCGGCAAAGTGACGATGGCAGAGCTGGACGACGCCGCTCGCCACGTGCTGAACGTGAAATATGACATGGGGCTGTTTAACGATCCTTACAGCCATCTGGGGCCGAAGGATTCAGACCCGGCGGACACCAACGCCGAAAGCCGTCTGCACCGTAAAGAAGCCCGGGAAGTAGCGCGCGAAAGCCTGGTGCTGCTGAAAAACCGTCTCGACACGCTGCCGCTGAAAAAATCCGGCACCATTGCCGTGGTCGGTCCGCTGGCCGACAGCAAGCGTGACGTCATGGGCAGCTGGTCCGCCGCAGGCGTGGCGGATCAGTCCGTTACCGTGCTGACCGGCATTAAGAGCGCCGTGGGTGATAATGCAAAAGTGGTTTACGCCAAAGGCGCGAACGTCACCAACGATAAAGACATCGTGACCTTCCTCAACCAGTATGAGGAAGCGGTGAAGGTGGATCCGCGCACGCCGAAAGAGATGATCGACGAAGCGGTGAACGCCGCGAAGCAGTCCGACGTGGTGGTCGCGGTGGTGGGTGAAGCGCAGGGGATGGCGCACGAAGCCTCCAGCCGGACCGACATCACTATCCCGCAAAGCCAGCGTGATCTGATCGCGGCCCTGAAAGCCACCGGCAAGCCGCTGGTGCTGGTGCTGATGAACGGGCGTCCGCTGGCGCTGGTGAAAGAAGATCAGCAGGCTGACGCCATTCTGGAAACCTGGTTCGCCGGTACCGAAGGCGGTAATGCCATTGCCGACGTGCTGTTTGGCGATTACAACCCGTCCGGCAAGCTGCCGATGTCCTTCCCGCGCTCCGTCGGGCAGATCCCGGTTTACTACAGCCACCTGAACACCGGTCGCCCGTACAACGCCGACAAGCCGAACAAGTACACGTCCCGTTACTTCGACGAAGCTAACGGCCCGCTCTATCCGTTTGGCTATGGCCTGAGCTACACCACCTTCAAGGTGTCTGACGTCAAAATGTCGGCGCCGACCCTGAAGCGTGACGGCAAAGTGACCGCCAGCGTGGAGGTGACCAACAGCGGCAAACGCGAAGGCGCGACGGTGATCCAGATGTACGTTCAGGACGTCACGGCCTCCATGAGCCGTCCGGTGAAACAGCTGCGCGGCTTCGAGAAGGTCAACCTGAAACCGGGCGAAACCAGAACGGTCAGCTTCCCGATTGACGTGAATGCGCTGAAGTTCTGGAATCAGCAGATGAAATACGATGCCGAGCCTGGCAAATTCAACGTCTTCATCGGCGTGGATTCCGCCCGCGTGAACAAAGCCGAATTCGAACTGCAATAATCTTACCTTCCTCCCCATCCCCCGTCTGGCGGGGGATGCCTCTCATCTTGTACGAAAAACGGTTAAATTCGCTGTTTTAAGCTACGCTTTTGTCTCAAGCCTATGAAAAAGGCCACAAAATAATGAGGAAAGCAGAATGACGATTATTAAGGGGATAACAGGATCGGCGGTGCTTCTGGCGGCGCTAAGCCTGCCGCTACAGGCCGCAGAGCCGGTTAAGGTGGGTTCCAAAATTGATACCGAGGGCGCGTTGCTCGGCAATATCATTTTGCAGGTACTCGAAAGCCACGGCGTGAAAACGGTCAATAAAGTACAGCTTGGCACCACACCTGTCGTACGCGGTGCCATCACGTCCGGCGAGCTGGATATCTACCCGGAATACACCGGCAACGGGGCATTCTTCTTCAAGGATGAAAACGATCCGGCCTGGAAAAATGCCAAAGCCGGGTACGAAAAAGTCAAAAAGCTGGACGCGGAAAAAAATAAGCTGGTCTGGCTTACGCCGGCACCGGCCAACAACACCTGGACCATCGCGGTGCGTAAAGATATTGCCGAGAAAGGCAAGCTCACCTCGCTTGACGATCTCAGCCGCTACCTGAAAGAGAAGGGCGAGTTTAAGCTCGCGGCCTCGGCAGAGTTTATCGAGCGCGCTGATGCCCTGCCAGCGTTTGAAAAAGCCTATGATTTCAAGCTCGATCAGTCTCAGCTGCTCTCGCTGGCGGGCGGCGACACGGCGGTGACCATTAAGGCGGCGGCACAGCAAACCTCCGGCGTCAACGCGGCGATGGCCTACGGCACCGACGGCCCGGTCGCGGCGCTTGGTCTGCAAACCCTGACCGACCCGAAAGGCGTTCAGCCAATTTACGCCCCAACCCCGGTCGTGCGCGAGGCGGTGCTAAAAGCCTACCCGGATATTGCGGAATGGCTCAAACCGGTGTTTGAAAAACTGGATGCGAAAACGCTGCAACAGCTGAATGCCAGCATTGCCGTTGAGGGGCTGGATGCCAAAAAGGTGGCTGCCGACTTCCTGAAACAACAAGGGCTTGTGAAGTAACGGGACAAGGCTGTGCCAATAAAATGTCATAACCGCGTCTTGCTGCTGTTGGCCTGTGTGGCCATTGCGGCGGTCGCGTTACCCTTTGTAAATGTCGCGCCAAACCGTCTGGTGTCGGGCGAACCGCGCGCGCTCTGGCAGATCTGGTCATTTACGCCGCTACTGCTGGGCGCGGCGCTGGCGAGTACTGTAGCCTTAGCCTTCTGGCCAGGGCGAACCGCCCTGTGGCTGACGCTTCTGCTCAGCGAAGCGCTGTTTATTGTGCTGTTCTGGAGCGCGGGACAGGCGGCAACGCAGATGGCCTCGGTTGAAAGCCCGCTGGCGCGCACGTCGATTGGCAGCGGGCTGTGGCTGTGGCTGGCACTTTGTCTGCTGGTCTGTAGCGATGCCATTCGCCGTCTCACGCCGCTACCCGTCTGGCGCTGGCTGCTGAACGCGCAATTCTGGGTCATCCCTCTGCTGATCCTCTTCAGCGGCGATCTGAATCAACTCTCGCTGTTAAAAGAGTACGCCAACCGCCAGGAGGTGTTTGACAACGCGCTGGCGCAACATCTGACGATCCTGTTCGGGACGCTGATCCCGGCGCTGCTGCTGGGCGTGCCGCTGGGCATCGGGTGCTACCGGCATCCCAGCCGCCAGGGTGCCGTCTTTACCGTGCTCAACGTTATTCAGACCATCCCCTCCGTTGCCCTGTTTGGCCTGCTGATTGCCCCCCTGGCCGGTCTGGTGAAATCCTTCCCTGCGTTGGCCGCGGCAGGCATTGCCGGAACCGGGCTGACGCCTGCCCTTATCGCCCTTGTGCTGTATGCGCTGCTGCCGCTGGTGCGCGGCGTGGTGGCGGGGTTAAGCCAGGTTCCGCCTGACGTGCTGGAAAGCGCTCATGCGATGGGGATGAGTGCGCGGCAGTGTTTCTGGAAAATACAGCTGCCGCTTGCGCTTCCGCTGCTGGTTCGCAGCCTGCGGGTGGTGACGGTGCAAACCGTGGGGATGGCGGTGATTGCCGCGCTGATCGGGGCGGGCGGCTTTGGGGCACTGGTCTTCCAGGGGCTGCTCAGCAGCGCGCTGGATCTGGTGCTGCTGGGCGTTGTGCCCACGATTGCGCTGGCGGTCGTACTGGATGCCCTGTTTGCCCTGTGGCTCGCGCTGCTCAGGAGAAGAGCCAATGATTGAATTTCATGATGTGAGTAAAACCTTTGCGGGCCGTCCGGCGGCAAGTCACCTCAATCTGCATTTTGCCGAGGGGGCGTTCTCGGTATTGATCGGGACGTCGGGGTCGGGAAAATCGACGACGCTGAAGATGATCAACCGGCTGGTGGAACATGACAGCGGGACGATTCGCTTTGCCGGAGAGGAGATCCGCAGCCTGCCGGTGCTGGAACTGCGGCGGCGTATGGGCTACGCCATTCAGTCCATCGGCCTGTTTCCCCACTGGACGGTGGCCCAGAACATTGCCACCGTGCTACAGCTGGAAAAATGGTCCCGGGGGAAGATCAATGAGCGTGTCGACGAGCTGATGGCGCTGCTGGGCCTGGACGCGTCGCTTCGCGACCGCTATCCGCACCAGCTTTCCGGCGGACAGCAGCAGCGGGTCGGGGTGGCGCGCGCGCTGGCCGCTAACCCGCAGGTGCTGCTGATGGATGAGCCCTTCGGCGCGCTGGATCCGGTCACCCGCGGCGCACTTCAGGCGGAGATGAGTCGCATCCACCGTATTCTAGGGCGCACCATCGTGCTGGTGACGCATGATATCGACGAAGCGCTGCGGCTGGCCGATCGTCTGATACTGATGGATCACGGCGAAGTCGTCCAGCAGGGTACGCCGCTTGAGCTGTTAACCTCGCCGGCGAATGATTTTGTGCGTGAATTTTTTGGCCGCAGCGAGCTGGGCGTCAGGCTGCTCTCGCTACGCACCGTCAGGGACTATCTGCGTCCGCAGGATGCGCAAATCGGTGGTGAACCGCTGCACGATGGGATGAGCCTGCGCGATGCCCTGTCGGCGTTTGTCGCCCGGCAGTGCGAGGTGTTACCCGTTGCGGACGGGCAGGGGACGCCATGTGGGACGATCCATTTTCGCGATCTGCTGGCGGGGGAGGTGACGCGTGAAGTGGGTCCGTGATCCGTTACTCTGGCTGACAGGGCTGTTTATCGCCTTACTCTACCTGATGCCGCACAGCGCGGCGCTGTTTAATGCGCTTATCCCCGGGCTGCCGCGCCCGGTGTACCAGCAGGAGAGCTTTGTTAATCTCACCCTGGCGCACTTCTGGCTGGTGGCGGTGTCAAGCGTGATTGCCATCGTGCTGGGCACAGGCGCCGGGATTGCGGTGACGAGACCCGCGGGCAGGGAGTTTCGTCCGCTGGTGGAGACCATCGCCGCAACGGGGCAGACCTTCCCGCCGGTGGCCGTGCTGGCGATTGCCGTGCCGGCGATTGGTTTTGGGCAGGAGCCTGCCATCATTGCGCTGATTTTGTACGGCGTGTTGCCCATTCTGCAAGGGACGCTGGCGGGGATTGCGGCGGTGCCTGCATCGGTGCTGAGCGTAGCGGAAGGGATGGGGATGAGCGCCTGGCAGCGGCTGGTGAAGGTCGAACTGCCGCTGGCCGCACCGGTGATTATCGCTGGCGTGCGAACGTCCGTGATTATCAACATTGGTACGGCAACCATCGCCTCGACGGTCGGAGCCAATACGCTGGGAACGCCGATCATTATCGGGTTAAGCGGGTTTAATACGGCTTACATTATTCAGGGGGCGGTTCTGGTTGCGCTGGCGGCGATTGTGGTGGATCGCCTGTTTGAACGCCTGGCCGGATACCTCAGCCAACACCGCCGCGAACAATAAATGAATAACCTGCAAGCATAACGCCACCGATACCGCTGATGGCCATCAGTGCAAAGAGGGTAATTACGGCCAGTTTCGTTGCCTTCATCATGTGCTCCTGTTGTTAACGGAACAATTATACGGTGAAGCGCAGCTGTTAATGAACCATTAAATGCCGTTACGACGCATTTGGCCCCAGCGAGTAAACGGGATAACCATGTTCGCGCCATTCCGTCAGGAGCTGCTGCTGGGAAGCGGAGGGGACTTCGCCGCACCAGACCAGCAGCGTCTGTCCCTCAAACAGTTCCGGCCTGAGCTGGGCCAGGGAGTGGGCAAGCACGTCAACGCGCCAGCCCTGCTGGGTGGCAATCCAGGCTTCGAGCCACAGCCGGGTGGTATCGTGTACGTTCCAGCCGATCACCAGCGCATCTTTGCTGTTTTTATTCCGCGCTGAGGCAAGACAGACGGAAATATAGTTAATCAGCACGCCATCAAGCATGCTGAGCAGTGCCTGTAAGGTGGTTTGCTGACACTGAAGCCGACGCCGTAGGGGAATAAAAAGATGGGTGATCAAGGTTTGCGCCGGGTAGTCTCGACCCTGTTCTTTGATCCAGCCGCGCAAACGCTGCAAATTGCCACTCTGCAACAGCCTCAGCAGCGTTTCCTGCTGCTCGCGCCAGAGAAGCTGCGTATCTGGATCGTCCTGGCTCAGAAGCGATTTTACCTTGCCGACCTGTACGCCATTGTCGATCCAGCTTTTGATCTCGCGGATCCGGTCAATATCCGCATCGTTAAACAGGCGGTGCCCGCCGTCCGTTCTTTGCGGCTTAAGCAATCCATACCGTCGCTGCCACGCCCGTAGCGTAACGGGATTGATATCACACAGGAGTGCCACTTCACCTATTGTGTAAAGCGCCATTTTCGCCCCCAGGCTTGCGCGTCCCCAGCTTAACTGTAGACCCACTTTGCGGAACCAGGAAGATTTGATTCTTTTTTGTACAAATTATACGAAAGACAGGTTATCTCCGGCAAAAGGTGTGATGGCGGACACGATTTATCGCTTTTTTGGCACGTTTCAAAGAAAGTTAACCGCTATCAGTGTATGTTACGCGTTTTTAGAATGTGCGGTTTGTGAGTATGTACGAGTTTAATCTGGTGCTGCTGTTGCTTCAGCAGATGTGCGTGTTCCTTGTCATCGCCTGGTTGATGAGCAAAACGCGCCTGTTTATCCCGCTGATGCAGGTCACCGTCCGTCTGCCGCACAAATTCCTCTGCTACGTCGTATTTTCCATATTCTGCATTATGGGGACCTGGTTTGGTCTCCATATCGAAGATTCCATCGCCAATACGCGCGCCATCGGCGCGGTAATGGGCGGGCTGCTCGGAGGCCCGGTTGTCGGCGGTCTGGTGGGGTTAACCGGCGGCCTGCACCGCTATTCGATGGGTGGTATGACGGCGCTGAGCTGCATGATCTCCACCATCGTCGAAGGGCTGCTCGGTGGTCTCGTCCACAGCTATATGATTAAGCGCGGTCGCCCGGATAAAGTGTTCAGTCCCTTTACCGCAGGGGCGATTACCTTCGTGGCGGAAATGGCGCAGATGGCGATCATCCTGCTGATCGCGCGCCCGTTTGACGATGCGTTACATCTGGTCAGCAGCATTGCCGCACCGATGATGGTCACCAATACTGTAGGTGCGGCGCTGTTTATGCGCATTCTGCTCGACAAACGCGCCATGTTCGAAAAATACACCTCGGCATTTTCTGCCACCGCCTTAAAAGTTGCGGCGTCGACGGAAGGGATCCTGCGGCAGGGATTCAACGAGGAGAACAGTATGAAGGTGGCGCAGGTGCTGTATAAAGAGCTGGATATCGGAGCCGTGGCGATTACCGATCGCGAGAAGCTGCTGGCGTTTACCGGTACCGGCGACGACCACCATCTGCCGGGCAAACCGATCTCCTCGGCCTATACCCTGCGCGCTATTGAAACGGGTGAAGTGGTGTATGCCGACGGAAATGAAGTGCCGTACCGCTGTTCCCTGCATCCGCAGTGCAAACTCGGCTCTACGCTGGTCATTCCCCTGCGGGGTGAAAACCAGCGCGTCATGGGCACTATTAAGCTTTACGAAGCCAAAAACCGCCTGTTCAGCTCCATCAACCGCACGCTGGGGGAGGGGATCGCCCAGCTGCTTTCGGCGCAAATCCTGGCGGGGCATTATGAACGGCAAAAAGCGCTGCTGACGCAGTCAGAAATTAAGCTCCTGCACGCTCAGGTGAACCCGCATTTCCTGTTTAACGCGCTCAACACGCTGAAGGCGGTGATCCGCCGCGACAGCGATCAGGCCGCGCAGCTGGTGCAATTTCTCTCGACCTTTTTCCGCAAAAATCTGAAGCGACCCTCGGAGATCGTCACCCTCGCGGACGAGATTGAGCATGTAAACGCCTATCTGCAAATTGAAAAAGCGCGCTTCCAGTCACGTTTACAGGTGTCGTTATCCGTCCCGGACGATCTGGCGTATCAGCATCTTCCGGCCTTTACCCTGCAACCGATTGTAGAAAATGCCATTAAGCATGGGACGTCGCAGCTGCTGGGAAGTGGAGAGATTATGATTTCCGCTTCCCGTTTTAACCGCCATCTGGTGCTGGATATTGAAGACAACGCGGGGCTGTATGAAGCTTCCGCGTCAGGCGGTCTGGGCATGAGCCTGGTGGATAAACGCCTGCGCGCGCATTTTGGTAACGACTGCGGTATCACCGTCGCCTGTGAGCCAGACCGCTATACCCGAATTACTTTACGATTGCCGCTGGAGGAGAACGCATGTTAAGAGTGCTGATTGTCGATGATGAGCCGTTAGCACGGGAAAACCTGCGTGTTCTGTTGCAGGAGCAGAGTGATATCGAGATTGTGGGGGAATGTGCCAATGCGATTGAAGGCATCGGTGCGGTGCATAAACTGCGCCCGGACGTGCTGTTCCTCGATATTCAGATGCCGCGTATCAGCGGGCTGGAGATGGTCGGCATGCTCGACCCGGAGCACCGTCCCTATATCGTCTTTCTGACGGCCTTTGATGAGTACGCGGTAAAGGCGTTTGAAGAGCACGCATTTGATTATCTGCTGAAGCCGATTGAAGAGAAACGCCTTGAAAAGACCCTGACCCGCCTGCATCAGGAGCGTACCGTGCAGGACGTGACGCTGCTGCCGGAGCATCAGCAGCCCCTGAAGTTTATACCCTGTACCGGGCACAGCCGGATTTACCTCCTGCAAATGGACGACGTTGCCTTTGTCAGCAGCCGTCTGAGCGGGGTATACGTCACCAGCGCTGAAGGTAACGAAGGCTTTACCGAGCTGACCCTGCGCACGCTGGAGAGCCGCACGCCGCTAATCCGCTGCCATCGTCAGTATCTGGTGAACATGGCGCACCTGAAGGAGATCCGTCTGGAAGATAACGGCCAGGCCGAGCTGGTGTTACGTGCCGGGCAAACCGTTCCCGTCAGTCGTCGCTACCTGAAAAGTTTGAAAGAGGCGATAGGGCTGTAAAACTGGTACACTGCGCGCCATTGCATCATCGACATTCGAAGGCTCTATGCTAAGTAACGATATTCTTCGTAGCCTGCGCTACACCCTGAAAGCGAACAATAATGACATGGTGCGCATTCTTGCGCTCTCCGACATGGAATCCACGTCCGCCGGGTTCGACACCTGGATGACTAAAGAAGATGAAGAGGGTTTTGTTCGCTGCCCGGACATTATTCTGTCGGGCTTTCTGAATGGCCTGATCTACGACAAGCGCGGCAAAGATGAATCTGCGCCTGAGCTGGCGTTGGAGCGTCGGGTGAATAACAACACGGTGCTGAAAAAGCTGCGTATTGCTTTCTCCCTGAAAACTGACGACATTCTGGCGATCATGACCGAGCAGAAATTTCGCGTGTCGATGCCGGAAATCACCGCCATGATGCGCGCGCCGGATCATAAGAATTACCGCGAGTGTGGGGATCAGTTTCTGCGTTATTTCCTGCGTGGGTTGACGCAGCGGGTGCATAACCAGAAGGGGTGATTTTTAGCCGGGTGGCGCTTCGCCTGACCCGGCCTGCAAAACCTGTAGGCCCGTGCAAGCGTAGCGCCGCAGGGCAAAAAAAAGCCGGATTCTCATCCGGCTTTTTTGTTATTTCACCTGCTGACCCGGCTTCGCGCCTTCGTCAGGGCTTAACAGGAAGATATCTTTCCCGCCCGGGCCTGCGGCCATCACCATCCCCTCAGAGATGCCGAAGCGCATTTTGCGCGGCGCCAGGTTTGCCACCATCACGGTCTGACGACCAATCAGCACCTGCGGATCAGGATACGCGGAACGAATGCCGGAGAAGACGTTACGCTTCTCGCCGCCCAGATCCAGGGTCAGACGCAGCAGTTTGTCAGAACCTTCCACGAACTCCGCGTTTTCGATCAGCGCCACGCGCAGGTCGACTTTGGCGAAATCATCAAAGGTGATGGTTTCCTGAATCGGATCGTCCGCCAGCGGGCCGGTCACCGGTGCGGCAGCCGCTTTCACCTCTTCTTTGGATGCTTCCACCAGCGCGTCAACCTGCTTCATCTCGATGCGGTTATACAGCGCCTTGAAGGTGTTCACCTTGTGGCCGAGCAGCGGCTGCTGGATGGCATCCCAGGTCAGTTCGGTGTTCAGGAATGCTTCCGCGCGGGCTGCCAGCTGCGGCAGAACCGGCTTCAGCCAGGTCATCAGCACGCGGAACATGTTCAGACCCATGGTGCAGATCGCCTGCAAGTCGGCGTCGCGGCCTTCCTGTTTCGCCACCACCCACGGCGCCTGCTCGTCGACATAGCGGTTGGCCACGTCTGCCAGCGCCATGATTTCGCGAATGGCTTTACCGAATTCACGGCTTTCCCAGGCTTCGCCAACCGCAGCGGCGGCGTCGGTGAAGGTTTTATACAGCTCAGGATCGGCCAGTTCGGCAGAAAGCACGCCGTCAAAGCGTTTGGCGATAAAACCTGCGTTACGGGACGCCAGGTTCACCACCTTGTTGACGATGTCCGCGTTCACGCGCTGCACGAAATCTTCCAGATTCAGGTCGATATCGTCGATGCGGGAAGAGAGCTTCGCGGTGTAGTAGTAGCGCAGGCTGTCCGCGTCAAAGTGGTTCAGCCAGGTGCTGGCCTTAATAAACGTCCCGCGAGATTTAGACATCTTCGCGCCGTTCACCGTTACGTAGCCATGTACGAACAGGTTGGTCGGCTTGCGGAAGTTGCTGCCTTCCAGCATTGCTGGCCAGAACAGGCTGTGGAAGTAAACGATGTCTTTACCGATGAAGTGATACAGCTCGGCATCGGAATCTTTCTTCCAGTATTCGTCGAAGCTTACGGTGTCGCCGCGCTTGTCACACAGATTCTTGAACGACCCCATGTAGCCAATCGGCGCATCAAGCCAGACGTAAAAATATTTGCCCGGCGCGTTCGGGATTTCGAAGCCAAAGTAGGGCGCATCGCGGGAGATATCCCACTGTTGCAGCCCGGATTCGAACCACTCCTGCATTTTGTTCGCGACCTGCTCCTGCAACGCACCGCTGCGGGTCCACGCCTTCAGCATTTCGCTGAACGACGGCAGGTCGAAGAAGAAGTGCTCGGAGTCACGCATCACCGGCGTCGCGCCGGAGACCACGGACTTCGGTTCGATAAGCTCGGTCGGGCTGTAGGTTGCGCCGCACACTTCGCAGTTATCGCCGTACTGGTCCGGGGATTTACATTTCGGACAGGTGCCTTTGACGAAACGGTCCGGCAGGAACATGCCTTTTTCCGGATCGTACAGCTGAGAGATGGTGCGGTTTTTAATGAAACCGTTCTCTTTCAGACGGGAGTAGATCAGCTCTGACAGCTCGCGGTTTTCGTCGCTGTGCGTGGAGTGATAGTTGTCATAGCTGATGTCAAAGCCAGCAAAATCGGTCTGATGCTCCTGACTCATTTCGGCGATCATCTGTTCCGGGGAAATGCCCAGCTGCTGCGCTTTCAGCATGATCGGCGTGCCGTGGGCATCGTCCGCACAGATGAAGTTCACCTCGTGGCCGCGCATTCGCTGGTAACGGACCCAGACATCAGCCTGGATATGCTCCAGCATGTGGCCGAGGTGGATTGAGCCGTTGGCGTACGGCAGGGCGCACGTTACCAGAATTTTTTTCGCGACTTGAGTCATAGTAGGCATTACTTCTTTTAACTGTGAAAAGGGTTTTCGATGTTACCCGAAAGGTAATAACTACGCCAAGTGATAAGGGCATTAATCCATAAATGATTAATTGTTACCTCTGGGGTAAACTTGGTGATTACACGTCTTTTTCAGAACCACTACAAAGGAGTCGGGATGAGTTCTCAATCCCAGGCCAAATCACCGGAAGCCTTACGAGCAATGGTCGCCGGGACGCTGGCTAATTTTCAGCATCCAACCCTGAAGCACAATCTCACGACGCTGAAAGCGCTTCATCACGTCGCATGGCTGGACGATACGCTGCACATTGAGCTACAGATGCCGTTCGTCTGGACCAGCGCCTTTGATGCCCTGAAAGAGCAAACCAGCTCTGAGCTGCTGCGCATTACCGGCGCAAATGCAATTGACTGGAAGCTAAGCCACAGCATCGCCACGCTCAAGCGCGTGAAAAATCAGCCGGGCGTTCACGGCGTGAAGAACATCATCGCCGTCAGCTCGGGCAAGGGCGGGGTGGGTAAATCGTCGACCGCCGTGAACCTGGCGCTTGCGCTGGCGGCTGAAGGGGCGAAAGTCGGCATTCTGGATGCGGATATCTACGGCCCGTCCATTCCAAACATGCTGGGGGCGGAAAACCAGCGTCCAACCTCGCCGGACGGCACCCACATGGCGCCAATCGTGGCGCACGGTCTGGCGACCAACTCCATTGGTTACCTGGTCACGGACGATAACGCAATGGTCTGGCGTGGCCCGATGGCCAGCAAGGCGCTGCTGCAAATGTTGCAGGAGACAATGTGGCCTGACCTCGATTATCTGGTACTGGACATGCCGCCGGGCACCGGTGATATCCAGCTGACGCTGGCGCAGAACATTCCGGTTACCGGCGCCGTCGTGGTCACCACGCCGCAGGATATCGCGCTGATCGACGCCAAAAAAGGCATCGTCATGTTCGAGAAGGTGGAGGTGCCGGTACTGGGTATCGTCGAGAACATGAGCATGCACATTTGCAGCAACTGCGGGCACCATGAGCCTATCTTTGGTACCGGTGGTGCCGAAAAGCTGGCGGCGCAATACCACACGCAACTGCTGGGGCAACTGCCGCTGCATATCACACTGCGTGAAGATCTGGATAGCGGTAAGCCGACGGTGGTCAGCCGTCCGGATAGCGAATTCACGGAAATCTATCGTCAGCTGGCGGGGCGCGTTGCGGCGCAGCTTTACTGGCAGGGCGAAGTCATTCCGGGTGAAATCGCCTTCCGCGCGGTGTAACGCCTCTGCGCGTTAGTGCCGGGTGGCGGCTTCGCCTTACCCGGCCTGGCTCGATTTTGTAGGTCAGGTAAGCGTAGCGCCACCTGACTTTACCCAAGCCGATAGTGCATCAAATAATACTCTCCGTCCGGAGAATCTCCCGTCGCCTCAATGTGCCAGCCGTGGCGCTGGTAAAACGCAACCGCCCGCTCATTCTTCACCAGACACTTGAGTGAACCCGTGCTGGTAAACGTCTTCTGCACGTGTTCAAGCAACACATGTCCGACGCCCAGGCTCTGATAGTTCGGATCGACAAACAGGTTGTGCAAAAAATTATCGTTCGTCGAGACTGAGGCAAAGCCAAGTCGGTGCCCATCCTGCTCCGCCACCCAAATCCCTTCGTCCAGGGTTGCCGCGTCAAAATCTTCAAGCTGCCACGCAGAACTGTCCATCCACGGCCAGGCTTCACGTCGGGCGTGAAGGAAGAGCGTGCGCAGGAAAGGGCGATCGCTCTCCTGCCACGGACGGATTAGGATCGTATCAGCGGTGATAGAAAATATCTCCGTTATAGGCTTTGTAGATTTTGCCATCGGCATCGCCAATCAGAACATAATTCTCACCCATGTAGGTCCAGTGTGTGCCGGCATCGGGCGCGGGAAGGTTACGCAGCTGGTACTGTTTGATGGTGTACTCAGGCGTCTGATACTGCGCGGGCGCGGTGTCGCCGATTTTAAACTTCGTAAAATCGGCAATAAACTCTTGCTCTTCATAGGCCTTGATGCCGGAAGGCGCTGTCGATGTTTGCGGTGCAGCGTGCGCGGCCCCCGCCAGTGACAGTAATACACCCAGAAGCAACAATTTACGCTTAGCCATTTTTTCTCCAGTCATATCGTTACTGATACTTTTTGTGTGCAGATCCGCTAACGGATGGCAGACAGTTCATTTTAAGTATCCTCACAGGGTGAGTTTGCAAAAAATGTAACAAAAGTGCACGGTTTTGTGTAGTCGCAACCGTCATTAATTATTACTTCGACGAATAAATATGAGCTTATACAGATAACATAATTATTGGTTTATTAATTAATTCTGAAAAAACATTTTCAAGGCAAATTTACTAAGATTCAGGCATGCATTCAACAAATAGAACATTTAAGATTGCCTGAAACCCTCTTTCCGAAAGCCTGATTAAGACAATGCAGGGCTGTAAAGTCTGCCCAAAGGAATGTCGTGTGGTTTTATAAATACTCTTTGTATTTCTGTTAATTCATTGAATAACAGCAAGTTGTGCTTGAGTGAAATGTTAATGTTTTATCCTGTATACGATAATCACTACTATAAAAGATATTATGTAATAAATGAAAACACAACAGTTGTATCGATATTATTTTTAATTATTACCCCCTTATCTGGCTGCGTATTTTATCCTGGCCAGCATCTCGATCTCGCTGGGAAAAAGATAATTGCCGCAGAAGATGCAAATGATCGTCTTGAGAAACGGATTGATGTTTATCCTCTTACGCCTTCGTTAATTGAAAAATTGCGGCCATCGGTTTTGAAATCTCAGGCAAATCCTAATCTGGATGAACAGGTCAAAAACTGGGAATACCGTATCGGCATTGGGGATATTCTAACCGTCACCGTCTGGGATCACCCTGAACTGACAACCCCGGCAGGGCAGTATCGTAGCGCCAGTGACACCGGTAACTGGGTCAATGCCGACGGCACGCTTTTCTATCCCTATGTCGGTAAATTGCCGGTGGCTGGCAAAACGGTCGCACGGGTACGCGAGGAGATCACGGCCCGGCTGAACAATGTTATTGAAAGCCCGCAGGTGGATGTCAGCGTCGCCTCTTTTCGCTCACAAAAAGCCTATGTGACGGGCGAGGTGGTGAAGTCAGGGCAGCAGGCTATTACCAATATCCCGTTAACGGTCATGGATGCCGTGAACGCCGCTGGGGGGCTCTCTGCCGACGCGGACTGGCGCAATGTCGTGCTGACGCATAATGGGAAGGACACGCGCCTCTCGCTATATGCGCTGATGCAGCATGGCGATCTCACGCAAAATAAGCTGCTCTATCCCGGCGATATTCTGTTTGTCCCCCGTAACGATGCGCTGAAAGTGTTCGTCATGGGCGAGGTCGTTAAACAGAGCACGCTGAAAATGGATCGCAGCGGCATGACCCTGGCCGAAGCGCTGGGCAATGCCGGTGGGCTGAACCAGAATATGGCCGATGCCACCGGAATTTTTGTCATTCGTTCGCTGCCGAAAAGCGAGCGTTCAGAAAAAATTGCCAACCTCTACCAGCTCAATGCTCAGGACGCATCAGCCATGGTGTTAGGCACCGAGTTTCAGCTTGAGCCCTATGACATTGTCTATGTCACCACTGCACCACTGTCCCGCTGGAATCGTGTGATATCACAGCTTGTTCCGACCATCAGCGGGATGCATGACCTTACCGAAACGGTTCGTTACATCAGATCGTGGCCGCAATAATGTTCAAATCAATACTCGTGGTTTGCACCGGAAATGTCTGCCGTTCTCCGATTGGGGAGCGGCTTTTGCGCCAGCACCTGCCCGACAGATATATCGCCTCGGCGGGCATATTCGGGCTTGAAGGGTGCCCGGCGGATGACAGCGCCCAGGACGTAGCCTGGCGGCATGGGATTTCCCTCGACGGTCATGTGGCGCGCAGGCTGACACGCAATTTGATGCAGGGATCCGATCTTATCCTGGTTATGGAGCCGGAACATCTTCGCTTCATTGCGGCCATGGCGCCGGAGATTCGAGGAAAGTCGCTGCTTTTTGGGCAATGGCTGGAGCCGCAGGAGATCCCCGATCCCTACCGTCAAAGCCGGGAAGCGTTTGAATATGTGTTTGGGCTATTGGGTAAAGCCAGTCAGGAATGGGCACGTCGTTTAGGTCAGAAAGGAATGAAGCATTAATGTCGTCTTACACAACAGACAATTATGGTGCAGCGGCACCCCAACAACATGAAGTCGATCTCGTTCGTTTGCTCGTCGAGATGATCGACCACCGCACGATGATTCTGTGCGTGACGTTCCTGTTCATCCTGTGCGCCGGTCTCTATGCCTGGATTGCGCCACCTGTTTATCAGGCGGATGCCATGGTGCAAATTGAAAACAAAC
The DNA here is from genome assembly GCF_053709615.1 of Enterobacter sp. UPMP2061. NCBI lineage: Bacteria > Pseudomonadati > Pseudomonadota > Gammaproteobacteria > Enterobacterales > Enterobacteriaceae > Enterobacter > Enterobacter sp. UPMP2061. Next base: position 394,331 of record NZ_JBSKJP010000002.1, read on the forward strand.
ACGATAACAACCTGCTCAAAGGTTTGAGCCAGCTGGGCACCGATGTGTCGCCGGATGTTGCCCCTGAAATTTTACTGCTGAAATCCCGCATGATCCTCGGCGAGACCGTTGATAAATTAGGTCTGACACAGCAGGCAAAGCAGCGCGTTTTGCCTGTGGTGGGGCGTCTCTGGCAGCGTCTGCAAGGGCGTGAGCAGGGCAAAATCACGTTAGGCGAACTCCAGATCCCGCAGGTGGAAGGCAACGCGCAAGAGCTCACGCTGACCGTACAGGAAGCGGGAAAATATCACCTGACGGGCGAAAACATTGAGGCCGACGGCCAGGTTGGGAAAACGCTGGTTACGCAAGGGATCGTTCTGCTGGTGACGTCGATTGAGGCGATGCCAGGCACGCAATTTTCGCTTAAGTCGTTGACGCGGCTTGAGACGATCAACGCGCTGAAGAAGCGTCTCACGGTTGCGGAATCGGAGAAACAGAGCGGTATCGTGACCTTAACCCTGACGGGCGAAGATCCTGACAGCATCGCCCGGGTGCTGAATGCAATTGCTGAAAATTATCTCCAGCAAAATATCGCGCGCCAGGAGGCTCAGGATTCTCGTAGTCTGGATTTTTTACAGGCGCAGTTGCCGAATATCAGCGCGGACCTTGATCAGGCAGAAGCGCGGCTGAATGCCTACCGGGCGCAGCGAGACTCGGTGGACCTGTCTCTGGAGGCAAAATCTGTCCTGGATCAGGTTGTTAACGTTGAGAATCAGCTAAATGAGCTGACGTTCCGGGAGGCAGAGATCTCCCAGCTCTTTAAAAAAAGTCACCCTACCTATCGTGCATTGCATGAAAAGAGACAGACCCTTGAGCGGGAACGGGAGCGTCTCAATAACCGTGTGTCAGCTATGCCCTCCACGCAGCAGGAGATTTTACGCCTGAGCCGTGATGTTGAGTCGGGTCGCACGATTTATTTACAGCTATTGACGCGCCAGCAGGAGCTGAATATTTCCCGCTCCAGCGCTGTCGGGAACGTGAGGATCATTGATGAGGCCGTTACGCTGCCGGACCCGATAAAGCCGCGTAAAGCGTTAATCATCGTTCTTGGCGCGCTGTTCGGGCTAATGCTCTCAATGGGGACCGTGCTGGTACGTCAGGCGTTCAAACGTGGGATCACGCTTTCCGAACAGCTGGAAGCGCAGGGGATGCCGGTTCTGGCTACGTTGCCACGTTCACAGTGGCTGTGGAGTAAAACGCAGTTGCGCAGAAAAAATCCGTTTTCTCGTCGCTGGAAACACAAAACCTCGGATGTGCCTTTCCTGCCCGTCGATCGCCCTGCTGATATGTTTGTTGAAGCAGTACGCGGGCTGCGGACCAGTCTGCATTTCACCATGATGGAGGCTGAGAACCGCATTGTGATGATTTCTGGCCCCACGCAGGACTGCGGAAAAACGCTGGTGGCGACGAATCTGGCGGCCATCGCCGGGCAGAGCGGTCAGCGGGTGCTGTTTATTGATGCGGATATGCGCCAGGGCTATGTTCATAATATTTTTGGTCTGGAGAACCGCCACGGATTGTCCTGCCTGCTCGAAGGGAAACGCGACTTAGCGGAGGTCATTCAGCATGCTGAAAAAGGGGGAATTGACGTCATCACCTGCGGCCCGGACCCCCTGCGCCCGTTAGAATTGCTGTTAAGCGAAAGATTCCTTTCCGTCATGTCCTGGGTTAACGAGCAATATGACATTGTCATCATTGATACTCCGCCGGTCCTGGCCGTCACCGATGCCGCGATGGTCGCCAGAGCAGCCGGAACAACGCTAATGGTTGCCCGTTTCGATAAAACCAGCGTGAAAGAGATGGAGAATACCGTTAAACGGTTACAGCACGTCGGCGTGAAGGTCAGCGGCACAATCCTCAACGATATTGTTAAATCCGCAGCGCTGTATTACAGCTCGGGGTACAGCCAGTATGAATACGGTTATGCTTCGAGGAAAAAAGGGGAAAGGCGTTAGCGCGGGAAAAACAATCCCTCTCCCGGGTGGGAGAGGGATAAGTATTACTTCGCCATCACTTCCTGCGCGGTACGCTCAACCAGAGACAGCAGGATTTTTACGTCCTCCAGCGTCACGGTTGGGTTCAGCAGGGTCAGCTTCAGGCAGGTGATACCGTTATGCTCGGTCACACCGACGTTTGCACGGCCAGACTCCAGCAGCGCATCGCCAATTTTCTGGTTCAGCAGGGCAATACCGGCGTCATCCATCTGCGCCTGCGGACGGAATCGGAACAGCACGCTTGCCAGCTGGGGTTGCATCACCAGTTCCAGAGCAGACTGCTCTTTCACGTAAGCCGCAACCTGCTGTGCCAGCGTCACGCCGTGATCGATGATTGCCGCGTATTGCTCCTGACCCAGCGCTTCCAGGCTCATCCACAGTTTCAGCGCGTCGAAACGGCGCGTGGTTTGCAGAGATTTGGAGACCAGGTTAGGTACACCCGCTTCTTCATCGAACTCAGAGTTCAGATAGGCCGCCTGATAGCGCATCAGTTCATAGTGACGCGCTTCTTTCAGCAGGAACGCACCGCAGCTGATGGTCTGGAAGAACTGCTTATGGAAGTCCAGGGTGACGGAATCCACCAGCTCGATACCGTCCAGGTAGTGACGATACTGCTCAGACATCAGCAGCGCGCCGCCCCAGGCCGCATCAACGTGCACCCAGATATTCTGTTTCGCAGCCAGCTCAGCAATAGCACGCAGCGGATCGATAGCACCCGCATCGGTCGTACCGGCCGTGGCCACAATCGCCAGGATCTGCTCGCCGTTCGCGTTGCACTGTTCGATTTTCGCCGCCAGATCGGTGAGATCCATGCGGGAGAATTCGTCAGTTTTCACCTGCACCACGGACTGGTAGCCCAGACCCATCAGCGCCATGTTTTTCTGCACGGAGAAGTGGGCATTTTCCGAACACAGCACGCGGATCTTACGCAGATCGCCTGTCAGACCGTCCTGCTGAACCGAGTGGCCCTGACGCGCAAAGAACGCGTCACGCGCCAGCATCAGGCCCATCAGGTTACTCTGGGTGCCGCCGCTGGTGAAGACGCCTGCGTCGCCAGCCTGATAACCCACGCGGGTACGCAGCCATTCGATCAGTTTGATCTCAATGATGGTTGCGGACGGGCTTTGATCCCAGGAGTCCATACTCTGGTTAGTGGCGTTGATCAGCACTTCCGCCGCCTGGCTAACCACCAGGCTTGGGCAGTGCAGGTGCGCCACGCACTGCGGGTGATGAACGGACAAACTGTCTTTCAGGAAGAACTCCACGGCGCGTTCGATCGCCGCTTCGTTGCCCAGCCCTTTCGGGGTGAAATCCAGCTTAATACGGTCGCGCAACTCCGCGACCGTTTTGCCCTGGTACATCTCAGGCTGTTTCAGCCACTGCATCACAGCCTGAGTGCTTTGTTCAATCGCCTGCTGGTAAGCTTCAATGCTCTGCGCAGAGGAGAACAAAATTGGGTTTGAATCAGACATCGTATTCAACAACTCCGGTTACGCCGGGCTAACGCCCGCAGCAAGCAGTGCCTGCTCGAATTTATCCAGGAAGACTTTCAGCTCGTCATCGCTGATCAGCAGAGAAGGCAGCAGACGCAGAACGATACCGTTACGGCCGCCACGCTCCAGAATCAGGCCGGCTTCGAAGCATTTCTTCTGGATCAGTGCAGACAGCTCGCCATCGCCCGGGAAGCAACCCATGTGATCGGCGGCTTCATGTGGCTTAACGATTTCAATACCGATCATCATGCCCAGACCGCGAACGTGGCCGATCACCGGATAGCGTTTCGCCATCTCTTTCAGCTGGCCTTTCAGCCATTCGCCCTGTGCAGCTACTTTGCCCGCGATGTTCTGGTCTTTCAGGATCTTCAGCGTGGTCAGACCGGTAGCCATCGCCAGCTGGTTGCCGCGGAAAGTACCGGTATGGTGACCTGGCGCCCATGCATCGAACTGCTTTTTGATACCGAGCACGGCCAGCGGCAGACCGCCACCGACTGCTTTAGACATCACGATGATGTCTGGCTCAATGCCAGCGTGTTCGAAGGCAAAGAATTTACCGGTACGGGCAAAGCCAGCCTGGACTTCGTCGAGGATCAGCAGGATACCGTGTTCCTGAGTGACTTTACGGATGCGCTGCAACCACTCAACAGGCGCCGGGTTCACGCCACCTTCACCCTGAACGGCTTCGAGGATCACCGCGGCAGGTTTACGCACGCCGCTTTCGACGTCGTTAATCAGATTTTCGAAGTAGTAGGTCAGCGCCTTCACGCCCGCTTCACCACCGATACCCAGTGGGCAACGGTACTCGTGTGGGTAAGGCATGAACTGGACTTCTGGCATCATACCGTCAACCGCTTCTTTCGGAGACAGATTGCCGGTAACGGACAGTGCGCCGTGGGTCATACCGTGGTAACCACCAGAGAAACTGATGATACCGCTACGACCGGTCACTTTTTTCGCCAGCTTCAGCGCCGCTTCAACGGCGTCAGCCCCGGACGGGCCAGTGAATTGCAGGCAGTACTCTTTGCCCTGACCAGGCAACAGAGAGAGCAGGTATTCTGAAAACGCGTCTTTCAACGGCGTGGTCAGATCCAGGGTATGTAACGGCAAGCCGCTGGTAATGACATTTTGGATGCTTTTCAGCACATCAGGATGATTGTGTCCAAGCGCGAGGGTGCCTGCGCCTGCTAAACAGTCAAGGTATTCTTTATTATCTGCATCGGTGATCCACACGCCTTCTGCTTTCGTAATCGCTAAAGGCAATTTGCGCGGATAACTCCTGACGTTAGATTCAAATTCGGCCTGACGGGCCAGATAGGTTTCGTTGCTTTTGTGGGCATCTACGGTGTCAATACGGACTTTATCCGTCATCATATCACTCCTACAACCGCCGCTTCGTTATGAGCAACGATTGAATAAAAAGTTAAAAAACAGATGGGGCCTGAAAAAAACGCCGCCAATATAGAGCCTTTTGTCACCGGGCTCAATGGTTAATTTGCTTACTGTTTTGTGACACAGGGCACAGGGCAGGAAAGAACGCCGTTTGTATGGGGGGGGGTGCACTTTATGCTAAATAAAAACAGCAGCTTACGTATGATTTATCCGCATTGTAAAATCAGACAAAAGAGTGTGACAAATCGTGCGATTGTCAGGTGAAAAGGAGGCAGTGAGCCTCCTTAGGCTGTTTATTTCTGGCTAACGCGTAAAATACCGTGTTCGCGTCCCTTCGTTTTATTCCACGACGCGTCCGTAATACCGTTTTCATCCAGGCTTAGCGATATCACAAAACCGTTACCATGGATCTCATAGAAATTCGCATTCAGGCGTTTAACGCTGGCTTTCTTGCCGTTAACGGTAGCGCTAAAAAAGCCGTTAGAAAGCGTGGCGTTAACCGTGTCCGACGAGAACGAGGCTTCACGCAGGGGATCGTGAATGGATGTCGCTGGTTCGTGTTGTGCCGCGTTTTCCGCTTTGGTTTTGCTGATATCGCAAGAGCCATCGCCAGCGCTAATTTGCGTGCATCCCGAACGCTCTAATTGAGCGCGATAATGGGCGTTTATGGCGTGCGCCGGCGAGACACAACCTGCAAGCACGGTGGTACTTATAACGAACATCATTACTTTTTTCATTTTATCGCCTTAAAAACGACACAAATACCATGAGACATACATCACGCCGATCCAGATCCCGACCGAAATCAGCATCAGATACAGGGCTACCGAAATAAAAATATATTTAGACATCTTTTTGTATTAACAAAATGCCCATCCGCTAAAATGAGGCATTCTATTTTTCCCGATGATTATTTTACGCGTTAAAAGCCCATTCCAATCCCAACCGAAGCGCCCATATTATTCGCGGTATCATCTGAGAAGCTCACTTTCGCGATGACATGGGAATTAAAGTTAACGGACGCACCGACAGCAAGCGCGCTCTCGCCGTTGTAAGTCGCGCCGCCAGCAGAGAACATGACGCGCTGATTGGTTTGCACTTGTGGCAAACCCGCCATCGCCATCGCCCCTGAAATACCGGCATTGGCCTGCTTCTTATTATTGTCCACTTCATCACGCAGAGATTTAAATTGCTGGCTGGTGGTAGTATTCATTGCCTGTAATGTCTGCCTGGTGGCTTGCAGATCCTGCGTGGCGGCAGTAACAGCCAGGCTATTTTTAGCGACCTTCGCCTGGATAGCCGTATCCAGCTGTCGTTGTGTCACGGTGGTTGTCACACCATCTTTACCGTTATGACCGTCTACACCGTCGCGACCGTTTCTTCCCGCAATGCCTTGTGCGCCAGTATCACCCTTATCACCCTTATCACCCTTATCACCTTTCATGCCTGTCGCGCCAGCATCGCCTTTTTCACCCTTCGCGCCGGTTGCACCGATATCCCCTTTTTCACCCTTTGCGCCAGTCGCGCCGGTATCCCCTTTATCGCCCTTTGCGCCAGTCGCACCGGTCTCCCCTTTATCACCTTTCGCTCCATCTGTACCGTTGATGGGTTTAGGTGCATTTTCGAGAGCAGTAAGGCGGCTATCCTGAATATTATCGACGTGTTGAAGGTTGATAATGGCTGCGCCGTTAGTCGCCACACCCTGTAGGGCCGTCTCACTTTTCAGACTGGCGGTATCGGCAAGCGCGCCGGCAAGCAACGCTTTCTGATGTGCGTCGTTAGCCATTTTATCCACGACTAACACGCCTAATTTTGTGGACTGAAGGTCGTCATTAACCTGCGTTAAGCGGTTATCCGTTGCGATATCACGGTTAATGCTATCAGCGTTGTTTTGTGTAATCTGATCCTGATGGTCATTTACAATATTAGTGATTTGCTGATCGTCCCAAACCGTATTCGCGGCTTCAGCCTGGCTCATTGTACCCGCTAAGACAACGCCCATTACAAAAATAGCAATAAAGGGTTTATTCATAGATTTCATTTGAAAAGCTCACATCATTAATTGTCGAAAAATACTGAAGCTGAATCGCTTTGTTTTGTGGATTAAAAAAACGGGTGAACGTTGTCTAAATCTTATTTAGTAACGCGAGTAAACTATCAATTAAACGCAAACCAATGATGTTGATCTAAGTCATAAATATTATGAATAGTTCCGACGGCGTAAAAGTCATTTTGCGGTTGTTATTAATGTAAACATTAAGGTGAAAATGAGGTGGTAAATGAGAGAGTTAAATTAAGTGTTTGACAGAGATAAAATTCTGCAAAATAAATGTTTACATTAATATGTGGGTTTATTTCATACGAAAGAAGGTGGGCTGTCTTATAAAAGTACTCCCGGTGCGTCATTATGGATAAAAATAAAATTTCTCAGCATAGTGAGTGAATAATATTTTTCATGAGTTCTTAACAAATAAGGTGGGATAATTAACTGAACAATAATGTATACATATTGAGGGTAGTTAATATCTTGTCGTTTATTGTTCTTTACAGGGGGTTAACGGACAGCCCTAAACCCCTTGCACCCGGGTTACCCCCCGGTTACACTACATGACTACGAATGCTCATTTCGTAAGCAACTGTTTTATAAGTAATTTGACTCGGGGTGCCCTTCTTTGTGAAGGCTGAGAAATACCCGTATTACCTGATCTGGATAATGCCAGCGTAGGGAAGTCAGATGCCTACCCGGTCATCGCTTCTTCACGCACGGCAGGAGCGAAACCATGCAGCCTGACCTGCTCGACTCACACGTTTTACATCAATTCCGAACCCGTTCCCCGCTCACGCACTGTATGACCAACGATGTCGTGCAGACCTTCACCGCCAACGTTTTGCTCGCGCTGGGTGCTTCCCCGGCAATGGTGATCGAAGCCGAGGAAGCGGAACAGTTTGCCGCGCTTGCCGATGCCCTGCTCATCAACGTGGGTACACTCACCGCGCCGCGCGCCCAGTCGATGCGTCGGGCCATTGAGAGCGCGGTAGCCGCAGGTACACCCTGGGTTCTGGATCCGGTTGCGGTTGGCGCGCTGGCGTACCGCACCCGATTTTGCCAGCAAATATTGTCCCTTAAACCTGCGGCCATTCGTGGAAACGCCTCCGAAATCCTTGCCCTTGCCGGAATGAGTGCGGGCGGGCGCGGGGTTGATTCCACCGATACGGCGGCGAGCGCGTTGACCGCTGCGCAGACGCTCGCCCGTCAGACCCATGCCGTTGTGGTCGTCACGGGAGAAGTGGATCACATCACTGATGGTCAGCGAACCCGTACGGTCGCGGGCGGCGACCCGCTGATGACCCGCGTGGTGGGAACAGGCTGTGCGCTCTCGGCGGTCGTCGCCGCCTGCTGTTCGCTGCCTGGCGACAGGCTTGATAATGCGACGGCAGCCTGCGGCTTTATGAAGCGCGCAGGGGCAGCTGCACTGACTCACAGCCGGGGCCCCGGCAGCTTTGCCCCGGCGTTTCTGGATGCGCTTTACGCGCTGGAGGAGCTGGTATGACACGCATTAATGCCCTGACTATTGCGGGAACCGATCCCAGCGGCGGAGCGGGGATCCAGGCAGACCTGAAAACCTTCTCTGCGCTCGGCGCTTACGGATGCTCGGTTATCACCGCGCTGGTGGCGCAAAACACGCGCGGTGTACAGTCGGTATATCGTATTGAGCCGGATTTTGTCGCCGCACAGCTGGATTCGGTATTCAGCGATGTACGCATCGACACCACCAAAATCGGCATGCTTGCAGAGGCGGACATTGTTGAAGCGGTCGCTGAACGTCTCAAACGTTATCAGATAAAAAACGTGGTGCTCGATACCGTGATGCTGGCCAAAAGCGGCGATCCGTTGCTCTCCGCCTCTGCCGTCGACACCCTGCGTAAAAAGCTGCTGCCGCAGGTGGCGCTGATCACGCCAAACCTCCCTGAAGCCGCCGCGCTGCTGGATGCGTCACACGCGCAAAACGAACGTGAGATGAAAGAGCAGGGCAATGCGCTGCTGGCGATGGGATGCAGCGCGGTGCTGATGAAAGGCGGTCATCTTGATGATGCAGAAAGCCCGGACTGGCTCTTCACCCGCGATGGCGCGCAACGTTTCACTGCCCCGCGGGTACAGACCAAAAACACCCACGGCACGGGATGTACGCTCTCGGCGGCGCTGGCGGCGCTGCGTCCCCGAAACGCGAACTGGGCGGATACGGTGCAGGAGGCGAAGATCTGGCTCTCGTGCGCGCTGGCAAAAGCCGATTCTCTGGAAGTGGGTCACGGTATTGGGCCGGTTCACCATTTTCATGCATGGTGGTAAGCCGTATACTGGCATAAAACCTTATGCCAGAGAAAAACAGAGATGGAACAAGCGCATACCCGGTTAATTGCTCAACTCAAGGAACGAATTGCCGCACCGGACAACACGCCGTTGTACCTGAAATTTGCCGAAACGGTTAAAAACGCGGTACGCAGCGGCGTGCTCGCGCACGGTAATATTTTGCCTGGCGAGCGCGATCTGAGCCAGCTGGCCGGTGTGTCGCGCATTACTGTGCGTAAAGCGATGCAGGCGCTGGAAGAGGCCGGCGTCGTCACCCGCGCGCGTGGATACGGTACGCAAATCAACAATATCTTTGAATATTCGCTAAAAGAGGCGCGCGGGTTTTCTCAGCAGGTGGTGCTGCGAGGCAAAACGCCCAACACGCTGTGGGTTAATAAACGCGTCGTGAAATGTCCGGAGGAGATCGCCCGCCACCTTTCCCTTGCGCCGGACAGCGATGTATTTCTGCTTAAGCGCATCCGCTACGTGGATGACGATGCGGTATCAATAGAGGAGTCCTGGGTACCGGTAGGATTAATCCCCAATCCGGACGACATCGGCGTCTCGCTTTACGATTACTTCCGCAGCCAGAATATCTTTCCGCAGCGCACCCGTTCCCGCGTCAGCGCCCGGATGCCGGACAGCGAGTTTCAGGCGCATATCAAGATGGACGATAAGATACCGGTGCTGGTGATCAAGCAAGTCGCGCTCGATCAACAGCACCGGCCAATTGAGTACAGCATCAGCTACTGCCGCAGCGACCTATACGTCTTTGTGTGCGAGGAGTAGGGCCTCGCGCGTGGGGGCGCAGTCGCCACCGCGATGGCTGACTACCCAGGCGGCTACGGCATTGCCAAGCTGCACCGCCTCTGGCAGTGACCATCCCGCGGCCAGCCCGGCAAGGGTACCTCCCGCATGGCTGTCACCCGCGCCGATGGTATCGACCACGGTAGCAGGAAACGCCGGAACGTGTCCGGAAGCGTCACCGTCGTACCAGACCGCCCCGTCTTTATCATGGCGTACGATCAGCGCAGCGCCAAACCTCTGCTGCCACCGTGTGCCGAGCTCTTCCACGTTTACGCCAAGCCATCCGGCGGCAAGTTCCGCCTCCTGACGATTGAGCGAGACGATTGGTTTGCAGGCCATGATCCGCGCCATCAGCGGGTCGGGAATATCCGCGATGCGCGGACCGAAATCGATAAAGAGCGTCGCATCCTGAAGACTTTCCAGCCAGGCCGTCAGCAGCTCACCGCTGGGGGACGCCAGCTGGTAGCCGGACAAAGAGATCAGGCTCCCTGCCGACACGCTTAACCCGTCCAGCCAGCGCTGCTGCCACTGGTTCTCCACGCCGCTAAACGACATAAAGGTCCGTTCACCGTCAGGCTCCACCAGCGCCAGGCACCAGCCGTTATCGCCCGTTTCCGCTTCCACGGCGCTGTGCAGATCCTGCTTCGCCATGGCGTTACGGATAATATCGGCCCACACGCCGTGGCCGACGGGAAGGGCGTTTTGCGCAGCAATGCCGAGCCGCTTCAGGGCGATGGCGATATTCAGCGCGCAGCCGCCAATATTCACTCCCTGTTGCTTCAGCTTGATATCACACCCGCGCCAGGGCAGGGCGTAGGCGTCGGCAATCACGTCGATGACCGCCGCGCCGAGTACCGTTACGGGGCGCGTGGCGTGAAGAGTTTCGAGACGGCGGGCAAAAGCACTCATACGCCCTCCCTTTGCTCCCGGAAGTGCAGCAGTTTTTCGCAGTAGTGGCCGAAATCGAGCCGGTTTACGGCATCAAGTTCGTTTTTGAGTGCCGGATCAATGGCCTGTACACCGTGCAGCGCGCCGCAGATAGCCGTTGCCATCGCGCCGATAGTGTCAGTATCACCGCCCAGGTTGGCGCATAACACCGCGCAGCGGTTCGGATCGGTACCCGCGAGTTCGACCATCGCAATCGCCGCCGGAACGGACTCAAGGGTGCTCGTGCCCGCGCCAATAAGCTGATAGATCTGCTCGCTGGCGGACTCGGTACCGTTGGCTTCGCGCACGGTTTTCAGGGCCAGCTCAATACGAGCGGAAAGCGATGCGCTGAAGGTGGTCGTGTTCGCCTCCTGCGCCGCACGGGCAATACCCGGCAGGGCATCGGCGATGTGATGCCAGCGCTCGCCGTCGATAGCGCGTGAAACCGCCCAGGCGATCACCACCGCACCGGCGATGGCGAGATCCGATTTATGGGTCGGGCTGGAGGCTAACGCAACCTGTTCCACAAAGTGCGCCAGACGCGTGGCTGGCAGGAGGCATCCCAGCGGGGAGGCGCGCATCGCCGCCCCGTTGGTGACGCCGTTGTTTTCCAGCTGGCTTACCGGCTTGCCGTCACGGATGGCGTTCAGGGCAATTTTGGAGGTCGGGCCGAGCACATTCTTATTGAACGCGTCAAAATCCAGCGCCCAGTCCAGAATATGCTTACCGATAACGTCAGGGTTAATTTCCCCGTCGCATTCGATAATCGCGTCGGCCAGGCACAGCGCCATCGACGTATCATCCGTAAATTCGGCCTGCTTAAAGTAACAGGCGGCATTATTCTCAGCCGGGCCGGGTAAGAAACGGTCGATCCAGCCGAAGTGTGCTTTCACCCTCTTACGCGGCCACAGCTCCGACGGCATCCCCATCGCATCCCCTAACGCCTGCCCGTAAAGAGCACCGAGAATACGGTCTTGTTTCATTTAACTTCCCCTCGTGTCAGCGCGGTATCGCCATCAACCACCTCAATTGCGGTGATCTCTTTATCCGATTCGCGGAAAAACAGCATAAACAGCACGGCAATCACCACAATCATGATTGCACCAAACGTCCACATTCCGGCCCAGTTGAAGGTCAGCCCATTCACCGGCTCTTTATATGCGAACATTTTTTCCATCATCACGCCGCCGAGACGGTAACCCAGCAGGCTACCAAAGCCCTGACAGCACAGCGTGATCAAGCCCTGCGCCGCGTTGCGCATGTGCACGGGCGCTTTTTTATCCACGTAGATGTACGCGGTGACGTAATAGAAGTCATAGCTTACGCCGTGCAGCAGAATGCCGAGGAACAGCAGGGCGTAGGTGAAGTATTGCTCGGCGCCGCCGTAAACAAAGAAACCGTAGCGAATGGCGGCGGTGATCAGGCCCAGCAGCAAGACCTTCTTAATACCAAAGCGTTTGGTAAAGAATGGCAGAGCGAGCATGAAGAAGATTTCAGAGAACTGGCCGAGGGTCATCCAGCCGGTGGCGTTTTTCATCCCCACTTCGGTGAGATAGCCGTTGGCAAAGATATAGTAGAAGGCCAGCGGCATGGCGAACAGGAACGAGCAGAAGAAGAACACCAGGAAGTTTTTATCGCGCAGCAGGATCAGCGCATCCAGCCCCAGCATCACTTTGAAATCCAGCTTGCCGGTACTCTTCGGCGGGGTATTCGGCAGGAACAGCGCGAAGACGCCAAGCAGAAGGGAGCTGGCAGCGGTCATCAGCAGCGGGATATTGGTGTCAGAGATGTCGCTATAGCCCATCATCTGCGGCAGGAAGCCGCACGCCAGGCCGGAGGCAATCCAGCCGATGGTGCCCATCACGCGGATGCGCGGGAAATCAGCCTCCACGTCATCGACGTTCGCGAAGGCGATGCTGTTGGTCAGCGCGATGGTCGGCATATAGGTCAGGGAGTAGGCCAGCAGCAGCGGGAAGAAGGTGCTGAACTGGGTTTGCTGTGCTGCGAAATACATCAGAATCGCGCCAGCGAACATCAGCACGGCCAGCACTTTCTGGGCGGCGAAGAAACGGTCCGTCAGCGAGCCGACCAGGATGGGAGAGAGGATCGCGGCAATCGCGGTACAGGCGTACGACCAGCCAATTTCCCCGGCGGTAAACCCGCTCTTACTCAGCCACAGCCACAGCGGCACAAACCATGCGCCCCAGATAAACCATTCAACGAACATCATGAATGACAGTTGGACTTTCGTTTTCATTTTTTAATCCTGCATGTCAGAGGTACGCATGTAACATACCATGTGATAATACCTTTTAAATACCTTTAAGGCGATTGTTTGATCAGTGTAACAAAAATGTTGTACACGAAACGAGCCAGCAGATTGTGCTTAAAAAAGTTGCAAATGGTGGAAAATAGGTTAAGTCGGTACCAGGCTTAGTCTGCCTGCAAAAACGTGGGCTTGGATCACACGCTCCGACATCATGTCGGACTTACGGGAGCATCACTATGACTGATATTGCGCAACTGCTTGGCAAAGACGCCGACAGCCTTTTACAGCATCGTTGTATGACCATTCCAGCCGATCAGCTTTATCTGCCTGGCCATGATTACGTAGACCGCGTCATGGTCGACAACAACCGTCCGCCTGCCGTACTGCGAAACATGCAGACGCTTTACAATACCGGTCGTCTGGGCGGGACCGGGTATCTCTCCATTCTGCCCGTTGACCAGGGCGTAGAGCACTCGGCGGGAGCGTCGTTTGCTGCTAACCCGCTCTACTTTGACCCGAAAAACATTGTCGAGCTGGCGATTGAAGCGGGCTGTAACTGTGTGGCATCGACGTATGGCGTGCTGGCCTCCGTTTCCCGCCGCTATGCTCACCGCATTCCGTTCCTCGTCAAGCTGAATCACAACGAAACCCTGAGCTACCCAACCGAATACGACCAGACACTGTACGCCAGCGTCGAACAGGCTTTCAACATGGGTGCGGTAGCGGTCGGGGCGACTATCTATTTTGGCTCTGAGCAGTCGCGTCGGCAGATAGAAGAGATCTCTGCCGCGTTTGAGCGCGCGCACGAGCTGGGGATGGTGACCGTATTGTGGGCCTATCTGCGTAACAACGCGTTTAAGAAAGACGGCGTGGATTACCACGTATCAGCGGATCTGACCGGTCAGGCAAATCACCTGGCGGCAACCATCGGCGCGGACATCGTGAAACAGAAAATGGCCGAGAATAACGGCGGGTATAAAGCGGTGAACTTTGGCTATACCGACGACCGCGTCTACAGCAAGCTGACCAGCGACAACCCTATCGATCTGGTGCGCTACCAACTGGCTAACTGCTACATGGGCCGCGCCGGGCTGATTAACTCCGGCGGTGCAGCAGGCGGTGAAACCGATCTGACCGACGCGGTGCGCACGGCGGTGATTAACAAACGCGCCGGCGGAATGGGGCTGATCCTGGGCCGCAAGGCGTTTAAAAAATCCATGGCCGACGGCGTGAAGCTGATTAATGCGGTTCAGGATGTCTATCTGGACAATAAAGTGACGATTGCCTAATCGCACGCATCTTCCTGCCGGGATAAGCGTGACCCGGCAGGAAAGTTCTCTCGCTTACTCCTTCAGCGTTTCAGGATGAGGAGTATTCAGCAGACCCGCCATCCTTCTCTTGCTGCTATTTGCTTTTTCTAAGCCCGGCTGCGTGACGCGGATAAAGGCACACAGAACAAAAGCCAGCAGATAAAGCACCGTATAGGCGATGACCACGCCGAGCGTGCTGAACCAGGGCAGCAACACCACGGCAATCGCCGGCGCAAGGAAGTTAGACAGACCGGCTGACAGATTATACACCGAAATCGCCGCCCCCTTGTGCCGCGGCTCCAGCGCCGGGAACACCGCCGCCATCGGTACGAAGGCCGCCACAAAAATCCCCAGCGCGATGGCCGGGACCAGCGCCATGGCAAAGTTATGCCCGAAGTGCTGCGGAATGTAGTAAAACGCCAGGCTCGAGAGCGCCATCCCGATGCAGCCAAACCAGCGCACCACCCGCATCCAGCCCATTTTTTCCGCCACCACGCCCCAGAAGACGTTCGAGAAGATGGTGGTGAAGAAGAATACCGCCCAGACCTGAAGCCACTCGGAGGTGGTGAAGCCCAGTTCGTCAACAAACATCATCGGCATGATGACGGCAAACCCGAACAGGGAGAGGGTGTTGATGATACGCACCATGCTGGAGAGCAGAATACTGCGGTTGGTGTAGAGCAGCGTCGCCGCACGGCCCAGCTCGGCGAATTTTTCCCGGGTGGAGAGATTATGCATGTGCGTTGGGGTTTTGACGCTGCGCAGGGATACCATGGCGATGATTCCCCCCGCCAGACAAAACGCCAGTGCCAGCCACAGGGTGCCCATCTCCCCGATGTGCGGAATGGTAAAGCTCGGAATATAACTGCCCGCCACGCCAATACCTACGGAATAAACCGCCCAGTACCAGCCCAGCGCCGAGCTGGATTTATCGCTACGCACATTATGAATAATGACCACGATGAAGGCGTATAAAAATAACGGGTAGGCCAGACCGCGGATCCCATAGAACAGCAGAATTAATGCGTAATTTGCCTGACCCAGACCAAAAACGAGAAACAGGACGTGGAAAACGCACCACAGGACGAAGCCAATCAGCATGGTTTTTTGCGGGGTGATGATTTCAGCCACCACGCCGGAAATCCATGCGGAGAGCGCCGCCGCGAGACCGTAGAGCGTGAAGGCGAAAGAGGCTTCAGCAGGCGTGAAGCCCAGTGATTTAATATAGTGCGACAGGAATGCCAGCTCGAAACCGTCACCCGTCATAAAGACCGCGATCGCCAGATATCCCCATAGCAGGTTCAGCGGCAATCCCAGCCACTGTTTATTTATTTCGGACATATTGACCTCGTTTGTAGCGTACAGGTAAGCCCACACCGGAAATATTCCGGCGTGAGTTTTCTTATTGTCTTTTTCTCTAAATATACTGACGTGTATTTATTCTCTGATTACTGTCGCAGTCTGTTGTAACTGCTTATAAGCCTCGTATCGACGCAGATGAAGGGACTGAAAGTTCGCTTGCGGATAGAAATATTTATCCACGTGGGTAAATTGTTTCATGGCATCGGTCACTGAAGGCGCTATATTTCCCGCCACCGCCCCGAGAATGGCCGAACCCAGTAATACCGGTTCGCTGCATTGGGTCGCTAACACCGGCAGCCCGCAGGTATCTGCCAGCAGCTGGCGAACGAAAGGGTGCTGGCCCGCGCCGCCGCTGATAACGATATTTTCGGTCTGTACGCCGCATTCACGCTGGGCGTCAATGATTTGTCGCAAACCGTAACCGATACCACACAGACCGGCCACATACAGTGCCATCAGGTTATTGATATCGTTCTCCATGCCCAGCCCGCAGATCGTGGCCCGCGCATGGGGATCGGCAAAGGGCGCGCGGTTACCCAGAAATTCGGGTACCACGTGCAGTCCTGCTGCCAGGTTCACCGCCTCTGAGGCGGTGGCGAAGGTCTGTAAAAGCCTGTCCGCCAGGTAAACCGGCAGCGGCAGGTCTGACTCCTGTGCCAGCTGGCGCGCTTGCGGTGCGGCAGGATGGAAACTTAATAACCGATCGATAGCGGCACCCGCGGCGCTTTGTCCGCCCTCAATCAGCCACAGTCCAGGTACCATCGCGCTAAAATAAGGCCCCCAAACGCCGGGCACAAAAACGGCGCTCTCGGCGCTGGTCATGGTGCACGATGAGGTGCCAAAGACATACGCAAGATTGTTCAGCGCGCCGCCGCCAACGCCCAACGTCCCGATGCCGCCAGCGTGGGCATCAATTAACCCTACCGCCACCGGCGTGCCTGGCAGCAAGCCCATCTCACGCGCGGCCTGCTCCGTTAAGCCCTCGCCGCAAGGGGTGCCGGGGGCGGCAATATGCTGCCCTATGCGGACAAAATCTTCTCCGGCCAGCTCGTCCAGGCCAACGGTGCGGAAATAGTCCGGGTCCCAGCGATTCTCATGGGCCAGCCACGTCCATTTACAGGTTACGGTACAGATGGAACGGGTGACATCGCCGGTCGCGCGCCAGGTCAGGAAATCGGCCAAATCGAAAAATTGCCAGGCGCGATCGTAGACCTCTCGGTGGTTTTCTTTCAGCCACAGCAGCTTGGGCGTCTCCATTTCGGGCGATATTTTCCCGCCAACGTAGTCCAGCACCGGATGATGGGTGGCGTTGATGCGCTCCGCCTGGTCTGTCGCACGGTGATCCATCCAGACGATAATATTGTTTTCCGCTTCACCGTCTGGGCTGACCGCCAGCGGTTCGCCGTCGTCGTCCAACACCACCAGCGAGCAGGTGGCGTCAAACCCGATGCCGGCAACGCTCTGCGGAGTCGTCCCGGAGCGCGCCAGCGCCTCGCGGATGCAGCGGCAAACGGCCTGCCAGATCTCGGCGCTGGACTGCTCCACGCGGCTTCCGCTGCGGTGCACGGTGGCAATTTTCTGCGTCGCGTGGGAAAGCAGCCTGCCGCTGAGATCGAAAATGCCCGCGCGGACGCTGCCGGAGCCGACGTCTACGCCGATAACGGTTTCTGGTGTACTCTTCATCCTTGCGGCCCTTAAAGATCGACGCTGTTAGGCAGAATCACCAGATCCCGGACGGTAACGTTCTTCGAACGGGTCACCATGAACAACACCGATTCTGCGACTTCAATCGGCTGCATCAGGCTGCCGTTTGCCAGCGCTTCATCCATTTTGGCCTGCGGCCAGTCGTCGAGCAGAGCCGTCAATACCGGCCCAGGCAGAACGGCTCCGACGCGTACGCCATGTTCCGCGACCTGACGACGGGTGGTATGCACGAACGCCTGAACGGCAAATTTGGACGCGGTGTAGATTGGCTCCCAGATAACCGGCACCACGCCCGCAATGGAGCTGGTGAAGATAATATCGCCTGACTTCTGCGCAATCATATGCGGCAGTACGGCGCGAACGCAGCGGAAGGCGGCGTTGATATTCAGGTTCAGTACGCGATCCCAGACGTCCGGGTCGCCTTCAGCAACCGGCCCGCCGATGTAGGCGCCTGCATTGGCGTGAAAAATATCCAGGCCGCCGGCGAGGCCGACAATGTCGCTCAGCATCGCGTCGACTTGCTCGGGTTTGAACAGATCGATTTGCAGGGCAAACGCGTTCTCGCCCAGCTCGGCGACAAGGCGCTGAAGCTTCTCGCCTTCACGGTCGATTAACACCACCTTTGCGCCAGCGCCGAGCAGCGTTTTTGCACACTCCAGGCCAATACCTGAGGCGGCGCCAGTGATAGCAGCGACTTTGCCCTGAAGGGAACTATTCATGGAGGGGACAGAGTGATTCATTTTATAATCCTTTATGCAGAGATGATTTTTAGGGTGTGTCTGCTTTCGCGTGAAGAACGGGGGTTCTGACTGACGCGTGAAGCAAACTGCTCAATCGATGAAGCAGATCTAGCACTTGCTTATTTCTCCAGCAAGAGACATTCAAAATGAAGAGGCGATTTTGTGACGCGCGTTGAGAAAACGAAGAAAACGACCATTTACGATCTGGCGGAACTCACCGGCGTTTCTGCCAGCGCGGTGAGTGCTATTTTGAATGGCAACTGGAAGAAACGCCGCATCAGCGCCAGCCTGGCAGAGAAGGTAACCCGCATTGCACAAGAGCAGGGCTACGCGGTTAACCGTCAGGCAAGCCTGCTGCGCAGCAAGAAATCGAACGTTATCGGCATGATTGTGCCGAAATATGACAACCGCTATTTCGGCTCTATAGCGGAAAAATTCGAAGAGATGGCGCGTGCCAGAGGGCTGTTGCCGATTATTACCTGCACACGCCGACAGCCAGAACTCGAGCTGGATGCCGCCCGTGCCATGCTCTCCTGGCAGGTTGACTGGGTCATTGCCACGGGGGCGACACACCCGGACAAAATTGCTGAACTCTGTCATCAGGCGGGCGTACCTACGCTAAATCTTGATCTGCCGGGTACCCTGGCGCCCTCTATCATTTCGGATAACTACGGCGGCGCGAAGATGCTGACAGAGCGGATCCTCGCCAGCAGCTTTAAACGGTTTGGTTCGCTGGCTCCGCTGACCTTCGTGGGCGGACGCCGGAGTGATAACAACACCGCAGAGCGCCTGCGCGGGTTCCTTGATGCCCATCAGGCCCATGGGCTGACCGTTCCGGAACAGCAGCTGCTGGTCACCGGATACTCGTCATTGCGCGTGGAGGAGCAGCTCAGAGCCACCTTCCCGTCGCCATCGACGGCGCTAAAGGGGCTGTTTGTCAATTCGACCATTTCGCTGGAGGGGGTGGTACGTTGGCTGGCCCAATACGGGCAGACCGGCCAAAATCAGCCGCCGATGGGTTGTTTTGACTGGGACCCATTTGTCTCTCTGCTGGGACATGATATCGACATGGTGCGCCAGGACGTCCCGGCGATGCTGGAGAAGGTATTTGAAATTCTCGATTCCGGTGATACCTCGGTCAGGCGTATTGAGATCCCACCGGAACTGATTGGCAGCCAGAGCGTCACGGGCTAGCCCTGACGCGTCAGCAGCCAGCGCGCGGTCTGTTCATCCGTCACCAGACCGTTTACCCAGCCGCCTTTGAGGGCGGCAAGGATCGCCGGGCGTTTATCCTCGCCGCAGGCGGCCGCAATACGTGGACACTGGCTCTGGCGAATATCGTAGCTGGTAATAAAGCGATTAATCTGGCTGTCGATGACCTTGCCGTCGGCATCGATAAAGCGTCCGAGTATTTCGCCAACGCCACCGCGCTGGGTCAACTCTTCCAGCTGTACCTCATCGATAAACCCGTCTTTGAAGATAGGGCTCTGCCTGCCCAGCGCCCCGATGCCGACAAAAATCACATCGGCCGCATCCGCCACGGCGCAGACGTTACGGAACAGGCGGTTTGAGCACCACATCTCATGCTCCTCGCTGGACTGAGCATAGCGCGGCGCCGGCCACTGGTAATATTTTCCCTGAATTTTACGCGCCAGCAGCAACGGTACATCATCGTAATAGTTACATTGCCCGTGCTCGTTCATGGCGCTGATCAGGGCGACACAGCGGGTGTTGTGGCTGTCAAAATCGATACGCTTGATGGTTTTTTTTAGCGTCAGTCCGGAGCCAATTCCGACAACCGTGGGTTTATCACCTTGCAGGTAGCGGGCCATCAGCTGATAACAGCCAAACGTCACGCTATCCAGCGCGCTTTCATTGCGGTAGACGGGCACAATGTTGCAGTGGGTCAGGTGATATTTTTCCGCGAGAAGTTGCGCATAATCGAGGCAGTTAGCGACAGGGTGATGAAGCCCAATCGAGACAATGCCTTCCTCTTTCGCGGCGGCAATCAGCCGCTGCACCACCGGTCTTGATGTGCCGAGCTGGCTGGCAATTTCGCTTTGATTAAGCCCGGCGATGTAATACATCCATGCCGCCCGCACTTTTTGATCGAGCCTGATGTCATCTTCTTTGCTCACGTTTCCCTGCCTCAAGAGTGGGGTTGAGGGCGGTCAACACCCACAACAATTGTCTGTCATTCTGGCGGGTGCTCCGCGCTGAGGCAAGCGGTTTGCTCTTTATTGGTCATTTGTTATTTGAATGGTCATTTGTTCTTTTGTGATCTGTAGCTCTTATTTTAATCAAATGATCATCTACAGTTCAGCCATAACCTCACTGGAGAACAGAACAATGACCGAGAAATACACATGGCTACATATTGGACTGGGGTCTTTTCATCGTGCGCATCAGGCGTGGTATCTGCACCGCCTGATTGCCGGCGGCGATACGCGCTGGCACATCGCTGCGGGCAACATACGCAACGATGCTGAACATGTGGTGCAGGCGCTGGCCGCGCAGAAGGGGCGATATGTACTGGAGACCGTCAGCCCGGAAGGCGAGAGAGACTATGAAGAGATCGCCTCGATTCAGACGCTGATCCCGTGGCAGGCGGATTTGCAGCCGCTGATTGCCGAAGGGGCGAACCCGCAGACTCGGGTCATCGCGTTTACCGTGACGGAGGGGGGCTACTATCTGGATACCAGCCACAGGCTGGATGTGGCCAATGCCGATCTGGCGAGCGATATTAAGGGCGGCTGTAAAACCATCTACGGGACAATTGCCCGCATCCTCGAAGCGCGTATGGCGAACGGAGCGGGTCCGGTAACCTTGCTTAACTGTGACAACGTGCGGCATAACGGCGAGCGCTTCCACGACGGGTTGATTGAATTCTTAACCCTCAGCGGCAAACAGAGGGTCATCGACTGGCTGAGTGCTAATGCGACCTGTCCGAATACCATGGTGGATCGCATCACACCGCGTCCGGCGGCCGATCTCCCGGCGCGCATTAAGGCCCGGACGGGCATAGACGATAACGCCCCGGTTATGGGGGAACGCTTTATTCAGTGGGTGATTGAAGACAATTTCCGCGACGTTCGTCCCGCGCTGGAAACGGTGGGCGTGGAGCTGGTGGGATCCGTCATCCCTTATGAAGAGGCGAAGATCCGCATCCTCAATGCCTCCCATAGCTGTATCGCCTGGGCGGGTACTCTGGTCGGGCAGCAGTATATCCATGAAAGCACGCTGACAGAGTTTATCTACAAGATTGCCGACCGCTACGTGACGGAAGATGTCATTCCCTGCCTGGGAGATAATGGCATCGATCTGCCAGCCTACCGCGACGTAGTGCTTAAGCGTTTTACCAACCCCTGGATTCAGGACACCAACCAGCGCGTCGCGGCCGACGGGTTCTCGAAGATCCCGGCGATGATAGCCCCAACGCTGCGTGAATGTTACCAGCGCGGCGTACGTCCTGACGCTACCGCTATGCTGCCTGCGCTGTTCTACGTCTATATGGAGCAGTGGCATCACGGCAAGCTGCCATATGAATACCAGGACGGTATCCTCAACGCCTCTGCGGTACATGCGATGTTCGAATCGGACGATCCGATAGCCCGATATGCCAGCGATACCGCCCTGTTTGGCGATCTGACCGGCCGGGAAGATTTTGCCGCGCTTCTGCGTGAAAAAATCGCTGACGTCTACGCGCTGATTAAGTGAGAGGTGGGTATGTATCTGGGCATCGATCTTGGCACATCAGAAGTAAAGGCGCTGGTCATTGACGAAAACAACGGCGTTGTCGCCACCCATAGCGCGCCGCTGACGATACAGCGTCCGAAGCCGCACTGGTCTGAACAATCGCCGGAAGCCTGGTGGGAGGCAACCGAATACCTGATTGCCACCCTCCGGGAGAAGTGCGGCCACCACTGGCAGGCGATAAAAGCCATTGGCCTTTCCGGACAGATGCACGGTGCGGTACTGCTGGATGCCGCGGGTGAACCCCTGCGTCCGGCCATCCTGTGGAATGACACCCGCTGCGCGCAGGAGTGCGCAGAGCTGGAAGAGATGGCGCCCGAGCTGCACCAGGTGGCGGGGAACCTGGCAATGCCGGGGTTTACGGCACCAAAGCTGCTCTGGGTGCGCCGTCATGAGCCGCAGAACTTCACCCGTCTCGCCACCGTGCTGCTGCCGAAGGATTATCTGCGCTTCAAAATGACCGGAAAAAAAATCTCTGATATGTCGGACTCGGCAGGGACGCTGTGGCTGGATGTGGGAAAACGAGACTGGTCGGATGCACTGCTGGAAAAATGTGGGCTGTCGCGTGCCGCCATGCCTGCGCTGGTGGAAGGGTGTGAGGTCTCGGCGCTACTCGAACCTGCGGTAGCGCAGCGGTGGGGTCTGAACCCCTCGGTTATCGTTGCCGGCGGCGGGGGAGATAACGCCGTCAGCGCGATAGGGGTTGGGGCCGTTTCGCCGGGCGATGCGTTTATTTCGCTGGGAACCTCCGGCGTGCTGTTTGTGGTCACGGATGCCTACCGTCCGGCGCCCCAGTCTGCCGTGCACGCGTTCTGTCACGTGCTGCCAAACCTGTGGCATCAGATGAGCGTGATGTTAAGCGCCGCCAGTTGTCTACAGTGGTTTTGCCGTCTGGTGGGCGTCACGGAGCTGGCATTGCTTGAGGAGATCGCCCAGCTAAGCGATGCGGAGAAAGCGAGCGCGCCGATGTTCCTGCCCTACCTTTCCGGGGAACGTACGCCGCATAACGATCCCTGTGCGCGGGGCATGTTCTGGGGGCTAACGCACTCCAGCCAGCGTGCGCTGATGGGGTATGCGGTGCTGGAAGGCGTCAGCTTCGGTATTGCCGATGGCCTTCGCGTGTTGCAGGAGAGCGGCACGCAGATTGAACAGTGCTCCCTCGTCGGCGGCGGGGCGCGGAGCCCCTTCTGGGCCCAGCTGCTGGCCGATATTCTGGCGATGCCGGTGGTGACGCATAAGGGCGGCGAAACCGGCGGTGCGCTGGGGGCTGCACGGCTGGCCTGTCTCGCAGCCGGTAAGCCGCTGGCTTCCGTGTGCGAAAAACCTGAAGTCTATAAAACCTGGCGCAGCGATCCGGCGCGCCACCGTGCGCTGATGACGCGTTACCAGCAGTTTAACGCGCTTTACCAAAACGACCTGAACTACCGAAACCCATAATTCTGTGGCAAAGACCCTCCGGTGATGCTGCCGGAGCGGTTCCCTGTACCCTAAAAACGAGGTCAATATGTCGTTAAATAACAAACAATGGCTGGGATTACCCCTGAGTCTGGTCTGGGGGTATATCGCTATCGCGGTCTTTATGACGGGCGATGGTTTCGAGCTGGCATTCCTGTCGCACTATATTAAGGCGCTGGGCTTCACGCCTGCTGAAGCCTCTTTCGCCTTCACGCTCTACGGTCTCGCGGCGGCGCTCTCCGCATGGATTTCCGGCGTGGTGGCTGAAATCATCACCCCGCAAAAAACCATGCTGATTGGCTTCGTCCTGTGGTGCGTTTTCCACGTCCTGTTTCTCGTTTTTGGTCTGGGTCAGGCAAATTACGCATTAATTCTGCTGTTCTACGGGATCCGCGGCCTGGCCTATCCGCTGTTCCTCTATGCCTTTATCGTCGCCATTGTGCATAACGTTCGCAGCGACAGTACCAGCGCGGCGCTGGGCTGGTTCTGGGCGGTTTACTCTATCGGCATCGGCGTGTTCGGCAGCTACATTCCGAGCTTTACCATTCCGCACATCGGGGAGATGGGCACGCTGTGGCTGGCGCTGGCATTCTGCGTAACCGGCGGGATCATTGCGCTGGTCTCTATGCGTAAGGTGGAAACGCCACGGCATATGCAGACTCTCTCCACCCGGGAAAAATTCGCCGAGCTGGGCCGTGCAGCGACGCTGCTCTACACCAACCGCAGTATTCTGCTCTCCAGCATGGTGCGTATCATCAACACCCTCTCCCTGTTCGGGTTTGCCGTCATCATGCCGATGATGTTTGTTGACGAGCTGGGCTTCACCACCTCCGAGTGGCTTCAGGTCTGGGCGGTATTCTTCTTCACCACCATCTTCTCGAACGTCTTCTGGGGCGTGGTGGCGGAAAAAATGGGCTGGATGCGGGTGGTGCGCTGGTTTGGCTGCATCGGGATGGCGCTCTCGAGCCTGGCGTTTTACTACATTCCGCAGCACTTCGGGCATAACTTTGCCATGGCGCTGGTCCCGGCCATCGCGCTGGGGATTTTTGTGGCGGCCTTCGTACCGATGGCGGCGGTGTTCCCGGCGCTGGAGCCGCGGCACAAGGGGGCGGCGATTTCGGTGTATAACCTGTCAGCCGGTCTGTCTAACTTCCTTGCGCCGGCGATTGCCGTGGTGCTGCTGCCCTGGTTCAGCACGCTCGGCGTGGTCATCGCCTACACGGCGCTGTATGTCGTGGCCTTCATCCTGTGTCCGTTTATTCGGGTTGAACAGCCTGGGTTTGTTCGTCAGGAAACCTGTAAGGGTGAAACGGTCGGAATTTCGTAATTTATTCAGGCCTGACGGCAGCGTCGGGCCATTCACGGAGACGTATGATGGATGTTAAGGCGGTAATTTTTGACATGGATGGCGTCATCATTGACTCCGAAGGCCTGTGGCGTCAGGCGCAGAAAGCAGCTCTGGCAGGCTGGCGTGCTGAGGTCAGCGACGAAGAGTGTGAGTCACTGACGAAAGGCAAGCGGCTGGATGAGATTGCCCGGACCTGGTGCGAATACTGCAAACTTGAGGCCGATCCTGAAATGATTGAAGCGGACATTCGTCTGCGCATCATCGAACTGATTGGCCGGGAAGGCAAAGCGATAGAGGGCATCTACGACGTGATGTCGTATTTTCGTGAGGCAGGTTACCGGATTGCACTTGCCACCTCTTCGTCGCATGAAATCGTGCATGCGGTGCTTAAGAAACTCAGGATGGGTCACTATTTTGAGGTCATTTGCAGCGCCGACGATGAACGCTACGGAAAACCGCACCCTGCCGTCTATCTCTCGGCGCTGCGAAAATTAGGCCTGACGGCCTCGCAGTGCATAGTGATTGAGGACAGCCAGAGCGGCTACCGTGCCGCCCTTAGTGCGGGGCTCAAAACCCTCATCGTCTCGCCAGCGTGCCATCATGCCAGCTTTAGCAATGCCAGTGGCCGGTATGCGTCTATGCATGCGCTGCTGGAAACGCTTGCCGTTCCAGCCCCGGAAGCGGGTTAGTTGACTGATTTGTAAGCGCAGAAGTTTCCGCGGGTTGTTGCCGGTCAGCATATTCCTGCTTCTGCGCTTACCTTCAAATAACGTCTCCCGATCAACCTCACATTTCCCCGCGCTTTTGTGAAAATTGTCACGTCCGACCGTGCATATGCCCAAAAAATAGCCTCTCCTTAACGCGTTTTGTCCGAGGACGTGCTGATTTTTTATGCTTAAATTACATACTGAAACGCATTTTTAAAATCATAAAACCCCTTTGTCATTTTCTGCTTCTGGGCTTATCGCCGGACTTAAGGACCGATAATGAAAATTGAATCTGTAGACGTCACCGTTTTTCAGTACCCGACGCGTCGGGTCTCTGACGCGGCGGGGCATTCGCATCCTGGGCCGGAGAGCATGGCCAAAATGGCGATGTTGACCATCACGGCAGAAGAGGGCACCCGCGGATATTCGTTCGCGCCGCCGGAAGTGGTGCGCCCCTTTGTGGTCAATACCTTCTTTCGCAAAGTGCTGGTGGGGCAGGACGCATTCAACCGGGAACGCATCTGGCAGGATCTGGCGCACTGGCAGCGGGGAAGCGCGCATCAGCTGACCGAGCGTGCGCTGGGCTTCGTTGAACAGGCGCTGTGGGATCTGATTGGCCGTAAGCTCAACCTGCCGGTCTGGAAACTGCTTGGCGGCTATCGCGATAAGGTGCCGGCCTATGGCAGCACCATGTGCGGCGACGATCTGCCGGGCGGATTATCCACGCCAGAGGAGTACGCCAGCTTTGCCGAAAAGCTGGTGGCGCGCGGTTACAAGGCCATCAAGCTGCACACCTGGATGCCGCCGGTCTCTTTCGCCCCCAATCCAAAGATGGACGTCAAAGCCTGTGCCGCCGTGCGTGAAGCGGTTGGCCCGGACATTGACCTGATGATTGACGGCTACCACTGGTACAGCCGTACCGAGGCGCTGTACATCGGCAAAGCGCTGGAAAAGCTTGACTTCGCCTGGTTTGAAGAGCCGATGGAAGAGGAGAGCATGGCCTCCTACGCGTGGCTGGCGGAGAACCTCTCGATTCCGGTTATCGGGCCGGAAAGCCTGGGCGGAAAGCACCACAGCCGTGCTGACTGGATCAAAGCCGGGGCCTGCGACATCCTGCGCGCAGGGTCGAACGGCGTGGGCGGCATTTCCCCAACGCTGAAGGTGGCGAACCTGGCGGAATCTTTTGGCATGGACTGCGAAATACACGGCAACGGCGCGGCCAGCCTGGCGGTGATTGGCGCCATCAAAAACTGCCGCTGGTACGAGCGCGGCCTGCTGCACCCGTTCCTCGACTACGACCAACCGGCGGCGTACCTCAACAGCCTGGTGGACCCGATGGACGAACACGGCATGGTCAGTCTGCCGACCCGCCCGGGGCTGGGCGAAGACATTAATTTTGCATATATCGAAGCCAATACCGTCAGCCACGACTGACAGATAAAAACGTACCCTACAGGCGATATATACATGAAACGATCTCCCTTAGCCGGGGCGTGCTTGCTCGCGCTCTCGCTGATGATGGGGAGCGGTGCGGCGTACGCGAAAACGCCGCCCGACCAGCTCATCATCGGCATGAACATGAATAACCTGCTGACTCTCGATCCGGCGGCAATGACCGGTAACGAAGTGGTCGGCATTGTGGTCAATCTCTACGACTCGCTGGTGGAGCTGGACCCGAACGCGCTCACCAACGTCAGGCCCGCGCTGGCGACGTCCTGGAATATTTCGCCGGACCGTAAAACCCTGACCTTTCACCTGCGTGACGACGTTAAATTCCACTCTGGCAACCCGCTGACGGCGGAGGATGTGGTCTGGTCGATGCGCCGTCTGCTGCACCTCAACCTTGCCCAGGCGTCGGTGTGGAAGTCGTATGGATTTTCTAAGCAAAACATCGACAGCCAAATCAGCGCCCCCGATGCCTACACGGTGCAAATTGTTCTGCCTAAGCCTAACGATCCGCAGCTGGTGATCTACTCCCTCGGCGCGCTCGGCAACCTCGGCGTGCTCGACAGCAAAACGGTGCAACAGCACGCGGTGAATAGCGACTGGGGCAACCGCTGGCTTACCACCAACGAAGCGGGTTCCGGCCCGTTTATGCTGGAAACCTGGCAGGCGAAGGACATGCTGCGCATGCAGCGCAACCCGCAATACTGGCGGGAAGAACCCAAAATGAGCCGGGTGGTGCTGCGTCATTTCCAGGAGTCACAAACCCTGCGCCTGATGATTGAGAAAGGCGATCTCGACGTTGCCAGCAACATGGCGGTGGCGGACATTAACGCCCTGCGCAAAGACCCGCAGCTCACCGTCGAAGCCGTGCAGAAAGGCACGGTCTACTACGTGGCGATGAGCATGAAAGAGGTCCATTTCGCTAACCCGAAGGTGCGCGAAGCGGTGCGCTATCTGATTGACTATCAGGGCATCAACAGCGCGCTGATGCCGGGCTACGGCGTGCTGCACCAGCGCCCGATCAAGGCGGGTATGCCGTCCACGCTGCCGGACCCGGGCTATAGGCTCGATATCCCGCGCGCCAGAAAGCTGCTGGCGGAGGCGGGCTACCCGGACGGGTTTGACACCACCCTGCGGGTGCTGGCGGATCAGCCGTTCCTCAATATCGCCATCGCCGTGCAGTCGACGCTGATGCAGGCGGGCATCAACGCCAAAATCATCACCGGCACCGGGAACCAGATTTACGGCGCAATGCGCGAGCGCAAGTTCGACATGCTGGTGGGGCGCGGCGGTAGCGGCGTCGAACCCCATCCGCACTCCAGCCTGCGGGCGTTGGTCTATAACCCGGACAACAGCGATGGAGCCCGTCTGACCAACTTCCAGGGCTGGCGTACCAGCTTCTACGACAAGCCGCTCAACGAAATGATCGACAAGGCCCTGCTGGAGCGCGATCCGGAAAAACAGATCGCCGACTACCAGCAGATCCAGGTCCGCTACGACGAACTGATCCCGGCGATGATCCCCCTGTCACAGATGGTCGATTCGGTGGTGGTGCGTAACGAGGTGAAGAACTTCCAGTCGCACCCGTCGGCCACCACCTTCCTGCGTGAGGTCTACAAAACCGGAGGTGACAAATGAGTGTGGCAATTCTCGCGCCCGGCTCACGGACCCGGCGCTTCTCAAAGCGGTTAACGCAGGTGGTGGTGACGCTGTTCGGCCTTCTGCTGCTGACCTTTTTCATCGGCCGCGTAATGCCCGTTGATCCGGTGCTGGCGATTGTCGGACCGGATGCCGACCACAGCACCTATCAGCAGGTCTATCACCAGCTGGGATTCGACCGGTCGCTGCTGGCTCAGTTCGGTATTTACCTCAATAACCTGCTGCACGGCGATCTGGGAAATGCCCTGCTGACGGGTAAACCGGTGACTGCCGATATTCTGCGCGTCTTCCCGGCGACGCTCGAGCTGGCGACGATGGCGATTATCGTCGGTGCGGGTCTGGGCATTCCGCTGGGCGTACTGGCGGCGGCGCGGCGCAACAGCGTTTCCGACTACGTGGTGCGCATCATCAGTCTGGCGGGTTATTCCACGCCGATTTTCTGGGTCGGGATGATGGGGCTGCTGCTGTTCTACGCCTGGCTTGGCTGGGTGGGAGGCGCGGGACGTCTGGATCTCGGACTGGAGGGGGTAGTCCCACGCCGCACCGGACTGATGACGGTGGATGCGCTGCTGGCCGGGAACGGCGCGGTGTTCTGGAACGCCATTAACCATCTGGTTTTGCCCGCGTCGCTGCTTGGCTTCCACTCGCTGGCCTATATCAGCCGTATGACCCGCAGCTTCATGCTGGCGCAGCTGTCGCAGGAGTTCATTATCACTGCCCGGGTGAAGGGCTTAACTGAACGTCAGGTGATCTGGAATCACGCGTTTCGCAACATTCTCGTGCAGCTCCTGACGGTAGTGGCGCTGGCCTACGGCTCGCTGCTGGAGGGGGCGGTGCTGATTGAAACCGTCTTCTCCTGGCCGGGCTTCGGTTCGTATCTCACCGGCAGCCTGCTGCTCGGGGATATGAACGCGGTCATGGGCTGCGTGCTGCTGGTGGGGGTCATCTTCGTGATGCTGAACCTGCTCTCCGACATGCTGTATCAACTCTTTGACCCGAGGACGAAATCATGACCGTTTCTCTGGATTCGCCGCTGGGGACCGGGCCATCCGAACGCCGCCAGCGTATCAGACGCACGCTGGGCCGCGCCGCGGGCTTCGTCGGCAAGATGGCGCGCAATCCGCTCACCGCCATCGGCGGCGGGATTATCCTGCTGCTGCTGATTGTGGCGGCGTTTGCCCCGCTGATCGCGCCGTACAACCCGCTGGTGCAGGACCTCAATAACGCGCTGGTCGCCCCGAACGCACTGCACTTGTTCGGCACCGACGAGTTTGGCCGGGACATCTTCAGCCGGCTGGTGTACGGCGCGCGCATCACGCTCTACATCTTGCTGCTGGTCTCCGTGACCGTTGGCCCGCTGGGGCTGCTGCTGGGCGTCACCGCAGGCTACTTCGGCGGCAGGGTGGACGCGGTGCTGATGCGCGTCACCGATATCTTTATCTCCTTCCCGAGCCTGGTGCTGGCGCTGGCGTTTGTCGCGGCGCTCGGGCCGGGGCTGGAGCATGTGGTGATTGCGATTACGCTCACCGCCTGGCCGCCGATTGCCCGTCTGGCGCGCGCCGAAACCCTCTCTCTGCGCCAGGCCGATTTTATCTCCGCCGTGCGGCTTCAGGGTGCTTCCCCGGTGCGCGTACTGTGGCGTCACATTGTCCCGCTGTGCCTGCCGTCAGTGATTATCCGCATCACCATGAACATGGCGGGGATCATTCTCACCGCCGCCGGGCTGGGCTTTCTTGGCCTTGGCGCACAGCCGCCGGAGCCGGAGTCGGGAGCGATGATCTCCAGCGGTCGTACCTACATGATGGAGTGCTGGTGGGTGGTGACTATTCCGGGGCTGGCGATCCTGATCAACAGTCTGGCGTTCAACTTCTTAGGAGATGGCCTGCGTGACATCCTCGATCCTCGTAGCGAATAACCCGATGCTCGACGTGCGCGATCTCCACGTCGATTTTATCAACGGCGGCGCGGTCACCCACGCGGTGCGCGGCGTCTCTTTCCAGCTCGGACGCGAAAAGCTGGCGATTGTCGGTGAATCCGGTTCCGGTAAATCCACCGTCGGGCGGGCGCTGCTACGCCTGCATCCGGCCAAAGCGCAGATCCGCGCCGCGCGGATGCAGTTTGGCGATGTCGATTTACAGGCCGTCAGCGAGGCGCAGATGCGCGGCATTCGCGGCAAGCGCATCTCGATGATCATGCAGGACCCGAAATACTCCCTTAACCCGGTGGTGTGCGTGGGCGACCAAATTGCCGAAGCCTGGCTGACCCATCATCCGGGGCGCAAGGCGGAAGCCAAAGCCAGAGTGCTGGAGATGCTCGACGTGGTGCGCATTCGCCAGCCGGAGCGGGTGTATCACCTCTGTCCGCACGAGATTTCCGGCGGGCAGGGGCAACGCATCATGATCGCCATGATGCTGATCGCCGACCCGGAGCTGGTCATTGCCGACGAGCCGACTTCGGCGCTGGACGTGTCGGTGCGCTTGCAGGTGCTGGGGTTACTGGATGACCTGGTGCAGTCCCGCGGTCTGGGGCTGATCTTTATCAGCCACGACATCAACCTGGTGCGCAGCTTCTGCGACCGGGTGCTGGTGATGTACGCCGGACGGGTGGTGGAGTCGATTGCCGCGAAGGATCTGCACAACGCCAGGCATCCCTACACCCAGGGGCTCATCAGCGCGCTACCGGAAATCAACCATCGCCGACCGACGCTGCCGGTATTACAGCGTCAGGCCAGCTGGCTCACCGAGTAAGGAGCAGAGATGATCGAGATACAACACCTTAACCTGACGTTTGGCGAGGGCGAGAAGCGTAATCAGGTGCTGGACGATGTGAATATCAGCGTGAGGGACGGCGAGATTTACGGCCTGGTGGGGGAGTCCGGTTCGGGCAAAACCACGGTGCTGAAATGCCTTGCCGGGCTGTTTACCCACTGGGAGGGCGAGCTGGCGATTAACGGCAAGCGGCTGGAAAAACGTATCAGCCAGGAACGCTGCCGCCGGGTGCAGATGGTATTTCAGGATCCGTACGGCTCTTTGCATCCGCGTCACACCATCGGCGATATTCTGGAAGAGCCGCTGCACATTCACCGCATAAAAAATCGGGAGCGGCGCGTTCACGCCCTGCTGGATAAAGTTGGGCTTAGCCGGGCGTTTCGCGATCGCTATCCGCACCAGCTTTCCGGCGGGCAGCGCCAGCGCGTGGCGATTGCCAGGGCGCTGATTCTGGAGCCGCAGGTGCTGCTGCTGGATGAACCTACCTCGGCGCTGGACGTCTCGGTTCAGGCGGAAATCCTCAACCTGCTGGCGGAACTTCAGCGTGAGTCGAACCTGACCTACCTGATGGTCACCCACGATCTGGGCGTGATTGCCCATCTGTGTCAGAAGGTGGCGGTAATGCAGTATGGCAAAATCCTTGAAAGCCTGACGGTGGACGAACTGGTCGCCGGGCAGGCCAAAACCGACTATACGCGGATGCTGGTCAATGCCTCACAGCAGTATTCCCGCGAGATGGCGCGGGAGGTGGCGGTGTATTAGGTAGCCGGGTGGCGGCTACGCGATCGGTCCTGTAGGCCGGGTAAGGCGTAGCCGCCACCCGGCAAACCATCAGCGCAAGAGCTGACAATCCGGCGGTAATCGGCACTGCAACGCGCCCGGAACAACTTCGATGCGGAATTTCTCTCCGCTCAGCGGTTCGCCATCAAGGTTAAAGGTCATGCCGTGTGGGGCGATCACTTCAAACCACGCGGATTTCCCGGCGATAATATTGGGGCTCTCCTCTGGCTGCGTCAGCGTCGTAAACAGCGCGGGCAGCAGCCCGTCGCCAGTAAAAATGCGCAGCTGTAGCTGACCATCATTAATCAGGGCTTCCGGGCAAAGCTGCTGTCCGCCGCCTGCCTGACGTCCGTTGCCGATACCAATCACCAGCGCGTCGCCCTGCCAGTGGAAGTTCTCACCGTGGATTTCACAGCTGTCGGGCTTGAGGGTGTCCATGCGCATCAGGCCGTGAATGAGGTACGAGACGCCGCCCAGCGCGGCTTTCAGCTTCTCCGGCGTTTCGCTGGTGATCCGCGTGCCGAAACCGCCCGTTGCCATGTTGATAAAACAGGTTCTTTCATTCACCTGCGCAATGTCGACGGCGGTCGCTTTCCCGAGGATAGCCAGTTGCAGCGCTTTGCCTAAATCCTCAGGTATGCCGGCGCTGGTGGCAAAATCATTGGCGGTACCGAGCGGTAAAATGCCCATCACCGGGCGATGTGCTGTGTTGAGGTCAATAAGCGCGCCAGCGATCTCGTTGATTGTTCCGTCGCCGCCGCCTGAAATGATGGTCTCAGCGCCTAACCTGATGCCTTCGTCGATATAGCGTGCCGCATCGCCTTTTTCAAAGGTCACCCGCACGTGAATGCGCGCGCCATCTTCACGCAATTCGGTGATCGCCTGGCGCAACAGATCGTTGCCTGCACTTTTGCCATTGAGAATTAATAAACTGTCTGGATAGGATGCCATCCGGGTTGCTCCCTTTTTTAACTATAGAAAGAGTGTATCCCAGAGAAGGAAAAAGCGGGTAAGAACAGGATGAAAGGCAAAAAATAAGCCCGCGTAAGGGAGATTACGCAGGCTAAGGAGGTGGTTCCTGGTACAGCTAGCATTTATGGGTTATGTTTTTCAGCGGGGGGATAATACCCGTATTGAACGAAGCGGTATGTGATCCGATTCTAAGAATTATCCCAGCGTGAAAAAATCCCGTTGATTGACTATTTGCCGTGTGGATTTCGGGTATTTTCACCTTCAAAATTACGCATCAGCAGCGCAAACTCCAGCTCTACCTCTTCAGGAACCGGCAGCCAGACCACATGGCCGTCGCCAGGTGCGACCTCTATCGCCTCACCTTTTTTGTTTTCCAGGTGCTCGAGGCGGAAGTTCATGTTGCCCTGAGGCGTCATCAGCTCCAGGCTGTCGCCTTTAGTGAATTTGTTTTTTACGGCGACGGCGGCCAGCGGACCTTTACGTTCGCCGGTGAAGTCGCCTACAAACTGCTGGCGTTCGGAAATCGAGTAGCCATGCTCGTAGTTCTGGTAGTCGTCGTGGGTGTGACGGCGCAGGAAACCTTCGGTATAGCCGCGATGCGCCAGACCTTCCAGCGTTTCCAGCAGGCTGGTGTCGAACGGTTTGCCGGCGGCGGCATCGTCGATGGCTTTGCGATACACCTGTGCGGTACGGGCGCAGTAG
Source organism: Enterobacter sp. UPMP2061 (assembly GCF_053709615.1). Classification (NCBI taxonomy): domain Bacteria; kingdom Pseudomonadati; phylum Pseudomonadota; class Gammaproteobacteria; order Enterobacterales; family Enterobacteriaceae; genus Enterobacter; species Enterobacter sp. UPMP2061. The sequence goes on from NZ_JBSKJP010000002.1 coordinate 428,306, forward strand.
TAGTAAGACTTGGTGCGGCCTTCGATTTTCAGGGAGTGTACGCCCATCTGGGTTAAACGCTCGACGTGTGCGATGGCGCGCAGATCTTTGGAGTTCATGATGTAGGTGCCATGCTCGTCTTCGAAGGCGGTCATGTATTCGCCCGGACGTTTGGCTTCTTCGATCATAAACACGCTGTCGGTAGGCGCGCCGATACCCAGCGTTGGCTCAACGTTGGTGACCGGGATCGGCTCGTGTTTGTGCACGATATTGCCGATGTCATCTTCTTTGCCTTCCTGAACGTTATATTCCCAGCGGCAGGCGTTGGTGCAGGTGCCCTGGTTCGGGTCACGCTTGTTGATGTAGCCAGAGAGCAGGCAGCGGCCGGAGTAGGCCATGCACAGCGCGCCGTGAACGAAGATTTCGATCTCCATATCCGGCACCTGGGTGCGGATCTCTTCGATCTCTTCGAGGGACAGCTCGCGGGACAGAATGACGCGGGTCAGCCCCATCTGTTTCCAGAATTTCACCGTTGCCCAGTTGACGGCGTTAGCCTGCACCGAGAGGTGAATGTCCATCTCCGGGAAGTTCTCCCGAACCAGCATGATTAAACCCGGGTCCGACATGATCAGCGCGTCCGGCCCCATCTCCACGACCGGCTTCAGGTCGCGAATGAACGTTTTCAGCTTGGCGTTGTGCGGCGCGATGTTCACCACCACGTAGAATTTTTTGCCCAGGGCATGCGCTTCGTTGATGCCGAGCTGAAGATTCTCGTGGTTGAATTCGTTGTTACGCACGCGCAGCGAGTAGCGCGGCTGGCCCGCGTAGACGGCGTCGGCACCATAGGCGAAAGCGTAACGCATATTTTGCAGCGTTCCCGCCGGGGAAAGGAGTTCCGGTTTAAACATGTTTGTTCTCGTTCTGATGACAGGTCAGATCCGCGTGCACCTGGTGCAGCGGTAAGGGGAGATCCCCCACTTTAAGGGCGGGCATTGTAGCGCTGCGGGGAAGAGAGGTAAAGCTTTGCCCCTCACCCTAACCCTCTCCCCTTTGGGGCTGAGGGCAGGGTGAGGGAGGGTTATTCAGGCAATCCTGCACGCATCCGCTTCCCAGCGATAACCCACGCCGTACACCGCGCGAATAAACGACTGGTCGGCGTCCAGTGCCTCCAGCTTGCGGCGCAGGTTTTTGATGTGACTGTCGATGGTGCGGTCGGTCACTACGCGGTAATCGTCATACAGATGGTTGAGCAGCTGTTCGCGGGAAAACACTTTTCCCGGCTCGTGGGAGAGCGTTTTCAGCAGGCGGAACTCCGCTGGGGTAAGATCCAATAGTTTGCTGCGCCAGCTCGCCTGGAAGCGGCTTTCGTCGACGATCAGCGGGCTTTGCGCATCCAGCACCTGCAATTCACGCTGTGGCTTACAGCGGCGGAGGATGGTTTTCACCCGAGCGACCACCTCCCGCGGACTGTAAGGCTTGCAGATGTAATCGTCGGCGCCGATTTCGAGCCCCAGCAGACGGTCGATCTCTTCGATTTTGGCCGTCACCATCACGATGGGCACATCGGAGAAACGACGAATTTCCCGGCACAGGGTCAGGCCGTCGGTACCCGGCAGCATCAGATCCAGCAGGATCAGATCCGGCGGCGTCTGGCGCACGTAGGGCAGCACCTGGTCGCCGTGGCTGATAAGCGTTGGCGCGTAACTTGCGGCACGCAGATAGTCGATCAGCAGTTGCCCAAGTTTAGGCTCGTCTTCCACGATCAAAATACGCGGTGTGTTGTCGTCAATCGGTAACTCGGTCATGCTTCCCTCGATAAATCCCGTTCCAGAGGTAACTCTACTGTAATGCTAACCCCGCCAAAAGGCGAATGGGCGGCGCGGATGGTGCCGCCGTGGGCCTCCACAATGTTAACGCAAATCGCCAGCCCAAGGCCGGAACCGCCGCTGGCGCGGTTGCGTGAACCTTCGGTGCGATAGAAGCGCTCGAACAGTTTTTCCAGCTGCGCATCTTTCACGCCAGGGGCGGAGTCCGCAAAGGTCAGGGCAAAGCGCCCGTTTTCCTGCCTGCCGGAGATATGCAGCGCGCCGCCGCCGTCGGTGTAGCGGAGGCTGTTCTCCAGCAGATTATTGAACAGCTGCATCAGGCGATCTCTGTCGCCAAATACCACCGCGCTGTCCGGCAGCGAAAGGTTGATTTTCAGGTCACGGCTGGCGAAGCGTTCGCGGAATGCGCCGGTCACGACTTCAAGGATATTGATCACGTCGACTGGGGCTTTCTGGTAGGCCAGGGCGCCTTCGTCGGACATGGAAAGCTGATGCAGATCGTCCACCAGCTTGGTCAGCGTGCCGACTTCCGCCTGAAGCGAGGCCACGGACTCGGGGGTGAACTGTCGCACGCCGTCCTGAATCGCCTCCAGCTCGCCGCGCAACACCGCCAGCGGGGTGCGCAGCTCGTGCGAAATGTCGGCCATAAAATCGCGGCGCATCTGCTGGTTTTTTTCCAGCGTGCTGGCGAGCTGGTTGAAGTCCTGCGCCAGCTTGCCCAGTTCATCCTGGCTGCGGGTGTCAACGCGGGTCGAGAAATCACCCGCCGCCAGCTTGTGCGTGCCTTCCACCAGGCGCTTAACCGGCGCCAGCAGGCCGCGCGCCAGCGGGAAGGTGGCGAGCGCCGCAAGCAGGGTAGAAAGCGCGACAATCAGCCAGCTGGTCTGACGCTGCTGGCGGTCAAAGTTGATGTCGGTGTTGCGCGTCAGCCGCTCGACCGGCGAGGCGATAACCCAGCCCACCGTGGCGCCGTTCGAAGTAATGGCGCGCTTTGTGCCGTCCGGCGGTACCGGAGAGCGTGGTCCAACGAGCACGCGCATCTCCTGATCTATCACCCAGAACTGGGTGCGCCAGCCGTGCGGCGGCATGCCCGGCCCCGGGCGGTCGTCGTCATTATCGTGCTCCAGCGAGCGCAGGATTTGAAACACAAAGCGATCGTTATTGCGCAGAAAACGCCAGTTACCGTGCAGGCTATACTGTTCGCCCAGCGCGTCGCTTAAGCCCTGTAGTCGCTGTTCGTTACCGTGCTTAATGTAGTCAATAAAGCCGCGCTCAAAGCTGACCCGCACCGCCCAGTGCATGGTAATCAGCAGAACGATACAGGTGGCGAAAATCGCCACAAAAAGCTTACCGGTGATCCCCGGACGCCAGAATTTCATGGTGCACTCCTTTTGCCGCGTCGGATCACGACGTTTTTGGTCGTGTCATTCGGTACTCTGGCAAAGATAAAAGCGGGCAGGGCGATAATTACCGCCATGCTGAGGTAAGTGTATAAAAAGACCTGATGCGCGACGGGGGTGTCGGCGCTGAGATGGTGCTGCCCGTACATGCCGAGCAGCAATCCGGCGACCGTGACCCCCACGCTCATGGAGAGCTGCATGATCATCGACAGCAGGCTGTTACCGCTGCTCGCCAGCTCGTCCGGCAGATCTTTTAGCGTCAGGGTGTTCATCGACGAGAAGCGCATGGAGTTGATGATCCCCTGGCAGAACAGCACCAGCGGCAGGATGTAGTACCAGCCCAGCAGCGCCACGGCCATAAACAGCAGGCAGACCAACGCCAGCCCGATCGTGGCGGCCACCAGCACCCGGCGATAGCCGAAGCGGTTCACCACCTGCACCACAATACGCTTCATCCCCATGCTGCCGAGCACCATCGGGATCATCATCAGCCCGGCGTGGAACGGCGAGAAGCCCATCCCAATCTGTAAAAACACCGGCGTCATAAACGGCAACATGCCGCTGCCGATGCGTCCGGCAAAGCTGCCGAACAGACCAAGACGGTAGGTGGGATTCCTGAACAGATTCAGGCTGAACAGCGCGTTAGCGTTGCCTCTGGCATGCCACAGATACCAGAGAATCGCGGTGATCCCCAGCGCCACCAGCAGGGCGAGCGACAGGGAGGAGATCCCCAGCCCTTTTTGCCCGTCGAGGGCCAGGGTGAGCGTCGCCATGCCAGCCGCCAGCAGGATAAAGCCAACGAAATCAAAGCGCCGGGTCTGCATTTTATAGTTCGGCATCAGCGTCAGAGTGGCAATCGCGCCGATAATACCGACCGGCAGGTTGATCAGGAAGATCCAGTGCCAGGAGGCATACTCCACCAGAATACCGCCCAGCGCCGGGCCAAGCAGCGGGCCGACCTGACCGGGCAAGGTGACGAAGGTCATCGCCGCCATATACTGCGCGCGCGGAACAATTTTCATCACCGTTAACCGCCCGACGGGCACCATCATCGCGCCGCCGACGCCCTGTAGCACGCGCGCCATCACCAGTTGATCGAGGGTATTGGCCTGGGCGCAAAACAGCGACCCGGTGGTAAACAGCACAATGGCGGTGAAGAAGATGTTTCGCACACCGACTTTATCCGCCAGCCAGCCGCTGGCGGGCAGCATCACGGCGACCGTCAGCACGTAGGCGACAATCACCATATGCATGTGCAGCGGGCTCTCCCCCAGGCTTTTCGCCATCGAGGGGAGGGCGGTATTCACGATGGTCGTGTCCAGCGACTGCATAAAGAAGCCGAACGCGACGATCCATAATTGCCAGCGAACGTTACTGGGTAGGTCGGTCATTTACTCGGTCACCGTGGTTCTCTTTTTACGCGAAAAACGCAGCCGCAGGCGGTCGAAGAACAGATAGACTACCGGCGTGGTGTAGAGCGTCAGCAGCTGGCTCATCACCAGGCCGCCGACAATCGTGATCCCCAGCGGCTGGCGCAGTTCAGAGCCGTCACCACCGGATATGACCAGCGGTAGCGCACCGAATAGCGCGGCCAGCGTGGTCATCATGATCGGGCGAAAACGCAGCAGACAGGCCTGGAATATCGCCTCGTCCGGCGTCAGGTTGCCGTTACGCTGGGCGTCCAGGGCAAAGTCGACCATCATAATCGCGTTTTTCTTCACAATACCTATTAATAGCAAGATCCCGATGAGCGCGATTAGGCTGAACGGGGCACCGAACAGCTCCAGCGCCAGCAGCGCCCCCACGCCCGCAGAGGGAAGCGTGGAGAGAATGGTCAACGGGTGCACATAGCTTTCGTACAGCACGCCCAGCACGATATAAACCGTGGCAATAGCCGCCAGGATCAAAATGACCTGCGAGTTCATGGTGTCCTGGAACACCTGCGCCGTACCGGCAAAGCTGCCGCGCACGGAGGAGGGCACCCCGAGCTGGGTCATGGCGCGGTTGATGGCGTCGCTGGCCTCAGACAGCGACGAGCCGGTTGGCAGGTTAAACGACACGGTCGAGGCGGCGGAAAGCCCCTGGTGGTTCACCGACAGCGGCGCGTTCGACGGCTGCCAGCTGGCGAAGTACGACAGCGGGATCGCCTTGCCGTCATTATTGATCACAAACATCTTGTCCAGCGCGCTGATGTCCTGGGTGTAGCGCGGATCAACTTCCATCACCACCTTGTACTGGTTCATCGGCTGATAGATGGTGGAGACTTCACGCTGCCCGAAGGCGTTGTTAAGCAGGCTGTTGGCCGCTTCAACGTTAATGCCCAGGCGGGACATGGTTTCGCGATCGTAGGTGAGCGCCATCTCCGCGCCGTTATTCTGGCTGTCGGAGTTCACGTCCGCCAGCTGCGGCAGCGCGGCCAGCGCTTTACGGATCTTCGGCTCCCATTCGCGCAGGGCGGCTAAGTCATCCGAGAGCAGGGTGTACTGATAGCTGGCGTTAGCCTGTCGTCCGCCGACGCGAATATCCTGAACGGCCATCAAAAACAGATTTGCCCCCGGCTCTTTGGCAAGCTTCAGCCGCAGGCGGTCAATGATCTGCTGCGCCGTTTCGTGACGTTCACCGCGCGGCTTAAGGGTAATAAACATCATCCCGCTGTTAACGCGCGAGCCGCCGGTAAAGCCGGTGACGTTATCCACGGCCGGATCTTCCCGGATGATTTTCATAAAGTCTTGCAGTTTGCCCCGCATCGCCTGGAACGAAATACTCTGGTCCGCCTGAATACCGCCCATCAGCACGCCGGTATCCTGCTCCGGGAAGAAGGTTTTCGGGATGGTGATATACATCCAGACGTTGAGCACAATGGTGCCGATCAGCACCAGCCCGACAAGACGCGTGTGGTTCAGCACCCATTTCAGCGATTTGCCATAGCCTGACTGCATCGCCATCAGGACGCGGCCAAAGCCTTTCCTGCGCGGCTGCGAGTGCGGTTGGCTGCGCTTTAGCATCCAGCCGCACATCATCGGCGTCAGCGTCAGCGAAATCACCAGGGAGATACCGATGGCGACGGAAAGCGTGACGGCAAATTCGCGCAGCAGTCGCCCCGGCAGGCCGCCCATCAGCAGCAGCGGCAGGAACACCGCCACCAGCGACAGGCTCATGGACAGGACCGTGAAGCCCACTTCGCGCGTCCCCTGAAGCGCCGCCTGGAGCGGCTTCATGCCCGCTTCCAGATGGCGCGAGATATTCTCCAGCACCACGATGGCGTCATCCACTACAAACCCGGTGGCAATCGTCAGCGCCATCAGCGACAGGTTGTTAAGACTAAACCCGCACAGGTACATGGCGGCAAAGGTGCCTATCAGCGATACCGGAACCGCCACCGCCGGGATCAGCGTGGCGCGCCCCGAGCGCAGGAACAGGAACACCACCAGGATCACCAGCGCGACGGAGATGATCAGCGTTTGCTCTACCTCCTCAAGCGAGGCGCGGATGGTAGGGGAGCGGTCCTGCGCAATCTGGAGGTCGATAGCCGCCGGAATCGTTTCCTGAAGCTCCGGCAGGCGCGCGCGGATGCTGTTCACCGTCTGGATAATGTTGGCTTCCGGCAGTTTGCGGATCATCAGCAAAATCGCCGGTTTGGCGTTAGTCATCCCGGCGTTACGCACGTCCTGCACCGAATCGGTGACGCTGGCGACGTCGCTCAGGCGCACCGCCGCACCGTTGTTGTAGTGAATAATCAACGGCTGATACTCGGCGGCGGTTTTCAGCTCGTCGTTGGTCTGGATCTGCCAGCGGTGGCTGTTGTCCTCAATCGCGCCCTGCGGCTTACGCACGTTGGCGTTGCTGATGGCGGAACGCACGTCGTCCAGCGATACGCCCTGGTTAAACAGCGCCTGCGGATTCAGCCCCACGCGCACGGCGGGCAGAGAGCTGCCGCCGACGTCCACGTCGCCCACGCCGTCAATCTGGGCGATGGTTTGCGCCAGCTGGGTGGAGGCAAAATCGTACAGCTCGCCCTGGGAGTAGGTCTCTGACGTGAGCGTCAGGATCATGATCGGCGCGTCGGACGGGTTAGCCTTGCGGTAGGTTGGACGGCTCGGCATGCCGCTTGGCAGCAGGCTTTGGGCGGCGTTTATCGCGGCCTGCACGTCACGCGCCGCGCCGTTGATGTCCCGGTCGAAGTTAAATTCCAGAATGATGCGCGTGCTGCCCAGCGAACTGCTGGAGGTCATCTCGTTAACCCCGGCAATTCGCCCAAGCGAGCGCTCAAGCGGCGTCGCCACCGATGACGCCATGGTCTCCGGCGAGGCACCCGGCAGCGAGGCGCTGACCATGATCACCGGGAAATCGACCTGCGGCAGCGGGGCCACCGGCAGCAGCCGGAAGCCCAGCACGCCGCACAGGGTAATAGCGACGGAGAGTAAAATCGTCGCCACCGGACGGTAAATGAAGAGGGCGAAAAACTTCACTTACGCCTCCTCTTCACGTTTCGGGAAGCGGCTTTTCGTCCACAGGGCCAGACGGTCAAACAGCAGGTAGATAACCGGCGTGGTAAACAGCGTCAGCACCTGGCTCACCAGCAGGCCGCCCACCATCCCGATGCCCAGCGGACGGCGCAGTTCGGCCCCCACGCCGGTGCTCAGCATCAGCGGCAGCGCGCCCAGCAGGGCGGCGAGGGTGGTCATCAGGATCGGACGAAAACGCAGCAGACAGGCCTGGTAAATGGCCTCGCGCGGCGCCATACCCTGCTCGCGCTCGGCGGCCAGCGCAAAGTCGATCATCATGATGGCGTTTTTCTTCACAATGCCGATAAGCAGGATGATGCCGATGATCGCAATGACGTCCAGCTCGCTCCCCGCCAGCATCAGCGCCAGCAGCGCCCCCACGCCCGCCGTCGGCAGGGTGGAGAGGATGGTGATCGGATGGATAAAGCTTTCATACAGCACGCCAAGCACGATATACATCGCCACCACCGCCGCGACAATCAGCCAGACGGTGCTGCCCAGCGCGGCCTGGAACGCTAGCGTACTGCCCTGGAACTGGGTCTGAATATCGGACGGGAAGCTGAGTTCTTTCTCCGCGCCCAGAATGGCCTCCACCGCTTCGCCCAGGGAATACCCGTCCGGCACGTTGAAGGAAATGGTGGTGGACGGGAACTGATCGAGATGGTTAATCGACAGCGGGGTGTGACGCTCTTCCACGCTGGCAATGGCGCTGAGCGGCACAATCCCGCCGTCTTTGCTGGTCAGGCGCACCGTGTCCAGCGCGGCCAGCCCGGGCGTGTTCTCGGTGTTATGTTCCAGCACCACGCGATACTGGTTGGCCTGGGTATAGATGGTGGAGATCAGGCGCTGGCCAAAGGCGTTATACAGGGCGTTATCCACGTCGGACATGGTAATGCCCAGACGGCTGGCGGTGTCGCGGTTGACGTTCACGTACGCCGCCAGCCCTTTATCCTGCCAGTCGCTGCTGACGTCAGAAACCTGCGGCAGTGCTTTCAGCTTGTCCACCAGCTGCGGCACCCAGGTGCTCAGTGCCTCAAGCGAGGTGGCCTGGAGCGTAAACTGGTACTGCGTGCGGCTCACCTGCGTATCAATGGTTAAATCCTGGATCGGTTGCAGATACAGCTCAATGCCCGGCACGCGCGCCACCGCGCTTTGCAGGCGTTCAATCACCGCGTTAACGCGATCGTCGCGGTCATCGAGCGGTTTAAGGTTAATTTGCAGGCGCGCGCTGTTGAGCGACGGGTTGGTGCCGTCCACCCCCACGTAGGCAGTCAGGCTTTCCACGGCCGGATCTTTCATGATGATCTCAGACACCTGCTGCTGGCGCTGCGCCATGTTGGCGAAGGAGACCGTCTGCGGCGCCTGAAGCGTGCCCTGAATAATGCCGTTGTCCTGAATCGGGAAGAAGCCTTTCGGAATGAAAATCCACAGCATGACGCTGAGCGCCAGGGTGCCGAGCGCCACGCCGAGCGTTGCCCACGGATGGTTCAGCACTTTCGCCAGCACGCGGCCGTAGGCGGCGATAATGCGCTCGAACATCCGCTCGGAGGCACGCGAGAAGCGGTTTTGCTTGCGCAAGGACTCGTGGCTCAGCATGCGGGCGCACATCATCGGCGTCAGCGTCAGCGACACCACGGCAGAGATCAGAATGGCGACCGCCAGCGTCACGGCAAACTCGCGGAACAGCCGCCCGACGATATCGCCCATAAACAGCAGCGGGATCAGCACCGCAATCAGCGAGAAGGTGAGCGAGATAATGGTAAAGCCGATCTCCCCCGCGCCCTTCAGCGCGGCGGCTAACGGCTTTTCACCTTTTTCGATATAGCGCGAGATGTTCTCGATTACCACGATGGCGTCGTCCACCACAAACCCGGTGGCGATGGTGAGCGCCATCAGCGTCAGGTTGTTAATCGAGAAGTCGAGGAACACCATCACCGCGAACGTTCCGACCAGCGAGAGCGGCACGGCGACGGCGGGAATGATGGTTGCCGGGACGTTGCGCAGGAACAGGTAGATGATCATCACCACCAGCGCAATCGCCAGCATCAGCTCGAACTGGGTGTCGGTCACTGACGCGCGAATATTCGTGGTGCGGTCAGAGAGCACTTTCACGCTGACCGATTTTGGCAGGCTTTCCACCAGCTGCGGCAGCATGGTGCGAATGCTGTCGGCGGTATCAATAATGTTCGCGCCCGGCTGGCGCTGAACGTTCATGACAATCGCCTGCTGCTTATTGGCCCACGCCCCGAGCCAGCTGTTTTCCGCGCCTTGTTCAACGGTTGCCACGTCGCCCAAACGGATCGGCGCGCCGTTCTGGTAGGCAATGATCAGCTGACGGTACTCATCGGCGGACTGCATCTGGTCGTTGGCGGAGAGCGTGACCGCGCGGGTCGGGCCGTCCAGCGAACCCTTCGCTGAGTTGACGTTGGCGCTGCTGATGGCGGTGCGAATGGTTTCGCTGGTTAACCCCAGCGCGGCAATGGCCTGGGCATTCAGTTTGACGCGCACGGCGGGGCGTTGACCGCCCGCCAGCGTCACCAGCCCCACGCCGGTCACCTGCGAAATCTTCTGCGCCACGCGGGTTTCAACCATGTCTTCCACCTGGGTCATCGGCATGGCGGAGGAGGTGACGGCAAGGGTCATGATCGGCGGATCCGCCGGGTTGACCTTGCTGTAAACCGGTGGATTCGGCAGGTCAGACGGCAGCAGGTTTGTGGCGGCGTTAATCGCGGCCTGCACCTCCTGCTCAGCGACGTCCAGCGACAGCGTGAGCTGGAACTGAAGCGTGACGACCGAAGCGCCACCGGAGCTCTGGGAGGACATTTGCTTCAGGCCAGACATCTGGCCAAACTGACGCTCCAGCGGGGCGGTGATGGCGGACGTCACCACATCCGGACTGGCGCCCGGATAGAGGGTGACAACCTGAATGGTCGGGTAGTCCACTTCCGGCAGCGCCGACACGGGCAGAAAACGGTAGCCAATGATCCCGGCCAGCAGGATCGCCACCATCAACAGGGTCGTCGCAACCGGACGTAAGATAAACAGGCGTGATGGCCCACCTGTAGAGCTCGGCGGCAAGACCTGCATCAGGCTTTTGCTCCTGTATCCTGCGCTTCCACCACCTCGACCTGCGCCCCTTCGGTCAGACGGTCAATACCGTCGGTCACGACGCGGTCGCCAGCGGACAGCCCGGCGCTGATCACCACCGTCTGGCTGTCCTGGATGCCGGTTTTCACCAGGTGTTTGCTGACCTTGTTTTCGCTGTTCAGCACCCAGACAAAATTGCCTTCACTGCCCATTTGCAGGGCCGCCGTCGGGATCACCACCGCGTTTTCTTCGGTCGCGACCAGCATTCGCGCGTTGACGAACTGATTCGGGAACAGGGCATCGTCCTGATTGTTGAAGCGTGCTTTTAGCTTAATGGTGCCGGTGGTGGTGTCGATCTGGTTATCCAGGCTCAACAGCGAACCTTCGCTCAGCTTCTGCTTGTTGGTGCGATCCCAGGCTTCAACCACCAGCGCTTTTCCGGCCTTCTGCGCCTGTATCACCGTCGCAATGTCGCTTTCCGGCAGGGTAAAGACGAGATCGATAGGGTGCGTCTGGGTGATCACCACGATGCCCGTGGTATCGCCGCTGGAGATTTGGTTCCCGATATCGACCTGTTTCAGGCCCACGCGGCCGTCAATCGGCGCGGTGATCCGGCTCCAGTCAAGCTGGAGCTGGGCGCTGGCGACCGCGGCTTCGTCGGCCTTGATGGTGCCCTGAGATTCACTGACCAGAGACTGCTGGGTGTCCAGCTCCTGGCGCGACACGAGGTTGGTTTTTACCAGCTGCTGATAGCGGGCTAAATCGCGGCGGGCATTGGCGAGGGTGGCTTTGTCTTTCGCGAGCTGCCCCTGCGCCTGCGCCAGGGCAACCTTAAACTGGCTTGGATCGATTTCCGCCAGCAGATCGCCGGCTTTTACCTGCTGACCTTCCTGGAAATGGATGGCCATCAACTGACCGTCCACGCGGCTACGTACCGTCACGGTGTTGGCGGCGGTGATGGTTCCCAGCCCGGAGAGATAACGAGGCACCGCTTTATTCACCGCCGTTGCCGCCTGCACCGGTGCCAGCGCACCGCCGCGCATAGCGTGGCGCCCACCGCCCGTTGAGCGTTGTGAGGGGCTATTAGCGCCAGCAGGTGCCGTGGAGTTCGCGGACTGGCTGTGCCAGTACCAGGCGGCGGCCAGGACCACCACAATCAGACCAACGGCGATTGCCCAGCGGGATTTGTTACTGCCTTTCATCGTTATACGTTCTCATCCTGAAACTCTTTCGGGGAATGATACTAGTTTAGTCAGCTAACACAGCGGAAAAATGGAGGAAATATGGAAGACTGTCGGGAATTGTCTGAGTGTGGCGCAGCGGTTTCGCCTTCGCCGGGTGGCGCTTCGCTTACCCGGCCTACGGTTGGAGGATCTTGTAGGCCGGGTAAGGCGAAGCCGCCACCCGGCACAACCCCATTAGCTAAACACCACCTGCGCCCAGCGCGCCAGCCCTGCCGTAACGGAGCCAAAGTCATCGCCGCCGGCAATCGGGATCCCCGGCAGCTGTTCCTCCAGCGCTTTCTTGATCAGCGGCGAACGGGCGCTACCGCCAGTCAGGTAAATTACGTCCGGCTTCACTTTGCCGTTCTCAAGCGCCAGTCGCACCTGCTCCAGAATACGCTGAAGCGGCTGAGTGAGCGCCATTTCCAGCCCTTCCTGAGTGATAGCCGTAGCCAGATCGTCACTGATAAACGGCAGCGAAACCGCATGCTCTGGACGATCGGAAAGGGCAATTTTGCTCTCTTCGGCGGTGCGCACCACGCGGTAGCTCAGGCGCTGACGCCACACCTTATACAGCAGCGCGACCTTCTCTGCATCCTGCGCATCACGCACCAGATCGTTGAGGAAACGGCCATTCGCGGTGCTGTAAAAATCACTCTGGGCAGGGACGTCGTTGATGGCAATCGCGTTCCACCACGGCAGGATCGGCAGGGCGATGCCTTTCTCGGTTTGACCGCCCATACCGAGCAGCGGCATCAGGCTCTTGAAGGCCAGGGCAATATCAAGATCGTTACCGCCCACGCGGCAGCCGCTGTGCCCCAGCAGACTATTTTCACGATCGCGACGGTGATGCCACTGGGGACCCATCAGCAGTAATGAGCAGTCGTGTTAGTATGTACACCACAGTAAACGAGATGAGAGAACAAGCGTATGAAGGTTCCCGTATGGAGTTATGCCCGTGTATCAACCCTTTCACAGATTGATGGGTTTGGTATACAGCGACAGGTACAGACTATTAACCAGTTTATACAATATCTGGTACTAGATCACCGCCTACCCTATACACTGGACGTAGACAACATTACTCAGATGGTAGCGGAGGGGAGATCCGCCTTTAAGGGAAAAAACTGGAGTCCTAAGACTAAGCTTGGACAATACCGAAAGATGGTAATGGATGGAGTAGTACCGGATTCTGTTTTGATAGTGGAGAACATCGACCGTTTGACACGTCTAGATCCATTTCAGGCAGTAGAGATTATTTCTGGAATGATTAACAGGGGTACTACTATTCTAGAGATTGAAACGGGTATGACCTATTCACGGTACATTCCCGAAAGTATTACGGTACTAACTATGCAAATCAACCGGGCGAACGGAGAGAGTAAGCGTAAAAGTGTTATGATGCAAAAGAGCCACCAGAACCGCTACGGTAATGTGTCTAAGGTTCGCCCTCGTTGGTTCGATGTAGTAGAACTGGATGGTGTGAAACAATACCGTACTAATGATACGGCAAAAGCTATTCAGCGTATGTATAGTGATTATGCTAATGGTATTGGGGCAGCACAGATAGTACGGACATATGGAAAAACAGATAATGGTAAATCTTGGACACTAGTTACTGTACTACGTGCTCTTAGTGATAAAAGGGTAGCCGATGATCCACGCTATCCACCGATCATTGATAAACCTCTATATGAAAAGGTACAGGCAATGAAATTAGCTACGGGGAAAAAGGGGAATACTCACCAGCGTAATATGCTCAATATCTTTTCCGGTATGGCTAGATGCCCCGTATGTAAACAATCAATTATAGTGAAGCGTAACAGTCATGGTGGCCTTTATACAGTTTGCCTAGGTAAACGTACTAATAAGGATTGTGAAGCTAAGGGAATGGCATACAACGCCCTAGAGCGGCCTTTACTGAATGCTATTAAGGGATTGGATTTTTCAGAAGTATATAATCGTGAAGAATCTAATGTGATTACTCTCCGTGATCAGTGGATTCAGAACGAAAGGGATATTGCGGCATTTCGTGAAAGATTAGCAAAGGCTAGTAGACATGAAAAGTTTGCAATTCTGGATGAACTGGAAACTATCAGTAAGGAACAGGAAGATCTAACTATTCGTCTTAAGTCAGTAGATGCCCCAAAAGATGTACAGTTAGACTTTAATGACGATAAATTAGATCTGAATGTAGATTACCGTATTGAACTAAACAACCGCATGAAGAAGCTTATACAGCGTATTGATGTAGTACGGGTAGATACTTCTAAATCTACATATACAATCTATTGCTCTATCAAGTATTGGACTGATGCTATTACCCACCTTGTAATCATTGATGCCGAGAGTGTTAGAACTGGAAAGGGCGGTACTAACCAATTAACTACTACTCTACGTTCGGTTAGTTCGATTAGTGAGGACGGTACTATATCGGGCAATCCAGACCTGGAAGCCCTCGAATATTGGGAACAGGTTTTTGAAAAAGCCGTAGTGATGGCGGAAAGTCAATTAGATCAATAGCATACGCGATAAACGACAACCTACTAAAATTGGTAGGTTGTCAACCTCTCTCAGTCCTGTATAATTCTTCCAACAAGACGAGCCGCCGTGAAGATACTTAATGTATCGATGGAGGCTTGTTTGCGTCTAAAATATCAATAATTAACAAAACCATAACAAAAGGAAAAGCACAGCATGAGTAACGCCGTTATCAGTGAAAAAGTAACACCATTAGTTGACGCATTTATCAATATTCATTTAGAACCACGTGGTTTCACTTCTTCTATGTCATGTATCATCGATAATGAAGAAGATCGGCAATCTAAGCTTATGCTTTGTGATCCTGCTGATGATATCGGCACTTATCAATTCTATTATGATGATATGCGTGGTGTAGTCGTAGCTAACTACTTTGATTCTAGTATTGTGTACGGTACATATAAAGATGGTAAACAATTTGAAGCAGATTATGATCTACCAATTACCTTTGATGAAATAGAAGGATTGTTACATCTTCTGTACTTAGATAATGCTAGTGCTTATATTGGTATTGATTCAAAGTTTATTGATCACAGTGAACTACTAGCCCGTGATGGTTGGACAGATCGCCGTATAAAGACAGAATTTGGTATTGTACCTAAATGTGAATTAGATCGTGTTAGTTACTACCGCCTAAATGAAGTAATCCAAAAAGAACAATAATAGTTTTTCATATTTTGCCGATACCAATCCATTTTTCGGCGGGGCTACCTTTTGCCCCCTTTTTTAAGTAAATCTACTAAATATCTCTAGGTTCACTACTTGGAGATAATAATAGTGTTAGATTGGGTAATTACTTCTGCTGTACTAATAATCGGCTTTATAATAATGGTTACGGGTTTAATCCAGTGGGTTTTCATTGGATTCATGGCATACCTACTAATTCTAGTAGTTATGGGGATTTTAGGCCGTATTTGGCTATGTTTTCAGAATCCAAATGATAAATAGATATGTAGTTAAGACATTACTACAAATAATTGTTAGAAACTTGGGACAGATTAAAATTTTGTCCTATAATAAGGGTATCTAATAAAAATCTCCTCCAATGATATTTTAGCCCCATGGCAATCATGGGGTTTTTCTCATCGGAAAAAATCAACAAAAAGAATTCTTTTCACAAAAGGATAAAATATGAAAGAAATCAAATCACACCCAGTAAGTGTAAAACTAAATGATGCTCAAGTACAACTACTTGAAAAGCTAATACAGGAAGGTAAAGCAAAAACTAAAGCTAGTGCCTTACAATATCTAATCAATGAAAAACTAATTCTAGGGGAAAGTAAGTAATGGAAAGGTATATCAACGCAGCAAATAAACAATTTGAATCTAGTACGTGGGAAGTTCATAAACATTATCCAACACTACTAATATGTGAAGAGGGTCAACTATTCGATACTATTTCATTCAGACTATGTAAGCAGTCATTCAATGGTAGGTATGATGAAGGGGGTTATATGTTCATACAGAAACCCACAATACTAAATGTACATGATCTAATGGGTAGTCATTACCTCCCACCAAAAGAGCATTCAACCTACGTATACAATCATATTGATGAAGATAAGCGTAATAACCATCGTTCTAATATCGAGATAGTACCGAAGGATGTAAACAACGTTAGCGGTACTAAGCGTAATGAACCATTATCGTACTATGAGTACTCAATAGTAATGAACCATTATTCATTCGGTGAATGTAGTCAGAATGGCCTACGTAAGTATGTACAAGGGGTATTTGGTAAAGATACGGATGATACTCTCTATACTCGCTTAGTGAAGGGAGAAACATACAAATCATTCTATGAGCGTCTAAGTAATGAAGATCCAGACATTATTGATCGTATCAGTTCTGTACTATCTATACGCGGTCGCAAATAAAAAAAGGCGTTACAGTGGGAGAAACACCGTAACGCCATTAAGTAACGAACATCATTTTTATAAAGGTATTTATCATGACAAAAAAGAAAGCCCCAGAAGAAAAAAAGAAAGCGGGACGTAAACAGGAAATAAAAGATAACTTTGATTTGTTTTGTCTCTTCAAAGAAGTAACAGCAATGAATGAACTATCGGGTAAATGCCGACTAGTAATTTCTGACACTATCAAAGTAATTATGGGCGGTTCTAAAGAAGCATACGCACCACGTAAGATTTTCCATATCATCCAGAATGAAAGCAAGATTAGTAGAGAGACAGTAAAACGCAGGATTGAAGGAAATGAAATATTCGGTCGATTCTCATATAGTGATGAATCAGTGAAGAAATATAAACGTGTAGTATTGGCAGTGGTAAAAGCACTAGAGGAAGAACTAGAGAAGGGTACACCACTATTGAAGAGTGATCCCGATGCTCACAAGTATCTAAACGCCGATGAAGCACAGGAGTTACGTACTATGATCAGTGATGGTAGGACTAAGGAAGAGTTAGTAGCCTATATTCAGGGGCTAATGTGACCGTAATTAGGGTATTTTATCGATACCTTAATTGCGGTACGAATACCCTAATTCGGGTCATTTTGGTCAGTTTTCATACAGAAATCACTACATATAGTGGTGTATATGGCTAAAACCAACTATATATGGGGTATCCCGAATTAGGGTAACATATATAGAATATATTAATACTCTAAAACAATGGAGTGTAACCACTCCGAAGATCAAAACACTCGCAAGCTCGCATTTTGATCTTAGAAATAATTAATAACCAACCATTGCCGATTTTCTCGCTATCGCATCGAAAACCCGACAAGCGGCCTTTTCTCGCTCTGCTCAAATCCAGTAGGTGTAGGTACTCAAGAGATACTACTCAAAGTCAGTTATTCAAAGTCTCTTGAAGTCGCCACGCAGTGAACGCCGCAGGTGTGAACGAGTCCCGCCGCCATTAATCAACTAGTACCGAAGGAGTACGCACAATGTCAAAACAAAAACCCGCTAAGTGGTCAAAACTACGTAAACACATACAGAAGCAAGGAGGCCAATCAAACGGCCTCTATAACGCTCCTAAACGCTCACCCTTAAGCGACACTCCGCAGGTAAGCCCAACTAAGTTAGAGCTACTAACGGCCTACATAGAGCGATACAAGGCCGATAACGGGCGTATGCCGTCATACACTCACCTAAACAGTGAATTCAATATGAGAGCTACTAAGGCGTACTATTCTACGCTAATTAGTAAATAGATATGTAAAACATTATAGGAGAAGAAAATGAATCTAAGCCGAAATATCATAAAAAATATTAGGTATATGCTGGCACATGGTCACAATCAGTTACTGGCTGAATTATATCTACCTAATACAGTTCTATATGGAAGAAAGATGTATGTTGGTGATGTACTACCTACAATACTTGAAGATGTTATCTATATTATCCACGTAGAGGGTGATAAGAAGATATTAGAAATTCCAGGCGGGATTTATACTAATGAAGAAATTGAATACATCGTAAGTAAAATGGATGAACCTGAAAAAGAACTATTCAAAGTAAACGATGGTGTACTAGAAGTTACGGCATGACACATTCTATAAGCGTACCCCTGAATTATAACTTGAATCTATTCAGGTGTTACCACAGAGAAATAGTAAAACATGAAGGTTACTATACGATAACCTTCTATATGGATTACCAAGACTACATACAACTAATAGGAAAACTAGAATGAAACAACAATATAACGATGTACGCCATATCAATAAATTCATCGATGAAGGAAACCCTGAAGTAAAAGCCTACATTGAACAGCGTGAAGATGAAATTACATGGCTATCCGAGAATCTACTAATCCTCGCAGAAGGGCTAGAAGGTTGGGAAGATGTAGTAGAGAACCTAAAGCAAGACCTAGAGTTTTACAAAGAACGTGATGAACGTCTTGGACGCAAATAATAAAAAGCCCCTTCATTGGGGCTTTGCTTTTTCTACGTGGTAGGCGGCGAAGTGGAAAGCCGTAAACTCTCCTGGTAATGCGTTATTCTTATGTACCGTTCTATATTTCCCGTCCTCCCCCTTAACTACCGCACCTACATACTTTCCATCTATCATTACGTCTGTAATCGAACCACGTTCATTATAAGTTACCATTTGTACCTCCTGATTAGCTAGTGTTAGTACTATATAATAGCTAAATAGGTAAAACAAGAGGTAATCATATGAAATACACAATTTATAATAACAATCCCAAAAACTTTAAATTCACCTATGAGGTGAACGGACAACCACAGAAAGCACAGCTATCTACTATCAATGATACATACGTAGGCATTGCCCCACGTAAGCTAGTACAGATCAATCCATACGGGCGTATCTATGGTGATGGTGCGGAGATCACCCAACATACTATGACCGAAGAAGAATTCTTCCAGAACTCTACGATA
The DNA here is from genome assembly GCF_053709615.1 of Enterobacter sp. UPMP2061. Lineage (NCBI taxonomy): Bacteria > Pseudomonadati > Pseudomonadota > Gammaproteobacteria > Enterobacterales > Enterobacteriaceae > Enterobacter > Enterobacter sp. UPMP2061. Next base: position 447,232 of record NZ_JBSKJP010000002.1, read on the forward strand.
GACCCACTAGCAGAACAGAAGAGGGTAGCCGCACAGCTACTAGAGGCATTCTATAACAATGGTAATGAAATGACCGAGGAACTACTAGAGCTAGTACTAAACCCACAGCCATTAGCTAAAAATAAAAAGTCTAAGAAATCATAACATTAGCTATTAATAGTGAAATAATTAGCTATTAGCTATTGATCGCATTAGCTAATGCCATAATAATAGCTACCAAGACGAACGGCAGGGGGAGCGATGGAACTAAAAGTAGAAGGTGACATAATTTTAGTATTCGACGATTACGGAAAGAAAGCGGGTAGTGTAGTACTAAGCCGACACCCCCGCCACCGTAATAAACCTTACTCAGATGGTAAAGGCTGGCACACTACTAAAGAGCAAGCCTTACTAGCTCTAATCACTAGGAAACGCTTAAATGTTAAACTCTAAATTATCTGTACCAGTAATGCCCGTACGCAACATTAGCTATAAAGGCTATCCAATCACGATTACTTGCGTAGCTGGTGATACCTTCATCTACGAAATGGCAGAGAATCAACGTATCATTGAAAGTGGTAATGGTTCACATATTCTCTATGTATCAAACAATGGTGTAACCGCAGTTATTGACCGTAACAGCCTTATCTACAAAGAACTGTTACACCGGATCATGAACGGTACGGTACTAGAGGACGGGAACTACCAATATGCCCCCGATACAATTCAATGATGGATGATATTATTCGATTGAATGAACTGTATGTAAAAGCTATCCGTACTCTACCGTTAGATTTTCTGCTAGTAGAGTTTAATTTAGATGTTAAGATGATTCGTGCAATCAGGGAGATCCCAGAGGGGGATCTCTCTAAACTAACCGAAACCAATCAACTCTTAATCTCAGTGAATGAGGAAAAGTTATGTCGTCTATTAAAACAATTACCGCAACAATGATCCGCTCTATCCTGGCTGATGATTTCAATGTAGGCCAACTGGTAGCCGATAGTGAACGCCGTAAGGAACTGGCAGCAATCGCACCAGAAGAAGTAGATGAACTGGTAAGCCGCTTACAGGATGTTAAAGCGTATGTAGCTACCGCACAGGAAGAACGCCGTAGAGAGGCTTTAGAAGCTCTTAAATCGGTAATTGGTGATACGGGCTTTACCTCAGTAGAAGAACTGTTAGCCGCTGCTGGTGGTGTTACTGCTCCAGCTCCAGTAAAGGCCAAGGCAGCGAGCAAGGGTAGCAGTAGTAACAATAAGTCATTCACGGTTGTTATCGGGCAGAAGTCCTACACGGTGATCAATAAGCAGTTGCCAGCAGGACTACGCGATAGTGAAGCCTATCAGACATTGATCAAGGCACGTCCAGAAATGGAAAAAGTAGATAACCTGTTACGTGAGTACTCAACCGATTATCAGGAAGCGTACCCACTTAACGCAATGTGGAACGGTAAAGAATTCCATATTAATAGCCGTGGTAAACTCAATGAAGTATCACAGGCATACTTTGAAGAATTCAAGAAGAAAGACAAAAGCGGGGCAGATGATAAAACACTGCTAGCCCAATTCAAAGCTAAAGTGTTAGCTACTGATTAAGATCACCTCCAATAGCTATTACCCCTGATTGTTGGTAGTAGCTATTATAGCCTGATTTTATTATTATAATCGTAAATCAATACCAAAGGGGAATAAAATGAAAAAGAAAATTCTTGCTATCGCTATGGTAGCAATCTCTACACCTGCTTTTGCTATGTTCGGCAATCCAATTAGTGAAAAGGTTCCGGCGTGGCAGTGTGAAACTACTATCAAGTTCAATAATGGTGAAAGTCGTCATTATGAATTGAATACACATAACATTTTCAAATCTGCTACCCGCATTGATCACCAGTGGGAATTAGTAGGTAAGGCAGATTCTACGGGCGGTAAACTCACAGCAAAGGTTTATGATCTAAATGGTCGCGGTACTATCGTTTACTACGGTACGGATGGTAATGAATTTGGCCGTGGGGATCTAAAGTGTGGAAAATAAACACCATACTATTCTTTCTACTAATTATCGCAATGGTAATACTAACAACGGGGCTTAATCCAATGGTTCCAAGTCCAGAGGGTTACTAATGAAAATATTAGTACCTGCTCTAATATTTGTAGTGTTATTATATTGTAACTATCATATCTGGAGTCAAATCTTATGAAGAAGGTTGTAGTATTGGCATTAGTAGCATTAGCATTACCCGCACATGCCGTAAATCTCTCTCAGCTAGCACAAGAGGGTATCTGTCAGAGTAACGCCGCCTCATTCTACCCAGAGTGTAAGAAAGCCGCACAGAGCACTACAGAGCGTCACAGTTGCGTGATGGAAGTAGAAGAACGTAAGGGATCACGGGTAAAGCGTTATACACAGTCCGTACGTTTAGATGTAAGTGACCGTACTATACAGGGTTACAACCACATCTATCATGAAGAGGATAACACCGGATCTACTACCATCACCTTTGATAGTCGTACGGGTAAGGGTGTTTATTCCGTAATGGATGCTAATGAAGTGATTCAATCGGGGAACGTTTATTCATGCCGATAACAGAGGCTAAGTTACGCGAGACATTCACGGGAACGGGGGCGTTACTGGTTATCTCCCTTATCCCTGCTGGAGTTATGGCAGCAGAAGCCGCACGTGGTGAATACGTTAGCCCCTTCATTGTATTCCCCCTTGCTTACATCTTTTCAATGGTTGTAGGCTGGCTGGCGATGCTACCAGGACTAATCACCGTACCCCTCGCTAAGAGGTTTAGTATTGAGTCTAAGGCCGCAGGGGTGATCATTTCGGCAGTCTATTTCATCCTTTACTTCTTCTGTACGGGAATGTTCCTTCAATTGCTCGTAGTACTAATCTTTGATGTAAGCACTATGAAACAGTTGGGTTTTATCGTTGGAATAGTTACCTTAGTATCATCTTGTATACAATGCCGTAAGATGTACGACAATCTGCTTTAATAATAAATACCCTCATGAATAACACATGAGGGTTTTTTTATGTCCTACGAATATACGAACGAATATTATAATACACACTTCACATATGATATGGATGATACTATTCATATCATCACGCCAAACTTCCCCAATCTCTATTACTCAGTCCAGAACAATACGTACACCCTAGAGGATGGTACGGCTATCACTCCAGAAATGAATAGCTACTATGAGAATGAAATAGAGGTAATACTCTACCGTGCTAAATACCCAGAGGAATAACCAAAGGGGGATAGTATGGAACTATTCAAACACTACAGTAACGGTACTACGCATATAGATAACGATGGTGAATACCACGGCTATCTACCAGAACGCCAAGACAAACTATTAGCATTGAATATCAATCATAATGATTATGTTATTAATGTTTATGAAGATGCCTTAGTAATCCAATATAAATATATGACAATGATATATGAACATTCATTCACCGTTGGCCGTTGGCGTTATAACCTCGCAGCACTCCAGACCTACCAGCACAATGAGAAGAAACAATTAATCTATATGGATAGCCTACTACGTACCCTTATCAGTGATCACACTATAGAAGGATGCCACGTAGGGGACTACAACGCTATTCAGTTAATCAATAGTCATAGGGTCAATGATACCCCACAGGGTAGGTAGTAGATGGGCTTAGAGGGGCTTACAGAGCGTCAGGCTGAAAGTGAATTTCTATTCAATAAAGTGAATAAAACGATTTAGTACTAGCCCAAATGAGAAAAACTCGTAAATATCGTAAACCATTGAAATATAACAAGTTTTTCGATGGTTCCTCCCCAGGAGGGGCTAAAATGCGAGTTTTCAGCCGCGTATTGTAATAATTATATGTTACATTATAACAATAACCCGAAACGAAAATGAATAAAACATGAATAAAAAGTGAATAAGATGAAACCTATTAGTATGAACCAGTTAGCCAAGGAATATGGCTATGATGAATCTAGTGTTAGGCAATGGCGTGATCGTGGTATGCCCGTTGGTAAAGATGTAGACCAATCAGAAACGCGAGCATGGGTAGTACAGAATATTATTAACCCACTACGCCACACCGACACTAAAGAACAAATAGAACAAGAGCGACTAAAGAAACTAAAGGCCGAAGCAAGCCTAGCAGAATTAGAATTAGCTCAAAAAGAAAATACCGTAATCAGTAGTGAATATATTGAGACTGTACTAACAGCCTACCTATTCAAATTGAAAACTACAATACGTTCAATTCCAAGTAAAGTTTATCTAGAACTATTCGCAATGGATAATGCGAAAGATCTACGTGATAGATTAAAAGATGTTATTGATTCAACATTAATTGATTTAGGAAATATGGAATTCGAACTACCCGAAGATATGGAAATCTTAGATGAAGAAGAACAACAAGATGAAATTAACGGATCTACTGATGAAAGTAGTTCCGACGATGAAACCCCCGATCAAACAGAAAACGAGTGATTGGATTAAAACTAGTGGGGCAATGAAATTAGTAGATGGTCCAGGAATGGGGCTTGATTATATTCCTTGGAATTTCCAATGTGAACCAATGGATGTAGCACAGGATCGTAGTACTAAAAAGATAGTTATTCAGGCGTGCTCACAACTTCTAAAGACACAGGTTATGACCGCAATAGCAATTAATAAAATGTATAACGATCCCGCTAACTTTGCTTTTGCCTCTAGTAGTGAAGATGATATTAAAAAGTTTAAACAGGGTAAGTTTATGCCAGTGGTAGAAACCTCTCCTGTACTATCAAATATCGTAACGAGTAAATCAGATAAGGCCGCAGCCAATAACGCCAAACAAACAGAGCTACGTAATGGTACGTTTATCTACTGGCTTAATATGAATACCCCAAAAGATCTACGTGGTATTACATGTTCAACCGTACTACTCGATGAAGTATCAAACCTAGAGATTGGCGAACAAGGCAACCCAATTAAACTAGCAGAAGGGCGTACATCTACTTTTGGTGAGGACGCATTAACAGTAGTAGCAAGTACGCCACTGTTTAAGAATGACCTAATCAATAGTGAATTCAATCTATCAGATAAACGCTACTGGTTCGTAACGCATGATTGTGGTCATGAATATAAATTTGAATGGGAACAAGTACAGTTTAAGTTTAAGCAATTAGATAATGGTAGAGCAATACCAGATAGTACTACGGCTAAATTAATTTGCCCCCATTGCCAAGAAGAAATTAGTGAACATAAAAGACACCAGATGGTAGATAAAGGCCGCTGGATTGCCACTAATCCAAATGGTGAAAAAGGTGTAGTCGGATTCGGTATATCTCGTATGTACTCACCATTGGGTACTATCGAAGAAATGACCGCACGTTATGCCGATGCTCTATATAATTTCAATCTTCAAACTTTCATGAATAATGAAATGGGTGAAATCTATGAAGATGAATATCAGAAAGAAGTAGATGTAATTGCCCTAGAACAACACAGGGATAATTCATTCAACCTACATCATATTCCAGATTCAGCATTAGCGATTTGTACAAGTACAGACCAACAGTTAGACCGTCTAGAGACTACCGTAATTGCCTTTGATGAAAAGAATGTATGGGTATTAGGTCACGAGATCCATTACTCACATGATTGTACTAAGGAAGAAGCCCCCGCATGGAATGAGCTAGAGAAATTCCTCAAGCAACAATTTGTGACTAGTACGGGTAAAGCTATCCCCACGTTAGCTAACTTCATTGACTCCGGTAACGCAACCCAGACGGTATATCGTTTCTGTAGTCGCTATTCAAAGTTTCATGCGATTAAGGGTAGTAACTCACCTAATAGTGAACTCTTTAAGAAATCGACTACTCAGGGTAAACGCCTAATTAACCTAAATGGACAACAACAGAAATCTACAATTCGTAAATTACTAAACCATATGTTAGGGGATAATCCAGAACAAGCCCCAACACAATTACATTTTAGTAGTTCTCTCCCCCATGATTACTTTGAACAATTAACCTCAGAGGAATTGAAACCACGTGGTGGTAGATTAATGTGGGGATTAAAGAAAGGGCAGAAGCGAAATGAGGCTCTAGACTGCTTAGTATATTCGATGATAGCACGTGAATACGCAATGACTGTACTTGGAACTAGCCAACCATATAGAAAACTACGTACACATAAAGCCGAAGTAATTAAAACAGAAAGCATAAATAAAGAAGAAACTAAACCCGAAGTAAAACCACAGACAAAACCTAAAGTAGTACATAAACGTACAACTACTGGTAGTAGGTGGTTCGGTAAATAAGGAAATAAACATGGCAAACATTTTACCAGAAAAAATCTATATGCTTACAGTTCCATATGATCAGACGGTAACACTTCCAGCCAAAACAACACTAGTAGTAAATTATCTAACGGGTGGTGCTTCCGTCACTCTCACTAATCCAGATTCAGTAGCTAGGGAATTCACCCTAACTATTGATATGGATATTCCAAACGATAAACTATTTTGTGTACAGATTAGCGGTACTAAAACTATTAATTTTGTTTCTGAAATCATTAATCCAGCTAAGTACACTAATGAGTACTCACAGTTGCTAAAGATGATTAAGGAAATAGATCAAGTAATCGCAGATCGTGTAGCTGGTGGTGGTGTATATAGTACAACAATTAATAACAAGACTTTAATTAGTGAAACACTAACTAACCTAGAGAATATGCGTATTCGTTATATTAAACGTGCTAATGCTCTATGGGCTAGTATGAACGATCAGCCCGTAAATGGTAATGGTAAACCATTTAAGAGTGTAACCGTATTCCGTGATCCTAATTATCCTAACAGATGGGGGACACGCTAATGTTTTGGAAGAAAAAACCACAACAAGTACAGCCACAACCGCAACCACAAGTAAGAGCTACTCCAAGTAAGAAACGCCTAATTGATAAACCTCAATCTAATATGAAGCGAGATCTACAGGCCGTTCGTGGTATGAGTACCCCCGTAATTTCATTTGGGTTTACTTCCGGTACAGGCTCACAAAATATTAATAACTTGATCCGCTGGTTCCTAAGTGATTGGCGTAATGCGTCACGTGAAGCCGTACTAAAGAATCCATTGGGTAGTAAGTATATGAACCTATCCGTAGACGGCGTAGTGGGTGCGGAGGGCGTTTATATCAAGCCTAACCCAACTATTGAGGGTATGAGCCAGGACGAACTACAGAGCCTCTCACAGCGTCTAGAAAAGGCGTTTGATCGTTGGGCTTATGACGCAGACCGTTTTAGCCTGGATGGTTCTATTACCTTTGATATCTTTCAACAGACAGTAGAGAAGATTCGAGTACAGGACGGTGAATGTTTTATCCGTATTCATAATGTGAATAACACAATTAAACTTGAAATCATCGACGCAGCCCGACTAACCCAACTAAATAACCAGTGGTTAGATAATGGAAATTATATTAGTAATGGTATCGAATTTGACCAAAACCATAAACCAGTAAATTACTATTTCTGTATCTACAACCCAATTACCTATACCTATGATGCTACGGCATTTGAAATTATTCCGGCTAAGGAAATCTGCCATTACTTCATCCCTCAACAGATGGGACAGGAACGCGGGATACCGGATATGATTAGTACTAGCAAAACTATGGAAGATCTAAAGAACTTCACCGAGGCGGCATTAATTGCAAAACGTATTAGTGCGAGTACTACGGCATATATCACTAACAATAATAATGATACAGACCAAGTAGAACTAACGGCGGGTGAATCTGATAGTACGGCTACATACTCTGAATATCTTGAAGCTGGTGCTGTATATGAACTAGGTAAGAACCAGGATATTAAAACGGTAAACCCTTCTAATGGTGCTGATAAGATCAATGAATTCACTAGTGAACTAATGGATCAAATCGCAATGGGTTTAAACGTCACTAAACAATCCCTAATGGGTTCTACTGCTGATGCTTCATTCAGTGCGGCAAAACTAGCAGAACGCCTACAGGCAACCACATTTAGAACTCGTAGTAATGTCCTAATTAGTCGAGTACTAAAACCAATCTATCTAGAATGGATGAAATGCGAAATGCTAAATAATAGTAATCTCAATATCTCTTTTAGTGATTTCGATGATGCTATTTGTGCTCGCTATATTCCAGTAAAACCAATCTCACTAGATCCTACTAAGGATATTCAGGCCGAGATTATGTTACTTGATGCAGGACTTAAATCTAAAACTCAAATCATTAGTGAAATGGGCGGCGATCCACGCATTACTTTAGAGGAGATTGAAAAAGAGAAGGAAACAAACACACAGGGAAATACAAATGGAATTGAACCTAAAGAACCAGAAGAGGGAACAGACCGTACCAGTGACGGCGGTTAATGTTGATAAACGTACTATTGAAGTAGCATTTGCAACAGAAACACCAGTTAGCCGTGAACTCAATGGTGAACTATATTTTGAAATCCTACTATGTGATGAAAACTCTGTAGATCGTACCCGTATTAATAATAAGGGTGCGGTACTCTTTAATCATGATCGCGATAAATTACTAGGTGTAGTTGAATCTACTTCTATTGATGCGGATCGCGTTTGCCGTGCAACCCTACGTATTAGTAAAACCGGATTAGGTAATACTATGTGGGACATGATTCAAGAGGGAATTCTATCACATGTTAGTGTGGGTTATAACATTTACGATTACCGCATTGAAGCAGGTAATAATATTGTTGTTACTCGTTGGGAACCAAGTGAAATTAGCCTATGTTCTGTACCTGCTGACATTAATTCAGGTATTGGACGTAGTGAAACTTTGGAATATGAACTAGCTACAGCACATGAGGACGAATCACTAAATAGTAGTGAAGAAACCACTACAGAGGAAAGACTCATGGAAGAACAAGAAGGCATGGAAGAAACCCGCCTAGATAATGAAGCTTATGATATTAAAGAAACGCTTAAAGTAGATAACGATGAAAACGGCGGCGTAGCTGATATTGAATTAAGTGATGGTGAACTAGAAGAGATGTTATCAAAACGTCCAGATCTTCTAGCTAAACTACAAAATAAAGGCGTAGAGCCTGAAACACTAAATAGTAATGATCCAGTAGAAAGCGAAGATACTCGTGATGTAGGCGAATTTGAAGATGCTGATGGTGCTGCTAATCATCCAGAAGATATGGAAGATGACGCAGAAAAAGCAGATCAAGAGCGTAAACGCGAACTTATTTCTATTGGTCAAGTACTAAATGTGGATGTATCAGAAGCAATCGCTAAAGGAATTAGCGTATCTGATTTCAAACGTTCACTAAATAAAGAAAACAATCCTATTAACGTTAAGGAAAACAAAATGGAAAAATCCGTTATTAATGGTCTAATTCGTGCTGCTCAAGAAGGTAAAGCATTTGAAGGTGCACCACTTGAAGTACCAATGAACCAACTACGTGCTACTTCTACTGCTGCTGCTACTGGTGGTTCACTAGTTAAAGAAGTATATGTAGATTCTTATATCGATGTACTACGTGCTAACTCTGTATTTGCACAGCTACCAATTCAGACTTTCTCTGGTCTAGAAGGTGAAGGTGATCTAGTTCTACCTAAACTATCTGCTGATTTCACTGCTATGTTCGATTTCATCGATGAAGGTGCTGATAGTCCTCTAGTAGATACTAAATGGGAACGTATTGTAATGAAGCCTAAGACTTTCTCTGGTTCCGTTCCAATTACCCGTACCCTACTAAAATCAGCAGACGTAGCAGAACGCTATTGCCAAGATGCAATGGTACGTGGTGCTGGTCTAAAACTAGAAAAGAAAATTCTAGATCAAATCGTTGCCGCTGCTCCTTCTGATACTCTAACCGCTGCTCCTACTCAAGTAGATGTACAAGGTGCACTAGCTAAACTAGCCGCAGCAAATGTACGTATCGATAACGTAGTTGCTATCGTACACCCAACTACCGCAGCCGTTCTACGTAGTACACTAGTTGGTGAGAACACCGCCGCTAAATTCATGATTGAAGGTTATCGTTTCGAAGCATATCTATGTGACTCTGTACGTGTTATTGAATCAACACAAGTAGATGCAGGTTCTATTATCTTTGGTGACTTCTCTAATGTAATTCTTGCATCTTGGGGTGGCCTAACTGTAGATCGTGATGATACTACCTATCGTGCATCACAAGGTATTGCACTACGTACCTTTGCTTACATCGATCACGCTGTAGCACACGAAGAAGCATTCCTAGTACTAAAACTAGCGGCGTAACAATTATGCGAGCTTTTACTAACAGTCAAAGTGATATGTTTTTAAAAGCTTTCGGTGAAACCGTACAAACCATTTCGGGAACCACTTTTCAAGGAATTCTTGAAACGGTTCCCGTTTCTATTTCTTCTGGTACGGGCGGTTTTATTGAAGGTTATGAAACATATTGCACAGCAAAGAAAATCGATACAACTGATGTAGTAATTGGCACTGTACTAGTAATCCGTGGGGTAAATAATGTTGTAAATAACATTGTAGATGATCTATCGGGAATGGTTGATATCTATTATCGAACCGAAGAAGGTCAATCATTCGCGGAGGATTATTAATGAGCCAACTAGTAACAAAGGTACGACAAACATTTAAAGAACTAATTAAATCAACAAAAGATATGACAGTTGGACGTGATGCCGATGTATTCGCAGAAGCCGCATTTAATTTCGATTTTGAAAGCGTTAACTATGGTCAATATCCACGCCAAGTAGGTAATTTCACCGTTCAATATATTGTTAGTCCTAAACCAGAAAGTGGGAATACAGCCCCTAGTGTTACCTATGATCAGATCATAGCGGCCTTTGAAACTCTAAAAGCTACTGCTTTTGTTGAAGCTGGTTTAATTCTACTTACTTATTCATATGAACAATCGGACGTAGTAGTAGATCCAACTACTGGAAGTGTATCTCTAGGATTCTCAATAAATATCAGAGCTACAGAGAAAAGGAATTCATAATGGCAAATCTAATCACAGGGAACCTATTCAAACTACTATATAGTGATGATCCCGCAAATAATTTACCCGTTGGTGCTGGTGTATATGAGATTACAAATCTCGCAGCAATGCCAACTTTACAACTTAATAGTACTCAAGTTACCTATGAAACATATGATAGTACCTACACTACTGTACTATTAAGTAATAAAAATATTTCACCTTTTGAAATCATTGTTAACTACGTACCAGATGAGGCTAGTACGGTCTATCTTGATAATAAACAGGACACACGCGAACTATTTCAAGTAATCCTAAACTATCGCCAAACTGACGGTACTATAGATTATGCCGCAGTAGCTGGTTATATCACGGCGGGTAGCGTTACTGGTTCAAAAGATGAAGTAGTACGCAAGACCTACACATTTACTCCACAGGATCTAGTAGTATCCTTACGTACTATTGACTCTCTAGAACCACTATATGAAGGTTCATATGGTGTTGGTAGTAATGGTACGGACGTTCCCCAATATCAACCAGTAACACCAGAAGGTAATAGCTTTATCAAAGTGCCATCCGGTCAAACGGGAAACCCCGCTGGTGCTGATATGATGGGTATCGGCCTAGTAGACGGTACTAGCGTAGCAGAATTCGCAATGACTAAATCCGGTACGCTAAGCCTATATGCAAAGAATGCTACTACTGCTTGGACTCGTATACTTACGGCTACACAGATTCAAAGTCAATATGTACCAATTAACCGTACAGTAAATGGTAAAGCACTAACTAATAATATCACTATTGATAAGTCTGATGTAGGTTTAGGTAATGTAACTAATGATGCACAGCTAACTATTGCTAATAATCTTAGTGATCTTGAAAGTGTTGATACAGCACGTGCTAACCTAAATGTATATTCTAAGACTACCGTAGATACTAAAGTAGCTGCCGTACAGACAAGTGCTGATAGTAAATTAGCTAAGGCAAGTAACCTTTCTGATTTGACAGATAAAGCAGTAGCCCGTACTAATTTGGGTGTATATTCTAGTACAGAAAACGATTCTAAATATCTTGCAAAAGCCGCTAATCTCTCAGACTTAACTAATGTATCAACTGCCCGTACCAATCTTAGTGTTTATTCAAAAGCCGAGAGTGATGCGGGTTATATGGCACGTGCTAAAAACCTATCAGACGTTGTCAACGTAGCAACTGCCCGTACTAATTTAGGTCTTGGAACTGTAGCGACTCGTGATGTGGGTACTAGTGGATCTACCATACCCGTACTAAATGGTACTAATACATGGTCGGGAATTCAAACATTTGATGCTCAAATTATTAATTTTGGTCAGAATGCTACCTCCTCTGGTGTAGGTATAGAAATTGGTTCATTAAAGACTGCTGGAACTTCATATATTGATTTCCATAGTTCCGGAACTACGTCTGATTATGATGTGCGGATTAGTGTTGGTGGTGGTAGTTCAACTACATTAGGTAATATGTATTTTTATGCGGCAAACGTTAATATTCCCACTTTGGCACTTACTAACGATTTATCACTAGAACATGGCGGTACAGGTGCAAGTGACTATGATCAAGCATTAATTAACCTCAATGCAATGAAATTTCAACGTAGTTCATTGAGTGCTAGTGATAACCTAAATGATTTTAATGGTAATAATCCTGGCTTTTATTATTGTACTATGAACGTTGCGGCTACTATAGCTAATAATTATCCAGTAACACAAGCAGGTTCATTACTAGTACAGCGTAATGGTGCTAACGGTGTTGCGGGTTGTACACAACTGTATTTTCCATATAATAGTAATGATATATATGTTCGGACTTACTATGTTGCTAGTCCGGCGTCATGGTCAGATTGGAATATCCTCCTACAAAGAGGTTCTTATGGATTAGGAATTGATTTAGCTGCTCAATCAAGTACACCAATTAATTCACTTGGGGAAACTACACCAACTGGTTTTTATTATACGTCTAATGAAAATACATTAGGTGGAGTAACCAGTGATACCACATATGTAGTAACTAATCGTGGTGGGCGTCCTACTGCTTCAGCAAGCAAGTACGTACAACAACGTTCTTGGGATGGTTACTTTATGGGTAATAATGGTTGGACTTGGAAAGAAAAAGCATATATGGGTGCGGTCAACCAAGGACAATTAAAAATTCAACAAAACGGTGAAGCAGTTCGACTAATACAGTCTGTAGGTGGTGCTTGTTATATTATGGCTATGACGGATGATAGTAATACCATTGCTAACCGTCGCTGGTATGTTGGTAACGGTGGAAGTGATAATACAGTTGTTCTATATAACAGTAAAGTTAACAATAATATGAACTTACAAAGTAATGGTGCTGTACTAATACAATCTCGCTCAGATGGGACAGGTTCAGGAACTGTATATAATACGGTATTCAATACTAACGGTACTATTTCCGGCCCACAGGGAACCGTACAACAGGTAGCCTCAGATATTCGTTTAAAGTCAGATGTAGTACCAGCTAAAGAAGGTGCTCTAGAACGAATTAATGCTATTGGATGTGTTGAATTTACATGGGATTGGGAAGGACGCCGTGATCGTGGTTTTATCGCTCAACAAATAGCGGGAATTGATGATCTATATACATTCACACCGGATGTTGAAGGGGCTTATCTTAACTATTCAATGACGGCTTTAATGTCTGATACTTTCGGTGCTATTCAAGAGCTAACCTCTATTAAAGATAGTCAAGCTAGCAAAATTGAATCATTAGAAAATACTATTGAAAGTCAACAATCACAAATTGATGAACTAAAAACACTAGTACAGCAATTACTAAATCAAGATAAATAATACAGAGTAGGGTAATGGAATTGCCCTACCAAATCTAACTTATATAAGGAAATAAAAATGGCAATGGATATTTTTGCTGGTAGTCATATTCGTGCATTCATTGGTACTAATGGTGCTACCGTAGCTACTGACTTTAAAGAGATCCCAGAACTAGCAAGTTTTGTAATGGGTTCTAAAGAATCAACCGTTATTGATGTTGTAACATATAATCAAAGTTATAACCGTAAACTATTGGGTACTCAGTCGATCGCTAACATTGATCTACAAGTAAACCTACTACCTGATAATGAAGTACACCAACTTCTACAATCACACTTTACCGATCAAACCCGCTGTCAGATCCGTCTAGAAGCTTATGAAAACGGCACTATGACTACTGGTTTTTATGAAACGTATCGTGCTTTTGTTAGTACCGCAACTACTGAAGGTTCTAAAGATGAAGTAGTAAAAGCTACTTTCACCCTAGCTATCGATGGTGCTCCACTTGAAGAAGGTCTACTACCGAAAGGTGAATAACAAATAGGGGGCTAAATGCCCCCAAACTAATATAAAGGATTATGTAAATGAACTACTTAGATAAAATTAAAAACGCAATGAAGCCAAAACTACAGGAAGTAGAAATTAATGGTATTACTTTTTGGGTTCATCGCCCTTCTGTAGCTGATTTCGCTAAATGTGACTCAGCAGAGAATACAATTATTCATTGTGTTAAAGATGAAAACGGCGATCCAATCTTTGCTAATGAAGATGTAGATGGACGTGTAAACGTAAATCAACTTGATTACGTACTAGCAGGTAAACTAAATGCCGCAGTAATTAAACTAACCGTAGAAGATGAAACTGATTCTATCGAAAAAAAATAATTACCTCCCCAGATCTACGCTATTACCTCAAGATGATTAATAAACGTGGTCTATCACCAGAAGAATTTGAAGAAGTAGATGAAGAACTATTTAAATATTTGATGATTTATGATTCTTTCATTGAACCTTCTGGTGCTCGTTTTGAAATGTTAAAACACGCTCACCTATGCCAAACAATTACCCTTAATAATTCGAATATGACTAAGGACGTGGCAAAAAGTATTAAGACTATTGATTATGATTTCCTAGGTATTCTGGATGGGGGTACTACTAAAGAGCGTAAAGAAGCTAGAGAGAAACAGAAATCTAGTGAAACACAAAGTTACCTCGCAAATAAAATGCAAAAGTTAAAGGATAAAAAGAATGGCAAATAATGGTGAAGATATCCGCGTTAGGTTATTAGGTGATCCCAGTAATCTAAAGCGTGCAATGCGTGAAGGTACAGACGCAGTAGAAGATTTTGGTAGTAGGGCAGGCGGGGCAGTGGAGGAATTCACAGGCCGCTTTACTGGTATGGCTGCTGGATTCGGCACGGCAATGACAGGTATAGCCGCTGCTGCTGCTATCGGTATTGGTGGATTAACCACTATGGTTAATTCAAGCCGTGATTATGTTCGTGAAATGAATGAAATCAGTAGGTCTACTGGTCTATCCGTAGTACAGCTACAACAGCTTGGAAATGCTTTTAGTGGCCTTGGGCTACAAATGGATAAATTCGGAGACTTTAACAAAGATACACTAGATAAATTAGGTGATGCTTTCCGTGCGGGTGGTGGTGTATCTGATGACTTAAAAGAATATGGTTTAAATCTTCAGGACTATAACAAATATCTAAAACAGGCTGATGGTGGTATGAAAGCAGTTATTCATACTTTCTATGCTATGCGTGATGCAGGTAAATCACAGGGTGAAATTGTCAACGTAATGGAAACATTGGCAAGTGATTCATCACATATGATTAGTACTTTACAAGGTTTCAATAGTGAATCCGAAGCAATGACCTATATACAAAGTCAGAACGCCGCAGTAAGTAATGAAGCCGCAGAGAAATACGCAGAATTTGATAAGAATCTAACCAAACTTACTACTAATATTAAAGGTACTATCGCAGATGGTTTAACTCCACTAGTTAATGCTATGAATGGTGTATATGATGCAGCAAACCAAAAGCCGCACGATGCAGGACTATTCACCGATTTAAATAACCGTATTAAAGAGTCTAAAGGTTCTCTACAGGATATGTTAGATATTTGGGAGAAACTACGCCAAGCTGGAGCATTAAACTATCAAGGTGCGGCACTACATACAGGTTCAATGGATAACGGTACTAAAGATCCGTACGCACAGCAAAAAGCAAATTTAGAAGCATTGGCAAATAACCTACAAGGTGATCTAGCTGCTATTAATGCTCCTAAAGGTGGTTGGGAAGATGTAGGTAAAAAACAGGAAGATGCAGCCAAGAAAGCCGAGCAATTACGCAAGCAAGCAGAAGCCGCACAAAAAGCCGCAGATACTAAACGCCTACAGGCACAGCGTAATCTAGAAAACGCACTAGCACAGGTTGGTGAAGATGGTTTTAAGATCCGTCTACAACAGTTCGATAGACAACAAAAAGCCCTACTTAAGACAATTGAAGATAGTGCTAAAGTGTTGGGAATATCACCTAGTGAATTGAAAAGCTATAAAGATGCCGCTAATGCAAGTGGTGCTACTAAACGTAATGATCTTATTAATGGAATGATTGGATATAGTGATCCTAACCAAAGTCTAAAAGATACTAATGGTTTAATTGGTTCCGGTGCTTTAAATGATTCACAGAAAGGCTATCTAGCTAATCAACAGAATCAACGTATCTCTGGTAGTAATCCATTCTCTGATGCTGCCGCAGCGAACCAGAAACAGCAATTAGCAGATAATAATGAAGCCCTACAATTAGAATTAAAACAGAATGACTTACTATTAGCAGGTCATGAAGATTATGAAAAACGTAAGGCAGAAATTACGGCTAAGTATAACGCTCAGGCTATAGATATTGAAAACCAGAACGCACAGGCACAATTACAGATCTTTGGTGACACTGCCGACAGTCTAGCTAATGGTATGGCTGCTGCTTTTGGTGAAAGTTCGGGTGCTGCTCAGGCGGCCTTTGCGATCAGTAAAGGTATTACGATGGCACAGACTGTACTATCTATCCAATCAGCATTAGCACAGGCGTTAGCAACTCCATTCCCTGCTTCATTGGCAAACTATGCTCAGATTGCTAGTTTAGGTATGAGTATTATCTCAACTGCTAAAGGTGCTAGTAGTGGTCAATTCCACGGCGGTATAGATTCAGTGCCAGCAAGTTATGATAATAAATCATTCATGCTTAAAAATGGTGAACGTATCGTACAGCCCGAAGCTAATAAAAAGCTTACGGCGTTTCTTGATAATCAGGCTAATAACTCTAGTAGTAGTGGTGATGGTATTACTATCTATTCCCCACTAATCGTTAAAGGTAACGTAGACGATCCAGAAACCTGGAATAAGATGATGAAGAAAAACCAGAATAACGTAGCACAAGCTGTTAGATCTAGTCAGAAAAGAAATACATAATCCAAGGGGGCTACGGCTCCCTTTTTTATTATAAATACAGGAGACATTTTATAAGGAAATAAAAATGGCGACTTTCACTAATTCAATTAAAGTGACCAATGTAACTCTATCTAGTACCGTACCCCAATATTCACAAAGGGCGTGGACGGGCGTAGAACTACGTAGATTAGTTGGTATTCAATACTACAAACTTCAATTCACACTTAATTTTGAAGTAAAAAACCGCCGTGAGGTTCAGGCATTCATTGCAGAATATCAGGCAGGAAAACCATTTACACTATCACTAGGTAGTGCGGGACTATATCAGGGTACACAAACAGGTGCTGTAACTGCTACCGCTGCCGCTACTACTGGTTCAATGGTAATTAGTACTAATACGAATAACTTACAGGCTGGTGATATGATTCAATTCACAAGCCATAAAAAGCTATATCAAATCGTATCTAAGACGGCTAATAGTATCACTATCTTCCCACAACTACGCCAGAACGTAGGGGTGAATGAAGTTATCAACTATAACAACCTCGTAATTGAAGCACGTCTAGACGTAGATCAAACCTTTGATATGGGTATTAGTAATGTTACCTCTATTCAATTCAACGCAACGGAGAATTTGTAATGGATGATTTACTAACTAATCCCGATTTAATTAAATATTGGAATCAATTTATGGGGGGTAATAAGACGGTACTAACCATCGCTAATATTATGGATCTTGCAATTCATGTAACGGCTTTTGAAGTATTACCCCGTTCTATGAGTGCTATCTATTGGAATGATGGTTTTGCTACCCTAGAAATGGATGGTAAAACATATACCCCATTCCCAGACTTAGTACAGGATTCTTTACCTTCATTCTCAGAAGAGAAAGGTATTAGCAATGACGCAATTGATTTCACTGTTTCAAACGTAGATAACGCTACTCGTATTGCTGCTATGGCGGGTGATCTTGATAATGCCAAGATTAATATCTTACTCGTTATCCTAAACCCATATACTAGTGAACCACTATATAGTCAATTACTATTTTCTGGCTATGTAGAAAATTTTGAATGTACGGTTAATCCATTTAGTGAAGTTAATGAAATGAAAGTAACCGTGAATAGTATCTATCAACGTCTAGACCGTACACCCAAAACCCTAGCGGCAAATAGTGTTTACCAATCTTATTATCCAGGTGATCAAATTATGTCACTACTAGGACAAGTAAACAAAGAAGATCAAGTATGGAGATATAAGTAATGGATCATAACGCAGTAGTTCAAATTTGCCAGGATGCTCTAGATAACCCATTTAAGCAGGGTACTAATGATTGTAATGTCGTAGTACTAAAACTTGTCGATCTATTAACTGGTTCGGATTGGTATTCTCAATGCCGATTTAAGACGCTTAAAGGGGGCTTGAAGCAATTGAAGGAACTAGGGGTAGAAACTACCTTTGAATTAATTCAAGACTGCTTAGAAGCCGTTACACATCCCATAGACGGGGATATATGGCTAGATCCTGCTGATGCTCACACTATGTGTATTGTCATATCTGGACGCCTACTAGGGGTAAATACAGAACATACAGAATTTAAACTAGTACCAAAACGTAAGGATGGTACGTATTACAGAATAAGGAAATAAAATGGGTGGTGGTGGATTAGGCGGTATTTTTTCCGCAGTTCTAACGGCGGTAGTAGTTGCTGCTGCCGTCTACTTTAGCGGTGGTACGGCACTTGCCGCTATTGGTTGGGGTGCAGCCGCAGGTGCGGTATCACTAGTAGCTACTAGTATGCTTTCACAGATTGGTGCTCAGGGTTATGGTGATGTAACTTCATCATTAAGCCGTAGTACATCGGGTACAACTGGTTTACCCGTAATATATGGTGGTCAATTACCACATAAGAGTGAAACAGATCAAAACGGTTCATTCGTACTAACTGGTACTATCAACAACTGGTATAACGTACCAAATGGTAGTTCTCAATATTTCTTCTCCGCACAGGTAGTAGCCTCTACGGGTGTTGAAAAGTATATTGAACAAATCTATTTCGATAACGTTCCCGTACTAGAAACGGCAATTAAAGCAGATGGTGTAGTAAGTGCTGGTATGTTACAAGAGAAATTCCGTGATGTATTACAGCTAGAGGTACGTTTCGGATCTGATGATTATACAACTACTTCTACACTTGCAAAACAATATGCGGGTACTAAGTGGACAGATAAATTTTATGGTAAAGGTGTAGTAGCCGTATATGCTGTAATTAAGAAAACACAAAATTCATTAGAGAATAACATCCTAACGAATGATAACTATAACATGACAGTAGAGTTAAAAGGCCAAGAGATCTACGATTTCTACACAGGTACTAAATTTGCTACGTCATGCCCCGTTAGCCAGATTTATGATTATCTAACTAACCCTATCTATGGTATGGGACTAGACACCCAATTAATTAACACAGATTCATTTATTGAAACTGCCGCATATTGTAATAGTGTGGGGCTATATTCAAATGGTGCTATTAGTTATCAAGATACTTATAAAAAGAATATCGAAAACATCCTACAGACATTTGCTGGTATTACCTATGTACACGCCGGACAAATCTGTCTAACTGTAGACCGTAAAACACTATCAGTTCATACATTTGATGAATCTAATATTGTTGGTGATTTAAAAGTTACTACGTCGGGAAATCAGGACTACTACAATACCCTAGATTGTCAATTTACCTCTGTTAAGAACTCATACGCAAGTGATGTAATTCGTATTCCTTCTGATATTAGTACAGATGATGTTATTAAATCTGATGGTCAAGTAATCCCCCTAAGCCGTGATTTCTCCTGGATTTATTCAGAAGCTACCGTAGAGAAGATTGCCAATAGTGAACTACGTAAGGCACGCTTTGCGGGTAAAACTGTTACCTTTACATCTAGTGAAGCATGGGATCTTAAAGTATGGGATGCTATTACTATTCAGAATACAGAATTAGGTATTAATGGTAAATTCAAAATTCTAAACAAATCAGTAGCAACTGACCAACAAAATATTGGTTATTGCCAGATCTCAGCCGTTGAATATCCAGATGCTATATTTGATGGTACGGACGGGTTAGTATTCCCTCCTGCTGGTTCTATTACTGGTGGTGCGGGTAATGTACTAACAGTTATTCCACCAACTAACCTAAGTGTAAACCGTAAAGGTTCTATCACTACTGGTAACGTGGTTACGGTCGATTGGGACGCTACCGTAGATCCTAATGTTCGAGGATATTATGTGTACTATAAATTGTCTAGTACTAACGTATGGACATTAGCAGGTAGTACAGCCCCAGCTATTACAGAATTTGATATCTACGGATTAGATAGTACGGCTAGTTATGATTACGCGGTTGAAGCCTATAACATCCTAAACCGTAAGTCTGATAAATTAACTCTAATGGGTATCGTAGCTGGTTTTAACTTTACTCTACCTGCCGTAACTGGTGTAGTACTCGCTAATAATACGGCTAGTGCTTTAGTAACAGATTCGGGTGATTTCAATATACGTTGGGATAATCAGAAAAACATCCGTGTAAATGGACGTGCCTTTAATGATTACTTCCGTTATTACATTATTAACGTATATAACGGTACTAGCCTTGTTAAGACATTCTACACTCAGGAAAACTTCTTCAATTATACTCTAGCATTGAATGAAGCTAAGATCCGTAAACCAACTATTGGTATTATCGCACAAGGTTATAGTACGGGTACGTATTCCCCAGAGGTTAAAATTACCGTAGAGAATAAGCAATGTGTACAGGCTACCGGATTAACACTAGGTGGTGGTTTTGGTAATCTATTCGTTTCTTGGACTAAATCAAATGAACGTGATTATGCTGGCTGTATTATTTCAATGACAACAGGTAATACTTCTAGGCTATTCATTTCAAATAAACCAGAATTTGATACAGTGCCTAATATTACTGATGGTGATTATAAAGTTAAGATTGCTTTCTTTGATATATTCGGACAAGACAACGTAGTATATACACCAGAACAAACTATTTCGATTAATTCACGTTATCAATATACACAGGAAGATGCTGATGAAATCAATACTATCCTAAATCTTGATAAACGTGTTGATGATGCGATTAGTGAAGCCGTAGATACTTCAAATAAGTATGCTAGTACTATTGTAAGTCAAAGTGAAAGTAGAACGGATAGTAAGATTGCTGCTAGTGATGGTAGGACTGATGCTAAAATAGTTGCGAGTGAAAAGACAATCACTACGAATTATACCACTGCTGATAACGCATTAAGCCAACGTATTAGTACCGTAGAAACTACGGCGAACGGTAACAAGGCAAACGTAACAGCATTACAGAAAACCGTTAGTGATAACCAATCGGCTAACGCAACCTCAATACAGCAGGTTAACGCACGTGTAGATACTACAAATAGTAATCTTGCGACTACTAACAGTAATTTGAGTACCACTAACCAAAACGTAGCTAGTGTATCTTCTCAGATGTCAGCTAAGGCCGATAAATCTACGGTAGATGCTAGTTATTCATTACAAGTTAATGCTAATGGTACGGTAGCGGGTATTCGTCTTGTAGCAAGCCAGGGTACTAGTAATAACTCTGCGATCTATTTTGCGGCAAATAAATTTATTGTTGCGGGAACTGATGCGGCTACTACTGGAGGCACAGCACCATTCGCAATCGTGAACGGTACTACATATCTAAAAACCGCAATGATTCAGCAAGGTAGTATTGGTTCAGCATATATAGCCAATGCCGCGATCACGAATTTGAAATTAGCTAGTGGTTCAGTCAATACAATTAATATAGTAGATGGTTCAATTTCTCAAGCGAAACTAGGTACAGCCGTAGTCGGGTCAGCCCAGATCGCCAATACTATTCAATCTACTAACTATGTAGCTAACTCTACTGGCTGGCAGATAAATAAGGCAGGTACGATACTTATTAATGGTTCTACGTCCGGTCAAGGTCGCATGACAATAGAAAGTGATCGTATCTCTGTTTATGATGCAAGCGGCACACTAAGGGTAAGAATGGGGAGATTATAATGGCATATGGAACACAAGTTTTAGTAGGTAGTACAGATATGGTTTCAATTGTAGATCCGGCGGTCTACTTGGACGTATTAAGCACTCCTACGAATGGTTCTAAAAATTATACAGTCCCGTCAGGTTATACCCTTCAATATATTGTAGGTGTTAATAATGGCAACTCTCAACCCACTGTAACAGTAAGTGGTAGTACTATTTCTTGGAATGGTATTTCTTCTAGTGCTATGTTGTGGGTATTTGTAGGGAGGTAATTATGGCTTATGGTGGACAAATATTAAGGAGTGATGGAACTTACTGGTTAACTCCAGATCAAACACCCCTTAATATGGTTAAAAGGCAAGACGTGAGCTACACGGCAAATAGTAACGTTCAATATTATGATACGGGTGTAGCTACATCTCGCCCGTGTTGTATTTTCTCCCGTTTAACTACGGGTGATCAAAATGGGCGTAACTTTGGCGGTTATCTAATACAAAGGAATGGTACGTGGCAATTCCAATTAAACGGTACACAGGGACCAATTACCGTACGTTGGTATGTCTTTAGTAACTATGTCGTAGCTCCTACGGCATATGATATAGCATATTATAATTCGAGTGGTACGGCGGTATGGAATGGCTCTAGCCGTCCCCTACAGCTTTACCGTGCGACAGTGACAAAAAACAATTCTGTAGCGGGTGGATATACGGTACTAAACGCAGGGCAAACTATTGCTATTATGCCTAGTTTCTCTGGTAGTGCGGTAGAGGGCATGATCCCAGGAACACCCCCACAATATTTCATTGCTTCATATTGTTATAAAGCCGTTGGTAATTTAATTAAAATTGATTTAGCAAGTATGATCACATCCTCTACGGGTGATTCATATGTACCTTTCTATATTGGTGTATGCTTCTACATTAGAACAGCATTATATGACTTATAAAAACAAAGGAAAAAGTATATGGATTGGTATAATTTTATTGCTGTTTTAATTGCTGGTATTAGTTTTCTATACACATATCTAAAAGGTAACTCTGATGAAATAGATGATATCGTTTCTCGTTTGGCACATTTAGAAGGTGTTGTAGATAACTCAAAAAAAGATATCGACCGATTAGAACAACAACAATCAGATCTGGATGATGCTATAGATAAAATGCGGGTGGATATTCACAAGCTTGATCTTAAAGTAGAACGGATTTTAGCAATTTTAGAAAAGTAAAAAAGGGGCATTAAGCCCCTTTGTTATTTCCAGTTTAATTGATTATTCATATCATCTACACGTGATTTTGTCTGCTTATACCATAGTGAATCTTTTGATTCTCTACGCATACCTTCACGATCTCCAATCTTTGCCGCTGCCAGTAGTTTTTTAAATTTACTAGTACCGGATAATCCCAACTGGAAGATCATTATAATAAGATAATCTTCAATATCCTTTGGAAGTGTGCCTAGATTAAGTGTAAGTAGTCCTGCTTTAGCCTTTTCGATATCATGAGCTAATAGTATATCTGCTTCAATCGGTGTAATCCCCTTACTGAAATCTTCACCTTTCTGTACTAAGTGACCGTACCCAATAGTAGGGTATCCAAGTGAATCTTTATAAACCCAGAATTTACCGTTTTTATAGTACCCAAGATGTTTTTGATAATCTAGGGAACCTTCATATAGTCGTAATCTTTCTTTTATATCTGCCATTACTAAATATTCCTATAGTTAATTTATATGGAAATATTTATGGAATGGAAACCATTTAACCCCGATGAATGGAGTATCTCAGATATTAATAGCGGTCAATATGCCGCTTTTGTATATCTAATGAAAGTAGAAGATGATTTCTACATCGGAATGAAACAAGTTTATAAAGGCATTAAAGACATTAAGAAACTAAAGCCTACGACAAAAGAATCTAACTGGCCTGTTTATACTAGTAGCAGTAAATCAGTAAATACAATGATAGAGAATGGGGCAGAGTACGAAAAGTATCTACTATGGTGTTTTCCTACGGCTAATCAGGCCGCAGTAGTAGAAGCTACCTTAATTGGTATTTTTGGTTCTCGTAGTGATTGTCTAAATAAAGCAATTATGTGTAAGGCAAGACTACCGAAGGATAACGGGGCAACATTCAAAATCATTCAGGAACTAATAGAGGTTTTATTATGAGCATTCAAGGGATAAGTAATACAAAAAGATATATAAACACACAGGGAAATAACTTAGGTAAAGATTTCCAAAAAACATTAATCAATCAGATGCGTACACTATCCCAGAAAATGCAAAATGATTTATCAAATAGTGTAGATAAGGGGGCAGTAGCTTTTACTAAGCGTGCTATTCTCTTTACGTATAAGACAAGCCCGTATGGGGGAGTTACATGTACTATTCTGGTTAAGAGACTACAGGCACGTTATCTATATGATGTAATAGTAGAATCTCGTAACTTTTCTAAATTCATCCCTACTAGTGCTGCTAGGTTAAGCCGTGAAGGTAACATACTTGGACTTAGAAATAATATTCGTAAAGGTCGATACAAGGTAGTTAAACAACGTGGTAAAGAAAGGCTAATTGATACTCAGGCTAAGAAACGTGATAAACGCGTTATTGGTTTAAGGGAAACTAAAAGCCGCCAAATCATCTATAACTTTTATGATGAAGCAGAGCAGGGTATTAGAATGATTATTAGTACAACACGTGGACACTTTAAGGTGGTAAAAGGATGAATATAGAAGATCATTTTGAAGGTGAAACACCGTACATCCAATTGAACGGTGAAACACCATTTGCAAATAGTAAACCAATTCAAAATTGTTTTATGAATAAGAAAGTTAAAAAGGAATTAAGCAAGAGCGGTTATTCTAGTAATAGTTATATGAATGTTATGTTTGAAAAGAAGAAAGCATTAAGAACTGGTGATACCTATACATGGTCATTACGTGATAGGGAATTTAATGTAGTACTACTAGATAAAACAGAACTATTCGTAAAAGGTAAACGCTTCTATGCTTACTGTATAGGAATAATTGAATAATGTTTAGTATTATCGCAGAACTACTATCTAAGGGAATGGACTTCTTTCTAAAGAGACAAACTATAGCTAAAGATGTACATACTACTAATGCCGAAGGGCAGATTGAAGTAAACAAAGAAGAGATTGAAAAAGTATCGTTTCATTGGCGTAACGCCCTTGGGTTCGTGATCACCCTAATCATTCTCTACAACTGGATTATCGTACCCGTACTTGATGCGTTAGGTATCGTCGTGATCCAAGTGCCACTAGGTCAACTAATGCAAGTCTTGCTTATCATGGTTGGTGGAAGCTAAGAAAGCCCCTTATGGGGCTTTTTCTATTTTCTACTTTTGACTACAGATACAATCATTAGTATAAGCACGATGCCACCAACTATACCATAACCCCAACGATCATTTATATTTGCTTGGTCGTCTGCTATTGATGCTACTAGTGCTACTAGTGCTACGGCAACGCCAGATAAAAACCAGAAATCTATTAATTGGTTTTTGTATTTAATAGGTTTTACGTGTTTTCTAATTATAGTGAAACCTGGGGTAATTGTAATTATCAATGCAATAACACCTAGTGTGCCTAATGTAGTAAGTCCAATGCATTTTAGTACTACTAGAGTTACTACTAATAAAACAATAGTTATTATATATGCTATAGATAAGTTTAATATTTCACGTAACCTTTCCATTTAATCCCCTAAATACTCGTACAGAAATTTGTATGGAGTATTTTATGGCAAGAGTAACAAAAAGGGAATCTACTAATCATAATAGGGTGATGGAGCTAGTACATTCCGATAAACAACTAACGCAAGATGATAAAGAGTTTATCTTCAATAACTATCAGGGTGATGGTATCGGTGCTACTGGTGCTTTCTTTACTCCCGAAATGCTAGCGTGGGATTTCATACTTGATGCTGGATGTAGTGGAGACTGCATAGAACTATGTGCGGGTATTGGTAGACTTAGTTACTATCAATTTCTACGCAATAACCCTACACACATCACATGTGTAGAACTCAATCCAGAATACGTACAGATCGGAAAGAGGGTCTTACCAGAGGCAGAATGGATCACTGGTGATGCACTCCAATACACACCAGATCGTTTCTATCGTGTCGCCTATGGTAATCCACCATTCGGTAAGATCAACACTTCAAAAGCGTATACAGGCCGTTATACAGGCTCAGAATTCGAATACAAGGTGATTGAACATGCTTCACAATTTGCTTCATACGGGGTATGGATAGTACCGCAAGGTTCCGCAGGTTTTAGGTATAGTGGGGTTCATTGTTATGAACGATACGAGAAATCCAAGTATCAGAAATTCACTAGTGAAACTGGTTTAACGTTAAAGCCAGGGTGTGGCATTGATACAAGTATCTACAAGGATGAATGGAACGGTACAAAGGTGATATGTGAAAGTGTCTGTGTAGATTATGACGGTACTAACATGTGATTCCGTGGTGAACTTACTGTACTAACTACGAACAGTCCGTCGTACCGCCGCCGATGTCCACCACCAGCACCCGTTTCTCTTCCGTCAGCGTGGCTTCAAAATCCAGCCCCGCCGCAACCGGCTCATACTGGAACACCACGTCACGGAAGCCTGCCCGGTGCGCTGCACGCTCAAGGATCCCCTGCGCCTGCTGGTTGGCTTCGTCGCCGCCCAGCCCCTGAAAGTTAATCGGACGGCCAATCACCGCCTGGGTGATGGCATCCGGCACCTGGGACTGCGCCTGATTGCGGATGTGCAGCATCATCGCGCAGACCAGATCTTCAAACATCGCCACCTGCTGCGGCTTCAGGCCGCTGGCGCCGAGGAAGGATTTCGGCGATTTAACGAAGTAGACCTCTTCCGGGTCTTCAATGTACTGCCCGAGGGAAGAGAGGCCGAACTGCACGCTGGACGGGGTAACGTCGATATCTTCCTCGCGGTTAAAGCTGACCGCACGGCGCAGCAGCGCCTGGGTCTCCGCCGCCGTGGCCGGAACCTGATGGTGGCGGAACAGCCACTCGCTCACCGCTTCACGCGTGGGCGCACAAAGCATTGACGGCAACAGCGTACTGCCGTTTTCCATTTTCAGGAGCTGCGGTTGTCCGTTTTGCATTATCGCAACCGAGCAGTTTGCGGTGCCGTAGTCGAATCCAATAAACACAATAAATCCCCATGCCGGTGAGAAGGGGCGAGACTTTAGCGAAATGTCTGCCAGGCGACAACAGGAATATGAAAGCAAGGCGCAAGGCGATCTTTCGGTTTATGCTGAGGTAAATACAAAAGGAGAGACGATGTACACCCTGAACTGGCAACCGCCCTACGACTGGTCGTGGATGTTTGGCTTTCTTGCCGCGCGTGCGGTCACGGGGGTTGAGACCGTTACGGAGGATTACTACGAGCGCAGTTTTGGCTATGCCGGGCACCAGGGCGTTTTCCGGGTTACGCCAGACAGCGCAACCCCTACGCTGGCGGTGTCGCTCAGCCCTGGCCTGATCCCGGTGGCGGATATCTGCCTCGACCGCATCTCCCGCCTGTTTGACCTCGATTGCGACCCGCTGCACATTGCGCAGACTCTCGGCGAGCTCGGCGCGGCGCGGCCGGGCTTACGTTTGCCCGGCGCGATGGATGCATACGAGCAGGGCGTGCGCGCCATTCTCGGGCAACTGGTGAGCGTGGCGATGGCGGCAAAACTGGCGTCACGGGTGGTGGCGCTGTGCGGTGAACCCATTGAGGATGCGCCGGGCTATCTCTGCTTTCCTCCGCCAGAGGTGCTGGCCGCGGCAGATCCGCTGGCGTTGAAAGCCCTCGGGATGCCGCTCAGGCGTGCGGAGTCGTTGATTCATCTGGCGCAGTCGGCGGTGGACGGTGAATTCCCGCTGTTCCCGCCTGCGAACGTTGAGGCCGGGATGAAGGCGCTACAACAGCGCCCCGGCATCGGGCGCTGGACCGCGAATTATCTGGCCCTGCGTGGCTGGCAGGCGAAGGATGTTTTCCTGCCGGATGACTATCTGATTAAACAGCGCTTTGCCGGTATGACGCCCGCGCAGATCCGTCGCTATGCCGAACGCTGGCAGCCGTGGCGCTCGTATGCGCTGTTACATATCTGGTACACCGACGGCTGGTCGCCGTCAGTTGATGGCGAAATAGCTGGTATTCAGCAGTAGATCAAGCGGCTGCGCTTCCCCGATGGTGTCGCCGTAAATAAAATCAACGCCGATGCCCGACAGCGTATCCATCATGATCGACTGATGGCATGGCCCGGCAATGGTTTTTATGCCCAGACGCTGGGCGTGGCCCTGAATGATTGTCACCATCATCTCATCCATCAGATTGCCGTGGACGTTGGTCACCATGTCTGTATCCAGCAGCAGATAATCGGCGGTGTTGGCGCTGAGCTGGCTGAAGACGTTCATATCGCGTCCGACCCGGGTCAGCACCACGCGACAGCCGGCCTGACGAAGCTTTTGCAGACCCTGCTGCACGTTTTCATCCGTATTGCTCAGCACATCAACGGCGATCGCCAGATGCAGCAGCCGCGCCGGCAGCGGACCTCTGGTGATCAGGTCGAGCAGCTCATCCACCAGCGTGACGCTGGCTAAACCCGCTTCTGAGAGCGGCAGCGCGACGCCCATTCCTTTGGCCGCCACCTGTGCGGCATAGGTACGGAAAAATTCGCTGAATATCCGTCGGTCCAGGGCGTGCAGCAGCTCCGGCTCCGCCAGCCCGGCGCGGAAGGCATGCTCTTCCAGCACTTCTCCCTGGCTGGTCCACAGCCGCAAGGAAATCAGCCAGAAGCTACTGCTCTCGGGAATGCGCGGCGAGGCGACGCTGCGGGCGATCATCAGCAGATGGTTATCTTTAATCATGTGCCACTGCTCATCCAGCGACATCATGCTGCGCGTGCTGTGGATCCGCTCCTGCTGGGGTTCGTAGACGGTGACCACGCCGCGCCCGCTGTTTTTCGAGGCGTAGCAGGCGATATCGGCCTGAGACATCACTTCCGCAGCCTGGTAATTGGTGTCGTCAATCAGCGTAATCCCCGCGCTGGCGCCAATGCGGTGCAGGCGTCCTTCCCAGGAAAAATGATAGTTGTTGATGGCGTCGATCAACCGGCCCGCAATATAGCGTGCGCTTTCGACGTTGCAGTCCGGCAGCAGCAGGCCAAACTCGTCGCCGCCCAGACGCGCCAGCACGTCGCTGGAGCGCAGCATGGTCAGCATTAGCGAAGAGAGTTCGCGCAGGAGAGCGTCGCCCGCCGCGTGGCCTGCCGTATCGTTCACCGCCTTGAAACGGTCAAGATCGATAAAGACCAGCGCGTGACGCTGATGGGTCTCCTGTACCGTCTGCAACAGGCGCTTAAGGTGGTTTTCAAAGCTGACGCGGTTCGCCAGGTGGGTAAGGGCGTCATGGGAAGCGCTGTAGCTCAGCTGGCGCAGCATTTTGCGCGACTCGGTGACGTCCTGAATCACCAGCACCGAGCCGATGGTGTGTCCTTCCAGAGTGCTGAGGGGGGTTATGCTGTAATGAATGTCGAAACTGCCGCCATTGCGGCAGTTAAGCACCACATCCTGTTCGATATCGGTACGGGACATATCGCCGCTGTGGATGTTTTCCATTAACGGACCGTTCTCGCCGAAGGTAATGTGCAGCACCTTCAGAATGGGCTGACCCAGCGCTTCGCTTTGCGACCAGCCGCTCATCTTCTCGGCGACCGGGTTCATAAAGGTGATGTTCATGTCGATGTCGGTACACAGCACCGCTTCGCCGATAGAGTCGAGGGTGATATGCAGGCGCTCTTTTTCCTGGAACAGCGCCTCGTTCAGCTGCTTCACCTCGGTCATATCCATGTTGATCCCTAACAGCCGCTCCACTTCGCCCTGTTTGTTCAGCACCCGGTTCGCCAGCGAACGAATGTGGCGAATGCCATCCTTGACGCGAATGCGAAATTCCAGCTTGAAAGGTACCCTGGCCTGGAGTGACTCACGCAGGACCTGTTCGGCGTGCGTACGATCTTCAGGCACCATGGCCGCATGCCAGAGCTGCCAGGTGGGTTTAATGTGCGGGGGGATTTCGTAAAGCTCAAACATCCGTTTATCCCAGCTGATCACGTCCGGCTCCAGATCCCACTCCCAAATCCCGATGCCACCGGCTTCGTTAGCGAGAGTGATACGCTCCATCAGACGCTTATTCACCCACTCGGTCTGTTTCAGATCGTTGATGTCTTCAATCTGGGCAATAAAGTAGAGCGGCGTGCCGTCGGCATGGCGCACAACGGAGACGGCCAGCAGCGCCCACACCACCTCGCCGCTGCGGGTGTAGTAGCGTTTTTCGAGGGTGTAGGTGTTGATCTCGCCGTGAATCAGCTGTTGCAACTGCTCCAGGTCGGTATTTAAATCTTCCGGCCAGGTTAACTGCTGGAACGTGAGCGACTGAAGCTCAGACTGGCTGTAACCGAGGAAATTGCACAGCGCCTTGTTGGCCTGGAGCCACTGGCCCTCAACGCCCACCAGCGCCATACCAATCGCGGAATACTCCATCGCATTGCGAAAACGTTCTTCGCTTTCCGTAATATGTTTACGCTCGGCCCTGAAGGCATACATCACCATCGTCATAATGTTGGCGGGAAGCAGCATCATCAGGAAGGGGAGCCACGGCGCGTTGAAGGTGACGATCATGCTGGAGGGCGTCATGGAGAGCGGATTTCGCGCCATCATCAGGGACACCATCATGATGGTGAATAAAAATATCAGGAACGCTTCCATACGCGGCAGACGCACCGCGCTCCACATCAGCAGAACGATAATGCAGGTGAATGGCCACGGCAGCCAGGTGATTGCCGTCCAGCTAAGAACCAGCGTGACGACCAGGGTCACCAGCGTTTCCAGCAGCAGTTTCGGGTTGCGGTGGCGCAGCAGGTAATGCGGCTTAAACAGCAGACCTAACGGCACCAGCGCCAGTGCGCCAATGGCTTCTGAAAGTACCCAGACAAGGAAATTACGCAGCGGCTCCGCGCTCGGCACCAGAAAATGAACCAGAACGCCCCCCACCAGCGGCGGCACCAGGGCACTGCCGAGGGCAAGCCGGACCCAGTCGTTGAGGTTTTGCAGCGGATTATACCAGGGGAGCAGCTTACGCAGTAACAGCGCGCCAACCGTGGCCTCAATGATATTGATCGCCGTGTAGGTGATGTTGATCGATGCCCATGAGAAGAGCATCCACGAGGCAAAAATATTGCCAAAGGAGCAGGCGAGCGCAATGCCGGGCCACATTTTTCCCGCATGGCGGTAAAACGCCACCATCATAATTGAAGTCGGGAACCATAGTGGCGCCAGCAGCGTACCGAAGCGAGTCAGCTCGAGGGAAAATAAGGTGAAGATGAACGTGACCAGACCCAGACAGACAAGCCGCAGTAAAGGATGTGGGGTAGTAACCAAAACCCGCTGGTATTGTTTATTCATTACCGCTCTATCCAGGGACGCCATGTTGTCAGGAGCCAGGTCCGGACGCGTGAAATTAATAATTTGGTTTATGCTAGTACAAACATTTTACAATTCATATGCTGAGTGGTCAGATTTTGACTTCATAGACTTATAAAATAGTTACTCTGCGAAGAAGGGTGATGAAATGGCGAAAAACCGCGCGTAAAAATTTTGCTAAAGGCGTGAAACAGCGCTTTTCAGCCCGCCTCGCATAACCTGCGCATTCGACTGGTATCACGCCCCCGAAATCCCTATAATTGCCGCGTTTGACGCTCCGGCGTCGTCCTTCCTTACATCCAGGTTAATCAGGTCGCTAAATTTATGACTGATAAGTCTCATCAGTGCGTCATCATAGGCATCGCCGGCGCATCGGCTTCAGGTAAAAGTCTTATTGCCAGTACGCTTTATCGCGAACTGCGTGAACAAGTGGGTGATGAGCATATCGGTGTGATTCCCGAAGATAGCTATTACAAAGATCAATCCCATCTTTCGATGGAAGAGCGCGTAAAAACCAACTACGACCACCCCAGTGCGATGGATCACAGCCTGCTGTTCCAGCATCTGGAAGCGCTCAAGCGCGGCGAGGCGATTGAGCTGCCCGTCTACAGCTACGTGGAACATACCCGCACCCAGGAAACGATCCGTATCGAGCCCAAGAAGGTGATTATCCTTGAAGGGATTTTGCTGCTCACCGACGCCCGTCTGCGCGAATCTATGAACTTCTCGATTTTCGTCGACACTCCGCTGGATATCTGCCTGATGCGGCGTATTAAACGCGACGTTAACGAACGCGGCCGCTCCATGGACTCCGTGATGGCGCAATATCAGAAAACCGTTCGCCCGATGTTCCTGCAATTTATTGAGCCTTCGAAACAATACGCCGATATTATCGTGCCTCGCGGCGGTAAAAACCGTATTGCCATTGATATCTTAAAAGCGAAAATCAGTCAGTTTTTTGAATAAGCCGTGTGAATTGTGTACCGTTCAGAGATAACCTGGTTTTGCCCTGACGCCGTAAGGCTTCAGGGCGCGATGCACGAAAGGAGAAAGTGCCATGCGTCTTTGTGACCGCGATATAGAAGCCTGGCTGGATGAAGGCCGCCTGTCTATCACCCCGCGTCCGCCGGTTGAGCGTATTAACGGCGTGACCGTCGATGTGCGTCTGGGGAATAAATTCCGCACCTTCAGCGGCCACACGGCACCGTTTATAGACCTCAGCGGGCCGAAAGACGAAGTCAGTGCGGCGCTGGATCGTGTCATGAGCGACGAAATCGTCATCGAAGAAGGAGAGGCGTTTTATCTCCATCCTGGCGAACTGGCGCTGGCGGTGACCTTTGAATCGGTCACGCTGCCTGCGGACCTGGTCGGCTGGCTTGACGGACGCTCTTCCCTGGCGCGTCTGGGCCTGATGGTGCACGTCACCGCGCACCGTATCGATCCGGGCTGGTCTGGCCGTATCGTGCTGGAGTTCTTTAACGCCGGTAAATTGCCGCTGGCGCTTCGTCCGGGAATGATGATTGGTGCGTTGAGCTTTGAACCGCTGACCGGCCCGGCAGACCGTCCTTATAACCGCCGTCAGGACGCAAAATATCGCGACCAGCAGGGTGCGGTTGCCAGTCGTATCGATAAAGACTGATCTGTGAGTTCACTGAGGAAGCCATGAGAAGAGTTCTGACAACGCTGATGATTTTGCTGGTGGTGCTGGTGGCTGGCCTTTCAGCGTTGGTGCTGCTGGTTAACCCGAATGACTTCCGGGCCTACATGGTGCGGCAGGTGGAAGCGCGCAGCGGGTATGAACTCAAGCTGGACGGGCCGCTGCGCTGGCACGTCTGGCCTCAGCTCAGCATTCTCTCCGGACGTATGTCCCTCACCGCGCCGGGTGCCGCGCAGCCGCTGGTCACGGCGGATAACATGCGTCTTGATGTCGCGCTCATCCCGCTCTTATCCCATCAGCTCCAGGTTGAACAGGTGATGCTGAAAGGGGCGGTGATT
The DNA here is from genome assembly GCF_053709615.1 of Enterobacter sp. UPMP2061. NCBI lineage: Bacteria > Pseudomonadati > Pseudomonadota > Gammaproteobacteria > Enterobacterales > Enterobacteriaceae > Enterobacter > Enterobacter sp. UPMP2061. The sequence continues at coordinate 481,042 of NZ_JBSKJP010000002.1, forward strand.
CAGCTTACGCCGCAAACCGAAGCCGTTCGTCAGGCGGATGCTCCGGTCGCACCGCGTGAAAACACCTTGCCTGACGTCCCGTCTGACACCGGCTGGTCGTTCGATATTGGTAATCTGAAAGTTGCTGACAGCGTGCTGGTTTTCCAGCATGAAGATGACGAACAGATCACCGTACGCAATATCAACCTCAGGATGGAGCAGGATGCCAACCATCACGCCACCATGGAGTTCTCCGGGCGGATCAACCGCAATCAGCGCGATCTCAACCTGTCGATGAACGCGAACGTGAACGCCTCTGATTATCCGCACCAGCTGACGGCGGACGTTCAGCAGCTTAACTGGCAGCTGACCGGCGCGGATTTACCCGCGAAGGGGATTGCCGGCCAGGGCACGATGCAGGCGGTGTGGCATGAAGAGCGCAAACAGCTCGAACTGAACGCGCTCAACCTCCAGGCCAACGACAGTGCCCTGAAGGGGCAGGCGAGCGTCACGCTTGATGAGAAACCTAAGTGGGTGCTGGATCTGCAATTCGACAAGCTGAACCTCGAGAACCTGCTTCCGCCCCAACCGGTGAACGCGACCGATGAGGGAGCCACGCAGGTGGGGCAAAGCCAGGTCACGCAGTCGCGTCCGGTGATCTCCTCAAATCTCGATCAGCCTGACTACAACGGCCTGCGCGGATTTACCGCCGACATTCTGCTGAAAGCGAACAGCGTGCGCTGGCGTGGGATTGATTTTACTGACGTCAGCAGCCAGATGTTCAACCACAACGGCCTGCTGGTCATCTCCGAGCTCAGCGGAAAAATGGGAGCAGGGAACCTCTCCCTGCCGGGCACGCTGGATGTGCGCAAAGACGTTGCCAGCGCCGCGTTCCAGCCGCGTCTGGAAAACGTTGAGATTGGCACCATCCTGAAAGCCTTTAATTACCCGATTGCCCTCACGGGGCAGCTGTCGCTGGCAGGGGATTTCTCTGGTACGAAGATTGATGCGGACGCTTTCCGTCGTAGCTGGCAGGGGCAGGCGCACGTTGAGCTGAAAGATTCGCGCATGGAAGGGCTGAACTTCCAGCAGCTGGTGCAGCAGGCGGTAGAGCGCAGCAGCAGCGTGAAAGCGAATGAAAACTACGACAGCGCAACCCGTCTGGACAGCTTTACCAGCGAGCTTGCCCTCGACAACGGTCAGCTCTCGCTGGACGACATGCAGGGGACTTCGTCACTGCTGGCGCTGACCGGAACCGGCGCGCTGGATCTGGTGAAAGAGACGGCAGACACCCGCTTCAACGTCCGCGTGAAGGCTGGCTGGGAAGGCGAAGGCCAGCTTGTGGAGTTCCTGAAAGAGACGCCGATACCGCTGCGCGTGTACGGAAAATGGCAGGAGTTGAATTACAGTTTGCAGGTCGATCAGATCCTGCGGAAGCACCTTCAGGATGAAGCGAAACGTCGGCTGAATGACTGGGCGGACCGCAATAAAGAGTCTCAGTCAGGTAAGGACGTGAAAAAGCTGCTCGATAAGCTGTGATGCCTGTTGTGCCGGGTGGCGGCTTTGTCTTACCCGGCCTATAAAAGCCAGACACCGTAGGCCGGGTAAGCGAAGCGCCACCCGGCTTTTTTACACCTCAAAATCCATCTCATCTTCACCGCGCAGCGGTATCAGCTGCACCTTCTGCACGCGATGGCTCTCTACCTGCAAGGTTTTGATCATGTAATCCCCCACCTGGACCTCTTCGCCCGGCTGCGGAATACGTTGCAGATATTCCATCAGCAAACCGGCGATGGTGTGGTATTCGCGCTTCTCATCCAGCGGAAGCGGAACGAACTGCACCAGATCTTCGAGCGGCATATGGCCGTTGGCGGTCCAGCTGCCGTCGGCGTTTTTCTGAATATCGTGACGCGCATCGATCTCATCCACCTCATTAGGCAGATTACCGGCGATGGTTTCCATCACGTCGCTGAGCGTTACCAGCCCTTCCACAGAACCAAACTCATCAACGACAAACGCGAAGTGGGTACGAGCGTTGCGGAACTGCTCCAGCGCGGAGAGCAGCGGCAGCGCTTCCGGGAAGACCAGCGGCTGGCGCACCAGCGCCCGCAGGTTGAGCGGCTCGCCATGGAGCTGCTGTTGCAGGAGGTCAATCACGTGTACGACGCCCAGCAGCTCTTCTTCCTCTTCACCGCCGGTCACGACCACGCGGGTGTGCTGGTTTTTATCCAGCAGGGCGCGGATCTGCTCTTCCGGCGCCGTCAGGTCAATATGCTCAATGTCATGGCGGGAGGTCATGATACTGCTCACCGAGCGCTGGTTGAGGTTAAGCACGCGCTCTATCATCCGGCGTTCCTGCGGGTTGAAGATCTGCCCGTCGCTGTGGTCGGCAAGCATCGCCGCGGATTCAGCATCCAGCTCGGCATCCTCTTTTTTGCCGCTCAGCAGGCGCATCACCGTATCTGCGGTGCGCTGTCGTAATGTCTGGTTCGCGGAGAGAAAACGGCGACGGTTGAAAATGGCCAGCTGGTTGAGAAACTCAATCAGCACCGAGAAACCAATGGCGGCGTACAAATACCCTTTCGGGATATGGAAGCCAAAACCATCCGCGACCAGGCTAAAGCCAATCATCAGCAGGAAGCTCAGACAGAGGATGACGATAGTCGGGTGACTGTTCACGAAGCGCGTCAGGGCTTTACTGGCGAGCACCATCAGGGTGATGGCGATGATCACCGCGGCCATCATCACCGCCAGATGGTCAACCATCCCGACGGCCGTGATCACGGAGTCGAGAGAAAAGACGGCATCCAGCACCACTATCTGCGCGACCACTGGCCAGAATTTTGCACCGCGTCGCTGGGTGGGGTTTTCACTGTCTTTTCCTTCCAGCCGCTCATTAAGCTCAACCGTGGCTTTGAACAGCAGGAACAATCCGCCGAAAAGCATGATCAGGTCTCGGGCGCTAAAGCTCAGACCCTGCACGCTGAATAAGGGTTTGGTCAGCGTCACCAGCCAGGAGATTGAGGCCAGTAACAGCAGACGCATCACCATGGCGAGCAGAAGACCCGTCACGCGGGCGCGGTCGCGTTGTGAAGGGGGTAATTTATCGGCAAGGATGGCGATAAACACCAGGTTATCAATGCCGAGCACTAATTCGATGACGACCAGCGTCACCAGCCCGGCCCAGATTGATGGATCGGCAATCCATTCCATAGTAAATGCAATACCTTCTGTTATATGACTAATGTCACACTTCGATCATGGATAAAGCCGACGGAAATTGCAATGCCGGGGTGAGATTTCTCTTAATGCTACACTCAGGTAAACCCCATTTGCCGGGCGGTGTAAATAAGTTAATTGCGAAGATTTAATTACATAAGACGATATTTAGGATATATCGCAATAAATGGTCTGGCGATCTATTTTGTCAATATAAAGAAAATCCGAAAACCTTAAAACTTTGCTCTTAATATTAATCTTAAAAACGAATATTAGGACGGTTGTCTCCTTGCCTGCTATTAGGTTAGCTGCAACAATTCTTCCAGCATCAAATGTTAAATCTCCTTGTTGCTATTTTTGTTTCGGTCTTTGGTGAAGGTTATACATTATCAATCGCCCCTGTGAGGCGTTTGATATATTTCGCAAAAGGCCTTATCCAAGAGGGTGTCTAACCATAACGCATTGTTTAGTCAGTGGATTGGTAACTGAAAGCCAAGGGCGGTAGCGTGCCTGAAAGCGTGTGAATCAGCCTCAATTATTCTGTCAATAGCCAATGGATGAATAAGCTTTTTTTAGGACTGATGCCAGTTATATTGCTAAATGATTAACTGCATTCTGATTGTCACCACGACCCGCGCTTATTTTAATTGCACAGGATAATTACTCTGCCAAAGTGATAAATAATCAATGATGAAATCCAAAATGAAATTGATGCCATTATTGGTGTCTGTGACCTTGATGAGTGGTTGCACGGTCTTTCCCGGCAGCAATATGTCGACAATGGGCAAGGATGTGATTAAACAGCAGGATGCTGATTTTGATCTCGACAAAATGGTGAATGTGTATCCATTAACCCCACGTCTGGTGGAACAATTACGCCCACGTCCAAATGTTGCTCAGCCAAATATGTCTCTGGACCAGGAAATTGCCTCTTACCAGTATCGCGTGGGTCCGGGTGACGTCATTAACGTGACCGTCTGGGATCACCCTGAACTGACCACGCCTGCGGGCCAGTACCGCAGCTCAAGCGACACCGGTAACTGGGTACAGTCCGATGGCACCATGTTCTATCCCTACATTGGCAAAGTGCACGTCGCGGGCAAAACGCTTGCTGAGATCCGTAGTGATATTACCGGCCGCCTGGCGCAGTACATTGCTGACCCGCAGGTGGACGTTAATATCGCCGCGTTCCGATCCCAGAAAGCCTATATCTCTGGCCAGGTCAATAAATCCGGCCAGCAGGCTATCACTAACGTCCCGCTCACCGTTCTCGATGCGATCAATGCCGCAGGCGGCTTAACCGACGGCGCTGACTGGCGCAACGTGGTGCTGACCCACAACGGCAAAGAGCAGCGCATTTCGCTTCAGGCGCTGATGCAAAACGGTGACCTGACCCAGAACCGCCTCCTTTATCCGGGCGATATTCTGTACGTGCCGCGCAACGACGATCTGAAAGTGTTCGTGATGGGTGAAGTGAAGAAACAGAGCACCCTCAAGATGGACTTCAGCGGTATGACCCTGACCGAAGCGCTGGGCAATGCGGAAGGCATCGATCTGACCGCCTCCAACGCCAGCGGTATCTTCGTGATCCGTCCTATCAAAGGCGAAAACGCGAAGGGCAAGATTGCCAACATCTACCAGCTGGATATGTCCGACGCGACGTCCCTGGTCATGGCAACGTCGTTCCGTCTCCAGCCGTACGATGTGGTCTATGTCACCACCGCGCCGGTTGCCCGCTGGAACCGTCTGATCAACCAGTTGCTGCCTACCATCAGTGGCGTTCGCTACATGACGGATACGGCGAGCGACGTTCATAACTGGTAAGCCGCGATGTTTAACAAAATTCTGGTGGTGTGCGTGGGGAACATTTGCCGTTCCCCCACGGCTGAAAGGCTGTTGAAAAATTACCAGCCTGCGTTAACGGTCGACTCCGCAGGGCTGGGCGCGCTGGTCGGAAAAGGTGCCGACGAACGTGCAGCAAGCGTTGCCCTTGAGCATAACCTCTCACTCGACGGGCACGTTGCCCGTCAGGTCTCTGGCCGGATGTGCCGGGAATATGACCTGATCCTCGCGATGGAAAAACGCCACATTCACGCGCTGTGCGATATCGCACCGGAGATGCGCGGCAAGGTGATGCTGTTTGGTCACTGGGATGGTGAGCGCGAAATTCCCGATCCGTATCGCAAGAGCCGCGAGGCCTTTGAGGCGGTATATACCTTACTAGACCAGTCTGCCCGTCAGTGGGCGCAGGCACTGAAAGCTCAGCAGGGATAACAATGACAGAAAAAACAAGACCTTCTGCCGCCCCGACGTCGGGCAGTGATGAAATCGATATCGGTCGCCTGGTCGGGACCGTTATTGAAGCGAAATGGTGGGTGCTGGGTATTACCGCCATCTTTGCCGTGGCGGCGATCGTTTATACGCTGTTCGCGACGCCTATTTACAGCGCCGACGCGCTGGTGCAGATCGAACAAAATACCGGAAACTCGCTGGTTCAGGATATCGGCTCGGCGCTGGCCAACAAGCCGCCGGCATCGGAAGCCGAAATTCAGCTGATCCAGTCGCGCCTGGTACTGGGCAAAACGGTTCACGATCTGGGGCTGGATATCGCGGTCACCAAAAACACCTTCCCGGTATTTGGTGCTGGCTGGGATCGCCTGATGGGGCGCAGTAACGATACGGTAAAAGTAACCGACTTCGTGATCCCAAAAGGGGCAGGGGACCAAACCTTTACCCTGACCGTGCTAGGACCAAAACAGTATCAGCTGACCAGCGACGCGGGCTTCAGCGCGCGCGGCGAAGTGGGGCAGATGCTGACAAAAGAGGGCGTCAGCATCAAGGTCAGCGCAATTCAGGCGCATGAGGGCGGGGAGTTTACGGTCACCAAATTCTCGACGCTCGGGATGATCAACAACCTGCAAAACAACCTGACCGTCACCGAAAACGGCAAGGACACCGGCGTCCTGAGCATGACCTTCACCGGTGAAGACAAGGATCAAATTCGCGACATCCTCAATAGCATCACCCGCAACTATCTGGAGCAGAACGTTGAGCGTAAGTCAGCGGAAGCTGCAAAAAGCCTGGCGTTTCTCAGTAAACAGCTGCCGGAGGTGCGTGCCCGTCTGGATGACGCTGAGAACAAGCTGAACGCGTACCGTCAGGACAAGGATTCCGTCGATCTGCCGCTGGAGGCGAAATCGGTTCTCGACTCCATGGTGAATATTGATGCGCAGCTGAACGAGCTGACCTTCAAAGAGGCGGAGATTTCCAAGCTCTATACCAAACGTCACCCGGCGTACCGCACGCTGCTGGAGAAACGTCGTACCCTGGAAGAAGAGAAGGCGAAGCTGAATGACCGCGTGACCGCGATGCCGAAGACGCAGCAGGAAATTGTACGCCTGACGCGTGATGTGGAATCCGGCCAGCAGGTTTACATGCAGCTGCTGAACAAACAGCAGGAGCTGAAAATCACCGAAGCCAGCACCGTCGGCGACGTGCGTATCGTTGACCCGGCGATTACCCAGCCGGGCGTGCTGAAGCCGAAGAAAGCGCTGATTATCCTCGGCAGCATTATTCTCGGCCTGATGCTTTCCATTGTCGGCGTGCTGCTGCGCTCGCTGTTCAACCGCGGTATCGAAAGCCCGCAGGTGCTGGAAGAGAACGGGATCAGCGTGTACGCCAGCATCCCGCTTTCAGAGTGGCAGAAGTCCCGTGACAGCGTCAAAACCGTTAAGGGCGTCAAGCGTTACAAACAGAGCCAGCTGCTGGCCGTGGGTAACCCGACTGACCTGGCGATTGAAGCGGTGCGCAGCCTGCGTACCAGCCTCCACTTCGCCATGATGCAGGCCAAAAACAACGTTCTGATGATGACCGGTGTCAGCCCGTCAATCGGTAAAACCTTCGTCTGCGCCAACCTGGCGGCGGTGGTGAGCCAGACCAACAAGCGCGTGCTGTTGATCGACTGCGATATGCGTAAGGGCTACACCCACGAGCTGCTGGGGACCAACAACGTTAACGGTCTGTCGGAAATCCTGCTCGGTAAAGGGGAAATCAGCGAGAGCGCCAAGCCGACGTCGATTCCGAAATTTGACCTGATCCCGCGTGGCCAGGTGCCGCCGAACCCGTCTGAACTGCTGATGAGCGAGCGCTTCACGCAGCTGATTGAGTGGGCGAGCAAAAACTATGACCTGGTGCTGATCGATACCCCACCAATTCTGGCGGTCACCGACGCTGCCGTGGTAGGGCGTCATGCGGGCACTACGCTGATGGTCGCACGCTATGCGGTGAACACCCTGAAGGAAGTGGAAACCAGCCTGAGCCGCTTTGAGCAGAACGGTATTGAGGTGAAGGGGGTCATTCTGAACTCCATCTTCCGCCGCGCGACCGGGTATCAGGATTACGGCTACTACGAGTACGAATACAAGTCTGACAGTAAATAATAATCCCCCTCATCCTAACCCTCTCCCCAGGGGGGAGAGAGGACTGCATGGTGCAGCTTTTCTCCCTCTCCCTCCGGGAGAGGGTCGGGGTGAGGGATAAGGGGAAGACCATGACCACACAACGCCCTTTGATTTCTATCTATATGCCGACATGGAATCGTCAGCAGCTGGCGATCCGCGCGATTAAATCGGTCCTGCGTCAGGATTACGATAACTGGGAACTGATTATCGTGGATGACTGTTCCTCCTCTTACGAACAACTGCAAAAGTTTGTTGAAGACCTGAACGACCCGCGCGTGGTGTACACCCACAACGCCATCAACTCCGGGGCGTGTGCGGTGCGCAACCAGGCGATTATGCAGGCGAAAGGGCAGTATCTGACCGGTATCGACGACGATGACGAATGGACGCCAAACCGTCTGTCAATCTTCCTGTCGCACAAAGCGCAGCTGGTGACCCACGCGTTTCTGTATGCCAATGACTATGTTTGCCAGGGCGAGGTCTATTCGCAGCCGGCCAGCCTGCCGCTGTATCCGAAATCACCGTATTCCCGCCGCCTGTTCTACAAGCGCAACATTATCGGCAATCAGGTGTTTACCTGGGCATGGCGCTTTAAGGAGTGCCTGTTCGATACCGAGCTGAAGGCCGCGCAGGATTACGACATCTTCCTGCGGATGGTGGTGGAGTACGGCGAGCCGTGGAAGGTGGAAGAGGCCACGCAGATCCTGCACATCAATCACGGGGAGATGCAAATCACCTCGTCGCCGAAGAAATTCTCGGGCTACTTCCATTTTTACCGCAAGCACAAGGACAAGTTTGACCGTGCCAGCCGGAAGTATCAGCTCTTCACCCTGTATCAGATCCGTAATAAGCGCATGAACTGGCGCACGCTGCTGACGCTGCTGTCGGTACGTAACGGCAAGCGTCTGGCTGACGGGCTTCGGGGGAAATAATGTTTCTGGAAGATTGCCGCGCTAACAGCTGGAGCCTGCGCCCGTGCTGCATGGTTCTGGCCTACCGTATTGCGCACTTTTGCTCGGTGTGGCGCAAAAAAAATGTGCTGAACAATATCTGGGCCGCGCCGGTGCTGGTGCTGTACCGCATCATCACCGAATGCTTTTTTGGCTATGAAATTCAGGCCGCTGCCACCATTGGCCGCCGCTTTACCATTCATCACGGCTATGCGGTGGTCATCAACAAGTTCGTCGTCGCGGGTGATGATTTCACCATTCGCCACGGGGTGACAATCGGCAACCGCGGGCCAGACAGCCTGGCCTGCCCGGTGATTGGCAATAACGTCGAGTTGGGCGCCAACGTGGTGATGATCGGGGACATTACCGTGGGTAATAATGTGACGATTGGCGCAGGCAGCGTGGTGCTGGACAGCATTCCGGACAACGCGCTGGTGGTGGGCGAGAAAGCCCGCGTGAAGGTGATTAAATGAACATTCTGCAATTTAACGTACGCCTCGCAGAGGGCGGGGCGGCAGGCGTAGCGCTGGATCTGCACCAGCGCGCGCTGCAAAAAGGACTCCAGTCGCGCTTTGTTTACGGTTACGGTAAAGGCGGCAAGAAAAGCGTCAGCCATGATAACTATCCGCAGGTGCTGAAGCAGACGCCACGTCTGACCTCCATCGCCAATATTGCGCTGTTCCGCCTGTTTAACCGCGACCTGTTCGGCAACCTGAATAATCTCTACCGCACCGTCACCCGCACTCGCGGCCCGGTTGTGCTGCACTTCCACGTGCTGCACAGCTACTGGCTGAATCTGGAAGAGGTGGTGGCGTTTTGTGGCAAGGTGAAGGCGCACAAGCCGGATACCCGATTTGTCTGGACGCTGCACGACCACTGGAGCGTGACCGGACGTTGCGCCTTTACCGACGGCTGCGAAGGCTGGAAAGATAACTGCCAGAAATGCCCTACGCTCAGCAACTACCCGCCGGTGAAGGTCGATCGCGCGCATCAGCTGGTTGAGGGTAAGCGTCAGCTGTTCCGCGATATGCTCTCGCTCGGCTGCACCTTTATCTCCCCAAGCCAGCACGTGGCGGACGCTTTTAATAGCCTGTACGGAGCAGGGCGCTGCCAGATCATCAACAACGGTATTGATGTGGCAACGGAAGCGATCCTGGCCGAACTGATGCCCGTAGCCGTTACCCCCGGTAAGCCGAAAATTGCGGTCGTCGCCCATGACCTGCGCTACGACGGCAAAACCAACCAGCAGCTGGTGCGCGACATGATGGCGCTCGGCGACAAAATTGAGCTGCATACCTTTGGCAAATTCTCGCCGTTTGATGGCGCTAACGTGGTGAACCACGGGTTTGAAACCGACAAGCGCAAACTGATGAGCGCGCTGAACGGTATGGACGCGCTGGTGTTCAGCTCCCGCGTGGACAACTACCCGCTGATCCTGTGCGAAGCGCTCTCCATCGGCGTACCGGTGATTGCCACCCACAGCGACGCCGCGCGGGAAGTGCTGGAGAAATCCGGCGGTAAAACCTTCAGTGAAAATGAGGTGCTGCCGCTGGTGCAGTTGTCGAAGGCCGATATAGCGCAGGCTGTTTTTGGCACGGACCTGGAATCGTTCCGCAACCGTAGCCGCAAAGCGTACAGTGGACAACAGATGCTGGAGGAGTATGTCTCGTTCTATCAGAATCTGTAGTTATCTGCTGCTGCCGCTGATCTACCTGCTGGTCAACGTTAAGATTGCCCAGCTCGGTGAAAGCTTCCCGATCACTATCGTCACCTTCCTGCCGGTTCTGCTGTTGCTTTACGTTGACAAGCTTAACCTCAAAAAGCTGATGATTTCATTGGGCATCGGGTTTGGTCTGACGGCGTTTAACTACATCTTTGGTCAGTCGCTGGACGCCAGCAAATATGTCACCTCCACCATGCTGTTTGTTTATATCGTTATCATTATTGGCATGGTGTGGAGTATTCGCTTTAAAACTATTTCTCCGCACAATTATAGGAAAATCCTCAGGTTCTTTTATATTGTCGTCGGGCTGATTGTTGTGCTTGCGGCAATGGAGATGGCGCAAATTATTCTCACAGGCGGCAGTAGCCTGATGGAAATAATTTCGAAATATCTTATATACAGTAACAGCTATGTACTGAACTTCATTAAGTTTGGTGGCAAGCGTACAACCGCGCTCTATTTTGAACCGGCGTTTTTTGCTCTGGCATTAATCTCAATTTGGCTCAGCATCAAACAGTTCGGTATCAAAACCCCCAAGACCGATGCTATGATTCTTGCAGGAATCGTTCTGTCAGGGTCGTTCTCCGGGGTAATGACGTTTATTCTGTTTTACCTGCTGGAGTGGGCGTTCCAGTACCTGAACAAAGAGGCGATTAAGAAAAAACTGCCGCTGGCGATAATCTCTCTGACGGTATTTTTAGTGGGCGTAATATTTGCGTTTCCGTACATTTCTGAACGTCTGGGTGATTTGGGAACGGAAGGTTCGTCGTCCTATTATCGCATCATTGGTCCACTGGTGATGGTGGGTTATTCCTTAACCCATATTGATGGCGTAGTAAGATTCGGCTCACTTTACGAATATGTTGCATCATTCGGAATCTTTAACGGTGCGGATGTCGGTAAAACCATAGACAATGGTCTGTATCTGTTAATTATCTATTTTTCCTGGTTCGCCGTACTGTTGACACTGTGGTATCTGTTTAAAGTTTTCAAAATGATGATTAACGCGTTTGGTGATAACCAGAACTTTCGCGTGCAACTTTATCTGTTCACACCGGTGTCGTTGTTTTTTACCGGGTCAATATTTAGCCCGGAATATGCATTCTTAATTGTATGTCCGTTTATTTTGCGCAAAGCGCTGAATATTACGAGCGTATGACGAAATGAGGTGATTTATGTTTCTTAGCGTCATTACTGTCGCCTTTCGTAACTACGAAGGGGTGGTAAAAACCTGGCGCTCGCTGCGCAACCTGGCGCGCGATCCGAGCCTCACCTTTGAGTGGATCGTGGTCGATGGCGGCTCGAACGACGGCACGGCGGAGTTCCTGGAAAAACTCAACGGTGAGTTCAACTTACGTTATATCAGCGAGAAAGATAAAGGTATTTACGATGCCATGAATAAAGGCATCAACATGGCGCAGGGGCGTTACGCGATCTTCCTCAATTCCGGCGATGTGTTCCATGAAGATGTGGCGCTGTTTGCCCGTCAGCTGGCGCGCCAAAAAGAAGATGCCATGTTTATTGGTGATGCGCTGCTTGATTTCGGCGAGGGGAAAAAAGTGCTGCGCGGCGCGAAACCAGGCTGGTATATCTACCACAGTCTGCCGGCCAGCCATCAGGCTATTTTCTTCCCAATGAGCGGCCTGAAAAAACAGCCTTACGATTTGCGCTATAAAGTGTCATCAGATTATGCCCTGGCCGCCAGCCTGTACAAATCTGGCTACCCGTTCCGTCGAATTAAAGGACTGGTATCTGAATTTTCAATGGGTGGCGTGTCAACCTCGAATAATCTGGAACTGTGCCAGGATGCCAAAAACGTGCAGCGTAAAATATTACGCGTGCCGGGGTTCTGGGCGGAATTATCTTATTTCTTACGTCTGAAAACGACGGGTAAAGCGAAAGCCTTATATAACAAAGCCTGAGATATAAGGATACGTAATGCAGGAATTAAATGGATTCTCCGTGCCGAAAGGTTTTCGGGGCGGGAGCGGTATTAAAGTTCAACTGTGGTGGGCTGTACAGGCAACGTTATTTGCCTGGTCGCCGCAAATACTGTACCGCTGGCGCGCATTTTTACTGCGTCTGTTTGGCGCAAAAATAGGAAAAAACGTAGTCATTCGACCTTCGGTGAAAATTACTTATCCCTGGAAATTAACGCTTGGGGATTACGCCTGGGTTGGGGATGACGCGGTGTTATATACCCTTGGCGAGATTACGATTGGCGCAAATTCGGTGGTTTCACAGAAGTGTTATTTGTGCACCGGCAGCCACGATTTTATGAGCCCGCATTTTGATATTACCGCTTCGCCTGTTGTGATTGGTGAAAAATGCTGGCTGGCAACAGATGTCTTTGTTGCACCCGGTGTTTCTGTTGGCGATGGCACAGTAGTCGGTGCCCGCAGCAGCGTTTTTAAATCGCTTCCGGCAAATAAAATTTGCCGTGGCAACCCCGCAGTGGTGATACGCGAACGCGTTGAAACTGAAAAACTTTGATAAGTACAGAGGAATATAAACATGTCTAAAGTCGCTCTCATCACCGGCGTTACCGGACAAGATGGTTCTTACCTGGCAGAATTGCTGCTGGAAAAAGGGTATGAAGTTCACGGTATTAAGCGTCGTGCCTCCTCATTCAACACCGAGCGTGTCGATCACATTTACCAGGATCCGCATGCGGCAAACCCGAAATTCCATCTGCACTACGGCGACCTGACCGATACCTCCAACCTGACCCGCATCCTGCAAGAAGTACAGCCGGACGAAGTGTACAACCTGGGGGCAATGAGCCACGTTGCGGTTTCCTTCGAGTCCCCGGAGTACACCGCTGACGTGGATGCGATGGGTACGCTGCGTCTGCTGGAAGCGATTCGCTTCCTTGGTCTTGAGAAGAAAACCCGCTTCTACCAGGCATCTACCTCTGAGCTGTACGGTCTGGTGCAGGAAATTCCGCAGAAAGAGACCACACCGTTCTACCCACGTTCTCCGTACGCTGTGGCGAAACTGTACGCTTACTGGATCACCGTGAACTACCGTGAATCCTACGGCATGTACGCCTGTAACGGCATTCTGTTCAACCACGAATCTCCGCGTCGCGGCGAAACCTTCGTGACCCGCAAAATCACCCGCGCGATCGCCAACATCGCTCAGGGCCTCGAGTCTTGCCTGCACCTCGGCAACATGGATTCCCTGCGTGACTGGGGCCATGCGAAAGACTACGTGAAAATGCAGTGGATGATGTTGCAGCAGGAACAGCCAGAAGACTTCGTGATCGCGACCGGCGTGCAGTACTCCGTGCGTCAGTTCGTTGAGATGGCTGCGGCACAGCTGGGCATCAAGCTGCGCTTCGAAGGCACCGGCGTGGAAGAGAAGGGTATCGTTGTTTCCGTGACCGGCCACGACGCACCGGGCGTGAAGCCAGGCGACGTGATTGTCCAGGTTGATCCGCGTTACTTCCGTCCTGCTGAAGTGGAAACCCTGCTGGGCGACCCAACCAAAGCGCACGAGAAGCTGGGCTGGAAACCAGAAACCACCCTGCAAGAAATGGTATCCGAGATGGTGGCCAAAGATCTTGAAGCAGCGAAAAAACACTCCCTGCTCAAGTCTCATGGCTACGAGGTTGCCATCGCGCTGGAGTCCTGAGAATGACAAAACAACGTATTTTTGTCGCCGGTCATCGCGGAATGGTGGGTTCCGCGATTGTTCGCCAGCTGGAACAGCGCGGCGACGTTGAGGTGATTGTCCGCACCCGCGACGAGCTGAACCTGCTTGACAGCAAAGCGGTGCAGGACTTCTTCGCCAGCGAACGTATCGACCAGGTGTATCTGGCGGCGGCGAAGGTGGGCGGCATTGTCGCTAACAACACCTACCCGGCGGATTTCATCTACGAGAACATGATGATTGAGAGCAACATCATTCACGCGGCGCATCTGTACAACGTGAATAAACTGCTGTTCCTCGGCTCATCCTGTATCTACCCGAAAATGGCGAAGCAGCCGATCGCCGAGAGCGAACTGTTGCAGGGCACGCTTGAAGCCACCAACGAGCCGTATGCGATTGCCAAAATTGCCGGGATCAAGCTGTGTGAATCCTACAACCGTCAGTATAACCGCGACTATCGCTCGGTGATGCCGACCAACCTGTACGGACCGCACGACAACTTCCACCCGAGCAATTCGCACGTGATCCCGGCGCTGCTGCGTCGTTTCCACGAGGCGACTGCCGAAAACGCCCCGGACGTGGTGGTGTGGGGCAGCGGTACGCCAATGCGTGAGTTCCTGCACGTGGACGACATGGCGGCGGCCAGCATTCACGTCATGGAGCTGGATCGCGAGGTGTGGCAGGAAAACACCGAGCCGATGCTGTCGCACATTAACGTCGGGACCGGCGTGGACTGCACCATTCGCGAGCTGGCGCAGACCATCGCGCAGGTGGTGGGCTACAAAGGACGCGTGGTGTTTGACGCCACCAAACCGGACGGCACGCCGCGCAAGCTGCTGGACGTGACCCGTCTGCATCAGCTGGGCTGGTATCACGAGGTCTCACTGGAGCAGGGGCTGGCCAGCACCTACCAGTGGTTCCTGGAAAACCAGCACCGCTTCCGGGGGTAATGATGTTTTTAAGTCAGGAAGATTTTGCCACGGTAGTGCGTTCCACTCCGCTGATCTCAATTGATTTGATCGTGGAGAACGAACGCGGCGAGTTCTTGCTGGGGAAACGAACCAATCGTCCTGCACAGGGCTTCTGGTTCGTGCCCGGCGGGCGCGTGCAGAAGGATGAGATGCTTACCGATGCGTTTGAGCGTCTCACTCTGGCGGAACTGGGTCTGCAACTGCCGATGGCAGCGGGCCAGTTTTACGGAGTCTGGCAGCACTTCTATGACGATAACTTTTCAGGCACCGGGTTCACCACGCACTACATCGTGCTGGGGTTCCGCCTGAAGGTGAGTGAGGCAGACCTGCGTCTGCCTGATTCTCAGCATGACGATTACCGCTGGTTAACGCCAGAGGTGCTGCTGGCAAGCGACAACGTCCATGACAACAGTCGGGCGTACTTCCTTGCGGAACGTCAGGCCGAGGTGCCAGGTCTATGAAAATCCTCGTCTACGGAATTAACTACTCGCCGGAGCTTACCGGTATCGGGAAATACACCGGCGAGATGGTCGAGTGGATGGCGAGCCAGGGACATGACGTGCGGGTGATTACTGCCCCGCCGTATTACCCGGAGTGGAAGGTAGGCGAACGCTATTCCAGCTGGCGCTACCGCCGCGAAGAGGGCGCCGCGACCGTCTGGCGCTGCCCGCTCTACGTGCCGAAACAGCCCTCGACGCTGAAACGTTTAATTCATCTGGGCAGCTTTGCCCTGAGCAGTTTCTTCCCGCTGATGGCGCAGCGTCGCTGGAAGCCGGATCGCATCATCGGCGTGGTGCCGACGCTGTTCTGCACGCCAGGCATGCGCCTGCTGGGCAAACTCTCCGGCGCGCGCACCCTGCTGCACATTCAGGATTATGAAGTGGACGCCATGCTCGGGCTGGGAATGGCCGGGAAAGGCAAGGGCGGCAAGGTGGCGAAGCTCGCCAGCGCCTTTGAGCGCAGCGGCCTGCACAACGTGGATTACGTCTCGACCATTTCGCGCTCGATGATGAACAAGGCGCAGGAGAAGGGCGTCCCGGCGGAAAAAGTGATCTTCTTTCCGAACTGGTCCGAAGTGGCGCGCTTCCGCGATGTGACAGACCAGGATGCGCAGGCGTTACGCGCGCAGCTCGGGTTGCCTGCTGAGCAAAAAATCATTCTTTACTCAGGCAACATCGGCGAAAAACAGGGGCTGGAGAGCGTGATTGACGCCGCGCTTCAGCTGAGCGAACACCCGTGGATGTTCGTGATAGTCGGGCAGGGCGGCGGTAAAGCGCGGCTGGAAAAAATGGCCAGCGAGCGCGGACTGACCAACATCCGCTTCTTCCCGCTTCAGTCTTATGACGCGCTGCCCGCGCTGCTGAAAATGGCGGATTGCCATCTGGTGGTGCAAAAACGCGGCGCGGCGGATGCGGTGCTGCCGTCCAAGCTGACAAACATTCTGGCAGTGGGCGGAAACGCGGTGATTACGGCAGAAGCCGCAACAGAATTAGGCCAGCTGTGCAACAGCTACCCGGGCATTGCCGTTTGCGTGGAGCCGGAATCGGTTCCTGCGCTGGTGACCGGAATTGAGCAGGCACTCGCCATGCCAAAAGAGAACACGGTGGCACGTGAATATGCCGAACGCACGCTCGAGAAAGAGAACGTGCTGAGCCAATTTATTGCAGATATACGGGGATAAATCATGAGTCAAACCACTTTGTATCCGGTCGTAATGGCGGGTGGATCCGGGAGCCGGTTGTGGCCACTGTCCCGCGTGCTTTATCCAAAACAATTTCTGTGCCTGAAAGGCGACCTCACCATGCTGCAAACGACGGTTAACCGTCTGCATGGCGTGGAGTGTGAAAGCCCGGTGGTGATCTGTAACGAACAGCACCGCTTTATCGTTGCCGAGCAGCTGCGCCAGCTGAACAAACTGACCGAAAATATCATTCTGGAACCTGCCGGACGCAACACGGCGCCTGCCATTGCCCTCGCGGCGCTGGCGGCAAAACGCAGCAGCCCGGACTGCGACCCGCTGCTGCTGGTGCTGGCGGCTGACCACGTCATCCAGCAGGAAGAGGCCTTCCGCGACGCGGTACGCGCCGCGATTCCTTACGCTGAGAACGGCAAGCTGGTGACCTTCGGCATCGTGCCGGATCTCCCGGAAACCGGCTATGGCTACATTCGCCGCGGCAGCGTTACGCCTGGTGAAGGCGACAGCGTGGCCTTTGACGTGGCGCAGTTTGTCGAAAAACCGAATCTGGAAACCGCGCAGGCGTACGTGGCCAGCGGGGAATACTACTGGAACAGCGGTATGTTCCTGTTCCGCGCCGGTCGCTACCTGGAAGAGCTGGAAAAATATCGCCCGGATATCTTGCGCGCCTGCGAAAAAGCGATGGCGGTGGTGGATCCGGATCTCGATTTTATCCGTGTGGACGAAGAAGCCTTCCTCGCCTGTCCGGAAGAGTCCATTGACTATGCGGTAATGGAACGTACGGCAGATGCGGTAGTGGTACCGATGGATGCGGGCTGGAGCGACGTCGGCTCCTGGTCGTCACTGTGGGAGATCAGCGCGCATACCCCGGAGGGTAACGTCCATCACGGGGATGTGATCAGCCACAAAACGGAAAACAGCTACGTCTACGCCGAATCTGGCCTCGTCACCACGGTAGGGGTGAAGGATCTGGTGGTCGTGCAGACCAAAGACGCGGTGCTGATTGCCGACCGTAATGCCGTGCAGGACGTTAAAAAAGTGGTGGAGCAGATCAAGGCCGATGGCCGCCACGAACACCATATTCACCGCGAAGTCTACCGCCCGTGGGGCAAATATGACTCCATCGACGCCGGCGAGCGTTACCAGGTGAAACGCATCACCGTGAAGCCGGGAGAAGGGCTGTCGGTGCAGATGCACCATCACCGCGCCGAACACTGGGTGGTGGTGGCGGGGACCGCCAAAGTGACCATCGACGGTGAAGTGAAGCTGCTCGGTGAAAACGAGTCCATTTATATTCCGCTGGGCGCCACGCACTGTCTGGAAAACCCGGGGAAAATTCCGCTCGACTTAATTGAGGTGCGTTCCGGCTCCTATCTGGAAGAGGACGACATCATCCGCTTCCAGGATCGCTACGGGCGCGTGTAGCACTCCGCATCATGCCCGGTGGCGCTGCGCTTTCCGGGCCTACGAATGACAAAAATAAATTTGGCCATTACATGGTCAGGGCCAACTGTTGCCTGAAAAAGGGGTCATCATGGAAAAATTAACCTGTTTTAAAGCCTACGATATTCGCGGCAAGCTGGGCGAAGAGCTGAACGAAGACATTGCGTGGCGCATCGGCCGCGCGTACGGCGAATACCTGAAACCAAAAACTATCGTGCTGGGCGGCGACGTGCGTCTGACCAGCAAATCCCTGAAGCTGGCGCTGGCGAAAGGGCTACAGGACGCGGGCGTCGACGTGCTGGACATTGGTCTTTCCGGTACCGAAGAGATCTATTTTGCCACCTTCCACCTGGGCGTGGACGGCGGTATCGAAGTGACGGCCAGCCATAACCCGATGGACTACAACGGCATGAAGCTGGTGCGTAAGGGCGCGCGTCCTATCAGCGGCGACACTGGCCTGCGCGACGTGCAGCGTCTGGCCGAGGCCAACGACTTCCCGCCGGTGAATGAAGCCAGACGCGGCAGCTATAAGCAGATTAACCTGCAAAAAGAGTACATCGACCACCTGCTGGGCTACATCAACGTGGCGAACCTCAAACCGCTGAAGCTGGTGATTAACTCCGGCAACGGCGCGGCAGGCCCGGTTGTCGATGCACTTGAAGCCCGCTTTAAGGCGATGAACGTGCCGGTGACCTTCGTCAAAGTGCACAACACGCCTGACGGCAACTTCCCGAACGGTATTCCTAACCCGCTGCTGCCGGAGTGCCGCGACGACACCCGCAACGCGGTGATTGAGCACGGCGCCGATATGGGTATCGCCTTTGACGGCGATTTCGACCGCTGCTTCCTGTTCGACGAGAAAGGGCAGTTTATCGAAGGCTACTACATCGTTGGCCTGCTGGCGGAAGCGTTCCTCGAGAAAAACCCGGGGGCGAAAATCATTCACGATCCGCGTCTTTCCTGGAACACCGTCGACGTGGTGAAGGCCGCGGGCGGCGAGCCGGTGATGTCCAAAACCGGCCACGCGTTTATCAAAGAGCGTATGCGTGAGGAAGACGCCATCTACGGCGGCGAGATGAGCGCCCACCACTATTTCCGTGATTTTGCCTACTGCGACAGTGGGATGATCCCGTGGCTGCTGGTGACTGAGCTGCTGTGCCTGAAAGGGCAGAGCCTGGGTGAACTGGTGCGTGACCGCATGGCGGCGTTTCCGGCGAGCGGCGAGATCAACAGCAAACTGGCGCAGCCCGCTGAGGCCATTGCCCGCGTAGAGCACCACTTTGCCATTCATGCGCTGGAGATTGACCGTACCGACGGTATCAGCATGGCGTTCCCGCAGTGGCGCTTCAACCTGCGCTCCTCCAACACCGAGCCGGTAGTGCGCCTGAACGTGGAGTCCCGCGCCGATACCGCGCTGATGGAAGCCCGAACGAAGGACATTCTGGCGCTGTTGAATCAGTAAAAACTGCCCCTCACCCCCAGCCCTCTCCCCAAAGGGGAGAGGGTGTTCAAGTTCCCTCTCCCCTTTGGGGAGAGGGGTAGGGTGAGGGGTAAGGTTTAGAACTAAAGGAACAACGATGACAAATCTAAAAAAGCGCGAACGAGCGAGAACGAATGCATCGTTAATCTCTATGGTGCAGCGTTTTTCTGATATCACCATCATGGTCGGCGGACTGTGGGCGGTGTGTTGGGTCAGCGGGCAGTCGTTCTTATACATGCACTTGCTGATGGCGTTGATTGCGCTGGTGGTGTTTCAGATGATCGGCGGCATGACCGATTTTTATCGTTCATGGCGCGGCGTCAAAATGACCACCGAACTGATGCTGCTGCTCCAGAACTGGACCTTAAGCCTGGTTTTCAGCGCAGGCCTGGTGGCGTTCAGCCATGATTTTGATAACCGTCTTGTGACCTATCTCTGCTGGTATCTGTTAACCAGCATTGGCATGGTGGTCTGCCGCTCGCTGATCCGCTTTGGCGCGGGCTGGCTGCGCAACCGCGGGTATAACCGTCGCTTCGTTGCCGTGGCGGGCGACCTGCCGGTGGGACAGGTGTTGCTCGACAGCTTCCGCAAAGAGCCGTGGTTAGGTTTTGAAGTGGTCGGGATTTATCACGACGCGAAGCCCGGCGGCGTGCCGTCCGACTGGGCAGGTAACTACGAACAGCTTATTGACGATGCGAAAGCCGGCAAAATTCATAACGTCTACATCGCCATGCAGATGAAAGATGAATCCCGCATCAAGAAACTGATGCGCGAGCTGGCGGATACCACCTGCTCGGTGATCCTCATCCCGGATGTCTTCACCTTCAATATTCTCCACTCCCGTATTGAAGAGGTGAACGGGGTACCGGTTGTTCCACTGTACGACACGCCGCTGTCGGGGATTAACCGCGTGCTGAAGCGCGTGGAAGATATCGTCCTTTCGTCCCTGATCCTGCTGCTCATCTCCCCGGTGCTGTGCTGCATTGCGCTGGCGGTGAAGCTCAGCTCGCCGGGGCCGATCATCTTCCGTCAGACCCGCTACGGCATGGACGGTAAGCCGATCATGGTGTGGAAATTCCGCTCCATGAAGGTGATGGAGAACGACAAGGTGGTGACCCAGGCGACGCAGAACGATCCGCGCGTCACCCGCGTGGGCAACTTCCTGCGCCGTACCTCGCTCGATGAGCTGCCGCAGTTCATCAACGTGTTCACCGGCGGGATGTCCATCGTCGGGCCTCGTCCTCACGCCGTGGCCCATAACGAGCAGTACCGCACCCTGATTGAAGGCTACATGCTGCGCCATAAGGTGAAGCCAGGCATCACAGGCTGGGCGCAGATCAACGGCTGGCGCGGCGAGACCGACACGCTGGAAAAAATGGAAAAACGTATCGAGTTCGATCTGGAGTACATCCGCGAGTGGAGCCTCTGGTTCGATATCAAGATTGTTTTTCTGACCATTTTCAAAGGCTTCGTGAACAAAGCGGCGTACTAAGATGAGCTTACGAGAAAAAACCATCAGCGGCGCGAAATGGTCAGCCATGGCCACCATCGTCATTATTGGCCTCGGCCTGGTGCAGATGACGGTGCTGGCGCGCATTATCGATAACCACCAGTTTGGTCTGCTGACCGTCTCGCTGGTGATTATCGCCCTGGCCGATACGCTGTCGGACTTTGGTATCGCCAACTCCATTATCCAGCGCAAGGAGATCAGCCATCTGGAGCTGACCACCCTCTACTGGCTGAACGTCGGGCTGGGGATCTTCGTGTTCGTACTGGTGTTCCTGCTGAGCGATGTGATTGCCGGCGTGCTGCATAACCCGGACCTGGCGCCGCTGATGCGCTCCCTGTCGTTCGCTTTCGTGGTGATCCCGCACGGGCAGCAGTTCCGCGCGCTGATGCAGAAAGAGCTGGAGTTCAACAAAATCGGCATGATTGAAACCAGCGCCGTACTGGCGGGCTTTACCTTCACCGTGGTCAGCGCCCATTTCTGGCCGCTGGCGATGACCGCCATCCTCGGCTACCTGGTTAACTCTGCCGTGCGCACGCTGCTGTTTGGCTTCTTTGGCCGTAAGATTTATCGCCCGGGGCTGCATTTTTCGCTGGCGTCTGTTTCATCCAACCTGCGCTTCGGCGCGTGGCTGACGGCAGACAGCATTATCAACTACGTGAATACTAACCTCTCCACGCTGGTGCTGGCGCGCATTCTGGGCGCGAGCGTCGCGGGTGGCTACAACCTGGCGTATAACGTCGCGGTTGTCCCGCCGATGAAGCTCAACCCTATCATTACCCGCGTGCTGTTCCCGGCGTTCGCCAAAATTCAGGACGATACCGAAAAGCTGCGCGTGAACTTTTACAAGCTGCTCTCCGTCGTGGGGATCATCAACTTCCCGGTGCTGCTGGGGCTGATGGTGGTTGCCAGCAATTTCGTACCGCTGGTGTTTGGCGAGAAGTGGAACAGCATCATCCCGATCCTGCAACTGCTGTGCGTCGTGGGGCTGCTGCGCTCGGTGGGGAACCCGATTGGTTCTCTGCTAATGGCGAAGGCGCGCGTGGATATCAGCTTCAAGTTCAACGTGTTTAAAACCTTCCTGTTTATTCCGGCAATTATTGTGGGCGGCCACACGGCGGGCGCCATTGGCGTGACGCTCGGCTTCCTGCTGGTGCAAATCGTCAATACCGTGCTGAGCTACTTCGTGATGATCAAACCGGTGCTGGGCTCCAGCTACCGTCAGTACATTCTCAGCCTGTGGCTGCCGTTCTATCTCTCCTTACCGACGCTTGCGGTGAGCTACGGCCTGGGCGTGGTGCTCAACGGGCATCTGCCGCTGGCGGCGCTGCTTGCGGTGCAGGTCGCGGCAGGCGCGCTGGCGTTCGCCGTGATGATTGTGCTGTCACGCAATGCGCTGGTGGTCGAGATGAAGCGCCAGTTTTGCCGTAACGAAAAAATGAAAACGCTGCTTCGCGCAGGCTAATTTTACGAGGCCATTATGAAATTACTTATTCTTGGCAACCATACCTGCGGCAACCGTGGCGACAGCGCCATCCTGCGCGGTTTACTGGATGCAATTAACACCCTTAAGCCTGAGACAGAAGTGGATGTGATGAGCCGTTATCCGGTCAGCTCATCCTGGTTACTGAACCGCCCGGTGATGGGCGACCCGCTCTACAGCCAGATGAAACAGCACAACAACGCCGCGGGCGTGATGGGGCGCGTGAAGAAAGTGCTGCGTCGCCGCTACCAGCATCAGGTGCTGCTTTCTCGCGTGACCGACACCGGCAAGCTGCGCAACATTGCCATCGCGCAGGGCTTTACCGATTTTGTTCGTCTGCTGTCCGGCTATGACGCCATTATCCAGGTGGGCGGTTCGTTCTTCGTCGATCTCTACGGCGTGCCACAGTTTGAGCATGCACTTTGTACGTTCATGGCGAAAAAGCCGCTGTTTATGATCGGCCACAGCGTCGGGCCATTCCAGGATCCGCAGTTTAACCAACTGGCGAACTATGTCTTCGGCCACTGCGACGCGCTGATCCTGCGTGAATCGGTCAGCCTCGACATGATGAAACGCAGTGAAATCGACACCACCAAAGTGGAGCACGGTGTGGACACCGCCTGGCTGGTGGATCATCAGGATGACAGTTTCCAGGCCAGCTACGCGGTACAGCACTGGCTGGACGTGGCGGCAAAGCAGAAAACCGTCGCCATTACCCTGCGTGAACTTGCGCCGTTCGATAAACGCCTCGGCACGACCCAGGCGGCGTACGAGAAAGCCTTTGCCGATGTGGTGAACCGCGTGCTGGACAGCGGTTACCAGGTGCTGGCGCTTTCCACCTGTACCGGTATCGACAGCTACAACAAAGATGACCGTATGGTGGCGCTCAACCTGCGCAACCTGGTGAACGACCCGTCCCGCTATCACGTGGTGATGGACGAGCTGAACGATCTGGAGATGGGCAAGCTGCTCTCCGCCTGCGACCTGACCGTGGGCACGCGTCTGCATTCGGCCATTATCTCGATGAACTTCGGCACGCCAGCCATCGCCATTAACTACGAGCACAAGTCCGCGGGCATTATGCAGCAGCTCGGCATGCCGGAAATGGCCGTCGATATTCGTCATCTGCTGGACGGGTCGCTGGGTGCGATGGTGGGCGACACGCTCGGTCAGCTGCCTGCGATCAACGAACGTCTGGCGGTGGCGGTAAAAGCCGAACGCGAAAAAGGTATTGGCATGGTGAAATCCGTACTCGACCGCGTCCGGGAGGGGAAATGAAGGTTGGTTTCTTCTTACTGAAATTTCCGCTGTCGTCTGAAACCTTTGTGCTGAACCAAATCACCGCGTTTATCGATATGGGGTATGACGTGGAGATTATCGCCCTGCAAAAGGGCGATACGCAAAACACCCATGCGGCGTATACCCGGTATGGGCTGGAGGCGAAAACCCGCTGGTTGCAGGATGAACCCACCGGACGAATGAACAAACTGCGCCATCGCGCCAGCCAGACGCTGCGCGGCCTGCATCGCGCCTCGACGTGGCGGGCGCTGAATATGTCGCGCTATGGGGCGGAGGCCCGCAACCTGATCCTTTCCGCCATTTGCGGGCAAACGGCGCAGCCGTACCGGGCCGATGTCTTTATCGCCCACTTTGGCCCGGCGGGCGTAACGGCGGCAAAACTGCGTGAGCTGGGGGTGATTGACGGCAAAATCGCAACCATTTTCCACGGTATCGACATCTCCAGCCGGGAAGTACTGAACCACTACACACCTGAATATCAGCAGCTGTTTCGCCGTGGCGACATGATGCTGCCGATAAGCAACCTGTGGGCCGGACGCCTGAAAACCATGGGGTGCCCGAGCGAGAAAATCACCGTTTCACGCATGGGCGTGGATATGGAACGTTTCACTCAGCGACCGGTCAAGGTGCCGGGCAAGCCGCTGCAAATTATCTCTGTTGCCCGCCTGACCGAAAAGAAAGGGCTGCACGTAGCCATCGAAGCCTGTCGCCAGCTGAAGGCGCGCGGAGTGGACTTCCACTACCGCATCCTGGGTATCGGGCCGTGGGAGCGTCGCCTGCGCACGCTGGTTGAACAGTATCAGCTGGAAGACGTGGTCGAGATGCCGGGCTTCAAGCCGAGCCACGAAGTGAAAGCCATGCTTGATGACGCGGATGTGTTCCTGCTGCCTTCCGTAACCGGCGCTGACGGCGATATGGAAGGCATTCCCGTGGCGCTGATGGAGGCGATGGCGGTCGGCATTCCGGTGGTCTCGACCCTGCACAGCGGGATCCCGGAGCTGATCACCTCTGAACACTCCGGTTGGCTGGTCCCTGAAAACAATGCGCTGGCGCTGGCGGATCGTCTGGCTGCGTTCAGTGATATCGATCAGCAGACGCTGATCCCTGTGCTGCAAAATGCGCGGCAAAAAGTTGAAGCAGAATTCAATCAGCAGGTGATTAATCGCCAGTTAGCGAGCCTGCTGCAAACGCTGTAACGCTGAGGTTGTATGCTGAAAAAGATTACCCGACGCCGATTTGTCTCTTCTTTATCCGTCCTGGCTGCCATGCCGCTGCTGTCGCCCCGTGCTGTGCGGGCGGCAACCGGGAAGACGGTTTCTGTCGATCGCTACAACAATAACGACTGGATCGCCGCCTTTAAGCAGGCATTTACTGAGGGCGATACCGTTGTTGTTCCCGCCGGGTTAACCTGTGAAAACATCAATACCGGCATTTTCATTCCTGATGGCAAAACCCTGCTGATCCGCGGTGCGCTGAAGGGCAATGGCCGCGGGCGGTTTGTGCTCCAGGAAGGCTGTAAGGTCATTGGGGAAGGAGAGGGGCGCACGCATAACATTACGCTGGACGTGCGTGGCTCCGACTGTGTCATTAAAGGGCTGGCGATGAGCGGCTTCGGCCCCGTCACCCAGATCTACATCGGCGGTAAAAAGCCGAGAGTGATGCGTAACCTGCTTATCGATCGCATTGCCGTGAGCCAGGCCAACTACGCCATTCTGCGCCAGGGTTTTCATAATCAGGTGGACGGTGCGCGCATAATCAACAGTAAATTCAGCCATTTGCAGGGTGACGCGATTGAGTGGAACGTGGCGATTAACGACCGCAATATCCTGATCTCTGACCACGTGATCGATAACATCAACTGCACAAACGGCAAGATCAACTGGGGGATAGGCATTGGGCTGGCTGGCAGCACGTACGACAATGACTATCCGGAACAGCAGACCGTTAAAAACTTCGTGGTGGCAAATATCACCGGCAGCAACTGTCGGCAGTTGGTCCATGTTGAAAACGGTAAACACTTTGTGATCCGTAATATCAAGGCCAGCAATATTACCCCCGACTTCAGTAAAAAGGCCGGAATTGATAACGCAACGGTAGCTATTTATGGCTGTGATAATTTCGTTATTGATAATATCGATATGGTCAACAGTGCCGGAATGCTAATCGGCTATGGCGTGATTAAAGGCGATTATCTGTCGATACCGCAGAACTTCAAACTTAACGATATACGCCTGGATAACCGACAGCTGGCGTATAAGCTGCGCGGGATACAGATTTCTTCGGGCAATGCCACGTCGTTTGTCGCCATTACCAACGTCAACATGCAGCGGGCAACGCTTGAGCTGCACAACAAGCCACAGCACCTTTTCTTGCGCAATATCAACGTGATGCAGGAGTCAGCGACGGGAGCAGCGCTTAAGATGAACTTCGACTTGCGCAAAGACGTGCGTGGGAAGTTTATGGCCAAAAACGAGACGCTGTTGTCGCTCGCGAACATAAAAGCGGTTAATGAAAAGGGGCAGAGTTCGGTGGATATTGATCGGGTCGATCAACACGTGGTGAATACGGAACGGTTGAATTTTGCGCTGCCGCACAGGTAATCCTACAGCCTATTTTGCGACTATTCCTGGTACGGGATCGCGATCTATTCAGATTACAACTACTGTAATTTGTGGTGGGGTGACCTAGGATTACTTCATATTTACGGCAAAACATGCTGGCGAAAACAGGTTTAAAAGCTATAATTCGTCAACCATTTTAAGGTGGAAGAAATAATGATTAATTTGAAAGCAGTCATACCGGTAGCGGGTTTGGGCATGCATATGTTGCCCGCCACAAAGGCCATTCCTAAAGAGATGCTGCCGATCGTTGACAAGCCGATGATTCAGTACATCGTCGACGAGATTGTTGCTGCGGGGATCAAAGAAATCGTTCTGGTGACGCACTCTTCGAAGAATGCCGTTGAGAACCATTTCGACACCTCTTATGAACTCGAGGCGCTGCTTGAGCAGCGTGTTAAGCGCCAGCTTCTGGCAGAAGTTCAGTCTATCTGTCCTCCTGGCGTGACCATCATGAACGTGCGTCAGGCGCAGCCGCTGGGTCTGGGGCACTCAATCCTCTGCGCGCGCCCGGTGGTGGGTGATAACCCGTTCATCGTGGTTCTGCCGGACATCATTATTGATACCGCTTCCGCCGATCCGCTGCGTTACAACCTGGCGGCAATGGTCGCGCGCTTCAACGAGACGGGCCGTAGTCAGGTGCTGGCGAAACGTATGAAGGGCGATCTCTCTGAGTATTCTGTAATTCAGACTAAAGAGCCACTGGAGACGGAAGGGCAGGTGAGCCGTATCGTTGAGTTTATCGAAAAACCCGATCAGCCGCAGACCCTGGACTCCGACCTGATGGCAGTTGGCCGTTATGTGCTGAATGCGGATATCTGGGCTGAACTGGAAAAAACCGAGCCGGGCGCCTGGGATCGTATCCAGCTGACCGATGCGATTGCTGAGCTGGCGAAGAAGCAGTCGGTCGATGCGATGCTGATGACCGGCGATAGCTATGACTGCGGTAAGAAAATGGGGTATATGCAGGCGTTTGTGAACTATGGCCTGCGTAACCTGAAGGAAGGGGCGAAGTTCAGAAGCCGGATTGAGAAGCTGCTTAAAGAGCACTAAACCTTCGGTATACTCCCGCAAAGTATTGATCTAAGGTGGTAAGCGTTCGGAATGGATAGAACGCTACCACCTTTTAATGTTTCTGACACAGATAAGAGCGAGTCTTAGTACGATAGTCTATAACTTTTTGCTTGTTTCTAAGTGAGATACGTCAGACAATTATCCGCATATTTTTATGAACCGGACCTGCGTATTCGGCGTTCAAAAATTTGTTATAGAATATAAGCATGTTGGTAGCTTAGGAGCCAAGGGCGGTAGCGTGGCCCGACCATATTGAGCGTTGTGGCTCATTCCCTTTATTAGTAATGCTAATATTTTACCTAAAGGCAGATTGATGGCATCTCTGTATTTTTTACTTCCTCTTTTATATATTATTTGCACCATATACTTTATAAAAGGCGTATATATTCGCGTTTTTACTATTTTTTACTTCGTGGTGAATTTTGTATATTATCTATCTGTCTGGATACAGGGTATTCCGCTAGAGGAGGGATATACTCAGGTATTTTGGTTCTCATTCTTAAGTTTATTCGCAATCCATTTGTCATATTTTATAACACCAATAAAAGTGTCCTCTCGGTATAATCATTCAGATGATTTGTCTAATTCATGGTTCAGAAGTATTAACTCAAAAATATTTGTCGTTTGTGGTCTGGTTTTATACATTTTTGCTTTGATGATTTATGTGAAAAATAATGGGGTCGCATTTGGTGGTGGTTACGAAGCTCGTCTTGAACAGAATTCGGGTGGCGGCCTGTCAATTATTTTAATGTACGCATTTGTTCCTTCCTCGATTGTGTTCTTTCTTCGTAAACCTACTAAATTACGTTTTATATTGGCAACCGCATTGGCTATTTTCTGTGGTTCTGTTTATTACTACGTTATAGGCGGCTCAAGAAATGTAATGGGCGCGGCAGTTCTTGCTATAACTTATTTTGCCTATGAGAAAAAAGTACTCCGTATAAATGAAATAGCTATACTATCAGCATGTTGCTGTGTAGCTTTAATTGTATTGGGTGCTCTGCGTTATGGATCCAGTCTTGATGATGTGATCAGTATGCTTCTGTCTGGCTCATCAGTCATGATTTCATTCGCTTTAGATTCTTTCTCTCCGATTTATGCAATCAAAGATATTATTGAATATATTGATAAAACAGGTAATATTCAGTATTTTTCAACCTTCTTCAATGAGTTTGCGATTATTGTTCCTCGTTTTTTATGGGAGTCAAAACCGATTAACTTTTTGAATAACGGCTATTTTTATACAACCTATATCCTGAATATGGATACGCAGTTGACCATATCACCAACGATAGTAGGTAGCTTTATTATTATGTTTGGCACAACCTGGTTTTGGCTTTGGGGACTTATTACTGGAAGCACATTAAAAATCATTGACGCAGTAACCAAAAAAACCAGGATGATTACGATAAAGATTACATTTATAACCTGCATTGGCTACTGCTTCTTCTGGGTGCGTGACGGTTTAGAAGTGTTTATGTATATCTCATTTAAATTCTTTTTATGTGTAATGATCATTAAAGCGATTAGCACGATAGTTGGTAGTCTATTGAAAAGGCCTTCGAATGAAAATTTTGCTCATAAGTAATATGTATCCAGGTTCGGATACGCCACATCTGGGCGGGTTCGTTAAAAACGCAGCTGATTCGCTCCGTAATAATGGACATGATATTGAATTATGTGTTCTTAATAAAATCTCAAAAAGCAAAGTTACTAAAATTTATAACTATCTTGTTTTTTATATCTCTATTTTGGTTAAAGTTCTTTTGACCAAAAGTGATTGTCTTTATTTGCATTATGCGTCTCATTGCTATCTGCCGGTAAAAATGGGCAATTGCGTCAGAAGAAAAAAAATTGTGGTGCACGTACACGGCGGTGACGTTAAGCGGCTCAACGGAACCAGTGGAATGTTCTTTCGTGTTAAGAAGGCAATTGTTTCTAATGCGTTGAAAAATGCGGTAAAAATAGTGTTTCCTTCAAAGTCTTATCTGGAATTTACCAAAAATGAATATCAACTCGATGAAGTTAAATGTGCAATAAGCCCTTCTGGCGGCGTTGATACCCAACTCTTTGCGTTTAAAAACCGTGAATTCGGTGCTCCGCTTAAACTCCTTTTTGCTGGACGACTCATCAAGAGTAAACGTGTGGATCTGGCAATACAGGCAATTGAAAACCTGTCCGACGATGATAAAAGTAAAATTCACTTAACTATTGTTGGGGATGGTCCAGAGCTGGGTTCGTTAGTGAAAAGTGCAGCTCATTTACCAAATATTGAATTTTCGCCTGCCGTAGGGCACGTTCGCTTGGCTGAAATTTTTCAGGAACATGATGTACTAATCTATCCTTCAGAAAGTGAAAGCCTTGGACTGGTTCCTTTGGAGGCGATGGCTACGGGGATGATTCCACTTCTAAGTAATATCCCCTCTTTCAACGAGTTCATCGATAATAACCAAAATGGTTTTATTGTTTACGAGGACGGACACTATAAAATTAAAATTGAGCAAATGCTCAAGATGTCACCGCAAACGCTTCAAGCGATGTCTCACCAAGCTAAGCAAACGGTCTTAAACAGCTATACGAAAGAAATAGCGCAAACGAAGCTGCTTGAGGCGTTTAAATGTTTGTAATTAATAAATTAATTTGGCTTGGATATACTGTATCTTCTGGAGCAGCAAGGGTTATAATCTTCTTTTTATTGACTCTTGTGTTTGTCCAAAAAGACATTGCGCTCTTTGCTGTTTATTATTCATTCTTAACTGTTGCAGTGATATTCCTCGGTCAGGGACTTGGTACAACGCTCATTAAAGATGGCTCTGAAGTGAGCATGAAATACTTTAATTACGTTTTACTCCTTAGTATTGCAGCAGCCTCGGTTATTACCTTAGCACTGGCGACTCCAACACTAGACTTAAATTTAATTGACACCTTAATATTCGCTGGCTCTCTTGCATGCCTGGCTATCAACCAAATCTATCGTTATTATTATATTTATTATAAAAAGGCACTACCTGGCTTAATTTATGATTTGCTAGCGCTGGTTCTTTTCGCGGCAGGAATGCTGCTGTGCAAACTGCATCTTGTCTCTTTAAAACCTCTTGATATTTTCTTCCTTGCTTACTTTATCGCGACAATAATTAACCAAATTATTTACTACATATATGTTAAGCGAGCGTGGATAACCGTATCTGATAGCAAGGCTTTCAATGGGCTAGATTGGAAATTCTCCCTAAATGTTGGCTTCGTGGGGCTCATTTCTACAGGGATCGTTTTTCTATTACCTTACTTTTCCCGTGAGTTACTTCCCGATGAATCAATGTCGGTACTGGGTCTCACAATTAGCATAATTGGAATTATATCTGTCTTCTCACGTGCATACATGAACTACTTTTATCGAGAGTTAGTGGAGTGTGCTAAATCCAAAGAAGAAAAAGTTTATCTTGCGATAAATAAAAAAGTTATCATCATATCAGCGCTTGTATGCTTTGGTAGTATCCTGCCACTAATCTTTTATGTTAAATTATCGCTTTCCTATGTAACCTTTAATGAAATACTGGCAATCGTCGTGCCTGTAATGCTTTTTACTCTCTCTTCGCAACTATCACTAGTTCAGTCAAATATAATATTATTCCTTGGTAAAGAAAAAATCTCACTGATATTCAACTTTTTTGTATTTATTGTGGTTCTGTCATTGTTTTTGGTATGGCAATACTTCATTAGTATTTCGGTGATATATCTTATCCCATTAATGTCTTTATTCCTGATGGTTTTATATTTAATCAGATACGCTTATTTTAGAATCCTGATCAGGACGGCTTTTAAGAATGGAGAAGCAGTTTAACATGAACATAGAGGATAGTGCTTTATTCATTTACGGCGAGGGAGGACACCGAGCCCAGATGAACAGATTGATGAAAAGAATTGGTGGAGAAATAAATAAAAATAAAATCAGTCTCTCAGATTATAAAATTAAGGAAGAATGGTCTGATAAGCATTATGTCACTCGTGAATTTAGAAATAAATATTCAACGTTCACTAGTGTGCTTCGCTTCAATCAGTTACATCAGATCAAGGTCTGTTTACAGATTCATAAAACTCATCGAATAAAAGTAGTCGTTTCAACGGGACCCGGTGTAGCTCTTATTCCCGCTTTTTATTTTAAATATATTGTTGGTGCAAAAATAATTCATCTCGAAACATGGTCCAGATTCGAAACGAAGTCCTTCACTGGTAGAATCATGTCTTTAATTGCGGATGAGTTTTATGTGCAGCACAAGACGCTTCTAAAACAGTATAAAAAAGCCAAATTTTCCGGAGTGCTATGAAAATTTTAGTGACCGTAGGCACCACTCGGTTTGATAAACTTATCAAGCAGATTGCATCAATTTCAGCGCTTCCACGTATGGCCAACAATTTTTTTATGTGCCAAAAGGCGAATGGCCTGTCAAACCCTGAAACAGAAAATTACAAGGAAGTTGAATTTATTCAATCTATTGAGAACGAATATTCTCATTATGATCTTGTAATCAGTCATGCAGGCGCTGGATCAATATTTTCTCTTTTAGATCACGAGAAAAAAATCATCATTGCCCCAAATTTAGATCGTTTGGATAAACATCAGTCTGACATTGCTAAATATATGGGGGAAAAGGAATTTGCAATGATTTGTTGGGATATCGAAGATCTCGAAAATCTAATCATTAATGCAAGTTCATTCCAGCCCAAGAAATTTGAATTAGTGCGATTTTTCAAGAATGATGAGTTTATTGACCATATAAATAACGCGTGATAGTACTCGATCGCTAAAGCCATTTAATAATATTTGCAGGTAACTTTTGATCATAAAAAATAGTTAATGCTTTGTGAAATTATTTGATAACGACTTTAGTATTGTTTAGAGTTATGAGAAGTGATTCCCAAGCCGCTATCATTCGCGGCGACCACACCTGACAGGAGTATGTAATGTCCAAGCAACAGATCGGCGTTGTCGGTATGGCAGTGATGGGGCGCAACCTGGCGCTCAACATCGAAAGCCGTGGTTATACCGTCTCCGTTTTCAACCGCTCCCGTGATAAGACCGAAGAAGTCATCGCTGAGAATCCAGGCAAAAAACTGGTTCCTTTCTATACGGTTAAAGAGTTCGTTGAGTCTCTGGAAACACCTCGTCGTATCCTGTTAATGGTGAAAGCGGGCGCAGGTACCGATGCAGCTATCGATTCACTGAAACCGTATCTGGATAAAGGCGACATCATTATCGATGGCGGCAACACCTTCTTCCAGGACACCATTCGTCGTAACCGTGAACTGTCTGCTGAAGGCTTCAACTTCATTGGTACCGGCGTATCCGGCGGTGAAGAGGGCGCTCTGAAAGGTCCATCTATCATGCCTGGTGGACAGAAAGAAGCTTACGAACTGGTTGCGCCAATCCTGACCAAAATCGCAGCCGTAGCTGAAGATGGCGAGCCGTGCGTGACCTATATCGGTCCTGATGGTGCTGGTCATTATGTGAAAATGGTTCACAACGGCATTGAATATGGCGACATGCAGCTGATTGCTGAAGCTTACTCTCTGCTGAAAGGCGGCCTGAACCTCTCCAACGAGGAGCTCGCAGAGACCTTCACCGAGTGGAACAAAGGCGAGCTGAACAGCTACCTGATCGACATCACCAAAGATATCTTCACCAAGAAAGATGAAGAGGGTAAATACCTGGTTGATGTGATTCTGGATGAAGCCGCGAACAAAGGCACCGGTAAATGGACCAGCCAGAGCTCTCTGGATCTGGGTGAGCCATTGTCCCTGATTACCGAATCCGTCTTTGCACGTTATATCTCTTCTCTGAAAGAGCAGCGCGTTGCAGCATCTAAAGTGCTGTCTGGCCCGCAGGCCAAACCCGCTGGTGATAAAGCGGAGTTCGTAGAAAAAGTTCGTCGCGCGCTGTATCTGGGTAAAATCGTCTCTTACGCGCAGGGCTTCTCTCAGCTGCGCGCGGCATCTGACGAGAATAACTGGGATCTGAACTACGGTGAGATTGCGAAGATCTTCCGTGCCGGTTGTATCATTCGCGCTCAGTTCCTGCAAAAAATCACCGATGCTTATGCTGAAAATGCAGGTATCGCGAACCTTCTGCTGGCGCCTTACTTCAAGCAGATTGCAGACGAATATCAGCAGGCGCTGCGTGATGTTGTTGCGTACGCGGTGCAGAACGGTATCCCGGTTCCGACCTTCTCCGCAGCGGTGGCATATTACGACAGCTATCGTGCTGCCGTTCTGCCAGCGAACCTGATTCAGGCACAGCGTGACTACTTCGGTGCGCATACCTATAAGCGTACGGATAAAGAAGGTGTGTTCCACACCGAATGGCTGGATTAATATACGGTTAGCCATGCCATCAAGCCCGGTAGAGATACCGGGCTTTTTTATCTTGCCCGATCCACCTACTGTTTAATGGAATAGATTGCGTGAAAATTCTAGTTACTGGCGGTGCCGGTTTTATCGGTTCCGCGGTTATCCGACATATTATTAGCAATACTCGGGATAGCGTTGTTAACGTTGATAAATTGACCTATGCCGGTAATCTGGAATCCTTGCGTGAAGTAAGCGATAGCGAACGCTATGTTTTTGAGCATGCCGATATATGTGATAAAGAGGCAATGGCGCGTATTTTTGCTACCCATCAGCCTGATGCGATAATGCACCTGGCTGCCGAGAGCCATGTCGACCGTTCTATTACCGGTCCCGCTGCGTTTATTGAAACCAATATTGTTGGCACCTATATCCTGTTAGAAACAAGCCGTGCTTACTGGTCTTCACTGGATGAGGCAGCAAAATCTACTTTCCGTTTCCATCACATTTCAACTGATGAGGTTTACGGCGATCTGCCTCATCCCGATGAACATTATGACTCCACCCCGTTACCGCTGTTTACTGAGAAAACAGCGTACCAGCCAAGCAGCCCTTACTCAGCGTCAAAAGCGTCCAGCGACCATTTAGTTCGAGCCTGGATACGCACCTATGGTTTACCCGGGATTGTGACAAATTGTTCGAATAATTATGGCCCATACCACTTTCCTGAAAAGCTGATTCCTCTTGTTATCCTTAATGCGCTGGATAATAAACCATTGCCGATTTACGGTAAGGGCGATCAAATCCGTGACTGGTTATACGTTGAAGACCATGCTCGTGCACTGTATACGGTTCTGACCACGGGTAAGCCGGGAGAAACCTATAATATTGGCGGTCATAACGAGAAGAAAAATATTGAAGTTGTTCAGACCATTTGTGATCTGCTCGATGAAATGGTACCGAAAGAAACATCCTATCGCGCACAAATTACTTATGTCGCGGACCGACCAGGTCACGACAGACGTTATGCAATTGATGCTCATAAAATTAGCGACGAGCTTGGATGGACTCCTGTGGAAACCTTTGAAAGTGGCATCCGTAAAACGGTTGAATGGTATTTGAATAACCAGGAGTGGGTATCGAATGTAAAAAGCGGCGCCTATAAGAGCTGGATTGAGCAAAATTATGGGGAGCGTAAGTAAATGACGAAACGTAAAGGGATTATATTAGCTGGCGGATCGGGTACACGTCTTTATCCCGTGACTATGGCCGTAAGCAAGCAATTGTTGCCAATTTACGATAAGCCAATGATCTATTATCCGCTCTCTACGCTTATGCTGGCAGGTATACGGGATATTCTGATTATCAGCACGCCTCAGGACACTCCGCGTTTTGAACAACTGCTCGGGAACGGTAGCCAGTGGGGATTGCATATCCAGTACAAAGTGCAACCAAGTCCTGATGGACTGGCACAAGCTTTTATTCTGGGTGAAGAGTTTATCGGTGAGGATAATTGTGCGCTGGTATTAGGCGATAATATTTTCTACGGACACGATCTCCCCAGACTGCTTGAAGGCGCAGCAAGCCAGCAAGAGGGTGCGACCGTATTCGCCTATCATGTCAGCGACCCGGAACGCTATGGCGTCGTTGAGTTTGATAAAGACGGTACTGCAATTGGCCTTGAGGAGAAGCCTCAGCAACCCAAGAGTAATTACGCAATAACCGGTCTTTATTTTTACGACAACGATGTGATTGAGATGGCCAAAAGCTTAACGCCGTCCGAGCGAGGTGAACTCGAAATTACCGACATCAACCGCATCTATATGCAGCAGGGACGATTGTCTGTCGCGATGATGAGACGCGGCTATGCCTGGCTGGATACCGGAACGCATCAGAGTATGATCGAGGCAAGCAATTTTATCGCCACAATTGAAGAGCGACAGGGGCTAAAAGTTTCATGTCCTGAAGAGATTGCGTTCCGACGAGGTTTTATTGATGCCGAACAACTTCGGGTACTCGCTGAACCATTGAAAAAGACCGGGTATGGTCAGTATCTGCTGAATCTGACCAAGGGATTAGTCTGATTTGACGAAGTAAGCAGTTTTCCTCTGCTTACTCTCGACTGCCCTTTAACGTCTTATTGTCGCTGTAAAACAGGTACTTTGCTTAGTGTAACGACAGGTCTTTTTGTTCAGCAAAAACATTTTTCAAAAAACCTGAAACCTTGACAGCGAATGAAGGTTAGCGATAAAAAACGCTTAGTTAATCATTGTGGTGACTGTGTTATGGTCATCAAAAACTCAAACGTGTAGAAGTCAAACAAATGAAAATAACTATCTCCGGAACAGGCTATGTTGGTCTCTCAAACGGTATTCTGATTGCACAAAACCATGAAGTGGTTGCGCTGGATATCGTGCAGGCAAAAGTGGACATGCTTAACCAGAAGAAGTCCCCGATCGTCGATAAAGAGATTGAAGAATACCTCGCGACCAAACCGCTGAACTTCCGCGCTACCACGGACAAAGAAGATGCTTACCGCGATGCGGATTTCGTCATCATCGCCACCCCAACCGACTACGATCCTAAAACTAACTACTTCAATACCTCAACCGTTGAAGCGGTGATTAAAGACGTTACGGCAATCAACCCGAACGCAGTGATGATCATCAAGTCGACAATTCCAGTGGGTTTCACCAAATCGATTAAAGAAGAGTTGGGTATTGATAATGTCTTCTTCTCGCCGGAATTTCTCCGCGAGGGCAGGGCGTTATACGATAACCTGCACCCATCCCGTATCGTGATTGGCGAGCGTTCCGAGCGTGCAGAGCGTTTTGCTGCGTTGCTTCAGGAAGGCGCAATCAAAAAAGATATTCCGGTCCTGTTCACCGATTCCACCGAGGCAGAGGCCATTAAGCTTTTCGCCAATACCTATCTGGCGATGCGTGTGGCTTACTTCAACGAACTTGACAGCTATGCCGAGAGCTTAGGTCTGAACACCCGTCAGATCATCGAGGGCGTGTGTCTTGACCCGCGTATCGGTAACCATTACAACAACCCGTCCTTCGGTTACGGTGGTTACTGTCTGCCAAAAGATACCAAGCAGCTGCTGGCTAACTATCAGGCGGTGCCGAACAACCTGATTTCCGCCATTGTGGATGCCAACCGCACGCGTAAAGACTTCATCTCGGATTCCATTCTGGCGCGTCAGCCGAAAGTGGTGGGCGTGTATCGCCTGATCATGAAGAGCGGTTCCGATAACTTCCGCGCTTCTTCCATTCAGGGGATCATGAAGCGTATTAAGGCGAAGGGCGTCCAGGTCATTATTTATGAACCGGCGATGCAGGAAGATGAGTTCTTCCATTCGCGTGTGATCCGCGATCTGGATGCATTCAAAAAAGAAG
This sequence comes from Enterobacter sp. UPMP2061, assembly GCF_053709615.1. NCBI lineage: Bacteria > Pseudomonadati > Pseudomonadota > Gammaproteobacteria > Enterobacterales > Enterobacteriaceae > Enterobacter > Enterobacter sp. UPMP2061. The sequence continues at coordinate 518,338 of NZ_JBSKJP010000002.1, forward strand.
CGGACGTAATTATCTCCAACCGTATGGCGGAAGAGCTGGCGGACGTGAAAGATAAAGTCTATACCCGCGATTTGTTCGGCAGCGACTGATTAAAATCGTGATATAAAAAAACCCGGCAATCTGCCGGGTTTTTTGTTTTTAAACGTTATAGAAGTTGCGGTACCAGTCGACGAAGTTTTTCACGCCTTCTTTGACTGAGGTTTGTGGTTTAAACTCAATAACGTCATACAGCGCTTTGGTGTCCGCACTGGTCTCCAGCACGTCACCCGGCTGGATCGGCATCATATTTTTCACCGCTTCTTTGCCCAGCGCCTCTTCAAGCGCGGTGATGTAATCCATCAGTTCGACAGGTGAACTGTTGCCGATGTTATACACGCGATACGGGGCAGAGCTGGTTGCTGGCGAACCGGTTTCGACTGTCCAGTCGGCATCGGCCTGAGGAATGACGTCCTGTAGGCGAATAATCGCCTCCGCAATATCATCGATATAGGTGAAGTCGCGCTTCATCTTGCCGTAGTTGTATACGTCGATGCTGTTGCCTTCAATCATGGCTTTGGTGAATTTGAACAGCGCCATGTCCGGTCGGCCCCACGGGCCATAGACGGTAAAAAAGCGCAGGCCAGTGGTCGGCAGGTTATACAGATGCGAATAGGTATGAGACATCAGCTCATTGGCTTTTTTGGTTGCCGCATACAGGGAAACCGGATGGTCTACGGAGTCGTCAGTAGAAAACGGCATCTTACGGTTGAGGCCGTAAACAGAACTGGATGACGCATACAGAAGATGCTGAACCTTATTGTGGCGACAGCCTTCCAGCACGTTCAGGTGACCTACCAGGTTTGCATCAGCGTAGGCATGCGGGTTTTCCAGCGAGTAACGGACACCCGCCTGTGCGGCAAGATGGATTACGCGGTCAAATTTCTCATTGGCGAAGAGCGCAGCCATGCCCTCGCAGTCCGCTAAGTCCAGCTTGTGGAAGGTGAAACTCTCGGATTTAAGCAGTTCAAGGCGAGCGAGTTTGAGGTTAGGGTCATAGTAATCATTCAGATTATCAAGCCCAACAACTTCATGCCCTGCATCAAGCAGGCGCTTGCTGACATGAGAACCGATAAAGCCCGCCGCGCCCGTTACCAGAAATTTCATAGCTTCCCTCATTTACAGTGTTCTTATTGATGCCCCAGACATCAGAATCCAACTATGATAGCGCGTCGCCTTTAACTTACATAACCCATCTTTCCGATATAACTCATCGGATTCTTATAGAAAAATCCCCAGCAACAGATACACTATGGAAACAAGATTATTTTTGCCCTTTTTCATCTGTTAGGGATTGTATGACGCAAAACAACAATAACCTGGTCGCACGTAACAATGACCCGGAGCAAATTGATTTACTTGATGTAATGCTACAGCTGTGGCGTGGTAAGTGGGTAATAGGGGCTTTTATTGCTGCTTTTATCGTTCTTGCTGGCGTTTACATCACTGTAGCCAAAGAGAAATGGACGTCATCAGCCATCATAGCCCAGCCTGATGCGGCACAAATCGCCACCTATTCCAATGCATTGAATATCCTCTATGGCGGGGCAGCTCCCTCCATGTTAGACATTCAGAATCGTGCTATTGGACGTTTCAATTCCTCCTTCTCGGCATTAGCTCAGGCGCTGGAGAATCAGGAAGATCCGGAAAAACTGACTATTGAGCCTACCGTTAAAGGACAAAGTTTGCCTTTAACCGTAAGCTATCAGGGCGAATCCGCTGAAGCAGCTCAAAAGCAATTAGCTCAGTACATTCAGCAGGTTGACGAGCAGACGGCAAAAGAACTGACGCTTGATCTCAGAGATAACCTCAAGCAGCAGATCACAACCCTGAACGACTCCCTCCAGAATCAGGAGAAAGTTGCTCAGGAGCAGAAAGATCTACGCATCAAGCAGATTACTGAGGCGCTGAAGAACGCAGAAGCCGCTAAGATCACCACTCCGCAGCTTCAACAGACTCAGGATGTTACTCAGGAAACCATGTTCCTGTTGGGTACCGTAGCGCTCAAGTCAATGGTTGATAACGAAGCGTCTCGCCCGCTGGTCTTCTCAGGCGCTTACTACCAAACCAAACAAAATTTACTGGATATTCAGAACCTCAACGTTAACCCAGACACTATTCACGTCTATCGTTACGTCATGAAGCCGAACCTGCCTATCCGACGCGACAGCCCGAAAATTGCTATTACCCTCATCCTTGCCGTACTGCTCGGCGGAATTATCGGTTCTGCTGTCGTCCTCGGCCGTAACGCGCTGAGAAACTACAAGCCAAGAGCCTGATTTACACACAAAAAAAGACCGGGTCTCCCCGGTCTTTTTTATTTATGTCGTTTCCGCAAATTCTCAATCACCGTCGTTAAATCCAGTTCCTGATCCTGAAGCAGCACCAGCAGGTGATACATCAAATCCGACGCTTCGTTCGTCAGCTCCTCCCGATCATGCACGGTGGCCGCCAGCGCCGTTTCAACGCCTTCCTCACCCACTTTCTGCGCAATACGTTTGGTGCCGCTGGCGTACAGTTTCGCCGTGTACGAGCTCTCGGGATCCGCTGATTTACGCTCTGCCAGCAGCTGTTCCAGCTGATAGAGAAACAGCCACTGGTGGCTCGCCTCGCCGAAGCAGCTGCTGGTGCCTTTGTGGCAGGTTGGCCCAATCGGGTTGACCAGCATCAGCAGGGTGTCGTTGTCGCAGTCTGGCGTAATGCTGACCACATTCAGGAAGTGACCCGAGGTTTCCCCTTTCGTCCACAGGCGCTGTTTGGTGCGCGAGAAAAACGTCACCTTGCCGCTGTCGAGCGTTTTTGCCAGTGCCTCCTGGTTCATGTATCCCAGCATCAGCACTTCGCCTGAAACGGCATGCTGTACAACCACCGGCAGTAATCCGTCAGTTTTTTCCCAGTCCAGCTGCGCCTGTTGTTGCTCTGTTAACATACCCTGATCTCCACGCCCTGGTCGGCCAGGTACGTTTTTAACTCACCAATATTAATAATCTGTTTGTGGAACACGGAAGCGGCCAGCGCGCCGTCTACGTTCGCATCGCGGAAGGCTTCAAGGAAGTGTTCCATGGTGCCCGCGCCGCCGGAGGCAATCAGCGGAACCTGGCAGACCGCGCGCACTTTTTTCAGCTGCTCGAGGTCGTAACCGTTGCGTACGCCGTCCTGGTTCATCATGTTCAGCACGATTTCACCTGCACCGCGTTTTTGTACTTCCTGCACCCAGTCCAGCGTCTCCCATTGGGTGACGCGCGTGCGGCTTTCATCGCCGGTGTACTGGTTAACGTGATATTTTCCCGTCGCGGTATCAAACCAGGTGTCGATCCCCACGACAATGCACTGCACGCCAAAGCGGTCCGCCAGACGCGTAATCAGCTCCGGATCTGCAAGCGCAGGGGAGTTAATCGAAATTTTGTCCGCACCGAAAGAGAGAATTTTCGCCGCATCGTCAGCAGATTTAATCCCGCCCGCCACGCAGAAGGGAATATCAATCACCTCTGCCACGCGCGCCACCCAGCTTTTGTCCACCACGCGGCCATCGCTGGAGGCGGTGATATCGTAAAATACCAGTTCGTCTGCGCCTTCTTCGGCATAGCGTTTTGCCAGCGGAACGATGTCGCCAATGATCTCGTGGTTGCGGAACTGCACGCCTTTTACAACCTGACCATCACGCACGTCCAGGCAGGGAATTATCCGTTTTGCCAGCATTGAATCGCCTCCTTCACCGTAAATTTGCCTTCCAGCAGCGCGCGACCCACGATCACGCCACGTACACCGGTTCCGCGCAGAGCGGCGATATCCGCCAGGTCGCCGATACCGCCAGAGGACTGAAACGCCACCTGCGGATAACGGGCGCAAACCTCTTCATACAGCGAGACGTTAGAGCCTGCGAGCGTACCATCGCGTGAAATATCCGTGCACAGGACGTGCTTCAGCCCTACGGGGAGATACATCCCGACCAGCTCTTCCAGCGTTACGCCGGAGTTTTCCTGCCAGCCGCTGACCGCGACCTGCTTGTTACCCTGCGCGTCAATGCGCACATCCAGCGCCAGCACCAGTGCATCCGCACCGAAGCGGCGGAACCAGCCCTTGACACTCTCAGGATCTTTCACAGCGGTCGAACCCACTACCACGCGAGCCACGCCGGCGTCCAGTAAGGCGGCAACATCGGCTTCCGTACGCACGCCACCGCCCACCTGCACCGGGACGTCCACGCCAGCCACCAGTGTTTTAAGCAGCGGGATCTGGCGTTTGGCCGGATCTTTCGCGCCGGTCAGATCGACCAGGTGCAACACCTCAGCGCCCTCGGCGGCGTAAGCCTGTAACCGCGGCAGCGGGTCGTTACCGTAGTCGCGCTGCTGCCCGTAATCGCCCTGGTGGAGACGAACAACCGTGCCGTCAATTAAATCTAAAGCGGGAATTATCATCACATCTCCAGGAAGTTTTTCAGCAGTTGCGCACCGGCGGCGCCGGAGCGTTCCGGGTGAAACTGCACGCCGTAAAAGTTATCTTTCTGCACGGCGGCGGTGAACGCCTCGCCGTAATTGCACTGGGCGATGGTGTAGGCATTCACGTGCATGGCGTAGCTGTGAACAAAATAGAAGTACGCGCCGTCTTCAATACCCTGGAACAGCCTGTTGCCCGCCTTCGGATAAACGCGGTTCCAGCCCATGTGCGGCAGCGGCAGGCCGTGGTCGGTCATTTTCGGCACGTCTTCTTCTATAATGCCCAGCAGATCAACGCCGTTGCTCTCTTCGCTGCGGCGGCCAAGCAGCTGCATGCCGAGGCAAATGCCCAGCACCGGCTGAGTACAGGCTTTGATGAGATCTACCAGCTCGCGCTCATGGATCTGATCCATCGCCGCCTGAGCGGTGCCAACGCCCGGCAGAAAGAGTTTATCCGCACGCAGCACCACGTCCGGGTCGCGGCTCACCACCGGCTCGTAGCCGTGGCGCATAATCGCCGACTGTACGGAGTTCAGGTTGGCGCATCCGGTGTCCAGAATCACCACGTTCATTACAGCACTCCTTTCGACGAGGGCAGGGCGTCACCTTCCACGCGGATCGCCTGGCGCAGGGTACGGCCAAAGGCTTTGAACAGGCTCTCGACGCGGTGGTGATCGTTTTTGCCTTTGGTTTTCAGGTGCAGCGTCAGGCCCATAGTATAAGAAAGCGAGCGGAAGAAGTGTTCCACCATCTCGGTGCTGAGATCGCCCACGCGCTGGTAGGTAAAGTCGGCTTTGTATTCCAGGTGCGGACGCCCGGAGATATCCATCGCGCAGCGCGCCAGGCACTCGTCCATCGGCAGAACAAAGCCGAAGCGGTTGATGCCGCGCTTGTCGCCGAGCGCCAGCTTCAGGGCTTCGCCCAGCGCCAGGCCGGTATCTTCCACGGTGTGGTGATCGTCAATATACAGGTCGCCCTTAACGGTGATCTCCATGCGGAAGCCGCCGTGCGTGGCGATTTGATCCAGCATGTGGTCAAAGAAACCGACGCCGGTGTGGATCTTGCTGCCACCTTCGCGGTCGAGCCAGACCTTCACGTCGATCTGCGTCTCTTTGGTGTTGCGTTCAACGTGGGAATAGCGGTCGCGTCTGGTGAGCTGCTCGCCAATCATCGCCCAGTTTAGCGTGTCGCGGTTATAGCGCAGGCCCGCAATGCCCATATTGTCCGCCAGCGTGATATCCGTGACGCGATCGCCGATCACATAGCTGTTGCCTTTATCCAGCGCCTCTTCCGCCAGATAACGTTCAACAAGCTTCACTTTTGGCTTGCGGCAGTCGCACTCGTCGGCAGGCATATGCGGGCAGATCAGCACCTCGTCAAAGGCGATACCCTGCGAGGTCAGCACCTGCATCATCAGGTTGTGCGGGCCGTCAAAGTCTACCTGCGGGAAGCTGTCGGTGCCCAGACCGTCCTGGTTGGTGATCATCACCAGCTTATAGCCTGCTTTCTGAAGCTTCAGTAGCACCGGGATCACATCGGGTTCAAAGGCCAGCTTGTCGAAACGATCGACCTGAAAATCGCTGGGTGGCTCCGAGATGATGGTGCCGTCACGATCGATAAAGAGATACTTCTGACTCATACTTTCTCCGCTTTCAGGGCGTCAATCACGCGCTGGCTCTCTGCACGGGTGCCGACGGTAATACGCAGGCAGCCGCTCAGGGTAGGTTGTTTATTCTGGTCTCGTAAGATAATGCCCTGATCCCACAACGATTTAAATATCGCGCTTGAGGCGGTGAAGCGCACCAGGATGTAGTTGGTTTCCGAGTCGAACACCTGCTCCACGCACGGAATCGTTTTAAGGGCATCAACAAGATACTGACGCTCTTCCAGGATCTGCGCCACACGCTCGCGCATCGCGCTGATGCCCTGCGGGGCCAGCGCCTGTGCCGCAATATCGGCAACCGGCGTTGAGAGCGGATACGGGGCGATCACTTTCAGCAGCAGGTCGATAACCGCTTTATTCGCCAGCGTAAATCCACAGCGAAGGCCGGCGAGGGCGAAGGCTTTGGAAAGGGTACGCAGCACAACGAGATGCGGATACTCCTCAAGCCAGCCTGTCAGCGTCGCCTGCGGGCAGAACTCAATGTAGGCTTCATCAGCGACGACCAGCGCCTTGCCGCGCGTCATCTCCAGCAAGGTGCGGATATCCTGCGGATGAATAATCTGCCCGGTGGGGTTATTCGGGCTACAGACAAACACCACCTTCACGCCGTCAAGGTTATCAGCGATGCCCTGCAAATCCAGCTGCCAGTTGTCGAGCGCCTGCACGTTGCGGCAGGCCACGCCAAAGGTTTCGGCGCTGACGCTGTACATCCCGTAGGTGGGCTGGCAGTACATCACCGCGTCTTTACCCGGCTCACAGAAGGCGCGGATCAGCAGCTCAATCCCTTCATCAGCCCCACGGCTGACCAGCACCTGCTCAGGCTTCACGCCTGCATACTGCGCATAGTTCTCGATCACCGCTTTCGGCTGACACTCCGGGTAGCGGTTCAGCGTCTGCTGCGAAAGCTCAAAGGCCACCGCCGTGGGATATTCATTGGCATTCAGCCAGACGTCGCCGTTCCCGCCCAGCCGACGCGCAGACTGATAGGGCGTCAGGCGACGGACATTTTCGCGGGCTAATTCTTCGATGTTCATGCTTGCTCCTTCAGGGCGGCAACGCGCAGCGTCACGGCATTTTTGTGGGCAGTCAGGCGCTCGGCGGCGGCCAGGGTTTCAATGGTCGACGCCAGCGAGGCAAATCCCTCGCGGGAGAGTTCCTGCACGGTCATGCGCTTCTGGAAATCCGCCAGCCCCAGGCTGGAGCAGGTTGAGGTATAGCCATACGTCGGCAGCACGTGGTTGGTGCCGGAGGCGTAATCCCCGGCGGATTCCGGTGACCAGTCGCCGAGGAACACCGAGCCTGCGCTGGTTATGCAGTCGACCAGATCGCGCGCGTTACGGGTCTGAATAATCAGGTGCTCAGGACCGTACTGGTTGGAGATGGCGATGCACTGGTCAAGATCGCGGGCCACAATCAGGCGGCTGGCGGATAGCGCCTGACGCGCCGTTTCCGCCCGCGGCAGGTCAGCCAGCTGACGCTCAACGGCGTCGCCCACGCGTTTTGCCATGTCGGCATCTGGCGTCAGTAAAATCACCTGCGAGTCAGGGCCGTGCTCGGCCTGCGAGAGCAGGTCAGAGGCCACGAAATCCGGTGTAGCGCCGCTGTCGGCAATCACCAGCACTTCAGACGGACCGGCAGGCATATCAATCGCCGCGCCGTCCAGACGCTGGCTGACCTGACGCTTCGCTTCGGTCACGTAGGCATTGCCCGGGCCAAAGATTTTGTCGACCTTCGGAATGGATCCCGTCCCGAACGCCAGGGCGGAAATCGCCTGCGCACCGCCCACTTTATAGATCGCCTGCACGCCGCACAGCTTCGCCGCGTACAGGATCTCATCGGCGATCGGGGGAGGAGAGCAGAGCACCACCTTCTGACAACCGGCAATACGTGCCGGGGTGGCCAGCATCAGGACGGTCGAAAACAGCGGGGCAGAGCCGCCGGGAATATAGAGGCCGACGGACGCCACCGGGCGCGTCACCTGCTGGCAGCGTACGCCGGGCAGGGTTTCCACATCCACCGCCTGCAATTTCTGCGCGGTGTGGAAGGTATCAATATTTTTCACCGCGACGGCCATCGCCTGTTTGATGTCATCACCCAGACGATTGCTGGCATCAATGATTTCCTGCTCGGTAACCTGTAACGCGTCGACCTCAGTTTTATCAAACTTCGCGCTGTACTCGCGCAGCGCGTCGTCCCCGCGGGCTTTGACGTTATCGAGGATCTCCGCCACGGTGCGGGTGATGCTCTCCGAGGCGGAAATTGCCGGGCGCATCAGCAGCTCGCGCTGTTGCGCGTCGCTACAGGTATTCCAGTCGATGATTGTGTTAAAGCTCATGGTCGTTACTCCATCATCTTCTCAATTGGCAGCACCAGAATGGAGCTTGCGCCCAGCGCCTTAAGTTTTTCCATGGTTTCCCAGAACAGGGTTTCGCTGCTGACCATGTGCATCGCCACGCGCTGCTGGTCGCCCGCCAGCGGCAGAATGGTTGGACGCTCAGCGCCCGGCAGCAGGGCAATCACTTCGTCCAGGCGCTCGGTCGGCGCATGCATCATGATGTATTTGGATTCACGCGCCTGAATCACGCCCTGAATGCGAGTCAGCAGCTTGTCGATGAGCTGCTGTTTGGCGTCGGCCATCTCGCCGTCGCGCTGAATCAGGCAGGCTTTGGAGCGGTAGATCACCTCCACTTCGCGCAGGCCGTTCGCTTCGAGCGTGGCGCCGGTGGACACGAGGTCACAGATGGCATCGGCCAGGCCCGCACGCGGCGCCACTTCAACGGAGCCGTTCAGCAGACAGGATTTAAACTGCACGCCTTTTTGATCGAGGTAACGCTTCAGCAGGTGAGGGTAAGAGGTGGCGATACGTTTGCCGTTCAGCGCGGCCGGGCCGTCCCAGGCTTCATCGACCGGCGTAGCCAGCGACAGGCGGCAGCCGCCAAAGTCCAGACGACGCAGGGTAAAGTAGCGCGGATCTTCGCCCTGCGCGCGGCGGGTTAACAACTCTTCTTCCAGTACGTTTTCGCCGATGATGCCGAGATCAACGACGCCATCCATCACCAGGCCCGGGATATCGTCATCACGTACGCGCAGAATGTCGATCGGCATATTTTCAGCCAGGGCGATCAGGCGCTGGGTGTGCAGGTTGATTTTAATCCCGCAGCGGGCCAGCAGTTCGCGTGAATCGTCGCTTAAACGGCCTGATTTTTGAATAGCTATGCGTAAACGTGAGTTATCTAACATTCTGTGTTCCTCGTTAACCTGTTTTAACCTGTCTGAATGCGGTCCAAAAAAAACCCCCGGAAGAAGATCTTCCGGGGGCTTTTTCATGCGTTCATGCACCACTGGAAGATCCAAACGTCTTCCAGCACACATCGCCTGAAAGACTAGTCAGGATGATGGTGATGATGGTGGTTTTTAAAAGGAACGCGTGTCATATAAATTCTCGTTGAATGCTTATGCATTTGATGTCTTTTAACCTAAACCAGTTGTACGCCATAAAGCAAGGGCTTTTTTTGATCATTAATTCATTTCATATTGATGGTATGAATTGTGCGTTCCACCAGGCTGGCGTAGCCTTATAACAGGCATCGTTAAGCGGAGAATGTAATGAAAAAGGTCGCGATTGTCGGGTTAGGGTGGTTAGGAATGCCACTGGCGATGTCATTAGCCGCGAAAGGCTGGCAGGTGACAGGGAGTAAGACCACCCGAGATGGGGTTGAAGCGGCACGCATGTGCGGCATTGATGGTGTCGAGCTGCGTCTCGAACCCGAGCTTATCTGCGATACCGACGAACTGGATGAACTGATGAATGTGGACGCGCTGGTCATTACCTTACCGGCGCGGCGCAGCGGCCCGGGTGAGTCTTTTTACTTGCAGGCGGTGCAGGAGATTGTCGACAGCGCCCTGGCGCACCATATCCCGCGTATCATTTTCACCAGCTCCACCTCCGTCTATGGCGATATCGACGGTACGGCGAAAGAAAACACCGAGCGCCGTCCGGTGACCGCCAGCGGCCGGGTACTGAAAGAGCTGGAAGACTGGCTGCACAATCTGCCTGGCACGCAGGTGGATATCTTACGCCTGGCCGGACTGGTGGGGCCGGGGCGTCATCCGGGGCGCTTCTTTGCCGGTAAATCCGCGCCGGATGGCCAGCACGGGATTAATCTTGTGCATCTTGAGGATGTTATCGGCGCAATAGAACTGCTTTTGCAGGCTCCGAAAGGGGGGCACATCTATAATATATGTGCGCCCTCGCATCCGCCGCGCAGTACCTTTTATCCGCTGATGGCGCGCCAGCTGGGTCTGGCGCCGCCGGTATTCAGCGAGGCGCAGGGGGAACGCAAAGGCAAAATTATTGATGGCAATCGTATTTGCCATGAACTGGGATTTGAATATCAGTATCCCGATCCGCTGGTTATGCCCATGGAATAATTGCGCCGGCGGAGACAATCGCACACCGCAAGGGGGCGAAGATGAAACCGCTGCTGGATGTTCTTGTTATTCTGGATGCGCTGGAAAAAGAGGGGAGCTTTGCCGCCGCCTCGGCGAAGCTCTATAAAACCCCTTCGGCTCTGAGCTACACCGTGCAAAAGCTCGAGAGCGATCTTAATATCCAAATCCTTGACCGCACCGGGCATCGCGCGCGTTTCACCCGTACAGGGCAGATGCTGCTGGAAAAAGGGCGTGACGTGCTGCATACGGTTCGCGAGCTGGAAAAACAGGCCGTCAAACTTCACCAGGGTTGGGAAAATGAACTGGTGATTGGGGTTGATGATACATTCCCTTTCTCCCTGCTTACCCCGCTTATTGAGGCGTTCTATCAGCGCCACAGCGTCACCCGGCTGGTTTTTATCAATGGCGTGCTGGGCGGTTCCTGGGAGGCCCTGACGCAGGGCAGGGCGGATATCATCGTTGGCGCGCTGCATGAGCCTCCCCAGTTGAGCGAATTTGGTTTTGCGCGGCTCGGCGTTCTGGAGCAGGTTTTTGCCGTTGCGCCTCATCACCCGCTGGCGAATGAACCGGAGCCTGTTACCCGACGCGTCATTAAGAACTATCGCGCCATTGTGGTTGGAGACAGCTCTCGCCCCGAATGCGGCATTTCATCGCAGCTGCTGGATGAGCAGGAGGCCATCACCGTTTTTGATTTTAAAACCAAACTGGAGCTGCAAATAAGCGGCCTGGGGTGCGGTTACCTTCCCCGTTATTTAGCGCAGCGGTTTATTGACAGCGGAGCGCTGGTGGAAAAACAAGTTTTAGCGCAAAGCAGTAACGAATCGGTATGGGTAGGCTGGAATGAACAGACCGCCGGGCTTGCCAGCGCCTGGTGGCGAGACGAAATTTTAGCAAATAGTGCTATCGCCACAGTTTACGCTCAGGCAGATGATGGGAAATCAATCAGTTAGTAAAATTAATTTATGGGCAGGTTTCTCAATGTATTGCCTTTTGTATCTGGAATAGGGCAAAATGCCGCCGCTGCAAACAAATGAATAATCGACGATATAAAAGGCGTCGGTTATTTTTTTTTGCATGTACGAAACGAAACTAAAAACCAAGAGGCCGGGCTTCGTACCGGATAGATATTTACTAAAATCCGACAGTTGTTGTCGCTGAGGAAGAAAGAAATGGGGCAATTTTTCGCTTACGTGGCGGTTATCACCGTAAAGGAGAATAACTATGTCGCATAACGCAACTCCAAACACCTCTCGCGTGGAATTACGTAAAACGCTTACGTTGATTCCGGTTGTTATGATGGGCCTTGCCTATATGCAACCGATGACGCTGTTCGATACATTCGGTATCGTATCAGGCCTTACTGACGGTCACGTTGCAACGGCGTACGCCTTTGCGCTGGTCGCCATCCTCTTTACAGCGCTGAGCTACGGTAAACTGGTTCGCCGTTTCCCGTCCGCAGGCTCTGCGTACACCTATGCTCAGAAATCCATTAGCCCGGCGGTTGGCTTTATGGTGGGCTGGTCATCACTGCTGGACTACCTGTTCATGCCGATGATCAACATTCTGCTGGCAAAAATTTACTTCGAAGCGCTGGTGCCTTCCGTGCCGTCGTGGATCTTCGTTGTGGCGCTGGTGGCCTTTATGACCATCTCTAACCTGCGCAGCATCAAGACCGTGGCTAACTTCAACACCCTGATTGTGATCCTTCAGATGGGAATTGTTGCGGTTATCGTTGGGCTGATCATCTACGGCGTTTCCCACGGTGAAGGCGCAGGTACGCTGACCAGCACCCGTCCGTTCTGGTCTGAAGGCGCGCACGTAGTGCCGATGATCACCGGTGCGACTATCCTGTGCTTCTCGTTCCTGGGCTTCGACGGTATCTCTTCTCTGTCTGAAGAGACCAAAGACGCTGAGCGCGTGATCCCGAAAGCGATTTTCCTGACCGCGCTGATTGGCGGCCTGATCTTCATTGGTGCGTCTTACTTCTTACAGCTGTACTTCCCGGATATCTCTCGCTTTAAAGATCCGGATGCATCACAGCCTGAAATTATGCTGTACGTGGCGGGTAAAACCTTCCAGTGGGGCGTGCTGATCTTCTCCAGCGTCACCGTACTGGCTTCCGGTATGGCTGCGCACGCGGGCGTTTCTCGTCTGATGTACGTGATGGGCCGTGACGGTGTGTTCCCAACCCGCTTCTTCGGTTACGTGCATCCTAAATGGCGTACCCCGGCGTGGAACGTGCTGCTGGTGGGCGCTATTGCCCTGCTGGCGATTAAATTCGACCTGGTAACGGCCACGGCGCTGATTAACTTTGGTGCGCTGGTGGCGTTCACCTTCGTTAACCTCTCCGTGATTTCGCAGTTCTGGATCCGTGAGAAGCGCAACAAGACGCTGAAGGACCACATCAACTATCTGGTGCTGCCAGTGTGTGGTGCCCTGACGGTGGGCGCCCTTTGGATCAACCTGGAAGAGAGCTCAATGGTTCTGGGTCTGATCTGGGGTGCAATCGGTCTGATTTACCTGGCTTGCGTGACCAGAAGCTTCCGCAACCCGGTTCCTCAGTACGAAGACGTCGCGTAAGACTGTGTCGGGTGACGGCTATGCTCAACCCGACCTACAGTTTCGTAGGCCGGGTAAGCGTTAGCGCCACCCGGCAAAAAAAAGCCGGAGACATCGCCTCCGGCTTTTTTGTACCCGCTACTCAGACAATTTCTTGCGCATACTGGAACAGCGCTTTCAGCAGCGCCTGCTTCTCAGCATTCCCTTCATACTGACCGTAAAGCATCTCCAGCTCCTGGGCGTAGCTATTAAGAAACTCCGGCGTAAACACGTTGCGCCGATGCTGTAACCAGCGTTCCTGCTCTGCTTCATCCAGCGTGCCGGGATAGTTGCGCGCGCGATAATTAAACATCAGCTTCTCAATGCGCTTATCTGCGAAGGTGATATCCAGCGCGGGCAGGTTACGCGGGTCGGTTTGCAGCACGATATTCATCGCCGCGCGATCGGCGTCGCTGAAGAAGCCGTTATAAAGCTGCGCATCCACATTCTCAGACGGCACGAACGGCTCTGCTTCGGCAAAAATGGCGACGACTTTCTCGCGCACATGCGGGTTGTCGCGCAGCACTTTCAGGTTATCGAGGCAGTGCTGACGGTTAATCCCCAGCCGGTCGGCGTCTTCCGGGCGCAGCGTGTTGGCCTGCGCCAGCACCGGGCACTTATTGATGTGCACCAGTTTTACCGGTACGGCTGGCAGGTCACCCAGCGCCTCTTTCGGCGTATAGAGCCGTTCACGTAAGGTGTCGCTGTCGAGCTCAAGCAGCGGGGAGATATCTCCGGCGAGATCCACCATGATGACGGCGTTACGGTTGTCCGGATGCCAGGCAAGCGGCGCCACCCAGCTTGTATTCCCGCGCCACGCACCGAACATCCCTGAAATATGCACCAGCGGTTTCATCTGCGGCACGTCAATTAGCGTCATCAGCTTTTGCTTGCTGCGATGGCTCAACAGATACTCAAACAGGCGCGGCTGCGCGGTTTTTACAAGTTTCGCCATAGCGATGGTCGCGTAAACGTCTGCCATCGCGTCGTGGGCGTTGCTGTGCTCAATGCCGTTGGCCCGCGTCAGGTGCTCGAGCCTGAAGCTCGGCAAGCCGTCGTCGTTCTCCGGCCAGTTAATCCCCTCCGGGCGCAGCGCATAGCAGGCGCGCATGATATCCAGCAAATCCCAGCGTGAATTACGGTTCTGCCAGCTCCAGGCATACGGATCGTAGAAGTTGCGGTAGAAGATATTGCGCGTCACTTCATCGTCAAAACGGATGTTGTTGTAACCCACCACGCAGGTATTGGGCACCGTGAACAGGTCGTGGATGCGACGGGCAAATTCTGCTTCGCTAACGCCTTTATCCCGCGCTTCCTGAGGCGTGATGCCCGTCACCATTACCGCGCCCGGCTGCGGCAGATAGTCATCGGCGGGCTTACAGTAAAACACCTCGGGTTCGCCGATGACGTTAAATTCGTCATCGGTTCGGATAGCCGCAAACTGCGCCGGTCGGTCCAGCGCCGGATGGGTGCCAAAGGTTTCGTAATCGTGGAACAAAAAAGTCGGGCGCGCGGCAGAGTCAGACACCAGTAATCTCATCCTGTTAAAAATTGACGTCTCTATGGTAAACGATTGGGGTGAGCAGTCCGAATAAAAAGCACCGTCAGGCAAGAAATTTGCGAGATTTGTTCCGAAAAAATCTGCGTGCTGTCACATTTTTTTGCAATTAAGGCAGGTAACGACATCAGAACTCCCGTAAAAAGGTCATCGATTTTTACTGACCTGAGGATATACCGTTGAAACGCCGTCTGTTTATTGCTGTTTCTTTACTCGCTTCGAGTATTTCATCCGCGCTGGCTGCCGAGCCGCTGGATTTTTCACCTCAGCCGCCTGCCATCCAGGCTGGCTCCTGGGTATTGATGGATTACACCACGGGTCAAATCTTAACGGCGGGCAACGAACATCAGCAGCGTAATCCGGCGAGCCTGACCAAACTGATGACGGGGTACGTTGTCGATCGTGCCATTGATAGCCACCGCATCAGCCCCGATGACATTGTGACGGTCGGACGTGACGCATGGGCAAAAGGCAATCCGGTCTTTGACGGTTCGTCGCTGATGTTTCTGAAGGAGGGCGATCGGGTTTCCGTGCGCGATCTCAGCCGCGGCCTGATTGTTGATTCCGGCAATGACGCCTGCGTGGCGCTGGCGGATCACGTGGCGGGCGGTCAGCCGCAGTTCGTCAGGATGATGAATGACTACGTTGAAAAACTGAACCTGCGCGATACCCACTTCGAAACCGTACACGGGCTGGATGCACCGGGCCAGCACAGCTCCGCTTACGATCTCGCCGTGCTTTCTCGGGCCATCATTCACGGCGAGCCTGAGTTCTATCACATGTACAGCGAAAAGAGCCTGACCTGGAACGGCATCACCCAGCAGAACCGCAACGGCCTGCTGTGGGATAAGACCATGAACGTGGATGGCCTGAAAACGGGTCACACCTCGGGCGCGGGCTTTAACCTGATTGCCTCCGCGGTGGACGGTCAGCGTCGACTGATTGCGGTGGTGATGGGGGCTGACAGCCCGAAAGGACGTGAAGATCAGGCGCGCAAGCTGCTGCACTGGGGACAGCAAAATTTTGATACGGTGCAGATCCTGCATAACGGTAAAAAAGTGGGAACCGAGCGCATCTGGTACGGCGATAAAGAGCAGATCGCGCTGGGCACGGATCAGGACTTCTGGCTGGCATTACCCAAATCGGAAGTGCCAAACATCAAGGCGAAATACGTGATGGATAAAAAAGAGCTGGAAGCGCCGATCGCCGCGCATCAGCGGGTAGGGGAGATCCAGCTGTACGATCGTGACAAGGTGGTAGCGCACTGGCCATTGGTTACGCTGGAAAGCGTTGAAAAGGGCGGCCTTTTCTCCCGCCTCGGCGATTATCTGCATCATAAACTCTGACCTTTTTGGGCAGACTGGCAGTGTTGCGAGTCTGCTCACATAATAAACACTCCTGGTTTGCCGATAATCTCGATTCTGCTTTACAGTGTATATATATACAGTAATAAACGGAGGCAGCATGGACTACAGCATCAGGCAGCAACAGAAACGTACGATCGCTGGCTTTCATCTCGTGGGGCCGTGGGAAAAGACGGTCAAGCAGGGATTTGAACAGCTGGTCATGTGGGTAGACGGGCGTCATATTCAGCCGCAGGAGTGGGTGGCCGTTTATTATGACAATCCGGATGACGTGCCGGCAGAAAAGCTCCGCTGCGTTACCGCCGTAACGGTAACGGACGATTTCACTATCCCTGAGAACAGCGAAGGGGTGATGATGACCGAAATTGCTGCCGGAGAGTATGCGATTGCCGCCGCGCGCGTCGAAAATCATGATTTCGCCACTCCATGGTATCAGTTCTTCAACTCCCTGCTGGAAGACAACAAATTCCAGATCGCGGCAAAACCCTGCTTCGAACGTTATCTTAACGATGGCAATGCTGACGGCTACTGGGATATTGAGATGTTTGTACCGGTAGAGCACAAAGTGGGATAATCCTGCGGAATGCAGGGTTTTTCAGCCGGGCGCGATCCATCCGGCTGAAAACACAGTACAATTGTGGTTTGCCGTAGAGCTGGAGACGGGTGTGCGCCCCGACAAGTCATTAACCCCTTTTGAAATTCGGTTATACAAACATTATCGCGTGGTGCACGGTTGCCGCATTGCGCTGGCGTTTGT
Source organism: Enterobacter sp. UPMP2061 (assembly GCF_053709615.1). Classification (NCBI taxonomy): domain Bacteria; kingdom Pseudomonadati; phylum Pseudomonadota; class Gammaproteobacteria; order Enterobacterales; family Enterobacteriaceae; genus Enterobacter; species Enterobacter sp. UPMP2061. The sequence goes on from NZ_JBSKJP010000002.1 coordinate 535,202, forward strand.
GTTGACCTTCGTACTGGTTCGTCTGCTGGATATCCCGGAAGGGACGTGGCCGCTGATCACGCTGGTGGTGGTGATGGGGCCGATCTCATTCTGGGGGAACGTGGTCCCGCGCGCTTTCGAACGCATAGGCGGCACCGTTTTAGGCTCAGCGCTTGGGCTTATCGCCCTGAAGCTGGAGCTGATTTCGTTTCCGGTCATGTTGCTGTGGTGCGCGGTGGCGATGTTTCTTTGTGGATGGCTGGCCCTCGGCAAGAAACCGTATCAGGCGCTGCTGATTGGCATTACGCTCGCGGTTGTGGTCGGCGCACCGGCGGGCGATATGACCACCGCATTGTGGCGAAGCGGGGACGTGATCCTTGGCTCGTTGCTCGCCATGCTGTTTACCGGCATCTGGCCGCAGCGCGCCTTCCTGCACTGGCGCATTCAGATGGCAAACTACGTCACGGCATTTAACCGGGTCTACCAGGCCGGGTTTTCGCCGAATCTGATTGAGCGCCCGCGGCTGGAAAAGCACCTGCAAAAAATCCTCAATGATGTGGTCAAAATGCGCGGGTTGATTACCCCGGCAAGCAAAGAAACCCATATCCAGAAAGCCATTTTTGAAGCTATTCAGACGGTCAGCCGTAATCTGGTCTGTATGCTTGAACTGCAAATCAATGCCCACTGGGCCTCACGCCCCAGCCATCTTCTGATGCTCAACGCGCATACGCTGAAAGAGACGCAGCAGATGACGCAACAAACCCTGCTGACCATCGCCCATGCGCTATATGAAGGTAACCCACAGCCGATACGGGCGAACAGCGAGCGGCTGAACGAAATCGTCGCCGAGCTCAAACAGCTGATGAATGAGCGCCAGGGCGACAATGTGGCGGAAACGCCCATCCATGGCTATGTCTGGCTGAGTATGGAGCTGGCGCGACAGCTGGAGTTGTTATCGCAGCTGATTTGCCGGGCGCTGCGCAAATAAAAAGCGTATGTGATGCCTGCTGCTTCGATTCAGCAACAATTAGGGTTATGATGGTTTTAAACGATATACTCATTGTCATTCGCAGCCGCTGTCTGTTAAAACGGTTGCTTTAAAGAATCCGAATCTCACATTATCAGGGGTATAAAAATGGAAACTACCAAGCCTTCGTTCCAGGATGTTCTGGAGTTCGTCCGCCTGTTCCGCCGCAAAAACAAGCTACAGCGCGAAATCCAGGACGTAGAGAAGAAGATCCGTGACAACCAGAAACGTGTCCTGCTGCTGGACAACCTGAGCGACTACATCAAGCCTGGCATGAGCGTTGAAGCTATTCAGGGCATCATCGCCAGCATGAAGAGCGATTATGAAGATCGCGTTGATGACTACATCATCAAAAACGCTGAGCTGTCCAAAGAGCGTCGCGACATCTCCAAGAAGCTGAAAGTGATGGGCGAAATCAAAAACGTCGACGCGAAAGGCGAGTAATCGCACACTCTGTTGCCCGGTGGCGCTGCGCTTACCGGGCCTTCAGGACTGTTATCACGTAGGTCGGGTAAGGCGAAGCCGCCACCCGACAATTTTACCGAACGCAGAAAAGCAAAAAGCCTGCTCTAAAAGCAGGCTTTTTAAATTTGGCTCCTCTGACTGGACTCGAACCAGTGACATACGGATTAACAGTCCGCCGTTCTACCGACTGAACTACAGAGGAATCGTTGTGGAGGCTTATCTTAGCGGCGAAAAAACTTTTGTCAAACCTGATCTCAGGCAAAAGCGTTTGTTTGATGATTCTGTCGTCATTTTGTTGTAAATCCAAACATAATTTTATGGAAAATACTTTGCAGGATACGCATTTCTGCCCCATCATTTGAAATGGAGTTTCAACTTTCTCGCTAAGGTCCATTTTGAACGTCACCGCACCCCTACGCCAGGCGATTATGCGCACGCCCTGGTATGCAAAACGTAAGAGTTATCGAGTTCTCTTCTGGCGTGAAATCACCCCCCTTGCTGTGCCTATTTTCCTGGAGAATACCTGCGTCCTGTTGATGGGTGTGCTGAGCACCTTTCTGGTGAGCTGGCTCGGTAAAGAAGCCATGGCCGGGGTAGGGCTGGCGGACAGTTTCAATATGGTGGTGATGTCCTTCTTTGCCGCTATCGATCTCGGTACGACGGTGGTGGTGGCGTTTAGCCTGGGCAAGCTCGATCCGAAGCGTGCCCGCGAAGCGGCCAGACAGTCGCTGATGATCATGACCCTCTTTTCGATCATCCTTGCGGCGGTTATCCATTATTACGGCAAAGAAATCATCGATTTTGTCGCGGGAGAAGCGACCAGTGAAGTGAAGGATCTGGCTCTCACCTACCTGGAAATGACGGTGCTGAGTTATCCGGCGGCTGCCATCGCGCTGATTGGTAGCGGTGCGCTTCGTGGTGCAGGGAATACCAAAATTCCGCTGCTGATCAACGGCGGCATGAACATCCTGAATATCATTATCAGCAGCGTTTTGATTTACGGCGTCTTTTCCTGGGAGGGGCTGGGCTTTGTCGGCGCGGGTTTAGGGCTGACCATTTCCCGCTATATTGGTGCGGCGGCGATAATTGGCGTACTGATGGCGGGAATTACGCCATCGCTGCGCCTGACGCTGAAAAGCTATTTCCGTCCGCTTAACTTCGCCATTATCTGGGAAGTGATGGGGATTGGGATCCCGGCCAGCATCGAATCCGTGTTGTTTAACGGTGGGAAACTGCTGACGCAGATGTTTGTTGCCGGGATGGGAACAGACGTCATCGCCGGCAACTTTATTGCCTTCTCCATCGCCTCGCTCATTAACCTGCCGGGAAACGCGCTGGGGTCGGCGTCGACGATCATTACCGGCAGACGTCTCGGAAAGGGGCAGATAGGGCAGGCGGAACGGCAACTTCGGCACGTCTTCTGGCTTTCAACCATTGGGCTGACGGCGATTGCGTGGGGAACTGCGCCTTTTGCCGGGCTGATGGCCTCGTTTTATACGCATGAAAATGACGTGAAAGAGGTCGTGAAGGTGCTCATTTGGCTCAACGCGGCGTTTATGCCAATTTGGGCCGCGTCCTGGGTACTTCCTGCGGGGCTGAAAGGGGCGCGCGATGCCCGGTTTGCGATGTGGGTCTCCATGCTCGGCATGTGGGGCTGTCGCGTCGTGGCGGGCTACACGCTGGGGGTAATGTTAGGTATGGGCGTTGTCGGCGTCTGGCTGGGGATGTTCCTTGACTGGGCCGTGCGCGGCGCGCTGTTCTACTGGCGCATGGTGAGCGGGCGCTGGCTGTGGAAATATCCGCGGAAAAAACCGGAGCAGGAGGTTTCGGAAACGGCAAGTGCCTGACAAATGTGCGAAGTGGAGAATAAATCGGCAAACGATTGAAAATCTGCATTCACCCTTTGACATCCTCAGGGCGCATCGATAATATGCGCCCCGTTCACACGATTCCTCTGTAGTTCAGTCGGTAGAACGGCGGACTGTTAATCCGTATGTCACTGGTTCGAGTCCAGTCAGAGGAGCCAAATTTAAAAAGCCTGCTTTTAAAGCAGGCTTTTTGCTTTTCTGCGTTCGTGAAATTGTCGGGTGGCGCTCCGCTTACCCGACCTACGGAATCCCAGGCCGGGTGAGTGGTGTGCGTGATGTGTCCTTGTTATCAGCGGAACGGTGGCTCATTAAAGGTGCGCAGCTTGCGGGAATGCAGTTTGTCGCCCTCTGCACGCAGTAAATCGATGGCGCGAATACCAATCTGAAGATGCTCTGAGATCGCCCCTTCGTAAAAACGGTTCGCCTGGCCCGGCAGTTTGATCTCGCCGTGCAGCGGTTTATCGGACACGCACAGCAGCGTGCCGTAAGGGACGCGGAAGCGATAGCCCTGCGCGGCAATGGTGGCGCTTTCCATATCGATTGCGACCGCACGGCTGAGGTTGAAACGCAGGGCGGAGGCGGAATAGCGCAGCTCCCAGTTACGATCGTCGGTGGTGACGACCGTACCGGTACGCAGGCGCTGCTTCACCTCTTCACCCGGCATGCCGCTCACCTCTTTAGTGGCGTCGTACAGGGCGCGCTGCACTTCCGCGATACTCGGAATAGGAATATCCGGCGGCAGAACCGCGTCAAGGACATGGTCGTCACGCAGATAAGCGTGGGCGAGGACGTAATCGCCAATCAGCTGGCTTTCACGCAGGCCGCCGCAGTGGCCGATCATCAGCCAGACGTCCGGGCGCAGTACCGCCAGATGGTCGCAGATGGTTTTCGCATTCGACGGGCCAACGCCGATGTTAATCAGCGTAATGCCCTGACCGTCGGCGGTGATCAGGTGCCAGGCTGGCATCTGGTGCTTTTTCCACGCCAGGTCGGAGATGGCCTCTTCCGGTGCTTCGGTTTCGGCGGTGATCCAGATCCCGCCCGCGCAGGAGAGGGCGATGTAAGGGCTGTCCGGGTCGAGGATCTGGCTACAGCCCCAGCGGACAAATTCGTCCACATAGCGGGTGTAGTTGGTAAACAGCACGAACGGCTGGAAATGTTCGGCTGGGGTGCCGGTGTAGTGGCGCAGGCGTGCCAGCGAGAAATCGACACGGCGGGCATCAAAGTGCGACAGCGGTGAAAACTCTGCCGGGTGATAGATCCCGTCCGCCGTCTCATCGCCAATCTGCGACAGCTCAGTGGTGGGGAAGTGGCGGGTCAGCCCCGCGCTCATGGAGCGATCCAGCGTCAGCGCCGAGCCGTCTATCACATACGGGTAAGGGATCTCGTGCAGGGACGGCTCAACGCTGATATGCGCGCCGTAATCCTGATACAGCAGGGTAAGCTGCTCTTCCAGATAGGGGCGGAACAGCGCTGGTCGCGTGATGGTCGTGCTGTAACAGCCGGAGTGGGTGAAACGCGCATAGGCGCGGGTTTTCGGATTGCTGCTGGCGCTGCCGTCCCAGGTGACAGAGAGCGATGGATAAACAAAAAGGCCCTGGGTTCTGGCCTTTTCATCGGGAAGTTTCCCTGTTTCGATATAGTCACTGATGGCGCTGCGCAGTGCATTGACGGACTGTTCATACAGCGCGTCGAGTTTTTCCAGCGCCTGAGCCGGGGTCAGGCTGGAGCCCTTATTATTCATGTCTGTCTCCTTGTTCCACAGGTGTGCGGCTTTACCCGATAGTATGTCACACGCCTGTGAAACAAAAGTGAGGAGATCAGCTGTGCGTGGTTTCCTTCATCAACAGGGCGGTGGCGGCAGAAAGCAGGCAACCCGCCAGCAGATAAATCGCCACGCTATGCCAGTTACCGCCCGAGAACGTCACCAGCGCGGCGGCGATAAACGGCGTAAACCCGCCGCCGACCACGCTCGCCACCTGATATCCCACGCCCGCGCCGCTGTAGCGGTAGCTTGCGCCAAACAGCTCGGTGAACATTGGCTGCTGCACGCAGACCACCATATCGTGAGCGATGTTCGCAAGCATGATCGCGAAGAAGACAATCCAGAAGACCGACTGTGCCTCCAGCGCCATAAAGAACGGCCAGGCGCTGAGTGTGCCGATGAGCGCCCCGGTGATATACACCCGTCGACGGCCAAAGCGATCCGCCAGCCAGGCGAAGCAGGGGATGGTCAGGCAGCTGATCCCGCCCACCACCAGGCCAATATTCAGGAACAATTCCCGCGGCAGGCCGAGGTTTTGCGTGGAGTAGTTCAGGGCAAAGGCGGTGACGATATACATCGTCAGCAGTTCGCACAGGCGCAGGGCGATGATTTTCAGAAAAGCGCCAGGGTGCTGCACCAGCGCTTCCATCACCGGCAGCCGTTTTTTCGCGACCGGTTTTTCGCGCTGCTGCCGCTCAAACTCAGCCGACTCTTCCATGCCGTTACGGATCCACAGGGCCACCACGACCAGCACAATGCTGAAGATAAACGGAATACGCCAGCCCCAGCTCAGGAACTGCTCGTCTGTCGTGAGCTGGCTTATTAGCGACACCAGGCCCGTGGAGAGCAGCAGACCCACGCCATAACCCACCTGCACGCCGCTGCTGTAAAAAGCTTTCTTGTTCTTCGGCGCGCTTTCCACGGACAGCAATGCCGCACCGCCCCATTCACCGCCGACGGCAAAGCCCTGAATGGCGCGCAGCGTCACCAGCAACACCGGAGCCCACCAGCCAATCGAGGCAAAGGAGGGCAAAATACCGATCAGCGCGGTGGCAATGCCCATCATCCAGACGGTGAGCATCAGCATACGTTTCCGGCCAAGGCGGTCACCGAAGTGGCCGAAAATTACCCCGCCCAGCGGACGAAACAGAAAACCGACGCCGAAGGTGGCAAACGCAGCAAGCGTACCCATGGCGGGGCTGATCTGGGGAAAGAATTCACGGTTAAAGACCAGCGCAGCGGTAATACCGTAGAGCAGAAAGTCATACCAGTCGACGACGGCGCCTGCGAAGCTACCTAAAGCGGCGCGGCGGGCGCGGTTAAGCGAAGGTGTCTCCTCGTTGCGGCGAGCGGAGATAAGGGTGGAGTCCATAGTTGTCCTGTCTGTACTGATTTTTAATTATTGGTATAAGAAAAGGTCACTCACATCGCGGCCGTCATATTGACGGAATGTATGAGACTACCGCGACAGGCGGCCTGAGAAAACGTTTTTATCTTTCCTGAAAGCGCAGAATAAATAATTTTCATCTTATCGGGCGACAACATAAATCAGCCTGTTTGGCTCCGGTTAGGGCTGAATGGTTTACAGTAATAATGATCGCTGCGTGACGTAAGCTGAGGGAATAACGATGCAACGCCTCTTTCCTGCACTGTGGGTAGTCCTGGTTTTAGTCGTATCTCCGCTGCATGCGGAGCCGAAAGTCTATGGCGAACAGCGTATTCACCGCTGGTGGGATGCATTAACGGACGATATTGCGCAAACCTGGGAACAGCCGGATCATTACGATCTCTACCTTCCGTTTCTGAGCTGGCATGCTCGATTCATGTATGACAAAGAGAAAACCGACAACTACAACGAAATGCCGTGGGGCGGGGGGCTGGGCGTGTCCCGCTACAACGACGAGGGCAACTGGAGCGCGCTCTTTGCCATGATGTTCAAAGATTCACATAACGAATGGCAGCCTGCGATGGGCTACGGCTGGGAGAAGGGCTGGTATCTGGATAACGCAAAAGATTTCCGTCTGGGGCTGGGGGCCGCTGCGGGGATCACGGCACGCGACGACTTTGCCAACTATGTCCCGCTGCCGTTTATCTTCCCGCTTTTCTCTGCCGGATATAAGCGCGTCACCGTCCAGTTCACCTATATTCCCGGGACCTACAACAACGGCAACGTGCTGTTTGCCTGGCTGCGCCTGGGCTTTTAGAGGGTGATCACTTTTTTGGCCACTGCGTTGGACAGGATCAGCAGCGAAAACAGGACCGACGTAACAAACGTAAGCACAATCAGAGCAAGTTTGGTGCTCAGGGACGTCACCGGAATGAGCGCGGTCAGTAGGTGAAACACCGAGTAGTGCATAATATAGACCCCGGTCATGGTTTTGCTAATGGCGGCCAGCACGGACTCTTTAAACTCCGCATTGCGGCGAAACCGCACGCCGTTGGCCGCAATCACCAGGGCAATAATCAGAATGTAGATTTGCGATCCGGTGAGGATAAAGGCGTTTCTGTCTGCTTTAAATAGCGCAAAAAAGAAGTGCCGCTCGTAAAACCACGTGAAGAGATAAATAAACGGTATGGCAATCACCGCTGCCCTGACCACATTTTTGCGGCCGATCCACGCCGCGATCTGCGGATCGCAAAAGAGCTGCCCCGTCAGATAAAACAGCAGCCACGTCCACAGGCGATACTGCGGCGACAATGAAAGGACATGGGCATCAGGATAGAGGGCTGACAGTAAATCGTACCCGTATGAGAAAAGCAGCAGGGCGGCAATCACCCCGCAAAAGAGCGTTCGTCGCTGGCTGAGCCACTCCACCACCGGGTGAAACGTGTAAATCACGATAAACGCGAACACGAACCAGGGCTGGATCAGATATCCACGCTGATAGGGCTCCCACAGGTAGTAAATCGTTACCCAGAACAGAAAGACGATCACCAGGCTTTTGATCTTATCCAGCTGCCAGCGCGTGCCGTGTCGGGATTGCCCGTCCAGATACCCTGCAACCACAAAAAATAACGGCGTGGCGATGGTCGAAATGAAGGTTAAAAAACCGAGGATCCAGTGATAGTCATAATCGTAATGATCCCAGGTGTTGTAGATGGTGAAAAAGGTAACCGCCGTCATACACCCCAGCGTCTTGATGATATTCAGCCCTGTCGCATTCATTGTTGTTCAGCTTTGTCCTTACGATGGAAACACGCGTAAATTACGGGGAGTACCAGCAGCGTCAGGATTGTAGCAAACCCAAGCCCAAACATAATCACAACGGCCATGCTCTGGAAGAACACATCCAGCAGCAGAGGGGCGAGGCCGAGTACGGTCGTAAAGGCGGTGAGGAGGATGGGACGCAGGCGCGACGTGGCGGCGTAAACGATCGCACTGTGCTGATCCTGCTGCACTTTCTGCTGTTCTATCTCTTCCACCAGCACAATGCCGTTGCGGATCAGCATCCCGCTCAGGCTCAGCAGGCCAATCAACGCCATAAAGCCAAAAGGGATGCCGGTAATTAAAAACCCCGGCGTCACGCCGATCAGCGCCAGCGGCACGGTCAGCCAGATGGCGACGGCGTTTTTCACCGAACTGAACATCAGCACCGTGATCACAAACATCACCAGATAGCCGAGCGGCAGCGTGGTAAATAGCCCCTGCTGCGCTTCGCTGGAGTTCTCCGCGTCACCGCCCCACTCAATGCTGTAGCCGTGGGGCAGGGGCAGGGCATCAATTTGTGGCTTCACGCGGGCGAGAATATCGCCGGAGGTTTGCTGGCTTAGCGGGTCAGGGTCGGTCTGCACGGTCAGCACGCGGGAGCGGTCACGGCGAAGGATCAGCGGATCTTCCCACTCCAGCGCGAAGCCGCTGATGACGTTGCTCAGCGGAATATACTGCTGCCGGGTCTGGCTCCAGACCAGAACGTTATTCAGGTGATTGGCGTCCAGCCGCTCGCTTTCCGGCGGGCGCACCACCACGGGCAACAGGTCGCTGCCTTCTCTGTACAGTCCTGCCCGACTGCCGGAGAAATTCATCTCCAGTGCGTTATCGACGTCCTGCTTATCCACGCCAAGCTCACGTCCCAGCGCGGTGACGTACTGCGGGCGGATCACTTTGCTGCGATTTTGCCAGTCGTTCCTGACGCTGTCCGTCGCCGGATCGCGCGTAAGGATGTTGTCTACCTGGCTGGCGATCAGACGCAGCCTGTCCGGATCGGGGCCTTTAATACGTATTTCAATGGCGCTGTCGCCGGAGGGGCCAAACATCACCCGCTTCGTGCTGGCGTTAACCTGCGGATAGTTTCGTGCGATGTACTCATCAACGTGGCGAGTCAGGGCGGGGATGTTACGCTGGTCGTCCATTCTCACCATAATTTGCGCATAGTTGCTGTACTGCCGCTGTCCGCTGTAGGTCAAAATAAATCGCATACTTCCCTGACCAATCGTCGAGACCGTAGTTTCCACGCCTGGCTGGCCGTTAATGGTTTTCTCGATATCACCGGTCATTTTCTCGGTCCAGTTAATGTCGGTACCGTAAGGGAGCCAGAGGTCGACAAAGAAAATTGGCGTACTGGAGGAGGGGAAGAAGTTCTGCCGCACCGAGCCAAAGCCCCAGATGGCGGCGGCCAGCAGTGCGGCCATCACTACCAGCGTTGGCGCTTTACGCCGTAACAGCGCGTTGAGCACACCCTGATAGATCCGATAGATGCGTTTGTCATAGGGATCCGTTTCGTCGGCCTTTGGCGGTGCAGCATCTCGTTTAAACAGCCACCACTTAATCAGCACTGGCGTAATGGTGAGGGCTGAGAACCAGCTCAGCATGAGCGAAATCAGCAGGACCTGAAACAGCGACTTACAGTATTCGCCGGTGGAATCCTGTGACAGCCCGACGGGCGCAAAGGCCAGGATGGCGATGACCGTTGCACCCAGCAGCGGCAGCGCAGAACGGCGAATAATGTCGCTAATGGCGTTCATCAGGGACGAGCCCTGCTGCCGGGCTACCAGTACCCCTTCGACAATAACAATGGCATTGTCGACCAGCATGCTGAGGGCGATGATCAGCGCACCCAGTGAAATGCGCTGTAGTTCAATACCCCAGAGATACATGATCAGCAGCGTGCCCAGCACGTTGAGGGCGAGGGAAAAGGCAATAATGATCCCGCTGCGTAAGCCCATAAAGATCAACAACACGCCGATGACAATCGCCAGCGCCATCAGGAAGTTAATGATAAATCCGTTAACGGAATGCCCGACCTCCGCCGCCTGATCGTAAAACAGGTCGATATGGATACCTGCCGGTTTCTCGGCTGACATCTGCTCTAGCTTCGCCTCCAGGGCATGTCCCACGTCGATCACGTTAACGCCGGGGATAAAGGAGACGCCCATGGTGACGGCTTTTCTGCCGTTGGCATGGTAGATGCTGGCAGGGGACGCATCCAGCCCGCGTGACAGGGTGGCAATATCCCGTAAGCGGGTAGCCGCCCCAACGCCGGGCGGGGTCACGATGAGATCGGCCAGCTCGTCAATACTTTCGAATTCACCGGTAGGATGCAGACGAATTGACTCGGTACCGGAGGGGATCTCTCCCGCGCTGGAGAGCACGTTCAGCCTGCTGAGCTGGGCAGAAAGCTGGTTCAGCGTTATCCCGCGCGCGGCCATTTTGCTCAGAGAAATGTCCACGTTAATCTGCTGAGTGAGGGCTCCGCCGATGGCCACTTTGCCCACGCCTGGCACGAGGACCAACTCCCGGCGCAGCTGCTCGGCATACCGGACCAGTTCCGGATTGCTGAATTCATCTCCGGAAATGGCAAAGAAAAAGCCGAACACATCGCCAAAATCGTCATTCACAAACGGGGTCACTACGCCGGGTGGAAACTGTCTGGCGGCATCTCCGACCCGGCGACGCAGTTCATCCCAGATTTGCGGCAGTGCATTTGAGTGGTAGCGCGAGGCTATATTGACCGTGATCTGCGACAGGCCGCTGGAGGAGATGGAGCTGACGTTATCCAGATAAGGTAACTGCTGAAGCGCATTTTCCAGCGGCAGGGTGACCTCTTCTTCAACCTGCTGCGCCGACGCGCCCGGATAATGGGTGATCACCACCGCCGTTTTGATGGTAAACGCCGGATCTTCCAGTCTGCCAATGTTCAACAGGGCAATAATGCCGCCTACGCCCAGCAGCAAAATCGTCAGCCAGACGCGAACCGGGTTGCTGATAAACTGACGAGAGATATCCATTACAGTCCCCGTTCACGCGTCCAGATACGTACCGGCTGGTTGGGATGTAGCTCCCCAACGCCTGCGGCCACCACGCGTTCACCGGCCTTAAGCCCACCGACGATGACGACCCCCTCAGCGCTGACTTGCCCCACGCTGACCATACGATCTTCAAGGTGCAACGTATCGCCTTCGCCCGTCACCACCCAGACATGTGGCTCATTGCGCGGGCGGTTATCCGGGTTAAAGACCGCTTCAACCGGCACTACCAGCGCCTCACTGCCCACACCAGCCGGAAGGTTGGTTAAATTGATGGTGACCGTTCCGCTGACGCCGCCCACGACGGGAAAATCATCCGGGCGGGGCATGGTTAAAATCACCTGCCAGGTCAATGTGTTGCTGTCGCTACTGCCTGAGTGCTCTTTGTACACAGCGGTAAACTCGCGACCGGGCAGGGCGTTGATCCTCACTACCGGTTTGTACTGCGCATTGCGAATATCGAAGGTGTTAAACAGGTTCTCTGGAAGGCTGAACACCACGTCCAGCAGATCGGTACGGGTCAAAGTGACGACGGGCTGGCCGGCGGAGACGACCTGATGATTTCGCACATGGACGCTGGCCGCTGTCCCGCTAAAGGGGGCGACGAGCGTCATCTGGCTTAATTCTTCGCGCGCAATCTGTAGCGCGGCGTTTGCTGAATCGCGGTTGGCGCGCTGGACATCCATCTCGGCTTTCGACACGGCCTGGCGTCCCGCCAGGGTCTGGAAGCGGTCGAATTGCCGCTGAGCCAGGGTCGCCGCCGTTTGCCTGTCGTTCAGGCGCTGCCGGGCTTCACGGGCGTTGAGGCTGGCGAGTCGTTGCCCCTGTTTGACAATGGCACCCTGGCGAATGTCCAGGGTCTCAATCTGCCCGGCTCGTTTGAACGCGAGATCCGTGGCGTCGCCGGATTCAATACGGGCGGGAAACACGCGCTGCTGCGCGTTGCCGGCCTTGACCACCTCTGCGACTTTTACCATTTTCGGCAGGGGCGCGGCGCGGTCGGGTTTCGGATCGCACGCCGTCAGCAGCAATAAAACAGCAGGCAGAAGAGAGAGGTAGCGCTTCACAGTATTCCCCTGATAATAATTGTTTTATTTATTTCGTCATCAATGCTGGGGTGGCGCTATTCTGCCAGGGCCGAGACGACCACATAGGTAAATAGACCGATTGCTGTGCTGGCGATAATGGCGAGCGCAATAAACAAACCAAGGCGAATCAGGCTTAAACCGTACATGCATTCCTCCATGAGGTAGAAGGTGGCGCGGGATAAAGAGAATAAACGTGTTGCATGCCTGACTATGAGCATAGTCGGTGAATAAATAAATGTTAAATAACCATTATTAGTGGCGTGACATACTCAGGCGAAACAAGCGTTACGATGGTGTATCCCCTTTGAATAACATCCTGATATTCCTGTGCTACGTTTAATAGCATCCATTCCTTTTTTCCGTAAAAGGCATTCACGCCTGTACCCATGGGTTTGATGCGATCTCTCCTGATTCACTCACTGTTGTGTTGGTTATAAAAAGGATGCTTGATATGTATAAAACGATTCTGGTGCCGGTGGATGTATACGAAACAGCATTGTCTGATAAAGCGCTACAGCATGCCCAATTCCTGGCGCAAAGCGCATCGGGTAATGTCCATCTGCTGTACGTTATGCCAAAGTTCTCGGCGGAACTGACCCGCGGTTTTATTGCAGACGCGAGAAAGATGGATGAATATATGATTAATAATGCTAAAGAAAAACTGGCTGCGCTGGTAAAAAAAATCAACCTGCCCGAAGCAAATGTCCATCTACATGTTCGCAGCGGGAATATACGTGATGAGGTAATCAAACTGGCGGATGAGCTTAACGTCGGTGCGATTATTGTGGGATCACGTAATCCAAATATTCAAACTCATTTATTAGGATCAGAGGCGGCGAGTATCGTTCGTTACGCGCATGTTCCTGTTTTCGTTATTCGTTAATGTCATGAAAGCAAGGTGATTTCTGAAAAGAACCTGAGGAAGGAACGATGATAACAGAAAAGCCTCACCGTCCGTATTATCAACAGACCGTTGATGAAACCCTGACAAATATCCAATCCAGCCTCGACGGACTTAGCAGTACAGAAGCCACCGCCAGGCTGGAAAAATACGGTAAAAATGCCTTACCGCAAAAACCGGGTAAACCTGGCTGGCTGCGCTTTCTGGCCCATTTCAACGATGTCCTTATTTACGTCCTTCTGGCGGCGGCGCTGCTGAAGCTGATAATGGGACACTGGGTGGATATGTTTGTCATTCTTGGGGTAGCCATTATTAACGCCCTGATTGGCCATATTCAGGAGAGCAATGCGGAGAAATCGCTGCAAAGTATTCGCAATATGCTCTCCAGCGAGGCTGTGGTCATCCGGCAGGGCAACCATGAAACTATCCCGACGACAGCACTGGTGCCCGGAGATATCGTCGTGATACGCGCCGGGGATCGCATTCCTGCCGATCTTCGCGTGACAGAGGCGCACAATCTGCGGGTGGAAGAAGCTATTCTCACCGGCGAATCCACGGTAGTGGAGAAAAGCAGCGATGCGCTCCACGGGGAGTTGCCGTTAGGCGACCGTTACAACCTGCTTTATTCTGGCACCACCGTCAGCTCCGGCGCGGGAAAAGGGTTGGTGGTGGCGACCGGTGGGGAGACCGAACTCGGCCATATCAACCAGATGATGTCAGACATTGAAAAACACCGTACCCCGTTGATGGTGCAAATGGACAAGCTCGGCAAGACCATTTTTATCACCATTCTGGTAATGATGCTGGCGCTGTTCGTTTTCAGTCTTATCTTCCGTGATATGCCCGTATCAGAGCTGGTGCTGTCGTTGATTAGCCTTGCGGTAGCGGCGGTGCCGGAAGGATTACCGGCCATTATCTCGATCATCCTCTCGCTGGGCGTGCAGGCGATGGCGCGTCGCAAGGCGATTATTCGCAAGCTGCCTACCGTGGAAACGCTGGGGGCGATGACGGTTATCTGCTCGGACAAAACCGGCACCCTGACCATGAATGAGATGACGGTAAAAGCGGCGATTACCGCGGACACCACCTACCGCGTGGAGGGAGACAGCTACGAGCCGGTGGGTACTATTCACCCCGTTGACGATCCGACACCGGTCACCGTGACCCCGGGATCTGTGCTTGAGCGCTATCTGCGCACAGTCGATCTCTGTAATGACAGCCAGCTGATCAAAGATGAGCAGGGGCTGTGGAAAATCACCGGCGGTCCAACCGAAGGCGCGCTGAAGGTGCTGGCGGCCAAAATCCCGCTTCCGGCAATTGACGCCGAGTTGCGCAGTAAAATCCCATTTGATTCGCAATATAAATACATGTCCACCCTCTATCGCCTGGGCGACGAAGAGGTGATGTTAATCACCGGTGCGCCGGACGTCCTTTTCCGTCTTTGCCAGCACCAGCAGACCCAAAACGGGCTGGAGCCGTTCAACCTGCACTACTGGGAAGAGAAGATTGAAGAGTATGCGCGCGAGGGATTGCGCATGGTGGCTGCGGCCTGGAAACCGGCTGCCAGCGGGCAGCGCGAGCTGACGCATGCGGATCTGCAAGAAGGGGTCATACTGCTCGGCATTGCGGGCATGATGGATCCCCCGCGCCCGGAAGCTATTTCGGCCATTGCCGACTGCTTGCAGGCGGGCATTCACGTGAAAATGATTACCGGGGATCATCCACAAACGGCGATGAGCATTGGACAGATGCTGGGTATTGGCAACGCGGCGAGCGCCATTACCGGGCGCGAACTGGAGGCGATGGACGACCACCAGCTGAGCGAGGCGGCGCAAAAATACGATATCTTTGCCCGCACCAGCCCGGAAGATAAATTCCGCCTGGTGCAGGCGCTGCAAAGTAAGCAGGAAGTGGTCGGAATGACCGGGGACGGGGTGAACGATGCGCCGGCGCTGAAGCGGGCGGATGTCGGCATCGCGATGGGGATCAAAGGTACTGAAGTCACCAAAGAAGCCGCCGATATGGTGTTAACGGATGATAACTTTGCCACCATTGCCCGGGCGGTCCATGAAGGGCGTCGGGTCTACGACAACCTGAAAAAGACCATTTTGTTCGTTATCCCGAGTAACATCGCCCAGGCCTTACTGATCATTATTGCCCTGCTGGCGGGGAACCTGATCCCACTAACGCCGGTACTGATCCTGTGGATGAACATGGCAACCTCGGCAACGCTGTCGTTTGGCCTGGCGTTTGAAGCGGGTGAGAAGGACATCATGAACCGGCCGCCGCGTAAGTCTAACCTGCATGTGATGGACGGGTATGCCATCTGGCGAGTGGTGTTTGTCGGCCTGATGATTGCCATCAGCGCCTTTGTGCTGGAGGCCTGGCTGCAACCACGCGGCTACTCACCGGAGTTTATCCGCACCGTGTTGCTGCAAACGCTGGTCACCGCCCAGTGGTTTTACATGCTCAACTGCCGCGTCACCGACGGCTTCTCCCTGAGTAAAGGTCTGCTGGCTAACAAGGGGATATGGATCGTGAGCGGCGTACTTCTGGCCCTTCAGCTTCTGATCATCTATGCGCCGTTCATGCAAATGCTGTTCGGTACCGAAGCGCTACCGTTCCGCTACTGGATCATTACCTTCCTGATTGGGTTTGCGATGTTCATGATTGTTGAAGCAGAAAAAGTCCTTACCCGGAGATGGCGCACGACGAAAAGATGACTGAATGAGTAGGCTAAGCCTGCCCACCGGCAGGCTTTCTCTTTGACTGAGTACAGAACACTATGATTCGATTTGCCTCGTTCGTTTTTACGCTTGGTATTCTGGTTCCCGCTGCATCTGCTGTAACCTACCCCCTCCCTCCCGAGGGCAGCCGCCTGGTGGGGGCACCGATCACCATCACCGTGCCTGAGGGCAATACTCTGCCGCTCGAAGCGTTTGCAGCGCAGCACGGACAGGGGTTGAGCAATATGCTGGAAGCCAACCCGGGGGTGGATCCGTTTTTACCGCAAGCCGGAACACAGCTGGTGGTACCCCAGCAGCTTATTCTGCCGCCAACGGTGCGCGAGGGGATTGTGGTGAACGTCGCGGAAATGCGACTTTACTATTATCCACCCGGCAGCAACACGGTTGAGGTGCTGCCTATTGGCATCGGTCAGGCCGGGCGCGAAACGCCGCGTAACTGGGTAACCGCCGTTGAGCGCAAACAGGAAGGCCCAACCTGGTCACCCACGCCAAATACGCGACGCGCTTACGCGAAAGAGGGGAAAACGTTGCCCGCGTTCGTTCCCGCCGGGCCGGATAACCCGATGGGGCTGTATGCCCTCTATATCGGCAGGCTGTACGCGATCCACGGTACCAACTCAAATTTCGGCATTGGTCTGCGCGTCAGCCAGGGCTGCATTCGCCTGCGTAATAACGATATCAAATACCTGTTCGATAACGTTTCGGTGGGGACGCGGGTACAGCTTATCGATCAGCCCTTAAAGGTGACCACCGAGCCGGACGGTAGCCGTTGGGTAGAGGTTCACGAGCCGCTGTCACGCAATCGCGCGGAATTTGAATCGACAAATAAGGTGCCGCTGCCCATTTCAGCCGCACAAAGGACGCAGCTAATAAGTGAAGGGGCGGGCGCTGAGCTGGAACGGCGGTCGGGGATGCCGGTGAAGCTTGCTATGCCCCGTGGCGCTGCGCTTACCGGGCCTACAGGACCGTAGGTCGGGTAAGGCGAAGCCGCCACCCGACAATTTTACCGAACGCAGAAAAGCAAAAAGCCTGCTTTAAAAGCAGGCTTTTCAAATTTGGCTCCTCTGACTGGACTCGAACCAGTGACATACGGATTAACAGTCCGCCGTTCTACCGACTGAACTACAGAGGAATCGTGTGAACGGGGCGCATATTATCGACCTGCGTACGCCTTGTCAAAGGATGGATCGCCGACTTTGAACTGTTTGCTGACAAAACCAGCAAAGTGATGTTTTTGCCAACGGAATGCACCATTATTGTGCAGATATACCCCGAATGGGGCAGATCGGAAACCGTTGTCCCCATCTCAAAACAGGCACCAGTGATTGGCTTTCCTTATTTTCAGCCGCTTAGCAGCGACATACACCCGCTGCTAAAAACTGGCATCCATATTGCAAAACCTGTTTAACAACACAGCCGTTACCGGCACGCTATTTTCGAACAGGGGGCAACATGAACTTAAGACGACTGAAATACTTCGTAAAAATCGTCGATATCGGCAGCCTGACCCAGGCGGCTGAAGTGCTGCATATCGCGCAGCCTGCGCTGAGCCAGCAGGTCGCGACTCTGGAAGGCGAAATGGACCAGCAACTGTTGATCCGCACCAAGCGCGGCGTAACGCCTACCGAAGCGGGAAAAATTTTATATACCCATGCCCGCACGATCCTGCGTCAGTGTGAACAGGCGCAGCTGGCCGTGCACAATGTGGGTCAGACCCTGAGCGGTCATGTCTCCATTGGCCTGGCGCCGGGAACGGCCGCATCGTCTGTCACCATGCCGCTGCTTCAGGCGGTGCGCGCGGAGCTACCGGAAGTGCTGGTTTATCTGCATGAGAACAGTGGTTCCGTGCTCAATGACAAACTGCTCAACGGTCAGCTGGATATGGCGGTGCTGTACGATCGCTCCCCGGTTGCCGGGATCACCAGCCAGCCGCTGCTGAAGGAAGATCTTTACCTGGTCGGTACCCGTGATTGCCCCGGCCAGAGCATTGATTTAACCGCTGTGGCAGAGATGAACCTGTTCCTGCCGCGCGACTACAGTGCCGTGCGCGTGCGCGTTGACGAAGCGTTCTCGCTGCGCCGTCTGACGGCCAAAATTATCGGCGAGATTGATTCCATCTCCACGCTGACTGCCGCCATTGCCAGCGGCATGGGGGTAACGGTTCTGCCCGAGTCTGCCGCACGTTCACTGTGCAGCGCGGCGAACGGCTGGATGGCCCGCATCACCACGCCATCCATGAGCTTACCGCTGTCGTTGAATATGTCCGCGCGCGGCTCCCTGTCACCGCAGGCGCAGGCGGTGAAAGAGATCCTGATGTCTCTGGTCAGTAAGCCGTCGCTGGAAAATCGCGAGCTGCAACTCGTCAGCTGATATTCCAAATAAGCATAAGATGCTGGTTTTTATTATTTGTTCTCCAGCCCGCCTGACTCTAACAATAGCCTTATGTCAGATGCGCCGGAGTGAATTGTGAATTTCCAGCAACTTAAAATTATTCGTGAGGCGGCCAGGCGGGATTACAACCTGACCGAAGTCGCCAATATGCTTTACACCTCTCAGTCGGGCGTCAGCCGACATATCCGCGAGCTGGAGGAGGAGTTAGGCATTGAGATTTTTATCCGTCGCGGCAAGCGCCTGCTGGGTATGACCGAGCCAGGCAAGGCATTGCTGACCATCGCTGAGCGCATTCTCAACGAGGCCAGCAACGTTCGTCGGCTGGCGGATCTCTTTACCAACGACGCTTCGGGTGTGCTGACTATCGCCACCACCCATACACAGGCGCGTTACAGCCTTCCGACGGTTATCAAAGCATTTCGTGAGATCTTCCCGGACGTACGTCTCGAACTGATCCAGGGCACGCCGCAGGAAATTGAAGTGCTGCTGCATAACGGTGGGGCCGATATCGGTATCGCCAGTGAACGGCTGAGCAATGACCCGCTGCTGGTGGCGTTCCCGTGGTTCCGCTGGCACCACAGCCTGTTATTACCCGCCGAACACCCGCTGAACCAGGTTTCACCGTTGACGCTGGAAGAGATCGTCAAATGGCCGCTTATCACCTACCGGCAGGGCATTACCGGGCGTTCGCGCATAGATGAAGCGTTCAAGCGTAAAGGGCTCACGCCGGACGTGGTGCTGAGCGCGCAGGATTCCGACGTGATCAAAACCTACGTCGAGTTAGGGCTGGGGATTGGCCTGGTGGCCGAGCAGTCTGGCGGAGAATATGAGGACGGTAATCTGGTGCGTCTGGATACACGTCATCTGTTCGATGCGAACACCGTCTGGCTCGGGCTGAAGCGCGGGCAGCTTCAGCGTAACTATGTGTGGCGTTTTATCGAGCTGTGCAATGCGGGGCTCTCCGTAGATGAGATCAAACGCCAGGTGATGGAGCCGGAAGAGGTGGCGATTGATTATCAGATTTAGTTTTTGCCCGGCGGCGCATTGTCTGCCGGGAACGGTAAGAGTGGCTCTAAGTCTTCCTGGGTGATGCGTGTACCGAGTTAAATAAAATAATGCCATCCATAAATGAATGGCATTATTATTTTATTCCTTAATGGCTAATTTCTTTTAGACATATTTAAAAAGTGTATCCGGCAGTTAAATAGTAGGCCCACCCCGTAGAGTCTATACGGGTAATCTGCCCTTTGCTATTATATGCTTTACTGCCTTCTTCAAATTGCCCACCATGATAGAAATAACGAAGGGTGGCGCCATAGCTCCAGTGAGAGTAAACTAAGCTGAGGATATGGGTAGAAACTATTGAGTCATTAGTACGGGAGTAAAAGGATTGCTCGCCACCTGATTCGTCTTTTAAGTCTGAGCCAAAATCAAAATTGGTGAAACCGATGTAATTTAGCTTGCCGCCAAACAGTGTAGTTAAAGGAATAGCATATTTTAATTTAAAGCGATATCCATCCCATTCGTTTTCGTTGGCGGCGTTATAATTATTCCCCTGGTATTTAGCGTAGATGTTTGCAGATAAAGTCATCGGTAATCCCGTATCAATATCCGTCCCAATTCCCATATACCAGGTACTTTGACGCTGTCCTTCGTTAGTACCCGCATCATAAATATAGTTGTGAGCAAAATACCATTCTTTAAATGGACCAACGCTCAAATCAAGTCCCGTTAATTTGTCGATGCTAAAACGTGGCTCTATTTCTGTAAAGAATGGCGAGCCATTGTCCCAAATACCAATATCGTTGTCATTTCCCAAACCAAAAAATTTAGGCAAATCCGCATAGCCGTAAAAATCAAACCAATCCACATGGGCCCACGCACGGTATTCTGGATAGAGATCCGACCTTTTTTGTGGCCCAAAGCGAGTAGAGTTGCTGCCGACTATGTTAATGCTTTGATGCCACCAGTCTGATAGATATTCATTATTACCAGAGTCCGCAAACGCAATCATGGGGAGCATTATCAATGCGCCTGGTAAAAGATATTTCATTTTTTTTCATGCGTGTATTTCCTTTAATGGGAGTATGTTGAAAAGCGAGTGGTATTTAAAATACATGTCAGTATTTAATCACTTCTTGTTTAATTCATTTTGCTGCGCTTACATCAGTCACCCTCATTTCATGATCGGGTTTAACTGGGCTATGCGCCTTCACATAATCAATAATTGAATCGGCAGAGGTAGTGCTGTTAATAGTTTTAATATTTTTCCCTTTTAAAAATGCTTCAAATCCATCGCCACCTGTCGCACAAAATGAGTGTGTAGCAACCCGATATATCCTGGTCGGATCTATGGGTTGATTATTGACAGTGAATTTAATGAGACGTTTGCCCAGCGGTTTTGTACTGTCATAGACAACATGAACGCTTTTTGATACTTGCAAAATACCATTGGTGAGATTAGTCGCATGGATCATTAAATCGGTAAGATCTTTTCCGGTAAGATCCATTTCAACCAGGTCATTATTAAACGGGAAGGTGGTAATAACATCGCCGTAGGTTAAATTTCCCTGTGGGAAATCAGCACGTATCCCTCCGCTGTTTTGTAATCCAACGACGGCATCCGGCACTTTTGCCATCATGGCATCAATTATCAAATTACCGACGGGTGATGATTCCCCATATGAACGCGTAAAGTGCGCCGTTGTCGAACCAATAACCTGGCCAGTGATTTTTTTCAGCCTGGCATTCCACTCATCAATTTTAAGCTGTACTTTTGGATCAGGTTTATATTCATCAGCAAATACAGTGATTAATTCACCTTTGTAACTCTCAATTTTCATCGTCTGAGGGTTAAAATCCAATACTAATTTACCAATGTCAGTACCATAGGCATCCGTTGAAACAATGAGAGTGTCATTAACTTTAATCGGTTCTGGCGTCCCTACATGGGCATGGCCTGTGATTAATACATCAATACCCTTAAATTTCTTCGCGGTATCGATATCAGCTTGTAGCATTCTGGCTACGTCTTTGTTTCCATAGCTTGACTGGCGCGCTGGCGTACCTTCATGAATAAGCAGCACGATGATATCTACTTTACCTTTTAAGGCATCAAGCCCTTTTTGAATATAAGGCTCTTCATCACGCGCCTCTGAACCAGCGTAAGCCTTGGCCGCAATCGTGTCATAAAATGCAAATTTCTGATGTACCCCGATTACGCCAATTTTGATGCCATCTTTTTCGACAATCGTCCAGGGGGTATTCCAGACGGGCTTTTCACTGTTGGTATAAAAAACATTACCTAACAAAATGGGGAAGTGTGCTCTTGATAACTGCTTAACCATGTTATCAACGCCATAGTCAAATTCGTGGTTTCCCACTGACACAGCATCAAAGGGCATGGTGTTCATGATATCAATAATGGCTTCGCCTTTGGTCAGGGTACTTATATAGGGCCCGGTAAAGTAATCACCTGCATCAAAGAAAAAAACATCTTTACTTATTTTCTTAGCATCATTGACGATGGTCGCTATATTCGCAAAACCTCCTACCAAACGTTCTTTGTCAACGGTGGGTAGTTTCCCAGGAGAGACATGAGCATGTAGATCGTTGGTATAGTAAATTGTTACATCTTTTGCATGAACTGAGGCGGTTAACGTTGCGAACCAACATAACGTAATCAGGCTCAGCTTTATATTTTTCTTCATAATCAATTCCCTTGAAAAAAACAATAGCTTGAAAAGGGTCCATGTAGAGGTATGAACCCTTAAACGTTTATTTTATTTCAATGCATTCAGCACCAATGCGGCGCCAAAAGCCTGTATGGTAATAACCTTTACTTTTTCACATCAGCAACGCGCATGCCGTTGAGCTGCTCATCCGTAATAGTGTTACCCGCTTTGAAGTAATCGATCACGGCATTAGAAACGTAGTAACCGCCTGTTGTATTACGCGCTTTACCCTCGGTAAAGGTGGTAAAACCATCGCCGCCGTCAGCAAGGAAGCTCTGAGTGGCAATGTGGTAGACTGTCGCATCCTCAATCGGCTTGCCATTAAGGGTAAATACGACGACCCGCTGACCGATTGGTTTACTGCTGTCATACTTCACCTCCAGGCCTTTTGAAACCTGCAAGACGCCATTACTTAAACTTGCGGCATGTTCCATCAACGTGCGTAATTGTTTACCCGTAAGATCCATTGTGGCCAGCTCGTTAGGGAAGGGGAACGTACTGATGACGTCACCCATCGTAATCGCGCCCGACGGGATCTCATTGCGAATGCCGCCCGAGTTGGTCAAGGCTAGCTGAGTATTTTTACCCGCAGCCACCAGTAGAGCGTCCGCAGCCAGATTACCCAGCGGGGCTGATTCACCATACGCGCGCGTCAACTCAACCGGCGACTGCGCCACCGTTTGTTGAACTACTTTATCCAGTTTCTTATTCCAGCCGTCTATAACCTGTTTCGTTTGCGGATCGGGCTTCCACTCATCGGCGTAAATGGTTTTAAGCTCAAAATTTTTCATCGTAAACTGATGCGGCTTCGTGTAGTCCAGTACCAGTTTCCCCACATCAATGCCGCCGCTGTCGGTCGAGAGGATCAGCGTATTGCCAACTTTAATCGGTTCCGGCGTACCGACATGCGCATGTCCCGTAATCAGAATATCCAGACCTTTCACCTGGCTTGCAGTTTGAATATCTTTATCCAGTGCACGTCGTACGTCGGTCCCTCCCATACTGGACTGACGCGCCGGTGTACCTTCATGGACCAGCAATACGGTCAGGTCGACTTTGCCTTTCAGTTCATCCAGATAGCGCTGTAACCACTTAATTTCATCCCGCGCTTCAATGCCTACGCGCGTTGCCGCGGAGACGGTATCATTGAAGGCAAACACGCCGTGCAAACCAATGACGCCAATTTTCACGCCATCTTTTTCGATGATGGTATAAGGTTTATCCCAGAATAATTTGCTGCTGTTCTCATAGAATATGTTGCCCTGTACGACAGGGAATTTCGCCTGGCTTAGCTGTAATAATGTATTATCCCAGCCATGATCAAATTCATGATTACCTATCGTTACAACATCAAACGACATGGTATTCATAATATCAATAATTGCTTTTCCCTTCGTTAAGCTACTAATATAAGGGCCAGTGAAATAGTCACCTGCATCAAAAAACCATGTCGCTTTACTTTTTGATTTTTCCTCTTTTACCAGAGTAGTGATATTCGCCCAGCCACCAATATCCCGTTTGCCGTCAGCAATCCATGGCACTTTATAAGGTTCTACATGAGCATGGAGATCATTGGTATAAAGGATGGTGACATCCTTAGCGCAGGCCCAAAATGGTAGCGTCGTCAGAATACCCGCAGCGATTAACTTTATCTTCATAAGTCGTTCCTTTCAGTCATATAAAGATTCGCTACTTTACGTTCTGAAAGGATTTTTTATGCGAACCTGCTCACACACTTATGCAAGAGTTATGCGGCAAAATCACCGACCCATTCAAATCGTTGGTGATTAATATTGATTCTGTTTACGATTAATACCTGTAAATCGTTTGGTTGCCGTAATTTAGGGCTGCCAGTCTCAGCATCTGAAGATTACAGTTGGCCAGACTACAGGCTGGGATATCCAGCATTGCACTGCCGGGCATGTGGGAGTTATCCCCCTCTGTTTAATGAACAACAATTTAATGAATGGCTTTTTTCTTGCTTAAGCGCCTATGCCTTAGAAAACGGTTATTTTTGCCCTGAATGTTATTGCCCGAAAACTATTTGTTATGGTTATAACCCACGGGGGACACAGCGCGTTCAGTGCCGCGCCTGCAAAAAAGTCTGGACACCCAAACAGCAAAAGCAAAGAAAAATAGTGTATCCAGAACGTGTTGAAACTGTGTCACTGGTTGTACCGTTCCAGGGGAGAATTGCAGAACAGAAATTGTATGTCCTGATCAGTTTTGATGCCATTCGCGGTAATATTATTCATCTCTCCACTAATTTTACTGAGCATCAAAGTGGGGAAACATTACGTTATCACTGGAAGGGAAATATCGAGCCTGATTTGCATCACGCTGATATTGTAAAACGCGTTGATATGCGAGAGACACAATTTCTGCGTCGGAGCCAGTTCGATGAAATACAGTATGGAAGCGCGGCTCTGAAATGTAACGCCAGAGGTTCGATTGTGCGCCCGGTGATAGCGGCTCACGGGCATTTTCGAATACTGAATCTCCTCTTTCCTGAGGTAAAGATGCATGTTATTTCACACGAATGCTTTCTTCGGGGAGCAGTCATTACCGCCTGGGCAAATTTGTTTCGCCTGGGGCAAGGTGAAATGTGGTTTATAGAAGAAGAAATCAACGATAATGATAGTGATATACCCTGGAATTTTCAGAGAACGTCACAGCATGGCTGGTGGCAAAGTCAGTGGCAGCTTTGGGAGCAGGGAAGAAACCGTAAGATGGTTTGCCCATTAACAGGGGGGGATAGCAGTAACGCTAAAAGGCTCTCTTTAACGGCCAGCAGGTGCTTTATCAACTGGCTATATAAACAAACGCATTTTAGTCGCAGCGCGCAACTATCCGCAGGGCGGGTGACGCAAATACTACTTTCCCTGGCGCAAGACTATAACGATAAATTTACATTAGCGCCTTCAGGTATGAATAATGGCTCAATCTTTTCGGCGATGAAGTCATGACCTGTGCGCTTCGTATATAGCATCAAGGGGTCATGGCTCGACATGACCCCCTATTAACATATGCAGTGATCAATTGCATCTGTTCCAGATTGTTACATCATTTGATTAATTTGCATAAATAGATGCCGCAGTGATGACGTCAGTAAGCTCCGTTTCATTAAATAATCTTGCACGGTAGGCCTCCCCAGGGTATTGAGGAGCGCCATCAGATAAAGAAATCACATCATAGATAGAGGCAACCATATTACCGTCTACGTCACTGATAAAGAATGAGCGCGCATGGCAGGTAAAAATAGTGAAATAATCACCATGATCAAACACGCCTCCCATAAAGTCGGTCCATTGGAGGATAGGCGTCGTTGGGAGTTCAACAGGCGCATGAATCTCAACAGCGGTGCCTGCTGCTAAGTCGACCGCATAGAACAGAATGCGGGCTGGATCTGTTTGATAGGGGTCCGACGTCGCTGCGTCATTTATCGGACGAATAACGGGGTTGCCATTTTCATCTACGCAAGATCGGTTATCGAACACTGATAAGACAAATTTTCCTGCGGTAGGATCGATACTGGCAGAAAAAGCACTATTATTCGTAATGCACACCGTATGGGCACCATTTTCAAAATGAGTAATACCCGAATTATCAATATGAATAGTCGCTTGTTTTGCCGGGAACTGAGGGTTGAAATTACCTGTGTCGATTGCCCACAAGATACTGCCATCAACGATAGAGATACCAAAAGTTGTACTCGTTGTGCGAGAATGGACAATAATGGCTTCTTCGTTATTTGGGCTGCTTGCAATCCATGTAAGAGAGTTAAAATGGACATCATTAGGCGTATTGTTATTCAGAATTTGAGAACCACTATATTCGCTGGTATAGTTTTTCGCCCAAATCATTTTCCCTGTCTGATCGTTAAATTTCAGAACCAGCGCATCTTGCGCCATCGTGTTGGTTAGTCGGTTAGGGCTATCGGTGCCAAACATATAAATGTCGCCCGCGGAGTCCCAGACTACATCATGAGTATTTGCATAGTGATTGCCATCAGCATCACGCATGTCGAATTCAAGGACGACATTGCCCATGATATCAATTTTGAAAAAGCGACGGCCGTACCACGCCATATCTTCGTCGCTGCCGGTATAGAGGTAGCCATTGTGGATCCGCAGCGGCTGGAGATGATAAACCGATAAGAAGTTAAAACGCAGGTCACCATTTTGGTCATAACCTCGGCCAGTGGATTCCATTAACCAACTGTTTCCCCATACAGAGGTAAATAGTGCAGGATCGGTTTGCTCAATATCGAGGTAGAAGATGACAGATGTATCATATTCCTGATCTTCTGTACTGATGATAAATGGCTGATTGAAAACTTCAGTACCCGTGTCATCCTTAAATACGACCTGCACACTGTTTGCATATTGCGCATAAAGACCAATAACAGGGATTTTAATGGTTTGAGTAACACCATAAATGAGATCCGATGTATAGGTAAAATCTACGCTGGTTGGACTGGTCGTCCTTTTTGTAACAGTGTAAGAATAACTTACCGGGGTATCTGAGGTAAAATAAAGGTATGCAGCGAGCTGGTTGTCGGCTGGTGCAAGTTCAGTTTTAATATAAGTAATTGTCATGATGGTATTCCTTTTATTTCATTCAATAAGATATATGGTTTTTTTCAGCGCAATTAAGCATCGCCTGTATAAATAACGAGTAAATAAACGCCTGACGGATAATTTTGAGCTTTGATAATTAAAAGCGATTTTGTATTCTCATTCTCCTATTATAAAATTTATGTAAAAAGAACATGGTTAATCATCCGGAAAATAACGATGCGCTGTATTCTCTGCGGAAATATACATATCAAATGTGTTAGGTTCTATTCAGGATACATCTTTCGTGATAGCTGAAAATGAACGCCATCCTTTATTTCCGTCCAGTTGCCACCCCACTCAACATCAACAGATAGCTCCTTAGCGGCCTGAAAAACAGCCGTTGCAATTGTCTGATAATGTTTAAAATCCCATGAAACGGTACCGTTGATGACCGCAAATACATCGACGGCGTGCCCCGTTAAATGCCTGCTTTTAGACGTTAAGGATTTTCCTAATGCTAATAGCTCAAGCTGTCGTTTTTGGTTTCTTACCCCTTCAGAAATACCGAAGTCAACAGGCGATAATTTCAATGCTTTTCTCATCACCTCCGAAAGATCTTTATGTACTCCTTTAAGGTTCTTTTCAGTCTTTCTACTAAATTCATGATTTATCATTACTATCTCCAGAGATTTTCTTCCAGTAATAATTAAGAGCAACAACACCCATTGCACCTGATATACCGCTGACTGCAAGCGAAGTATGAAATACTGAACCAAGGCTTTGTGACATCAACCCAGCAAGTACACCGGTAAATCCTGATACAATAATTTGTGCTAACGCAGAAAATAAACTTCTTCCCGACTGGCCTGACTTAACGTCAAGGAGATATCTGACAAGTCCTCCCCACGCGCCAAATAATATTATGTAAAGCCAGCTAAAAAATGCATTTGATGATGGGTCTTTCCATGGCAAAGCAATTACCTCCATAGGGTATATAAGTAAAAAACTTTAGCTCTTGATGAGATTATTTTTCCTGGTCTAACGATTTGCTTTTGCTATGCGATAAATAATAAACGTTGAGCAATCCCGTTTTGTGATGAATATCACACGGAATGTAATTAATAGTTTTTGCCGATCGATATTTGATGAATGATAGTTATGTGTTATTAATATTAATGATTCTATTTATTAGTGGAATATATAACAGGGACAGGTGAGGAGGTGGGGGTAAACACTAAAACGGCAACGGGCGCCGTCCTGCATTTCTCATGCGCTGAAAAGCAAAAAGCCTGCTCTAAAAGCAGGCTTTTCAAATTTGGCTCCTCTGACTGGACTCGAACCAGTGACATACGGATTAACAGTCCGCCGTTCTACCGACTGAACTACAGAGGAATCGTGTGAACGAGGCGCATATTATCGACCTGCGTACGCCTTGTCAAAGGGGAAAACACCGTTTTTGTTCGTTTGCCGAGAATTTCAGCAAACCGATGATTTAATAGCAAATTTGCTTTCAAATTGCACAGCAAATCGCGCCGCCCGCAGGCGGCGCGCAGGATCAGAACAGAACGGAGTAGTTCAGGCCAAACGTACGTCCACGGCCTTTATAAGTATAAAGACCCGGTGAGCCATAGGTTGGGCTATACAGCCCCGGTGCGCGCTGGCCCCAGGCGGTGGTGTAGTCTTTGTCCAGCAGGTTTTCCACGCTGAAGCTGACTTTGCCCACCGGCAGGGCGTAGCTGCCCAGGAAATCAACGGTATTATAGCCATCAATCTTCTTACCGTCGGCGTCAGACACGTCGAAGGTTTGTGTGCTCTGCACGCGCAGGGCCCAGTCGCCCGGCGCCCAGTTAACCCATGCGCTGGCTTTAGACGGGCTGGCGCTGTCGACCGTCAGCTTCTCCCATTTCCCGTTTTCACGCGTTTCGGACTTGATGGCGTTAAAGTTCGCCCCGGTGCTCCAGTCGCTGTCGGTGAAGAAATAGTCCACCTGGCCTTCAACCCCATAGATACGACGTTTATCGTCCTCCAGGTTGATGGTCATGTCGCTCTTGTTGATGGTGATGGTTTTATCCGAGAGCGAGTAGTACGCCGCCACCTGGGTACGCAGGTTATCGCCGGTGAAGCGCCAGCCCAGCTCGTAAGCATTGACCTTAATACCGTCCAGCGTTGAGTCGTTCACGTTGACGCTGTTTTGCAGGCGATAGTGACCATCGACCAGCTGATAGGTGCCGGAGCCGTAGTACTTCGCCAGGTCCGGGATCTCGAAGCCCTGGGAGAAGTTAAACCACAGCTGCTGCTGTTCGGTCAGACGTCCAAGGATCCCGGCGTTAAACAGGAAGTTGTTGTAGTCGGTTTTCCCGCCCGGCACCGCGTCAGCGGAGGTCGCTTTGCCCGTGGCGATTGCCTGCTGCTGGGCGTAGCCGACAAAATCGTCCACCTTGTTTTCGGTGTACTGGTAACGCACGCCGCCGCTCAGGGTGATGGCGTCAATGTCATAGCTGGCTTGCAGGAACGGCGCGAGGTTGGTAATGCTGTAACCCGGATAACGGCCCACGTTGTAGGCATTGTCCAGCTCCATGCCGCCGCTCGCCGCCGCTTTGCTCAAGTCAAAGAACTGCTGGTTGGCATCGAACGTTTCGTGGTCGGCATCCACACCCCAGGTGAGGGTCAGGTCGTCCATCGGCTTGCTGTTTAGCGTCAGCTTGCCGCCGTAAAAATCGGTTTTCTGCTGGGAAGCGCCAATGCTGGTCACCGCGCCTTTGCTCAGCGTCGGGAACGGGTAGTAGGTCAGGCTCTCGTCACGGTAGTAAATCTGCGCAACCAGATCCTGACCCCAGAAATCGGTGTTCGAGTATTGCAGGTTGATCAGGTGACGCTCTGTGCCCGGGATACGGTCAGAGTTCAGGTTATCTTTATTATAGGCTTTGGCATCGCCCGTGACCGCAGCGAAATTCTCCCCAAGGAACAGGCCGTGCTTGCCGTCGGATTCGCTCTTGTAGTACTGCGTGGTTAACTGGAGCTGCTGATGATCGTCGATGTTGATGGTGCCTGTCCCCATCACGTCGATACGGTCGGAATACTGCAAGCCGGTCTGGGTGTTATCGATAATCACCTCGTCGCCGTTGCCGTCATACCAGCCGCCGTAGCGCTGATAGGAGACCGACAGACGGCCAGAGGCGTTGTCATTGCCGCCGCTCACGGCTGCGGAGACGTTCTCATCATGGTCGTTATGGCTGTTAAACCCGCTTTTTGCCCCGGTCTGGAACTCCACTTCGGTCTCCGGCTGGCCTTTTTTGGTGACGATGTTCACCAGACCGCCGGTACTGCCGCCGCCGTACAGCGAGGTGGCGCCGGAAATGACTTCGATACGGTCAATGTTGAACGGATCGATAGAGTCGAGCTGGCGGCTGTCGCTGCGGGAAGAGTTCAGACGTACGCCGTCCACCATCACCATCATGGAGCGACCGCGCAGGTTCATGCCGTAGTTGGTACGTCCCTGGCTGCTGACGTCCATGCCGGGGATCAGCTGGGCCAGCACGTCTTTAATCTCTTTCCCGCCCTGAACCTGCTGCTCAATTTCCGCCCGCTCAATAACCCAGGTGGTTTGCGCCATCTCTGCCACGCTGCGATGTGCCCTGCTGGCGGAGACCACAATATCTTCTTCCTTTTGTTCTTCCGCCCACGCAGAGGTAGAAAGCATGGCAAGCAAGCACGGATTTAAAACCCAAAGATGAGAACGTTTCATTGTTATGTTGATCCTGAATGTGTGTGTCAGTACTCGGTGGTCTTCATTAATGATTTAAAAACCTGGCTGCTCTCCGGGCTGGTGGTGCTCCGCCAGTGGATCACGCCGGGGGTGGTTGCCAGCTCAAACGGCTCGTCATCGTGAGCGCGATTCAAAATTCGCGCCGCGCGCCAGGCCATCAGGCTGAGCTGGGGTTCGGCAATACCGAGACGGTGCATCCCGGCATTGACGGCAAACAGGCGGTTGCTCTGCGGGCCGTCCCATTCAAGGGTGAAATCGTTGTTGATGCAGAAGGCTTCATCCTCATCCAGACGCAGTCGGGAAGAGAGCGGGGCGAGAAACGCGGGCTGCACGGCGCGGTAGCCGGTGGCGAAAATCACCACGTCGCTCTCCAGCTGTTCGCGCCCGCCGTCCAGGTGATGCTGGATGCTGAGGCGATGTCCGGTTTCCTGGCGCGTCAGCGCCGTCACCGAGCGGGACGGCATCAGATGCGCCCAGGGTTTTTCGCGCAGCACTTCGAAGCGGTGATACATGGCGCGATAGATGGCCAGCAGCGACTCCGTGGTGATCCCGTCGGAGGTCATCTTCTGCTCCTGCAACATCTGACGTCGGGCGTCGTCACCAAGGGTCGAGAAGCTGTCCACGTACTCCGGCGTGAAATATTCGTTAGCAAACGCGGCTTCATCCAGCGCGTTGTAGTTGTTGCGGCGCGACACCCAGTTGAGGCTCAGCGGCTGCCCCCATTCCCCACGGAAGATATTTAAAAACAGATCCGCACCGCTCTGGCCGCCGCCGACGACGGTGACGCGCTTGCCCGCTAAATCCGGCGTGCGCAGCATCATTTCGCTGGCGTGGAAGCAGGTGTCGTCCTGCGCGGTGACGCAGTCTGGGAGATTGATCTGCTTCCCAATCCCCACGCAGACGTGGCGCGCCAGGAAGCGATCCCGCTGGGTCACGACCTCAAACAGGCCGTTTTGCTCATCAAAGCTGACCTGCTGTACCTGCTGGCTGAAGGCCAGGTTAGTGAGGTTATCCGCCGCCCAGCACAGGTAGTCGGCAAACTCCTCGCGCGACACGGTGCGCTGCTCGGTGGTGAGGAAACGGTAGAACTTTTTGCGCTGTACCAGATAGTTCAGAAAGCTGTGGCGTTTGGTAGGCTCCACGGCGCTGACCAGATCCTTCAGGAAGCTGGTCTGCATATGGCAGTCCGGCACCATCATCCCCGGGTGCCAGGAGAAGTGCGGCTTGCGTTCAAGAAACAGCGAGCTAAAACCGTCCAGCCCCTCTGCCAGCGCGGCAATACTGAGGTTGAACGGACCGATACCAATGCCGATGAAATCATAGGTTTTCATTGCGCTGACTCCTGGGAGACCAGAAAAAGAGGGTTATCAAGATCGCAGACGTAGTTCGGCAGCATGCGGCTGCCGCCGTCGTGTTCAGAGAAGGTCAGTTTGACCGGGTTGAGGATCACGCGAATAATCTGCGGCTTAAACAGGTCGAACTTCGCGAAGCGCGCCGTAAGATCCGGATGGGCGGCCATATAGCGACGTAACACCAGCGCTAGGATCTGATAGAAGCGGGTTTCGCTCACGCCGCATTGCAGGGTGAGGGGGGATATAAAGCGCAGTACCGTGACAAAGTTGCCGGTTTGCAGGTCGTGGATGATGTAATCCGCGCTGAGGCGCGCCGTCACCGCTTTTACCTGCTCCGGCAGGCTCTGCGCCTGCGGGAAATCTTCATCCACCAGGCGCATGTCGCCCTGGAAATCCTTCAGCAAAATGCGCTGCGGAACGTAATCTTTCATCACCAGCGTGACGTTCTGGCCGTGGGCGATGAGCGCCACCCCGTAGCGACAGAGCAGGTGATAGAAGGGGATCACCGTCGCCTCAAACAGCTTTTCCAGCCATGCGTCAGCGGTTAACCCCGAGCGTTTGATCCACGCGTCAATCAGCGGGCGCCCCTGGTTATCGGTTTCCATCAGCGCCGCCATCAGCACCGCCTGTTCGCCATCCTGTAAATAGCAGGATGGGTTCTCGCGCCAGATCACCCCCAGCATCTCCTGATAGCGGTACGGCGCCTCAGGCAATGCGGCATAACCCGGATGCGACAGATATCCGGCTGCGGGTTCGCCAAGCACCTGCGCCCCGGAGTGAATCAGCGTGGCATCGCTGGCGAACTGCTGCTGTAGCCAGCGCGAGGCCAGCGGACCGGCGGCGATATACTTGCCCGGAATACCGCGATAGCAGGAGGTGTTGTAGATAGTCAGCGGCAGCTTGATGTCATACGGCGCGCGACGGCTGGCGTTGGTCAGCGTGCGCAGGGACTGCTGCGCCAGATACTCATCGCCGAACTCACCCAGCTCTACCATCTCACCGCGCGCGAGCTGCGCCAGGAAATGAATGGCAATTTTTTGCTGCCACTGCCACGGGTGCAGCGGCACCGGCAGCCAGCTGTCGTCCAGATCCAGCTCCTGCCAGCGGGCGTCGAACCGCTCGCGCTCGGCATCGTCCATGGCGCTGGAGAGCAGGGCGTTAATATCGCAATCGGTGTCGCTGCTCCAGACCAGACGCTCGCGCTGCACGGCGACCCAGTGCAGGCGGAAACGCCCGCGATATTCCGGCGCGTACAGGCGCAGGGCATCCAGCCCCCAGCCGCGGCGTCCCTTGTTGAAAATAAACTTCGGGTGACCGCGCATCAGGCACTGTAGTTCGTCCGGGTCGAGGTGGATCAGCGCATCGGCATCCAGCGTTTCACGCGCCTGCAACAGCTGCATGTCACCCCGCAGCGTGGCGTAGAGATCTTCCATGTGCTCCGCCGTTTGCGCGTCGCTCATCTCCAGCACGGTGGCCAGTTGCAGCAGCGCGTTTTCCGCTTCAACCGTCGCGCCGCTGGTGGTGGTCAGGGTATCAGGGTCAATGTGCAGCCAGCCCCAGATCCCACGCGTGGCGCGAAACTGCCAGCACGCGTTACCCATACTGATGCGCCAGTTGTCCGCCGAAACCGGCTCGGCGCGCAGGGTGCGTTCATATTCCAGTTCGGCGAGGATCTTCGCCACCATCTCGCGGTTCACTTTCTGCCAGAGTGCGTTCACAGTTCCACCTCGTGGAAGAAGTGATGACGCTCGCTCATGATCAGACGGGAGCGTTTGTGCGGGAAATCGAACTCTTTCACCGTGTCGAAACCGGCGGACGCCAGATGGCGGAACAGACGCTGGTTGTCGAAGCGCGGCTCGGCGACAATGCGCGTGGTGCGCGGTTCATCGAGATACAGATAGTGGCTCAGGCCGCGCAGCCAGCTGCGGATGTATTGCGCCCCGCGCCAGTTCTCTTCACCCACCAGCATGTGCAGCCCGCGGTCAAAGGGCTGCCAGCGGTAGTGGCGACCAATGCGGTCTTCTGCCGCCCAGTAGAGTTCAAAATAGCCGAACGGCTGATCGTCAAAGCAGCCGATCACCGGGTAACAATAGGTCGAGTCGAGCTGGCGACGCAGGAAGTTCTCCTGCTCGGCCTGCGGACCGGCCATCTCCCAGAAGGCATTTACGCGCGGGTTGTTCATCCAGCGGGTAAAACGCTCGCCGTCCTGGGCCACATCGGCCACGCGGAAGCTCAGGGTGCGTTTAATTTGCGGATCGTAACGGCGATACACCTCACCCTGCGGGCGGTGAGGGCGCAGCGGGAAGTACAGCTGACGGCTTTCGTCAAACTGCATTCCGCCGCTCGCCTGTGGACGTTCGCCTTTCAGCCACAGCGGCAGCTGCCAGAAAATTTCACGCGCCAGATAATCCCCGTGAACGAGGCTAAACAGCGCCTGCGCCTGAGGTTCATCCTGCCAGGCTGCCCACGGCAGGGTAATGCCGGTCAGGGCGGGCGCGGCAACAAACAGCTGGTCGAGGGCGTCCACCAGCCAGCCGTCCGGGAGCCCGGTCAGCCGCTCCAGCACCGCGCTGCCGTCGAGACCCAGCGTCAGCGGCAGGTTTTGTTCCGTGACCGTGCAGCGAAAGCCGTAGCCGGAATGGACGATATTCGCGTTTGCCATCACGCCTTCTCCTTATAAAACGGGTTGCTAAAGTCGAAATAGATCACCGCCGGATCGACGATGGTGTTTTCGTTGCGATCGTGCAGATAGCAGAAGAAGTTGCCTTTGCAGTTCCAGGTCGGGCTGTCGAGCACGTAATCGAGGCAGCGGGTCTGCTTCGCCGTGGTGCGCAGTTCGGCCAGCGCGTCACGCACGCGGGACATCAGGTTCTCTTCGCTGTCGAAGCCGGCGGCGGCGAGCGCGGCGGTGACGGCAAGGGTAGAGTTCAGCAGCAGGTAATAAGGGAAGTAGCGCAGCAGCTGGCTCTCACCGAAGCGGTTTTCCACCTCGGTTTCACCTGCCTCTTTCAGCCACGCGTCGGCCCCTTCGGTCCAGGCGCTGCCCTGGCAGTCGCGGTAGATCAGCCCAACGGGGAAATCCTGCTGCATCTCAACGAGGATATTTTGTTGGTGCGCCAGCAGGACCAGACCGTAGTCCGCCTCGGCGCTGAACAGCGGAAGCAATACCCGGTCGCAGTAAGCGTCCAGCCAGCAGCGCGCGGCCTGGGCGAGCGGGAGATCCAGACGCTGGCTCAGACGACGCACCGCCGCGGCGAGCAGGCTGTCGCCGCCGTCCGGCGCGGCCTGGGTCAGGCTCACCAGCACGTTGGTTTGCGTTTCAGGGGTATCGAACAGCAGGTTGACGCGCAGGGCCATCAGGCTCTCTTCCTGAACGACGCCGTGCTCATCGCACAGCCCCGCCCAGCCGTCCTCCTGCATCACGCGCATGGTCGGGTAGCGCGCCTGAAGTTCCTGCCAGCGTGCCGTTTTCGCCAGCCGCGCCAGGCGCATGCCGCGCTTAACCTCTTTCACCGACAGCGTGCGCACGGAGTTGGTCAGCCGCACGCTCAGGGAAAACTTAATCATGTCGCTGTTGGTTTCGCTGTACAGCGAGCGGGAAGAGCTGGTGGGCAGCCATTGCGCACCGGCTTCGCCCAGATCGCGCAGGGCGCCTTTTTCTACCAGACGCTGGCACCAGTCCTGCTCCAGCAGATAGTCGGCCTGCCACGGGTGCATCGGCAGCAGCCAGCAGGTGTCGGTGAAGTGACCGAGAAGGGCCGGCGCGCTCTGCGCTGCAAAGCGCAGCAGACGTTCCCGCAGGGAGACATTCAGGCTGTCGCCGGTAATCAGCTCATGCTCAACCGCAAACCAGCGCAGCGGGAAGCGGGAGGCGAAATCCGGCAGATAGCGACGCGCCTCGGCCTCGTTAAACGGCTCGTGCGACTTTGGGGCAGGATGAAAAGCATGGCCGACCAGCAGCGCCTGTTCCGCTTCGGCAAAGGTCAGCGGCTTATCGCGCAGGTTTGCCCAGTTGTGGCGTAAATCAATGGCCTGCCAGGTATGCGTATGGCTTTCCAGGACGCGCTGCTTAAAGCGAGCCAGCGTATCAGCATCCAGATCGCCTTTTACCGTCTCTTTTTGAAGAATGAAATCAATCAGTTGATGAAATGTGACCGTGTCACCGCCGTCGCTGTCGGCCTGAATCAGCGTTGCCGGAAAACAATACTGGTGATGCTGCGTGGGGGAGAAATAGCGTACCGGAACCCGAATGGCCTGGGTTGGGGAGAGCGGGATATGAATCTGTGATAACTCATCCGCACGGGTTGCGGGAAGATAATGCCAGTCCTTCGTTTCGCGCAGCAGCGCGTTCAAAAAACACTGAGCCGCAACATCTGTACCGGCGGAGCGGGGCAGAGTACGCATAGTTGTACCTCATTCCATGACTGATAATAAT
Organism: Enterobacter sp. UPMP2061; assembly: GCF_053709615.1. NCBI lineage: Bacteria > Pseudomonadati > Pseudomonadota > Gammaproteobacteria > Enterobacterales > Enterobacteriaceae > Enterobacter > Enterobacter sp. UPMP2061. The sequence goes on from NZ_JBSKJP010000002.1 coordinate 571,522, forward strand.
TCTCGTTATGATATTCATTCTGTTTACAGTGGCAACTATTTTTGCAATATTTGTTTTCATAAACTTCATAATTTCCACACATTTATTGACATTATCTTCACAATTTTATGCGCACCCGTACTGAGAATCTCACTGACGTTGTGACCCCTAAAGCTAACTGGCCCCTGGCACTGGGCGCCGGTTTATTAGGTATTGGGCAAAACGGTTTGCTGGTTATGCTGCCGCAGCTGGTCTCCCTGACCGGACTGTCGCTCTCCGTCTGGGCCGGGCTGCTGATGTTCGGCTCGATGCTCTTTTTACCCGCATCGCCCTGGTGGGGACGCCAGAGCGAGCGGCACGGCTGTAAGATCGTTATGCTGGCCTCGCTGGGCGGCTATCTGGCGAGCTTTGTCGTGATGGCGCTGGTGGTCTGGGCGATGGCGAACGGCGCGCTGAATGCTCTCTGGGGAATGGCAGGCCTGGTGCTGTCGCGCATGCTGTACGGCCTGACGGTATCAGGGCTGGTGCCTGCGGCCCAGACGTGGGCCATTCAACGCGCGGGGCTGGATAAAAGGATGGCGGCGCTGGCGACGATAAGCTCTGGCCTTAGCTGCGGGCGTCTGCTGGGACCGCCCCTGGCCGCGCTGATGCTCAGCGTCAGCCCGGTCGCACCGCTCTGGCTGATGGCGCTGGCACCGTTTATCGCGCTGCTGCTGGTGCTGCGCGAAGCCGCCGATCCCCCGCTGCCGCCGGTGGCGCACCAGTCGACGCGGTTACAGGCCTCCATGCTGCCTTTCCTGGTGCTGGCACTGCTGCTGGCGGCGCTGGTCAGCCTGATGCAGCTTGGTTTATCGCCGCATCTTCACCCGTTATTTAATGGCGATGCCGTGCAAATCAGCCATCATGTCGCGCTGCTGCTGAGCCTGGCCGCGCTGGCGACCCTGGCGGCGCAGTTTCTGGTGGTACGCCCGCAGCATTTTACCCCGAGAGTTTTACTCTTAATTGCCGCGGTCTTGATGGTGGCGGGTCTTGGGCTGATGTGTCTCGCCAGTTTAGCCCTGTTCTACGTGGGAATTGTCATCACTTCGCTGGGGGCCGCCATGGCAACGCCGGGATACCAGCTTTTGCTCAACGATCGGCTGACGACGGGCAAAGGCGCAGGGGTGATCGCCACCAGCCATACGCTGGGGTACGGTGCCAGCGCGCTGCTGGTACCCGTGGTGACGCGCTTTTACGGTGAGCAGTTTTTGATTACTGCCGCATGGGGAATGGCGCTGCTGTTTCTCGCGGTGAGCGTGTGGGTACGATCGACCGATCGTACCTCTGCTGAACATTAGTGGAACGGATGAGAGGATGTGCTGGCTGCGTCCTCACTTTGCCGCAGACGCTGAAGCGGATCCTGCTGATAAAACTGGCAAAAACGCTGCCATAGCGCCGGGAAGCGCGGAGCGAAAAGCTCAGGTGCGCTAAAGAAATACTCGGACAGTACCGCAAAACACTCGGCGGGATCGGTCGCGGCATAGGCATCAATGCTGGCCGCGCTTTCACCCACCAGGTCTATCTCATCCTGAATGTTTTCCATCGCCGCGTGCAGGTCGTGCTCCCATCCCGCGACTTCACGCAGCGGGATCAGCGGCACGCCGCTGGCGCGATCGCCGTTGCGGGTATCCAGCTTATGCGCCACTTCGTGAATGATCAGGTTGAAGCCCGAGGCATCGAACGAGTCCTGAATATCCAGCCAGTTGAGGATGATTGGCCCTTGCTGCCAGCTTTGCCCGGACTGCACCATACGCTGGTTGTGCACCAGCCCGATGTCATCCTCCCACTCATCATCGACGATAAACGGCGCCGGGTAGATCAGCACTTCGTGGAAGCCATCCAGCCATTCGATACCCAGCTCCAGCACCGGCAAGCAGAAGAGCAGGGCGATGCGGGAATTTTTAAGCGGATCCAGTTCGAAGCCCTGTAGCGGTACCAGCCGTTTTTGCTGTAAAAAACGCTCGGCTAGCTGAATGAGCTTTGATTGCTCTTCAGGCAAGAGATTCGCCAGCACGGGGATCGCCAGAGCCTCATCCCAGGGCAGCGCCATATTTCGACCAGCGTCGTTCGTTTTCCAGGGCCACTTAATCATCGCTTTGCTCGTTACTCGCACGTGAACAAAATGGAAAGGTCAGGGGCTGTTAGCATGCCAACATACTCTGTTAAGCAGTATGACACTCCTCTTCGGCTGCATGCAGACTGGCAGCCTGTTTAAGAGGAATCCAGCCCGCATAAACTATCACTATGTGCCGTCAGGTTGATAGCGCTTTAGGGGTATCCCCTTCATTTTGTGAAGTATGTCGTGCGCGACTATGATAAATCTCTTCTTACCCTACCGTGCTTAAGGATCCCGTCAGTATGCCCGTCAATTTTGACCTCAACGATCTCTATGCCTTCCGCGCTTTACTGGAATATGGCAATTTCCGTCTTGCGGCGGAGTCTATCTGCCTTTCCCAGTCGGCGTTGAGTCGCAGAATTGAAAAGCTGGAGGCGGCACTGGGGACAAAACTGTTCGACAGAACCACCCGGCGCGTCACGCTGACCCTGTATGGACAGACCTTTGCCGACCGATGCGGACAGCTGCTTGCTGATGTGGAGTCCATGCTTTCGGATATCGATAAGGCCAGCGAGGAGCGTACGGGGCTAATCACCGTGGCGACGGTGCCGTCCGCCGCCTGTTACTTTATGCCGGATGTTATCCGCCGCTTTCAGTCCCGTTACCCCCGCGTGCGCATAAAACTGATCGACAGCAGCGCCGGAAATGTTATCGAGGCCGTCACCCGCGGACAGGCGGATTTTGGTATCTGCTTTGCCCGGAGTTTGCAGCCCGACATCGAGTTTGTCCCGCTGGTGGAGGATGTCTACGTGGCTGCCTGCCGGCGCGACAGCCCGCTTGCAAAAAGAAAAAGCCTGACGTGGCAGGCTTTTTATCAGCAGGATTATATCGGTCTGGATAAGACCTCCGGCAACCGCAATCTTCTCGACCAGCGGGTCGGGCATATTCGGCCTGAGCGCCCCAGCATCTGCGAAACGCGGCACGTGACGACCATGCTGGGGATGGTTGAAGCCGGGATCGGCATTGCGGCCGTTCCCGCCATGTCAATGCCCCGCGCAGAGCATTCGCTGCTGACGTCGGTACCTTTAACCGAGCCTGAGGTCAGGCGAACCGTGGGGCTGATCCGCCGCCGCGGGCGGATCCAGTCCTATATTGCTGCCGAACTCGAAACGCTGATTACCGAGCAGTATCGCGAGGTGCACTGACGGGCGTTAAGCCCGTTGCCGTAATGACGCTGGCGGCCTGTGGCGAAGAGAGAAAGGCCAGCAGCGCTTTTCCCTGTTCGGGATGGTCAGCCTTCTGCGTTACGGCTCCGGCGAAACGGGTAATGTACTGCATGTCGTCAGGCAACTTACCCACAAACGTCACCCCCGGGACCGGCAGAAGCTCGCTCACCTGCTGAAAGCCGAGATCGTATTTCCCTTTTGCCACTTCAGACGCCACCGGGATGCGCTCAACCCGGTGCGCTTTATCGTGGACCTGGCCGTCGATGCCCAGCTTACGGAACAGCTGGCTCTCTACATACCGGCCGCTGGCGCTGTCGGAATAAGCCATGGAATGCGCCTTCAGCAGCGTTTGCCGCAGGGCAGGCACCGTACTGATATCCGGCATCGGCGCGCCCGCTTTGACGACCATCCCGACGGGCGAATCCGCCAGCTCCACGCGGGAGCCTGGCGCGGTCCTGCGATCCTGTTCCAGTTTCGCCAGCGCATCGCCCACCATAATCACCACGTCCGCTTTTTCGCCCCGGGCGAGCCGGGCCGGAATGGCCTGCGGCGTTTTGCCCATCGACGGGCCGGAGATCACAATGAGCCTGTCGCCGCTTTGCGCTTCGTACTGCGGCGTCAGCTTCTCCAGCGCCGCTTTGAAGCCGCCAGAAATCATCACCGTCACATCCTGCGCAAGCGCGCCCGCGCTGAGGGTGGCGAAGGTCAGGGCGGCAATCACCGTTCTGAATGTAAGCATGAGGGATCACTCCTTAACGGCAGTTTGCAGGATTAACGTGCGACGACGATAGAGATAAAGCGTTGCCAGCAGGGCGCAAACGGCGGCAAAGCTCATCCAGTAGCCCGGAGAGGCTTTGTCGCCGGTGTACTCAATTAAGGCAGTCGAAATCACCGGCGTGAAACCGCCAAAGACCGCCGTTGCCAGGCTGTAAGCCAGTGAGAAGCCCGCCACGCGCACCTCTGCTGGCATGATCTCCGTCAGGGCCGGGATCATCGCGCCGTTATACAGGCCATAGAGGAAAGAGAGCCACAGCAGCACGGTCAGCATCATTGAGAAGCTCGGGGCTGCGGCCAGCATCGTCAGTGCCGGATAGCTGGTCGCCAGCGCCAGCAGCGTCATGGCGATCAGCACCGGTTTACGCCCGAAGCGATCCGACAGCGCGCCGCCCACCGGCAGCCAGATGAAGTTGGACACCGCCACCAACAGCGTGACCAGAAGACTGTCCGACGCGCTAAGCATCAAGACTTTTTTACCGAAGGTCGGCGCGTAAACGGTAATCAGGTAAAACGCGGTGGTGGTCATCGCCACCATCAGCATGCCCGCGACGACTACCGGCCAGTTGGCGAGCAGCGTTGTGAAGACCTGACGCATTGCCAGATGGTGGCGACGGGCGCTGAATTCCTCGGTCTCTTCGAGCTTGCGGCGCAGGAAAAAGATAAACGGCACAATCAGACAGCCAAACAGGAACGGAATACGCCACCCCCATTCGCGAATGGCACTCTCTTCCAGCACCACATTCAGGGCGAAGCCCATCGCCGCCGCGATCATAATGGCGACCTGCTGGCTACCCGACTGCCAGCTGGTGTAGAAACCCTTGCGGCCCGGCGTGGCGATCTCCGCCAGATAAACCGAAACCCCGCCCAGCTCGGCGCCTGCCGAAAAACCCTGCAACAGGCGGCCGGTCAGCACCAGCAGCGGCGCCCACAGGCCAATGCTCTGGTAAGAAGGGATCAGCACGATCAGGAAGGTTCCGGCGGCCATAATTGACAGGGTGACGATCAGCCCTTTACGGCGACCCACTTTATCAATGTAAGCCCCCAGCACAATGGCCCCGATCGGACGCATCAGGAAGCCCGCGCCAAAGACGGCGAAGGTCATCATCAGGGACGCAAATTCACTGCTTGCCGGAAAAAAAGTATGGGCGATGTAGGTGGCATAAAAGCCGAACAGAAAGAAGTCGAATTGCTCAAGAAAGTTGCCCGACGTGACGCGGAAAATCGCGCCCGCTTTGGCACGAAGCGTTGCAGGTGAGGTTGAGGAAACCATGATTATCTCCAGTTTTATAGTGACGTTATGCTCGTCTGTTTCTGAAAACTGGATCAGGAAGTGGAAATTAATAAGCGCAAATAGCGCATGGACTGATGCGTATGGTGCATTAATGACAATGCATTGACCAGTATTTACATACTCAACAATAACTTAACATTTCGATGATCTTTTATTTACTCGATTTCGCTAAGTTGCTGATATATCAGTTTTGTGACATCGCGCAGGTGAGAAGCCAGGCGGGGCCTGGCTTGGGATTATCAGCGCAGCGCGTTCGCAATCGCGCTAAACATCAGCGACGCTTCCAGCGGCTGGGCGCTGAATGACGGCTCTGCCTGCGGCCAGGTGGACCACTGGACGATAACCAGATTTTCTTTCTGATTAACCATGATCATCTGACCAAATATACCCAGCGCCCACAGGGAATCCTTCAGCGAATTTTCGACTTTCGGCTCCACGTGTGTGGCGGTGGCTGGTACTTCGTTGTTCCACCACTGGTAGCCGTATAACCCCTTCGGATGCGCGTCGGACACCGATCCTTTGGCCTGTGTCCAGGCTGAGGACTGTTTCACCCAGCCCTCGGGGAGGATCTGCTTCCCGTCCGGCAGCGTACCGTTATGCAGGATAAACTCCCCGAAACGCCCCCAGTCTTCCAGCGTGGCGTTGAACCCATGCGCACCCACGTCGTGCTGGCCTTTGCTGTAGGCATGCCACACGCCGTCGCTCGCCATGCCGTACGGCTGCCAGATGGTCTTCTCCAGATACACCGCGAGCGTCATGCCGGTGGCGCGCTCAAGCACATCGCCTAACAGCCAGGCGCCACCCGAGGAATAGGACCAGTTTTCGCCCGCCGGGTGTTCACGGTGTAACCCCTTCACCAGGGTGCGCACGCAGTTGTAGGTGCCCGGCTTCGCTTCGCATTCGGTAAGCCGGGCGAAGTCAGATCGCGGGTTGGTGTAATCTTCGTTCCACGCCACGCCAGAGGTGTGGGTGATGAGCTGTTTTAGCGTTACGCCCTCCCAGGCGGTGCCTTTTAAATCAGGTTCGTATTGGGTGACAAGGTCGTCCAGGGAGTGGATTTTCCCTTCTTTAATTGCAGCACCCACCAGCGCGGAGACCACCGATTTGCCCACGGAACGCGACGTCCAGAGCGTTGAGTCGGTATTGCCTTCACCCAGGTATTTATAGGCCACTTTGCCGTTTTTCAGCACCAGCATGCCGCTGACGTTCTGGCGTTTCAGGTAATCCTGAAGAGTGTAACTCTTACCCTTCACCTGATAGCGGGCATCGGTGAGCGGTTTTTCTGCGGGCGGCAGCGGCGTAGCGTTGCCGTGGCGGAACACATCCCCTGCGTAGTTGCGGTAGTCATTGCGAAAGCCCACCACGCGATCGGCCTGGTTCCAGGTGAGCATGGTATGCGCGTCCGGGAGTCTGGCATCGAAAGGCGCCGGACAGGTGGTGAGGTCGGTACCGTTGCAGGCCGCCATAACGGCGGGCGAAAGCAGGCTGCTGACAACCAGCGCCGCGAGCAGCGTGCGGTTTGTTTTGATTTTCATATTTATCTCGTTTGGCTCAGGAAGGACTTCAGTTTAAGAACCTGCGGCCTATAATAAAAAACGCGTTATGGGGGAAAATCCCCCGTAAAAATTGCGTGGAGAATGGCGTGGCATCACTGATCTATTCCTTTGCCCAGCTTGAGGCGTTCACTGCCGTCGCTGAACACGGCAGCCTGATGAAGGCGGCCAGTAAACTCGGCAAAGATCGTACTACCCTGCGGGATCTGATCGATTTCCTTGAGGATGGGCTGGGCTATGCTCTGTTCCTGCGGGAGGGGCGCAGCCTGCGCCTGACGCCGGAGGGGGAGCAGCTTCAGCGGCAGGCGCACCTGCTGATGCGCCAGGTCAAAGCGTTTGAGGCGTTTGCCAGATCGGTACCGGACAGCGCGACGCAGGACATTGCCCTCGCTTACGATCCGTTCACCCCCAGAGCTTTTTTACAGGCGCTGATTGCCACACTGGCGACGAAAAAGATCCGCCTGAGCCTGACCAGCGCATCGCGCGATGAGGCGGAAGCGATGCTGGCAAACGGTCAGGCCGATCTGGGGATCTGCCAGGCGCGCAACCGCAGCGTGGGCAATGAGATGGAGTGGCGGGCGCTGGGGGCGATCGAAATGGATTTTTACGCCGCAACGGCGCTTTTTGCGGAGGTTGCGTCGCCGGTGTCGCTGCTCGATCTCTCTCTGGTGCCACAGGTGATTATGCATCCCGCGTCAGACGAGCCGGTTGCCCGTCGCCTGCAAATTTCAGGGCACACGCTTTTCACTAACGAACTGGAGATGCTGCGCAGCCTGCTGGAACAGGGCTGCGGCTGGGGGTTTTTGCCGACCCATCTTCAGGCAACGCAGTGGAAAAATGTAAAAAGGCTGCCCACCGAAGTGGGCAGCCAGGGGATAAGCCAGACGATGGTCACTATCTGGAAGCCGGGCAGCGACAAGCGCGGGTTGATCAACGATACGCTGTCGCTGCTTCCGGCGTTATGGAAACGTTCAGCGCTGTGAGCACCCTTTGCACTGTTTATTCTGGATCTGCTGGAAGAAGTCGTTGCCTTTGTCATCCACCAGGATAAACGCCGGGAAGTTCTCCACTTCAATTTTCCAGATGGCTTCCATTCCCAGTTCAGGATACGCCACGCACTCCAGGCTCTTGATGCTGTTTTGCGCCAGCACCGCCGCCGGGCCGCCGATGCTGCCGAGGTAGAAGCCGCCGTGCTTATGGCAGGCGTCGGTGACCTGCTGGCTGCGGTTACCTTTCGCCAGCATGATCATGCTCGCGCCGTGGGATTGCAGTAAGTCCACATAGGAGTCCATACGTCCCGCAGTGGTCGGGCCGAGTGAGCCAGACGCGTAACCTTCTGGCGTTTTGGCCGGGCCTGCGTAGTAAATCGGGTGATCTTTAACGTACTGCGGCAGTTCTTCCCCGTTGTCGAGCAGCTCTTTCAGCTTCGCGTGGGCGATATCGCGCGCCACGATGATGGTGCCGCTCAGCGACAGGCGGGTGGATACCGGGTGCGAGGAAAGCTGCGCCAGAATGTCGGGCATCGGCTTGTTCAGATCAATGCTTACCACGTCGCCTTCTCCCTGCTGGCGCAGGGATTCAGGAATATACTGGCCCGGATTGTGCTCCAGCTTCTCAATCCAGATCCCCTCGCGGTTAATCTTCGCCTTGATGTTGCGGTCAGCGGAGCAGGAGACGCCCATGCCGATTGGGCAGGAGGCACCGTGGCGCGGCAGACGGATCACGCGAATATCGTGCGCGAAGTATTTCCCGCCGAACTGCGCGCCAAGGCCGAGGTTTTGCGCTTCCTGAAGCAGTTCCTGCTCAAGCTGGACGTCGCGGAACGCCTGGCCGTGCGCGTTGCCTTCGGTTGGCAGGCCATCGTAGTAGCGCGCAGAGGCGAGCTTGACGGTTTTCAGCGTGGCTTCCGCTGAGGTGCCGCCGATAACGAAGGCGATATGGTAAGGCGGGCAGGCCGCGGTACCCAGAGTTCGCATCTTCTCAACCAGATAATTTTTCAGCTTCGCCGGGGTGATCAGCGCTTTGGTTTCCTGATACAGATAAGTTTTGTTGGCGGAACCGCCGCCTTTCGCCATGCACAGGAATTTATACTCGTCACCATCAACGCTGTAGAGGTCGATCTGCGCGGGCAGGTTGGTGCCGGTGTTCACCTCTTTATACATATCCAGCGCCGCATTCTGCGAGTAGCGCAGGTTGTCTTCAATATAGGTGTTATACACGCCCTGACTCAGCGCCGCTTCGTCTCCGCCGCCGGTCCAGACGCGCTGGCCTTTCTTACCCATAATGATTGCCGTACCGGTATCCTGACAGGTGGGCAGCACGCCTTTCGCCGCAATCTCGGAGTTGCGCAGGAATTGCAGGGCAACGTACTTATCGTTCTCGCTGGCTTCCGGGTCGCTCAGAATAGCCGCAACCTGCTTCTGGTGAGAGGTGCGCAGCATAAATGCCGCGTCGTGGAAGGCCTGCTGTGCCAGCAGGGTCAACGCCTCTGGCTCGACTTTCAGCACTTCCTGACCGTCGAACTCGGCAACGGAAACGTGCTCTTTGGTCAGCAGATAATATTCGGTGTCGTCATGCGCGAGGGGGAAGGGGTTCTGGTAGAAAAAGGGTTTGTTCGACATAGCGTATTGCTCCATAAAAATAAAACCGCCGGAGGGTTAGCCCGGCGGTCAGGAATCAGAACATCATGGACATCCACGGGTAGCCAATCAGCAGCAGAGCTGCCAGGAAGATGGCGCCGAAGATGGTGCCGAGGCGCCAGTAGTCTTTGGTTGGCAGGTAGCCGCTACCGTAGTAAATCGGGCTTGGACCGGTACCATAGGGGGTGATGATCCCCATCACGCCCAGCGAGGTCACCATCAGCAGAACGAACACTTCCATATTCATGCCCGGAATGGTGGAGGCGATGGTCAGCATCGCAGGCAGCAGCGCCGTGGTGTGCGCGGTGGTGCTGGCGAACAGGTAGTGCAGCAGGTAGAACGCCAGCAGCAGCACGATGGTGGCAACACCCGGAGAGATACCGCTCATCAGCAGGCCGCCTTCTTTACCCAGCCAGCTGATAAAACCGGTGGAGGAGAGGCCATCCGCCAGCGCCACCAGGGTGGCGAACCAGACGAAGGTATTCCACGCGGCTTTGTTACCGGTGATATCGTTCCACTCCAGCACGCCGGTCCACAGCATCAGGCCAACGATGAGCAGGGCAGCCATGGCCGGTTCAATCCACGCCGCGGCGAAGATCCACATCAGCAGCGCACAGCACACGAACACCAGCAGCAGGATCTCATTGCGCGACAGTTTGCCCAGTTTTTCCAGTTCACGGGTCGCCCACAGCGGTACTTCGTTGTTTACCTTCACTTCCGGCGGGTAGAACCAGTAAGCCAGTAGCGGCATGGTCAGGATCAGCAGGATGCCCAGCGGCAGGAAGGCGAGGAACCAGGTCCCCCAGGAGATATCAATTCCAACCGTGCTTTTTACCAGCGCCAGCGCCAGCAGGTTAGGTGCCAGAGCGGAAAGGAACATCGAGCTGGTGATACAGGCCGCGGTGATGGCTACCCACATCAGATACGAACCGATTTTGCGCGCGCTTGGGTCATTGGGTTTTGAACCGTACAGCGGCGGCAGGTTGGCGATGATCGGGTAGATGGTCCCGCCGCTGCGCGCGGTGTTGGACGGGGTGAACGGGGCCAGCAGCAGATCCGCAAACGTAATGGCGTAACCGAGCGTGAGGCTGCGACGGCCCAGGTACTTCACCAGAATCAGCGCCAGACGGCGGCCGAAGCGGGTTTTGTCGTAGCCTGCGGCGAACATAAAGGCACCGAAAATCAGCCAGACGGTGGAGTTACCAAACCCGCTGACCGCCCATTTAAAGGAGGCGCCCGCCAGCTTGAATTTTGGGTCAGCCAGCTGTCCCGGGCTAAAGAGTACCCATTGGCTGCACAGCGCAATCGCCACGACGCCGGTAAGACCGATCACGGCGCCCGGCAGCGGTTCGAAAATTAACCCGACGATGACGCCGACAAAGATGGCGAAGTAGTGCCACGCATAAGGCGGCAGCCCTTCCGGAACGGGGACAAACAACAGCAGGACGGCAACAATGACGGGCAAAGCCATCATCAGCAGTCGTTTTGCTGTTCCATTTGATGCCAGATTCGCCGCAGGAGGCGTTACAGCAGTTTTTGTATTCATAGTTTCACGTCTTAAGTTGTCAAAAATTCGTCGCCCGGCGAAAACACAAATTCGATTGAAATATCCTTTTTGCTTTTTTTAGTTATTTAAGGTGCGGATTTGTGTTTTCACTAATAGCGATTTAACGCATTTTGGTTTGCGCTAAATAAAAAATGATGATGTTTTTATATTGCTCTTTTGAATGCCATAACTATTGATCGCGATCAAAAAAACGGAACTGAATGGCTATTTTTATATTTTTTATAATAACCACTCTGAGTAGTGTGGTTATTCGCTAATTTTACGCATTTTATGTATCAAAACTATAACATTTAAATTCTGGTGCTTTTGTTTATCGTTGTTTTATAGGGTTTTTTGCTAGATTTGGTGTATTGGTTTGACCTTTTATAATTTAACTTTTTTTAAATTCTTGTGAACGAGTGAAACATTCCCGCTAACACCAATGTGTTATTAATGTTATCGAAGGGATTAAATAGTTTATTAACTAACGTAATGACTTTAGAAACTAAAAAAAGCTTTATATTACTATCATGACATCGGCAAAAAACACGAAATAAAAAATCATCCCGATAACGAATTCTTAATTTTTAAAGTTTGGAGTTTCTATTATGAGCACTAACGAACGTATTTTAAGCCCCTTCACATTACCGAATGGTACTGAACTGAAAAACCGTTTGTTAATGGCCCCGATGACAACCTGTACCGGTTATTACGATGGCACCGTGACCAGCGAGCTGGTGGAGTACTACCGCGCCCGCGCGGGCAGCATCGGCACCATCATCGTTGAGTGCTGTTTTGTTGACGATCTCGGCCTGGCGTTCCCGGGCGCAATTGGTATTGATAACGACGAGAAAATCGCCGGGCTGGCAAAAATCGCTGACGCTATCAAGTCCAAAGGCTCCAAAGCCCTGCTGCAAATCTACCACGGCGGCCGCATGGTCGACCCAAAACTGATTGGGGGCCGCACGCCGGTTGGCCCAAGCGCCGTTGCCGCGCCGCGTGACGGTGCCGCCACGCCGGTTGCCCTGACCGCGGAAGAGGTGGAAGGCATGATCGGCAAGTTCGGCGAAGCCGTGCGCCGCGCAATTCAGGCCGGGTTCGACGGCGTCGAAATCCACGGGGCGAATACCTATCTGATCCAGCAGTTCTTCTCCCCGAACTCTAACCAGCGCGACGACGAGTGGGGCGGCAGCCGCGAAAACCGCGCGAAATTCCCGCTGGCGGTGCTGGACATTACCCACAAGATGGTGCGCCAGTACGCGGACGACGCGTTTATCATTGGCTACCGTTTCTCTCCGGAAGAGCTTGAAGTCCCGGGCATTCGCTTCGAAGACACCCTGTATCTGCTGGAAAAACTGGCCGCGCGCGGGGTAGATTATCTCCACTTCTCCCTTGGCGCCGCCCTGCGTCCTTCTATCGTCGATACTCAGGACCCGACGCCACTTATCGAAAAATACTGCGCCATGCGCTCTGACACGCTGGCGCAGGTACCGGTAATGGGCGTTGGCGGCGTGGTGAATGCCACGGATGTGAATGAAGCGCTGGATCACGGTTACGACCTGATTGCCGTTGGCCGCGCCACCATCGCCTATCCGAACTGGACCGATCGCATCGCGGCGGGCGAAAGCCTGGAGCTGTTTATGGACAGTACCCGACGCGAAGAACTGAGCATCCCGGAACCGCTGTGGCGCTTCTCGCTGGTGGAAGCGATGATCCGCGACATGAGCATGGGCGAATCTAAATTCAAACCGGGCACCTTTATTGAAAAAGTGCAGGACGATGCTAACGAGCTGGTGATTAACGTCAGCCTCGAAACCGACCGCATCGCCGATATCGAACTGGCCTCCGGCCCGAGTGAAGACGTCGAGTTTGTCACCAGCTTCGAAGAGATCCGTACCCGTATTCTGGATGCCAACACCCCGCACGTGGACGCGATTACGGGCGCGACCAGCCAGAGCGAGGCGGTGAAAAAAGCGGTCTCGAAGGCGATGCTGAAATCCAGCAAAGCGCTGGCGGCGGAAGAGGGCGCTGACCCGAATGAGACTAAAAGCGTGGATGTGGTGGTGGTCGGCAGCGGCGGCGCCGGTCTGGCGGCGGCGATTCAGGCGCATGACGAAGGCGCGAGCGTGCTGATCGTCGAGAAAATGCCCACCATCGGCGGGAACACCATTAAAGCCTCGGCCGGGATGAACGCGGCGGAGACCCGCTTCCAGCGCGTGAAAGGTATTCAGGACAGCAAAGAGCTGTTCTACCAGGAAAGTCTGAAAGGCGGTGGCAACAAGAACGACCCTGAACTGCTGCGTCGCTTTGTCGAGAACGCGCCGCAGGCCATCGAATGGCTGGCCACGCGCGGCATTATGCTGAACGACATTACCACCACCGGCGGGATGAGCATCGACCGTACGCACCGTCCGAAAGACGGTTCCGCAGTGGGCGGGTATCTGATCAGCGGCCTGGTGCGTAACGTCAACAAGCGCAACATCGAGGTGATGCTGGATACCTCCGTGAGCGACATCATTTTCGAAAATGGCGAAGTGACCGGCGTGCGTCTGACCACCGAAGAGAACGAAACCCTCACCGTGGCAACTAAAAGCGTGATTGTGGCAACGGGCGGCTTCAGCGCCAACAGCCAGATGGTGGTGAAATACCGTCCGGATCTGGCAGGGTTTGTTACCACCAACCACAAAGGGGCGACCGGAGGCGGTATCGCGCTGCTGGAGCGTATCGGTGCGGGCACCGTGGATATGGGCGAAATTCAGATCCACCCAACCGTTGAGCAGAAAACGTCGTATCTGATTTCCGAATCCATCCGCGGCGGCGGGGCGATTCTGGTAAACCAGCAGGGCAACCGCTTCTATAACGAAATGTCGACCCGCGACAAAGTCTCGGCGCAGATCATCGCGCTGCCGGAGAAATACGCTTACATCGTCTTTGACGAGCATGTTCGCGCCAAAAACAAAGCCGCGGATGAGTACATCGCAAAAGGGTTTGTTACCAGCGCCAGCTCGCCAAAAGCCCTGGCGGAAGCGCTGGGGATGGATCACCACCAGTTCCTGGCAACGCTGGAACGCTACAACGGCTTTGTGGAGAAACAGCACGACGATGATTTCGGTCGCACCACCGCGCTGCGTGCGCCAATCAACGAAGGGCCGTTCTACGCCATTCAGATTGCACCGGGCGTTCACCACACCATGGGCGGCGTGACCATTAACACAGAAACCTGCGTGCTGGACAGCAACCACAACGTATTGCCGGGAGCGTTTGCTGCGGGTGAGGTTGTCGGGGGCATCCACGGCGGTAACCGTATCGGCGGTAACGCGGTGGCAGATATCATTATTTTTGGTACGCTTGCAGGACATCAGGCGGCTATGCGTTCGAAAACACGGTAAGGCTCCTGTTTCCCCGGCGGCGCGGTGCCTGCCGGGGCTACATCTGAGGACTCATGCAATGCCTGATAGCCATCGCGTTTACAGCTACTCCGCCGTTCTGATGGGATCGCCCATCCTCCTGAAACTCTTTTCCCATGACGAAGCGCTTGCCTCCCGCGTGTTTCGCCTGATCAAACAGTACGAAGATCTGCTTACCGTTAACCGAGCGCACTCCCAGGTAATGGACATCAACCATGCGGCCGGTCAGCATCCGGTTGCCGTCAGTCGCCCGGTGTTCGAGCTGATCCGCTGCGCGAAAGCGGCCAGCCTGCTTAAAGACAGCGCCTTTAACCTGGCGATCGGCCCGCTGGTGAAGCGCTGGAAAATTGGCTTTAAGGGGGACGCTGTACCGCCCGCGGACGAGATCGCCGCCTTGCTGGGCATCACGCATCCTGCGGACGTGGTGCTGGATGAAGCCAACAGCAGCGTGTTCCTTACTCGCCAGGGAATGGAGATCGATCTGGGGGCCATTGCTAAAGGCTATATCGCCGACAGGGTGCGGGATTACCTGCATAAAGAGGGCGTTGAACTTGGGCTGATCAACCTTGGCGGCAACGTCCAGACGTTAGGCTCGCCGGAGGGCGGCTGGCGCGTCGGCCTGAAAAAACCGTTCGCCGGTGACGCGCTGATTGGCGCCATGACGGTCGAAAACCGGTCGGTGGTGACGTCAGGCACCTATGAGCGCTACTTCGAGCTGAACGGCAAACGTTATCACCACATACTTGACCCACGCACCGGCTACCCGCTGGATAACGAACTGGACAGCGTGACGATTATTTCGCCAGACTCCCTCGACGGCGATATCTGGACCACGCTGATCTACGGCATGGGCGTGGAAAAGGGCTGCGCCGCGCTGCGTTCGCGCCCCGATATTGAAGCCATCTTTGTCACCAAAACAAAAGAAGTGGTGATCTCCTCGATGCACCACTTCCGTTTTACCCTTCTGGACGACAGCCACCGAATTACTGGCAGTACTGTTTGAGTAGGCCGACCTGTTCCGGCTGCAAACGGTAGCGATAAACCGGCCGGCCGGTAGCGCCGTAGTGAATGCTGGTGAACAGGATATTAATTTGCGCCAGCCAGATCAGGTATTTGCGGCAGGAGACGCGGGAAATGTTGACCGCATTCGCCAGATCGTCGGTGGAAAATTCTATCTCCGGATGGCTGTCGATCCACTGGCAAATGGTGCGCAGCGTCTGCGGCGTCAGGCCTTTCGGTAATTTTTTGCTGTCGGCCAGCTCCGGCGCGCCGCCGTGGATCAGCCTGTCGACGTCGGCCTGTTCATAATACTGATGCGATCCCATCAGGCTGCGCTTTGCCTTCCAGCCGTTCAGCGCCTCTTCAAAACGCGGGAACTGGAACGGTTTAATCAGGTAATCCACCACGCCATAGTGCATTGAGGTCTGGATCGTTGCGGCGTCGGAGGCCGACGAGATCATGATGACATCAATCGGGCGGCCCGAAGCGCGGATGATGGGCAGCAGATCCAGCCCGTTATCCTGCTGCATATAGACATCCAGCAGCACCAGATCGATCGGCTGGCCTGGGTTGGCGATCAACGCCTCGGCCTGGTTGAGCGTGGAAGCGACGCCGCAGCAGCTAAAACCCTCAACGCGGTTAACATACAGACGGTTGAGGTCGGCTACCATGGCGTCATCATCGACAATTAACACATTTATCACGCGATATTCCTCTCGCTATCCCAGGGGATCTGAACAAAAAATTGGGTAAATACGCCAGGCTCCGACTCGACGGTAATATCTCCGCCCAGATTCTGGATCTGCTGACGCGCAAGGAACAGCCCAACGCCGCGGTTTTCACCTTTTGTTGAGTAGCCCTTTGTAAAAATAGCCTCCAGCCGCTCGGGATCAATGCCGGGACCGTCATCGCTGACCTCACCGCTCAGCCAGCCGTTCTGATAGTGCAGCAGCAGGCCGATCTCGCCTTCCGGCTGGCCTTCCATCGCATCCAGGGCATTTTCGATTAAATTGCCCAGCACGGTGATCAGCACCGCAACCTGCTCTTCATTGGCGGTGTCAGGAAGCTGACTCTCCTCCGCCAGCGTCAGGGTCACTCCGGCCTCTTTAGCGCGGTTAATTTTACCCAGCAGGAAGCCCGCAATGACCGGCGATTTAACTTTGCGCTGTATTGCGCCGATATCCGTCTGATAATTCTGCGCGGTCTGGATGATGTACTCCTCCAGCTTATCGTAGCGCTTCATGTGCAGCAGGCCGAGGATCACGTGCAGCTTGTTCATAAACTCATGCGTATGGGAGCGCAGGGCATCAACGTAGCTGACCATGCCATCAATACGCTGCATTAACTGGCTGATTTCGGTCTTATCGCGGAACGTGCTGATCGCCCCGATCACCTGATTCTGGCTTTTCACGGGGACCATGTTGCACAGCAGCAGCCGCCCGTTACAGCCGATCTCCTGATCCTGACGGGCAATGCCGGTTTTTGACACTTCGCGCAGGCTGGCCAGCAGCGGTTCACTGCTGCTTTCGGAATGCTGGCCCGAGGTCAGGAGTAAAATTTCTCTGGCGGTGTGGTTAATCATCGTCACGCGCCCGTGCATATCCACGGCCATCACGCCTTCGCGCAGGGACTGCAACATGGCCTGGCGCTGCTCAAAGAGGGCGGAGATCTCGTACGGCTCCAGCCCGAAGAGGATACGTTTCAGTACCCGGACCAGACCCCATATCGCCACTGAGCTCATCAGAACGCTGAATAAGATGGTCCACACGGCGTTGAGCCGTCCGCGGGCAATCTGATCTTCAACTTTATTCAGCGAAATACCCACCACCACCACGCCGATCTGGTCGTGCTGGTCGTCATACACGGGCGTAAAGACGCGCAGCGCTTCTGCGAGCGCGCCGCGGTTAACGGAGACATTCTCTTTCCCTTCCAGGGCGGGGGTCAGATCGTCGCCAATAAAATGCAAACCTAACAGCGCTTCGTTTGGATGGGAATAGCGGATCCCACGCAGGTCGGTGACCACGGTAAACAGCAGGTCGTTGCGCTTCGTCACCGCCTCGGCAATCGGCTGGATGATGCCAGCCTGCGGCGATTCCATCAGGCCACGCTTGATTTCCGGGCTGTCGGCCAGCGTCCGGGCGATACCCAGCGCGGTATCTTTCACGTCATCGCGCGTGGCGCGGGTGATCTGCACAGAGTAAAGCGCGAAAACCACCAGCAGCACCGAGCCGATAATGGCGCACACCATCAGCGTAACCAGCGTATTCAGCTTCATAGGGCGCTTGCGCGTCGGGGGGAAGGGCTGCAAATCGCTCATTAACACTCCGCGATGAAAAAGAAAGGGCTAATTATCGCTGATGACGGGCGTTTCATAAAGCCATGTAAAGAGAGGCGTTTCGTGAGCCTCCTCTCAGGTGACCTATATAAAACACTTTATAGTGTGAGGGTACTCATAATAAGGAGGCAGTTTATGAGCATTATGCTTACCGGTACGGCCAGGGAAAGACGGCACGCCAGCACCACGAACATCGACAGATTATCGACGCTGGATATGCTTAACGTCATACACCAGGATGACGCGCAAATCTCTTCTGCACTTACCCCTCACTTAAGTATGCTGGCCCGCGTGGTGGATAACGCGGCGGCGACGCTTAGCCACGGCGGACGTCTGGTACTGACCGGCGCGGGCGCGTCCGGACGCGTGGCTGAACAGGCGGCAGAAGGGTTTGCGCCGGGAAAACATCCCGTCATTGCGATGACAGCAGGCGATCACGCCGGTAGCTACGCGCGCGGCGTTGCCGACCTTCAGACGATAGAATTTGGCGAGCATGACATGATGCTGGCGCTGTCAGTCAGCGGCAAAACCCCATGGGTATGGGGCGCGATGCGTCATGCGTGGTCTCTGGGCTCAACGGTTGCGATCATTACGGAGGATGCGCAAAGTGAAGCGGCGCAGCTGGCGAGCATGGTCATTGCCCCCGAACTGGGCGCGGATGTGGTGGCCGGGTATACCAACGCTAAAGCAGGCATTGCGCAAAGCATGATCCTGCATATGATCACCACCGGTCTGGCGGTACGTTCCGGACGGGTGTACAGCAACCTGCGCGTTGATCTG
This sequence comes from Enterobacter sp. UPMP2061, assembly GCF_053709615.1. NCBI lineage: Bacteria > Pseudomonadati > Pseudomonadota > Gammaproteobacteria > Enterobacterales > Enterobacteriaceae > Enterobacter > Enterobacter sp. UPMP2061. The sequence continues at coordinate 590,149 of NZ_JBSKJP010000002.1, forward strand.
GAGGCAAGCAATACCAGATGGGCCGAACGACAAATTGCCATTGTGATGGAAGCGGGGGGATGTAGCCGGGCTCAGGCGAAGGCCGCGCTGGAAAGCTGCAACCACCAGTGCAAAACGGCGGTACTGATGGTGCTGACAGGGCTGGATGCCTGGAAAGCGCACGAATTGCTGGCGCAGAATAACGGGTTTGTTCGCCTGGCCTTGCAGGAAGCGCCATAACATTTCAGCGTCAAATAAAAAAAGCCCGCATCGCGGGCTTTAATATTGATGGGGATTAGAACTGGTAGGTCATGCCTACGCCAACGATGTCATCGGTAGCAATACCGTTGTCATTGTAGAAGGCATCATCTTCGTCCAGCAGGTTGATTTTATAATCAACGTAGGTGGAGAAGTTTTTGTTGAAGCTGTAGGTCATGCCCACGTCGATGTAGTTAACCAGATCCTGGTCTACATAGTCATAGCCATTGCCTGGGTGATAATCGTTACCGCCCAAATCGATGCCTTTAGAATAGACCCACGCCAGGGATGGACGCAGACCGAAGTCAAACTGGTACTGCGCTACGGCTTCAAAGTTCTGTGTTTTGTTGGCGATGCCATCGTTGCCGTACGGAGTCATGTTACGGGTTTCCGCATACATCATGGCCAGGTAGACATCATTAGCATCGTATTTAGCACCGATTGTCCACGCTTCCGCACGTTCACCGCCAGCATATTTGCTGAAGCGGTTATAGGTGCCAGCGCCGTAAGCGACCTGGTCGTTAGTACGGTCAGAGGAAGAATAAGCCGCACCCAGCGTTAGGCCGAAATCGAAGTCATAGGTGGTAGACATACCGAAGCCGTCGCCGTTCTGGAAACGAACATCATCATGGCCGTTTTTGGTGCCTTCCTGATTTTCGTTTGCGTTGCCACCTTCATTATTACCCTGGTATTGCAGCGCAAAGTTCAGGCCGTCGACCAGACCAAAGAAATCATTGTTACGGTAGGTCGCCACACCGTTAGTACGGCCAACCATATAGTTATCCGTCCAGGTGTAAGAATCTCCACCAAATACCGGCAGCATATCGGTCCAGGCTTCAACGTCATACACGACGCCGTAATTACGGCCGTAATCAAATGAGCCGTAGTCGCCATATTTCAGGCCAGCGAATGCCAGACGGTTGAAAGATTTATCCCCTGCGCCTTCGGTGTCGTTAGCGTAGGTTTTATATTCCCACTGGCCATAACCTGTCAGGTCGTTCGTGATCTGCGTTTCGCCTTTGAAACCCACCTGTACATAGGTTTCATCGCCGTCGTCGCCTGGGTTGTCGGAGAAGGTATGACGCGCATCAACCTTACCGTACAGGTCAACTTTGTTGCCATTCTTGTTATACATTTCCGCCGCATTTACTGCGCCAGCCATTAATAACGCGGGTACGAGAATTGCCAGAACTTTTCTTTTCATTATATATTCCCTTTAAATATAAATTGTATGAATATATGTAATTACCCTCCGTAACTACATGGCTGATACTATTCTATGGATTATTATTTAGGTTCAAAAATAAATGTAATTAAAGTGGTGAAAATATTACAAAATATTTCTTTTTATCTCTTTATTTTTCATATGAATTAATTCATTGAAAATATAGCGGGTAATTATTATTAAGTATTTCGTAATTCTATTTATAAAGGATTTTAATTCGGGTGTATTATAATTCACTCACTTTTGAGCAACAGGACAGGATGATGGAACTTGCGCAGTGGCAACACCGTTTTGAGCGCTGGCTCGACGAAAATCATTTTACTGATGATGCGGCGCACGATATCGCCCATTTTCACCGCGTCTGGATGACGGCGCAGGGTATTATGGCTGACGAGGATAGCGATCCGCTGGTTGTGCTGACCGCATGCTACTTCCATGACATTGTCAGCCTGCCGAAAAATCACCCGGAACGTAGCCACTCCTCGCGGCTGGCAGCGCGAAAAACGCGCGAGATCCTCAGTCGCGACTTTCCTGATTTTCCGCCGGATCGTTATGCAGCCGTTGAGCATGCTATTGAAGCGCACAGCTTCAGTGCCGGTATCGCGCCGCAAAGCCTGGAGGCCAAAATTGTGCAGGATGCCGACCGGCTGGAGGCGTTAGGCGCTATCGGCCTGGCGCGCGTCTTTGCCGTCTCCGTTGCGCTGGGCGCCGCGCTGTTTGATGCCAACGACCCGTTCGCCGGAACACGAGCGCTGGATGATAAAGCCTTCGCGCTCGACCACTTTCAGACCAAACTCCTGCGCCTGCCTGACACCATGCAAACCGCGCGGGGGCGCGAACTTGCGCGTCACAATGCCGATTTTCTGATCCAGTTTATGGCGAAGCTGAGTGCCGAATTACAGGGCGATTACCTCGGAACCGACAGCCAGATATTGACCCATTTCCGTCGCAGTGTGCGATCCTGAACTGTGGTACTCTGTTTTCTGTCTTTATTGTCCGGTTAAGAGAATGCAGGAAAATCGATCAGTGACAGTGCCCGCGCCTGAGCGGGTTGAGAAATCAACGGCAGCCGTGCAGGCACTCCTGCGTCAGCTGCTGGAAATGTATGATGCTAAAACGCTGGCAAACCAGCTGGTGGCCCATGGCGAGAGCCACTGGAGCCCGGCGATACTCAAGCGGCTGCTGATAAGCGACAGGGCAGGTCACCGCCTGAGCGATGGTGAGTTCCGCTATCTGCAAAATTTGCTGCCGCGTCCGCCTGCTGCGCATCCAAATTATGCCTTTCGCTTTATCGATCTCTTTGCCGGTATCGGCGGCATTCGCCATGGCTTTGAAGCTATTGGCGGGCAGTGTGTATTCACCAGTGAATGGAACAAACATGCCGTCCGTACCTATAAAGCCAACTGGTATTGCGGTCCCGACGCGCACCAGTTCAACGCGGATATTCGGGATGTCACGCTGAGCCACAAAACCGGCGTCAGCGATGAAGAGGCCGCCGAACACATTCGCAATACCATTCCGGCGCACGATGTGCTGCTGGCGGGCTTTCCGTGTCAGCCGTTCTCGCTGGCTGGCGTGTCGAAGAAGAACGCGCTGGGACGCGCACACGGCTTTGCCTGCGATACGCAGGGCACACTGTTCTTTGATGTTGCCCGGATCATTGATGCCCGCCGCCCGGCAATTTTTGTGCTGGAGAACGTCAAGAATTTAAAGAGTCATGACGGCGGCAAAACCTTCCGCATTATCATGCAAACGCTGGATGAACTGGGTTATGACGTGGCGGATGCAGAGGACATGGGGCCGGATGATCCGAAAATTATCGACGGCAAACACTTCCTGCCGCAGCACCGCGAACGCATCGTGCTGGTGGGCTTCCGCCGCGATCTCAATCTGAAAGGCGATTTTACGCTGCGTGATTTGCCCTCGCTGTATCCGGCGCGCCGCCCGACGGTGGCCGATCTGCTGGAGCCCGCCGTCGATGCGAAATTCATTCTGACCCCGGTGCTGTGGAAATACCTCTATCGCTATGCCAAAAAGCATCAGGCCAAAGGCAATGGCTTTGGGTTTGGCATGGTCAATCCGCTTAATCCTGACAGCGTGACGCGTACGCTGTCGGCGCGCTATTACAAAGATGGTGCGGAAATTCTTATCGATCGCGGCTGGGATAAGGCGCTGGGCGAAAAAGATTTTGACGATCCCCAGAACCAACAGCACCGACCGCGGCGCTTAACGCCGCGCGAGTGCGCCCGCTTAATGGGCTTTGAGACGCCGCAGGGCTACAGTTTTCGCATCCCGGTATCAGATACCCAGGCCTATCGTCAGTTTGGCAACTCGGTGGTGGTGCCAGCCTTTGCCGCGGTAGCTAAACTGCTGGCCTCACGCATCAGCAAGGCCGTTCAGCTTCGTCAGAGCGAGGCCGTCGATGGCGGACGTTCACAATAAGGCCACGCGCAGTAAAAACATGCGTGCCATCGGCACGCGTGATACCGCGATTGAAAAACGGATCGCGGGCCTCCTGACCGCCGTCGGGTTTGAATTCAGGGTTCAGGATGCCACGCTTGCCGGGCGTCCTGATTTCGTCATCGACGCGTACCAGTGCATCATCTTTACCCACGGCTGTTTCTGGCATCATCACGACTGCTATCTGTTTAAAGTCCCGGCGACACGCACCGACTTCTGGCTGGAGAAGATTGGCAGAAACGTCGAGCGTGATAAACGCGATGTTTCTCAGCTTTACGCTCAGGGCTGGCGGGTGCTGATTGTCTGGGAGTGCGCGCTGCGTGGAAGAATGAAGCTGAATGACTTGGAACTGACGGAGCGGCTGGAAGAGTGGATCTGCGGCGGCGGTCAGGCCGCGCAGATCGATACCCAGGGCATTCACCCGATCACGGTTTCTCCACCTCACACCTCGTGACAATCGGTTTCGCGGGCAGCAAATATTTACCCAGCGTGACCAGTACCACGGCAAAGACAATCACACCCAGCGCCAGCCATTCAATCGTCGACAGCACTTCGCCCGCAAAACCGGTACCCAGCAGCACGGCAACCACCGGGTTAACGTAGGCGTAGCTGGTGGCAACCGCTGGTGAGACGTTGCGAATCAGGTACATATAGGCGTTGATGGCGATAATGGAGCCAAACAGCGCCAGATACCCGACGGCCAGGAAACCTGAAAGGTCTGGCATCGCCGTCAGTTTTTCACCCGTCAACGCGGAGGCCATCAGCAGCACAATGCCCGCCGCGAGCATCTCAATCGCACCTGCCATCATCCCGGAGGGCAGCTCGATGCGTGAACCGTAGACCGAGCCGAAGGCCCAGCTCATGGAGCCGATCATGATCAGAACGGCAGCCCAGGGGTTCCCGCTCAGGTTACCGCCGCTGTTCAGCAGGATGATACCCACAAGCCCAATCGCGATGCCCAGCCATTCGAGCTTACGGGTGCGGATCCCGAAGAGGCGACTAAAGCAGAGCGTAAACAGCGGCACGGTTGCGACGACCACTGCGGCGATGCCCGACGGCACGTTCTGGTGTTCGGCGACGGTTACCGCGCCATTGCCCACCGCCAGCAGCAGCAGGCCAATCAGGGCGGCGTTAAGCAGGGGACGCCGCGGCGGTAGTCTGTGGCCGCGCAGCAATAAAAACGCCATCAGCAGCACGCCGGCCGTAAGGAAACGAATACCGGCCATCATCAGCGGGGGCCAGCTTTCCACGCCTATACGAATGACAAAATAGGTGGACCCCCAGATGATATACAGGGAAAAGAGTGCTCCAATGAGCGGTAATAAATGCCGGAAACGCATAGTCCCTCACGACGAAATAAAAAGTTCGCTCATAGTTAACGCCAAAACTATCAGCCTGGCGAGTGCTTTAATTGTGTTGTTGATGTGAAATTTTTGTTGACGCGCGGTGCCAGTTTCCGGGCGGTGAGTTTTGTTCCATACTATTCACTTAATTAGCAAAAAAAGAAGGAAAGAGATTTTGGCAGGAAGTAGCTTATTAACATTACTGGACGACATCGCCACCTTGCTGGATGACATTTCGGTTATGGGAAAACTGGCGGCGAAAAAGACCGCCGGGGTACTGGGAGATGATTTGTCGCTTAACGCGCAGCAGGTCAGCGGCGTGCGGGCGAACCGTGAGTTGCCGGTGGTGTGGGGCGTTGCGAAAGGGTCCTTTATTAACAAGGTGATCCTCGTTCCGCTGGCGCTGCTGATTAGCGCCTTTATACCCTGGGCCATTACGCCCCTGCTGATGATTGGCGGGGCGTTCCTGTGCTTCGAGGGTGCCGAAAAAGTGTTGCATATGTTCGCTGCACGCAAAGAGAAAGACACCCCGGAAATGCGCCAGCAGCGTCTGGAAGCGCTGGCCGCGCAGGATCCAAAAACGTTTGAACGCGATAAGGTCAAAGGCGCGATCCGCACGGACTTCATCCTCTCAGCCGAGATTGTGGCGATTACGCTGGGGATCGTCTCTGATGCCCCTCTGATGAACCAGGTGCTGATCCTGTCCGGCATTGCGATCCTCGTGACGATAGGGGTTTATGGCCTGGTCGGGCTGATCGTCAAGCTGGACGATATCGGCTTCTGGCTGGAAAAAAAATCCAGCGCAATTGCGCGCGGCATTGGGAAAAGCCTGCTGGTGCTGGCGCCGTGGCTGATGAAAACCTTGTCGGTGGTGGGAACCCTGGCGATGTTCCTGGTCGGCGGCGGAATTATCGTGCACGGTGTTGCTTCGCTGCATCACATGATTGAACATTTTGCGTCAGGCCAGGGAGCGGTAGTTGCTGCAATTCTGCCCACACTGCTTAACCTCGTACTGGGCTTTATCGTCGGTCTGATTGTGGTAGCCGTTGTTAAGCTGGTTGAAAAAGTACGCGGGAAATCGCATTAATTATTGCTGACCCCGGATGCAAAAAGACCATTCCTCGTCTAAATTGAAAACGTTTCACCCTGATACAGGAGGCAGGTATGGTCTTTTTGATCAGTGATGAAGTTAAGCCCAAAAATGGTGGTCCAGGTATGATCGTCACCGGGTATTCCAGCGGAATGGTGGAGTGTCGGTGGCATGATGGATACGGCATTAAGCGGGAGGCTTTTCGCGAAGACGAGCTTCAGCCTGCTAATAAAAGGCAAAAACGCGACAAGGCTTAATCACACAACGCCCGGCCTTGCCGGGCGTTTTTACTGGCAGAAGACTTATCATATCGGATGGTGAGCGACAATCAGGGAGTGTGTGTGCAGCACGATACCTTTGTTGTAAAACAATCTTTTTTGCAGTGGCTGCATAAGCGTAGCAATCCCCGTTTGATTGTTAACTTCTGTTTTATCGTTGTCCTGATCTTTTCCACCCTCCTGACCTGGCGCGAGGTTGTGGTACTGGAAGATGCTTATATCTCCAGCCAGCGTAACCATCTGGAAACGGTTGCCAGTGCGCTGGACAGACAGCTTCAGTTCAGCGTCGATAAGATATTGTTTTTTCGCCACAGCATGCGTGATGCGCTGGAAACGCCGCTGGCGTTTGGCGTGCTGCATGATGCGGTAAAGCGTTTTGCGCATTTGCGCACGTCCCCCAGCTGGCAAATTGCGGTTGATAAACAGCGCACGTTACCGATCAACGGTGTTTCGGATGCCTTCGTTGAAAAGACGACCCTTCTGAACCGTGATGATGAGTACCTTGATAATGAACTCTCCGCCGCGCTTGAAGTGGGGTATTTGCTGCGTCTGGCATCCAGCCCTTCCCGCAACGAAGAGCGCGTGATTTATGTCTCTCGCGCCGGATTCTTTCTGGAAACGGATACGCCGGGAAATTCCAGCGATATCGTGCAGCGCTATTACCATCTGGTCACTCAGCCCTGGTTTACCCAACAGTCCGAGCGTGAAAACCGTGCGCGTGCCGTGCGCTGGTTTATCTCGCCGCCTTCCACCTTTGTCGGCAAAAAGCCGCTGATCACCGCCAGCGTGCCGGTTTATTACAATCACGTCTGGTATGGCGTGGTGGCGATGGATTTCACCTTTGCCACCCTGCGTCGCCTGCTGGTGGAAGCCGTGGGCGATAACCCGGAAGGGGAATACCAACTGTATGACAGTCGGCTTACTCAGCTTGCAACGTCTGAATCACCGGCTGCGGACGTTAATCATTTTGACGCGCGCGAATTAGCGCAGATAGCGCACGCGATAGAATCGGATTCCGAAGGTGGCATTCGCCTGGGGAGTCGTTTTGTGAGCTGGGAGCGTCTCGACCATTTTGATGGCATCGTCCTGCGCGTGCACACCCTGGATGAAGGGGTGCGCGGTGATTTCGGCAGCATCAGCATTGTGCTGGCATTGCTTTGGGCGCTGTTCACCGCGATGCTGCTCATCTCATGGCTGGTGATCCGGCGCATGGTCAGTAATATGTATTCGATGCAGAACTCGCTGCAATGGCAGGCCTGGCACGACCCTCTGACCCGGCTGAATAATCGTGGGTCGCTGTTCGAGCAGGCGAAAATGCTGGCGAAGCAGTGTGAACAGCAGTCGCTGCCTTTCTCGGTCATTCAGATCGATCTTGATTGCTTCAAGAGCATCAATGATCGGTTCGGGCATCAGGCGGGTGATAAGGTGTTGTCCCATGCCGCGGGTCTGATTGCCAGCACCCTCCGGACTAAAGATATTGCCGGACGCGTCGGGGGCGAAGAGTTCTGTGTGGTGCTGCCGGGCATGACGCTTGAAGAGGCGGCGGAAGTCGCAGAGCAGATCCGCGAGCGTATCGACAGCAAAGAGATCCTGATTAAGAAAAGTACCACCCTGCGCGTAAGTGCGTCGTTTGGCGTCTCTGGCGCGCAGGAGAAGGGCAATTATCACTTCGAAAATCTGCAATCCACCGCCGATGCGCGTCTGTATGAGGCGAAACAGCGCGGGCGTAACCGGGTCATCTGGCAGGATCACGTCAAAAAGTAATCAAGCCCCTCGCACCAGCCGGTCGGCCCGGTGTGCTGAGTGTGATAAACCCGGGCGGGATCGTTGTTCTTAAGGCTGACGCCCTCCCGGTTGAAGCCTTTCACCACGACGGCAAAGCCTACGCTGTCCAGCAGCGGGGCATCATTCGGGCCGTCGCCCAGGCCCAGCGTCGTCGGTTCGGAACCCTCGTGCAGGCGATACTGGTCCACAAGCCAGTGAACCGCCACGTCTTTGCCGCAGCAGGTATCCAGGATATGCCAGAAGCGTGCTCCCTGGACAATCTTCAGCCCCTGCCGGGCGAGTTCGGCGGCAAAGCGTTCCATTTGTTCATCACTGTCACGCCAGATCAGCGTCACGGAAGCCTCGTGTTTACGCGCAAGCACTGAGCGGGGACGACTCAGCCCAGTCCATTCGGCGACCACGCGCTCGTCCACGTCATCGAAGGTGGTGAATTTAAGATGCATCTCCTGGCGTACCCGGGCAATACACTGCCGGATATCGTCATGCTTCTTTTCTGAGATGAACCGTGCGGCGTTTTCCCACCGTACGTCAGGCTGGATCACCGCGCCGTTTTCCGCAATATAGGGCAACCCGCCAAGCCCCAGCTCCTGCTGGATGTCATCCATCTCGGACGCGGTTTTGCTGCTGCACAGAATGACCGGTACCTGTTCATCCATTAACTTTTCCAGCCAGGGGGCCGCAGGCTGCCAGTCGAGTGTGTGAAAATCCAACAGCGTGCCGTCGAGGTCGGTAAAAACAAGCAGAGTCTCCTCAAACGAAGGCATAACGTCTCCCGGGTGATGATTTCACCTAAGATAAATCTTAAAAAAAACAGGCATTGACGCGCCGTTGAAGTGGAAACGATCCCGACAAACCCACACGCGGCGCATGTTTATACTCATAACCAAAATTCACATGTATAAAATATAATATTCGCTAAGAGAATATATGCTTGTAAGACTATTCCGTTGGGGATAATGTCTTACCTGCATCAGATTTCCTGGTGTAACGAATTTACAAGTGCTTCTTGCATAAGCAAGTTTGATCCCGGTCATCCCCATGACCGGGATTTTTTTCGCCTTAGCGGTTCGTCTCCGAGACGCTAAAGTCATGGATATCCAGCTCGAATGCTTCAGCCAGTTCACGGTAGGTATGGTAATCCCTACCATTGACCACGACACGGTCGGAATTATCCTCCGCGCGATGAACTTCGGACTCACTGATTTCATTGATGGCGGCAAGCAGGGCATCGACATCCACTTCAACCTCACGCTTAATGGTGTCGCTGTACTCTTTGTCGGTCTTCATGGCGGGTTCCTCATTTAATCGTCTCAACAGTTAAGTATAGACCGCACACAAAAACGCCATTCGCGTCAGGTGGCGATGCCAGGCAATGCAATTTGTTCTACACTGGCTCAAAACCACAGGAGGAATGTATGAAGGTCAACGATCGGGTAACCGTCAAAACGGACGGTGGGCCGCGCCGCCCGGGCGTGGTGCTGGCTATAGAAGAGTTTAATGAAGGCACAATGTATCTGGTGTCGCTGGAAGATTACCCGCTCGGCATCTGGTTCTTCAACGAACTGGGGCACCCGGATGGGATCTTTGTGGAAACGGCGGAATAGGGCGGCGTCGGGGGCGTCTTCTCCCCGGCTCCGGCTACTGAAAAGCAAAATCTCTGGCCAGGCCAGAGATCAAGGTAGGGTACAACATGGCCGTGCAAATTAGCGCATATTAACGAAAATCCCATTCGTCACATTATCTGTCAGGCGTACGACATGGTATATGACTTGCTTATTATGCGTTTTAATTTTCCTTTTAATATTTCCTTTGTGTGACGATACTGTTTTTGCCTTGATATTCATCTGGTCTGAGATCTGAATTGTCCCTTGTCCAGCCATCCACATTCTTAGCATACTTGATTCAGTTCTGCTTAATGATAGGGTGGGTAAGTTAACCGCCCCTACATTCTTAACTTCTTTATTCAAATAATCGCCCAGGATATCATCAAGCGACTCTGGTTTAATCGATTTCGAACTGATTAATAAGTTTTTACGCACCAACAAATACTCATCGAAATGAATATTGGCGATCGCCATAAAAACAATAAACAGGGTCTTAGGATGCTGATTAATGATCTGCTTAATGTGCTGACTGTTAGCGGGGTCGTGAATGAAACAGTCCTCATTAATAAACACCACGCCGGGCTTGTGGGCGTCACAAGCGGCTGCGAGTTCTTCAACGGTGTGTGCATCGTTGATGTCTCTCTTTCTTACCCCTCTGCTTGCTAAGTACCCGGTTAACCCTAGCCGGGTGTAGCTGCATAAATCCATAATGATCGTTGACATGGCATACCCTCACTCAATGCGTAACGATAATTCACCACCTGCCTGAGAGCTCATAAACAGCCATACGGGATGGAAAAAATCTCATAAAACCTGTGAGCATGACAAAGACTTTCAGGCGAACTCACTATCCCGTAAAGTTACGTATAATTTGCCAGGAATCATCTTAAAGTAAAGTAAATATTAAGTATTGTGAGGTGGTTAGAAACATTTAAACCGCGTCAGATATATCCTGGTAGATGTTTTTCGAGATTATTTTTAGGAATATCCTCAGAAAGACATTGCAAACACTGCGGGTTATTATTTGCGTGGAAGTTCGCTGACAATATCCGCTAACAGATTGAATATCTCGCTGAATAAATGCTCGCAGAAGGGGGCGATAAGTGGCATCAATAATGACATTAATAAAAGGCCAACCGTCAAAGTCACCGGAAAGCCGATGACGAATACCGACAGCTGCGGAGCCATTCGGTTGAGTAAACCTAATGCGAGGTTAACGGTGAGCAGCAGGGTAATGATCGGCAGCGCCAGCATCAGCCCGTTGAGGAAGATCAGCCCGGCAGCCCGCACCAGCGCCAGAAACGCGTTGCTGTTTACCGGGTTGTCGCCAATCGGCAGCGTGTGGAAGGTGTCCACCAGCATCGAGATGAGCCACAGGTGGCCGTTGAACGAGAGAAACAACAGCATCGCCAGCAGGTCGATAATACGCGCCAGCACGGGCATATTCAGATGGCTGCCCGGGTCAACGAACGTCGCGAAAGACAGGCCCATCTGCAAACCGATAAGTTCACCCGCCGTTCGTACCGCGGCGAAGGCGAGCTGCATCGTAAACCCGACCGCCACGCCAATCATCACCTGTTGCAGGGCAATCCAGATCGCATTCGGGGAAAAGATCGGGATATCCACCGCTGGCAGGGTAGGGGCAACGATAATCGTGATAACCATGCCCAGCCCAATTTTGACGCGTTTAGGCACCGACTTTTCACTGAGTATGGGGGCGGTGGAGATCAGCGCCATGATGCGCAGCATCGGCCAGAAATAGATCCCGAGCCACTGAACAAACTGATCGCTGGTGAAATGCAGCATCGTCCGTCAGCCGATGATGTAAGGCAGATTGGTGAACAGGTTGCGCATATAGTCCAGCAGCAAATTGAGCATCCATGGCCCGGCAACGATAATCGCCACGAAGACGGCAATGATCTTCGGGATGAACGACAGGGTCATTTCGTTAATCTGCGTGGCGGCCTGGAGAATACTGATAATCAGACCGGTGACCAGCGCAACCAGCAGCAGGGGCGCGGCGACGGCAATCGCGACTTTCATCGCCTCCGTGCCCATCATCATGACCGACTCAGGCGTCATTGCGCGCTCCTCAACTGTAGAAACTCTGCGCCAGCGAGCTGACCAGCAGCTGCCAGCCGTCGACCAGCACGAACAGCATGATCTTAAAGGGCAAGGCAATGGTTGCGGGCGGGACCATCATCATCCCGAGCGCCATCAGGACGCTGGCGATCACCAGGTCAATAATCAGGAACGGAATGAAAATGGTGAAGCCAATCTGGAACGCCGTTTTCAGCTCACTGGTCACATACGCCGGGAGCAGAATACGCATCGGCACCGCTTCCGGCCCCTGTAACTCACCGGTGTTAGCGAGACGGGCAAACAGGGCCAGATCCGCTTCGCGCGTCTGGCGAAGCATAAATTCACGTAATGGCTGCGCGCCCTTTTCCAGGGCAACCTGCATGGAAATTTTATCTTCGCTGAACGGCTGGTAGGCCTCGGTGTAAATCTTGTCGATCACCGGCGACATAATGAAAAAGGTCAGGAACAGGGCTAAACCCAGCAGTACCTGATTGGGCGGCGCGGACGGCGTGCCGAGCGCGTTGCGCAGCAGGCCAAACACAATGATGATGCGGGTGAAGCTGGTCATCATTAGCAGGATCGCCGGGATAAAGGTCAGCGAGGTGATGAATACCAGCGTCTGCACGGACAGGGACCAGCTTTGTCCACCGTTCGCCAGCGGCGTGGAAACCAGCCCCGGCAGTTGCGCATACACAGAGGGCGCGAACAGGCCCAGGCCTGTCAGCGTAAGGAATAACAAACGGCGCATCAGGATCTCCCGGGACGCTTGAGCAAACTCTTCATTACGGACTGGAAATCCGCAGGGGCCTGGGCGTTAGCCTCCACCGTGACAGGCGCAGGGGGGAGCGTGTGAAGGACGTTAATGCTGGAGGCGGTCACGCCCAGCACCAGTCGTGCATCTTCCACCTCCACAATGACCACGCGCTCGCGCGGTCCTAGCGGGGTGCTGGCGCTGACCTTCAACCCGCGGGTACCGGCCGTTTTCCCCGCCAGACCGAAACGCTTTGCCAGCCAGGCGGCGATAAGGATAAAGGCAATAATACCGAACAGCGCGCCGCTCACCTGGAGCAGCGGTGAGCCGGGTACGGCGGAGGGCGCGGACAGTGTTGCCTGGGTTTTCATACTTAACGACTCAGACGACGCATGCGTTCGGAAGGGGTAATGATGTCGGTGATACGTACGCCGTATTTATCGGCCACCACCACTACTTCGCCCTGTGCAATCAGGTAGCCGTTGATCAGAATATCCAGCGGCTCACCCGCTAAACCGTCAAGCGCCACCACGGAACCCTGCGTCAGGCGCAGCAGCTCTTTAATGGTCATGCGGGTGCGACCTAGCTCAACGGTCAGCTTGACCGGAATGTCCATAATCAGGTCGATGTCCTGCAACGTGCCGCTGACGTCGCCGCCGCCTAACTGCTGAAAGACCGCGTCTGCCGCGCTTTTCGTCGGCGTCGTTTTCTGCTCGTTTAACGCGTCAGCCCACAGATCGTCCAGTGCTCCGCTGTTTTCATCGGACGGATTGTTCATGTCACTCATTTGGGCTGTTCCTCATTCAGCGAATTCAAAATCGGGTTGATCAAGTGCTCAACGCGTAACGCATACTGGCCGTTAATCGTGCCGTACTGGCTTGTCAGCACGGGTACGCCATCCACATGGGCAATAATGCGGTCAGGTTTATCTATCGGCAAAACGTCGCCGGGTTGTAATTTCAGGATCTGCGATAACCGCATGGAGATGTCGGCGAAGTTGGCCACCAGCTCCAGCTGCGAATGCTGCACCTGACGCACCAGGTTTTCACGCCAGTTCTGATCTTCGTGACGTGAGTTCTCCAGCGGCGGGTTCACCAGCAGTTCGCGCAGCGGTTCAATCATGCTGAACGGCAGGCAGATGTTGAACTCGCCCGTCAGGTTGCCGATCTCGACGTGGAACGGGGTGTTCACGACGATGTCATTCGGGGAGGTGGTGATGTTGGTAAACTTCACCTGCATCTCGGAACGCACGTACTCCACTTCCAGCGGGTTAATCGCTTTCCACGCGTCACTGTAGGATTCCAGCGCCAGCTTCAGCATGCGGTTAATCACGCGCTGTTCGGTATGGGTAAACTCGCGGCCTTCCACTTTGGTCGGGAAACGGCCATCGCCACCGAACAGGTTATCCACCGCGATGAACACCAGGCTTGGCGAGAACACAACCAGGCCGGTACCGCGCAGCGGTTTCAGATGGATCAGGTTAAGGTTGGTTGGCACCGGCAGGTTGCGGGCAAACTCATGATACGGCTGAATGCGGATCGCACCGACGGTAATATCCGGGCTACGACGCAGCAGGTTAAACAGCCCCATACGGAATTGACGTGCGAAACGTTCGTTGATGATCTCCAGCGCCTGTAAACGCTCGCGCACCACGCGACGCTGGGTATTGGGATCGTAGGGACGAATATTATCGTCGCCGGTCAGACCCGGCTTCGGTTCGTCACTTTTATCGCTGTCGCCGTTGAGCAGCGCATCGATTTCTGCCTGAGAAAGAATACTGTCGCCCATGTCGTTACCGCAGAATGAAGGCTGTATACAGAACGTCAGTGACTTCCTGCTTAGGTTGGCCGTTTACCAGCGGGGTCGCCAGCGTCTGTTTAATGGCATCGACCAGCTTTTGCTTGCCCACATCGGTGGCGAGCGCGGAGGCATCCTGACGAGAAAACAGCAGCAGCAGACGGCTACGCACTTCTGGCAGGTAGTCGTTCAGGCGTGCACGGGTCGCTTCATCTTTCAGACGCAGCGTAATACCCACGTAAAGCACGCGATCCGCATCGCCCAGGTTCACGGTGAACGTATCCAGCGGGTAGAAGACCGGCGCCGGTGGAGGCGGCGCTTCAGCTTTGGCGGCCGCGCTGGAGGGTTCCTGCTGCATACGCCAGTAACTGTAGCCTGCGGTGGCGCAGGCCGCGAGGGTAATCAACACCAGCAGCGGGATCCAGATGGAACGCTTGCTTTTTTTGGTGATAGCGGAGTCTGTCATCTGATACGAGCTTCCTGTTTCGGTACAGCTTAATACGGTGATTATCCCGTGTCCGGCTTAGGTCAAAGCGTGGAAAAGACGGGGATAATCACGTTACCTCTGGCGTTTAGGCAAAGATGTCTACGGCACGGCTGCCGCGCGCGGCGGATTGCAGGGCGGCAGGGGCAGGCAATAACTCTTCGCTCTCATCGTTAAACCCACCATGCTGGCCGGAACGCGAAGCGTGCTGTTGCTGCCCGGATGAGGACTGCTGTTGCCCGGCAAAGCCCTCGCTGCTGACGCTGCTTTGGGAAAGCTGAATGCCGTTTTCCGCAAGCTGCGTGCGCAGGATCGGCAGGGCCGCTTCCAGCGCCGCGCGGACGTGGCTGTGGGGCGAAACCATCTGCAACTGCGCCTGGTTGTCATCCAGCTTAAGCGAAATTTGCACCTGACCCAGATCCTCCGGGTGCAGACGCAGCTCTGCGGTCTGCTGTCCCTGCTTTGTGAACAGGGTGATGTGCTGGCTCAGATTCTGCTGCCATTCGTGCGTGCCCAGCGGCTGGCTTAACACCGGCGCTGTCGCAACGGTAGCGGCAGGCTGTGAAGGCGCCAGGTGACTGACGATCGGCGCCAGCGTCGCGGTTGGGCTGGCGGCAGACGACGCCGCGCTCGCTACGTCCTGCTTCTCTGCGACGGCGGCGACGGCTGGCGTAACGGCTGCCGTGGCGGGCAGCGATGTGTCGCTGTCCTGAACCGGCATTTTTTCCTGACCCGTTAACGCATGGCTAAGCGGCTGATGCTGGCCGTTGTCCGTCTGGGCTAGCGCAGAGGGGAGGGCGGCACGGGGGGCGATCTCCCCGGTGCTCGCAGGCTGCGTCGCTACCGGGATGGTGGTCTGCTGGTGCGGTAACATCGCCATCAGCGCGCTTAACCCGGCCAGCTCCTCTTCTTCAGTCGTGGTCTCGCTGTTTGTTTTCGCCTCCGGCTGGGTCAGCGCCTTCAGCGCATCCGTATTCGCGGCGGGTTTCAGGCCGGAGACGAGGCTTTGCAGGGAGACGGCGGTATCTTCACCAGTCAGGGTCTCCTGACGGGAGAGCAGTTCGGCGATTTTGGCCTGGAGCGTGGTATCACCGTTTTTTTCCTTTGCCGCTGTCGACAGCTTGTTGCCCGCCGCTTTCAGATCCGCCAGCGTCAGCGGGGCATCTTTGCCTTTGCCGGTGGTCTCGGTCAGCGCGCCCGCCAGCAGAGAGAGAAAATCTTGCGCGCCCTCAGCGCCTTTCCCGGTCAGCGTGCCGCCGGACGGGTCGCTGTCGGTCATTAGCAGTTGTTGCAGTGTGATCATTCTGGTTTCCTCATTGATGCGCGCTGGGCAAACTCATCCATTTTTTTCTGATCCAGACGGTTTTCCGCCAGGGTCGAGGCTGCAATCTGCCGGTCCTGTAAGGTTTGCCAGGCCTGCAACCGCTGTTTTTTCTCGCGCCAGAAATTCAGCGCGGTATCGACTTTTTGCGTCCACTGGTTGAGCTGCTGGCGATGCTGCTCAATCGCCTTTTCCAGCGTCTGGATAAACTGCTGATAGTTAATCCAGCGCTGGCTACCAATGCCCTGCGCCATGTCGGTGTTAAGGTTGGTGCGATATTCATGCTGATAGTCGATTAACATCTTCAACTGTTCTTCAGCCTGCTGGCACCCGCGTCGCATTGCGCCAAGCTGCAATGCGGCATCATCAACTTCTTTTTCAGCCAGATCTTTCAGCGTTGATAACGCGCTGTTCTGCGCCATGACCTTCGCCCTCCACCTGTGTTACACCTGCGGGAAAATCAGCTCCAGTGCCTGGAGGGAATCTTCCCAGTCGGCGCGTTCAAAAATACCCTGTTGCAGAAATGCCTCCAGCTGCGGCCACAGGGCAATCGCTTTATCGAGCATCGGGTCGCTGCCTTTGGCGTACGCCCCGACGCTTACCAGATCGCGGTTGCGCTGGAAGCTGGAGAGCAGTTGTTTGAAGTTACGCACGCGGGCGTAGTGTTGCTCGGTGATCAAGGCCGTCATCGCACGGCTGATCGAGGCTTCAATATCAATTGCCGGATAGTGCCCGGCTTCGGCCAGACGGCGCGACAGCACGATATGGCCGTCGAGGATCGCTCGCGCGGAGTCGGCAATCGGGTCCTGCTGGTCATCGCCTTCGGTCAGTACCGTATAGAACGCGGTGATGGAGCCGCCGCCGCTGATGCCGTTCCCCGCGCGCTCAACCAACGCCGGGAGCTTGGCGAAGACCGACGGCGGGTAGCCTTTGGTCGCGGGCGGCTCGCCGATGGCCAGCGCAATCTCACGCTGCGCCATCGCGTAGCGGGTCAGGGAGTCCATAATCAGCAGCACGTGCTGGCCCCGGTCGCGGAAATCTTCCGCAATACGCGTGGCGTAGGCGGCACCCTGCATACGCAGCAGCGGCGACACGTCCGCAGGCGCGGCGATCACCACCGAGCGGGCGCGGCCCTCCGCACCCAGAATGTTTTCGATGAAATCTTTGACTTCGCGACCACGCTCACCAATCAGGCCTACCACGATAACGTCCGCCTGGGTATAACGCGCCATCATGCCGAGCAGGACCGATTTACCCACGCCGGAGCCGGCAAACAGCCCCATACGCTGGCCGCGTCCCACGGTGAGCAGGGCGTTAATCGGCCGCACGCCGGTATCCAGTACGTGCTCGATTGGCGTGCGTTGCAGCGGGTTGAAGGGTTGGGTGATCAGCGCGCCGGTTTCGGTGGTATCAGGGGAGGGCAGGCCATCGAGCGGTTTGCCGCTTCCGTCCAGCACGCGGCCCAGCAGCGCCGGACCGAGCGGGAGCTGTTTGCCGCTTTGCAGGCCGTCACCGCTGATGTTTTTCGCGTAGACGCGGGCGCCGGGCAAAATCCCTTCCACTTCTTCAAGGGGCATCAGAAACAGGCGCTGACCGTTGAACCCGACCACTTCGCTTTCCACTTCATGCGTCTCCCCCCCGTCCTGACGCTCAATCACGCAGGTGGCGCCGAGCGGAAGTTGCAGCCCAGTGGCTTCCAGGACCAGACCGGTGGCGCGCGTCAGGCGTCCATAACGACGAACGGATGGCAGCTGCGCCATCTTCGTTTCAAAATTATCGAGCGTGTTAAGCCAGCGCGTAAGGCGAGCGGTCATCAGATGACTCCCGGTGCCGCCAGGCGGCACAGTTCCTGCCAGCGGGTCGCGACGCTGGCATCCAGATCGCCCTCATCCGCCGAGACCTTACAGCCTCCGTGATGGAGCGACGGATCGCCGCGCAGCCGCCAGCCGTGCAGGCTCAGCGTCGCGCCGAGGCTCTCTTCCACGCGCTGCAAATCATCAGGATGAACGCGCAGCTGCGGTTTGCCGCTGAACAGCGGCTCCTGCTGGAGCAGGGCCTGGATCTGCTTAATCAGCGCGGCGTTATCCACTACCGGCGTCTGGCCGATCACCTGACGGGCCGCCTCCAGCGCCATCTGCATCAGGCGCGAGGCAATCACGCTGTCGAGCGCATCCAGCGTGTGCTGAAACTCGCTCACCAGCTGCTGCATGCGGGCATGCAGCGGCGCCTGCTGCTGGCGCGCCTGCTCGATGCCCTGCTCTAAACCTTTCGCCAGCCCTTCCTGATAACCCTGTGCGTGCCCGGTCTGACGGCCTTCGTTCATCCCGGCGTTGAAGCCCTGCTCGTGCGCCTGCATTTGCATCTGGGCCAGCATCTGGGCGCGCTGTTCCTCTTCACTCAGCTCGAGGATGCCCGCCCCGGCGTCGCCCTCGTCGGACGACACAACGGCAGGGGTGAACTCTGCGGTGGGAGGGGAGAGGTCGTCAGGCGTCCAGCGCTTCCACGACAGTTCATCAGACATAGGTGTCGTCTCCGCTGCCAATCACCATCTCGCCGGTTTCTGCCAGACGACGAACAATAAGCAGGATCGCCTTCTGTTCGTTTTCCACCTGAGACAGACGCACCGGGCCACGGTTGGCCAGGTCGTCGCGCAGGATATCGGCCGCACGCTGGGACATGTTGCGCAGGAACTTCTCGCGCAGCGGCTGCTCGGCGCCTTTGAGGGCGATAAGCAGCGATTCGGAGTCCACCTCCTGGAGCAGGCGCTGGATGCTGCGATCGTCCACTTCGACCAGGTTTTCGAACAGGAACATCTCGTCGATAATTTTCTGCGCCAGCTCGCCGTCGAACTCGCGTACCGCCGTAATAACCGCCTCTTCCTGCTGCGTTTTCATCAGGTTGATGATTTCCGCTGCCGTTCTCACGCCACCCATTTTGCTGCGCTTGAGGTTCTGGCCGTCGAGCAGGTTGTTCAGCACTTCGGTCAGCTCCGCCAGCGCGGCTGGCTGGACGCCGCCGAAGGTGGCGATACGCAGCATCACGTCGTGGCGCAGGCGCTCGTCGAACAGCGCCAGAATATCGGCTGCCTGACCCCGTTTGAGGTGGACCAGAATGGTGGCGATAATCTGCGGGTGCTCGTCGCGAATAAGATCGGCGGCGCTTTGCGGCTCCATAAAGTTGAGCGTTTCGATCCCGCTGGCGGTGTCGCGCGTTTCGAGAATATCTTCCAGCAGGCTGGCGGCGCGCTCTTCGCCGAGCGCCTTAACCAGCACGGAGCGCAGGTATTCGTTGGCGTTGACGTTGAGCGCGGCAAACTGCTCGGCTTCCTGCTCAAACTCCGCCAGCACTTCTGTCAGCTGCTTGTTGGAGATCTGGCGCACGTTGGCCATCGCCGCGCTGAGGATCTGCACTTCTCGCTGGGAGAGGTGTTTAAACACTTCCGCCGCGCGATCTTCGCCAATGGTCATCAGCAGGATGACGCTTTTATCGGTGCCTGTAAGCGTATTACTCATGTTCGTTACCCATCCAACCGCGGATGACCAGCGCGACGACGCGCGGATCGTTATCTGACATTTCGCGAATGCGCTGGCTCATCACCTCTGCGCCCATACGCTGGTTAGCACGGCGCTGCTGCATCTGTTCATCTTTGCTGAGACGAACTTCAACCGCTTCTTCCTCGTCCGGACGCGCGTTCTTCTGTTCCAGCGCGGCTTTCTCGGCTTCAGCACGGCGCTGTAGCTGAGGACGAACGCCCTTACGCCACAGCAGCCACGCGACAATCAGCACCAGCAGCCAGCGGCCTGCGGACATCAGCTGATCGAAGAACGCCTGCTGTTGCCAGAACGGCAGTTCGCCACCGGTCTCATCCACCGGGTTGAACGGTGAGTTCACAACGTTGAGGGTATCGCCACGTTTTTCAGAGAAGCCCATCGCTTCGCGGGTTAAATCTTCGATCTGCTTCATCTGCTCCGCCGTGAGCGGCAGCGGTTTACCGTCCGGCAGCGTTTTGTAGTTCACCACCACGGCAACAGAGAGACGCTGAATATCGCCCGTGTTCAGTTTGGTATGGCGGATAGTCCGGTCGACTTCGTAGTTGGTCGTTTCGTTACGGCTGCTGTTACGCGGGCCGGTACTGTTCGCGGTCGAGGTCGTCTGCTGATTCGTTTGCTGACCGTTCTGCGGGTTTGCCGGCGGGGTGGAGATTGGCGCGGCGTTGGCAGGCGCAGGCTGGTTAGAGAGTGCGCCCGGCACACCGCCAGGATACTGGCCGCCGACCTGTTCCGTCTCATTGATTTGACGCGAGCGTAACACGGCGCGGGAGGCATCCCCGTTCGGAGCGTACTGCTCTTCGGTCTGTTCTTTATTCGAGAAATCAATCTGCGCCGTGACCTGCGCGTGCACATTGCTGCTGCCGACCACCGGGCCCAGAATCGCTTCAATGCGACGCTGGAGACGGCCTTCCACGTCGGCGGCGTATTTCAGCTGGGCGTCGTTGAGATCGCGCCCGGCGGTGTTGGACTGCGTCAGCAGATGACCACTCTGATCGACAAGCGTAACGTTACCCGGCGGCAGGCCGGCCACCGCACTGGAGACCAGGTGCGTGACGGCGCTGATCTGACCTTCATCCAGCGCACGGCCAGGTTCGAGGTTAACGGTCACAGAGGCCGAAGGGGACTTTTGTTCACGGACAAACAGGGACGGCTTAGGCATCGCCAGGTGCACGCGGGCACTTTTCACCGGGCCTAAGGTTTCAATCGTACGGGCCAGCTCACCTTCCAGTGCGCGCTGATAGTTAACCTGCTCGCTGAACTGACTGATGCCGAATTTTTCCTGATCCAGCAGCTCAAACCCAACCGCGCCGCCTTTTGGCAGCCCCTGCTGGGCGAGACGCAGGCGAAGCTCGTGCACTTTATCTGCCGGTACTTCAAGCGCACCACCGTTATCGGCAAAGCGATACGGGATGTTCATCTGGGTTAACTGGGTGACGATGGCACCGCCATCCTGGTCGGAAAGGTTGCTGTAGAGCGTGCGGTAATCCGGGCTTTTTGCCCATAAGACCATCGCGACAACGATCGCAATGGCGGCAGCGCCTGCCACAATCAACGGGATCTTAGGGTTGGCGCGAAGGCGGTTCATCCACTCGAGTGATTTATTCTGTGGCGCTGTCGATGCTGCTGTCGCACTCATTGCGCACCTCTTAAATCCTGGTGGTTTACGTTATTCGTGTAGAGAAACAAAACTGACTCCCGGGTCGGCAAACACGACAAAAGTTCCATACTGATGGCCCTGCCATTATTTGATGATTCGGGATTTTCTATGCGTCAAATAACCTGGTTTTTTAACGCTATTTACCGCCATTATCTTATTGACAAGCTGTTAGTCTTGACCTCGTAAAAAACCATCCAGGGGAGAGTCATGGCTATACAGGGCATTGAAGGGGTACTCAGTCAGTTACAGGCAACGGCGATGACCGCCCGTAATCAGAGCGTGGCTGACCAGCCGCCGGGCGTTAGCTTCGCCGGTCAACTGCATGCGGCGCTGGACCGGATCAGCGACAAGCAAAACGCGGCCCGTACCCAGGCTGAGAGATTTACCCTTGGCGAACCCGGCGTGGCGCTCAACGATGTGATGGCCGATCTGCAAAAAGCGTCGGTGTCATTGCAGATGGGGTTGCAGGTGCGTAACAAGCTGGTGTCGGCATACCAGGACGTGATGTCGATGCAGGTGTAAACCTTCCAATCTTACGCTGGCAGCCTGATGGCTTTAATGCCACAATATTTTTTTCTTCGCATGCAGGAAAGATGATGAAAAAAGTAGCAATTGTGGCTGCGATGCTGACGTTAGCGGGATGTGTTCAGGTAGATAACTATCAGGAAGTGATTAAGCACCCGGTACCTTCGCAACTGGCAGGTTACTGGCAGTCGAAAGGGCCGCAGAGCGCGATGGTGAGCCCGGAAGCGATCGCCACGCTGGTGGTGACGCCAGAGGGGGATACGCTGGATTGCCGTCAGTGGCAGCGCGTTATCGCGGTGCCGGGTAAGATCATGCTGCGTTCAGATGATTATTACAACGTGACCCGTAAGCTGGATGTCTATCCGCTGGAGCGTGATGGGGCGGCGCTGGAGTATGACGGTATGGAACTGTACAAGGTTGACCGTCCAACGGTGGAATGCGCAGATTACCTGAGCAAGAATCCGCTGGAGAGTAAGCTTCCGTAGCGGTAAAAGCAAAACGGCAATCATATTGCCGTTTTTAGGGTTTGCTCCCTCTCCCGGTGGGAGAGGGTCGGGGTGAGGGCATCAGGCCGCACTTTCCCAGCACTACAGCGCGTCCTCAATCACCCAGACGCTGACGCTTCCCCCGTTACAGAAGAACGTCCCTTCGCCATCCGCCGCCGTGGTCACGGTTTCCTCGCGGTTGCCTAAAAAATCACGCCAGGTCTTATTGCCGTAATTCTCCCCGAGGCAGATGGTCTTCTCGCCGTCATCACCATTCGACAGCACCACCACACAGCCCGGGTGCTCCTCAGTCCCGCTGCGGCTGAACGCAATGCAGTTTGGATGATCGAAAAACAGCGTCTGCACGCCGTGGGCAAAACGCTGCCGGGCGAGGATCAGCTCGTGGAGCTGTTCAATCACCGGCATATCGATGTGATACGTCTCGCCATCCCCGCCGGTGTCGTCATAGCTGGCGCCAAAAAGATCCGGGTAGAATACGCTCGGCACGCCGTTTTCACGCAGCAGGATGAGCGCGTAGGCCAGCGGTTTGAACCAGGCTTCAACCGGGGCTTCCAGCGCCTGCAAGGGTTGGGTGTCGTGGTTGGCAACCAGCGTCACGGCATGGAACGGATCGGCTTCCACCAGCGTACCGGTGAAAATCTGGCTCATATCGTAGTCGCGTCCCTGGCGTGACGCTTCGTGAAATTTCATTTGCAGCGGCGCATCAAACAGCATGGTTTTACCGTCCACCTGATTGATGTAGTGCTGCAATTTATCCACTTCGTGAGACCAGTATTCCGCCACGATAAACAGCGGCTGCGGGGCCACCTCCTGGACGTGCTCAATCCACTCTTTGTAGAACCAGGCCGGGATGTGTTTTACCGCGTCCAGGCGGAAGCCGTCGCAGTGGGTTTGCTCCATCACCCAGCGCGCCCAGTATTTGATCTCCTCCGTCACCGCGTGGTTGCGAAAATCAATGTTTTCACCCATCAGGTAATCGAAATTGCCCATCTCGTCGTCGACCTGATCGTTCCAGCCTTCGCCGGTGTAGTCGTTCACGATTTTGAAGATACCGTCCTCATTGGGGTTTTCAATGTGGTCGATACCGCTGAAGCATTTGTAATCCCAGATGAACTGCGAATACTGCCCGGCCCGAACGGGGAAGGTGTAACGCGTCCAGGCTTCGCATTCGATGATCTCATCGCTGATTTGGGTGCGATCCTGAGCATCCACGCGCTGCACGCGGACGGGTTCCTTTTCATCGGCCCCCATTTTATGGTTGACCACCACGTCCAGAAGCACCGCAATCTGGTTGCTTTTTAAGGCGTTGATGGCCTCCAGCAGCTGGGCTTTATCGCCGTATTTGGTGGCGACGCTGCCTTTCTGGTCAAACTCACCGAGGTCGAAAAGGTCATAAGAGTCATACCCGACGGAATAGCCGCCGGATGCCCCTTTGTATGCCGGCGGTAACCAGACCATATTGATGCCGATTTCGTTCAGGTTGGGGGCTAATGCCGTGACTTCTCGCCACAGTTCACCGCCGGTGGGGTAGTACCAGTGAAAACATTGTAAAAGTGTTGGGTTGCGCATGCACCATCTCCATGAGGTCGCGAAACTCAAGTATGGAGCAGGTTTGGCAGAAATGCCTGGCGAACGAAACGGTTAACGCTCGAACGCCAGTTAAATGGCTAATTAATATCGCTATTACTTTGCGGAACCAGGACATGACCGCCCTGGTTACCGTAGGTGGAGAGAACGGTTTTCTGGATGGAGGATTGCCCAACCAGCTTCGCCAGTTCATCCATTCTGGCTTGCAGCAACGTTTTTACCTGGCCTTCGTTGTCCAGGATCACCCGCAGCGTCGGGCGAAGCTGCTCCTGAATCTGCATCGAAGGTTCACTTTCCTGAGTGAGACGAGCCAGTGAGTGCACCGCATTAACATAGTCGGTTTCACAGATGATCAGATCATCCCATAGTCCCTGCCGGGCCAGTCGCAACATCAACTGGCTCTGCTCAAGGAGTTGCTGATAAAGGGCATAAAGTTGCGGTGCGTTACTCATTAGACGGCGTCCTGCATCAGTTGTGGCGTACCGGCAACCTCCTTCCACCCGTCAGCGATATTGCGCAGCAAGTTTTCCACCTCTTCGATGGCGCTGGCGTCGTTATTCACGTTGGCGTGCAGGAGGCGACGTACCATATAGGCATAAAGGGCAATCAGGTTTTGCGTGAGCTCATCACCGTTATTTTCCACCAGGCCAACCTTCAGCCCGTTTTCGATAATGTTGATGGCTTTTGAGAGCGCCAGCCCTTTTGCCGGGATATTACCGTCTGCCAGGAACAGACGCGCGCGTACCAGCGCGCTGAGGGCTCCATCAAATAGCATGATAACCAGCTGCTGCTGGCTGGCGCTCATCACCGCGCTTTCAACTTCTATCTTTGCGTAGGCTTGCGTGCCTTTTGCGCCGTACATGTTATCCCCCTCGGGTCTGATTAGCGTTTACTACTTGTTGCTGGACGTATTTTCGAACTGCTGCGTCAGGTAGCTGCTGGTGTTGTTCAGCGAGGTCATCAGTACGTCCAGCTGGGTAAACTGGGCTTTGTACTGCGCCACTCTCGCGTCAATACGTTCGCTCACGGCGTTATATTGATCCGTTAACTTGTTCAGCGTTTTGCTGACGCCATCTTTGGCCGCCTGGATAATGCCTTTACTGGAAAGCCAGTCAGTCAGATGGGTGGCCATGGTGGTAGTGATCCCGGTGGTTTTACCGTCACCCACAACCAAATCTTTCACCGCAGACGGGTTATCCGTCAGCGCTTTTTTCAGCTTGTCGCTGTCCAGCTCCAGCTTACCCGTACTTGGATCGGAGGTAATGCCGACCTGAGACAGCGTTTTATAGGCGGTTCCGCCGACGGAGTTGCCCAGCATGGTTTTCAGCTGCGTCTGGATAGTACGCAGCGTACTGTCTCCGAGCAGGGCACCGTTGCTGGAATCCTGCGCATCTGTACCCGCATCAACCGCCGTATATTTGGTTAATGATGCAAAGCTGTCCTGAAGGGTGTTGTAGGCATCCACCCAGGCTTTCATCGCCGTTTCCGCTTTCGATGTATCTTTAGCGATCGTCAGCGTCTGGTTACCGGTGGTGACATCGTTCAGGTTCAGGGTGATATCTTCCAGCGCATCGCTAATGGTGTTGCTGCTGTTTTCGATATCAACGTTATTCACCTTCAGCTTCGCGTTCTGCGCGGTGACGCTTTCTGTCATGCCGTTGCTGGCGTCGGTGCTGGCGCCGTTGTAACCCATAAAGGATTGCAGGGCGCTGTCGCCGCTCACGCTGATGCTGACCGCGTTGTCCGCCCCGGTTTCGGTGGAGGTGATGGACAGACGGTACTGACCATTACCGACGTTAATAATACTGGCGGTCACGCCGGCGTCAGCTTTGTTAATCGCATCGCGAATGCCGGTCAGCGAGGAGTTTGCCGCGCTGATATCGACGGTCACCGGATCTTTACCGTTACCGGCGGTAAAGGTGATCTTGCTGTCAGCCGTGGCAATGGCCGTTTTGGTATCCGGCTGCGCATTTTTGGTCGTCAGGGTTTGCGCCTGCGCCAGCTGCGACACGCTGATGGTGTATTTACCGGCAATCGCGCTGCCGGTAGTGGTGGCGCTGAATGCTGTGGTACTGCTCGACGTGCTGGTCGCTGTAAACAGGTCGGCTTTATTCAGCGCGGTGTTGGCGGTCTGAAACGCTTCCAGTGAACTTTTCAACGTGCCGTAAGCGCTCAGCTTGGCGGTATACGATGTCTGTTGTTTGGAAATTGGCGTCAGCTGTGCTTTTTCGGCCGTGGTCAGACTATCCAGAATGTCTGCTAACTTAAGACCCGAACCAATCCCCAATGATGAAATACTTGCCATATTTATTCCTTAATCTATCGACACGTAGAACGAATAGTGGGGTTATCGGCCTCAATGGGGGAAAGTTTACGGTTAATTTCTTTTTTTTAATGGCGGGAATAACGGTAATAGAGAAGAGCTTTTCCGTGGCTAAAAAAATTAACGCGATCCTGAAAAAATATCTAAAGGTTGGTTTAGACCAGACGATAACACTTTTGACGGCGATGAAGCCGAAGGGTGGAAACCCAAATCTAACCAAACAGATTTGATGAACAACAGGAATCGAAATCATGGCACAAGTCATTAATACCAACAGCCTCTCGCTGATCACTCAGAACAACATCAACAAGAACCAGTCCGCTCTGTCTTCTTCTATCGAGCGTCTGTCTTCTGGTCTGCGTATCAACAGCGCGAAAGATGACGCTGCGGGCCAGGCTATCGCTAACCGCTTCACCTCTAACATCAAAGGCCTGACTCAGGCTGCACGTAACGCTAACGACGGTATCTCTCTGGCGCAGACCACTGAAGGCGCTCTGTCTGAAATCAACAACAACCTTCAGCGTGTTCGTGAACTGACCGTTCAGGCAACTACCGGTACTAACTCTGATTCTGACCTGTCTTCAATCCAGGACGAAATCAAATCCCGTCTGGACGAAATCGACCGCGTATCCGGTCAGACTCAGTTCAACGGCGTGAACGTGCTGGCGAAAGATGGCACAATGAAGATTCAGGTTGGTGCAAACGATGGCCAGACTATTTCTATTGACTTGCAGAAGATCGACTCTTCTACTCTGGGTCTGAAAGGTTATTCTGTGTCTGGTAATGCGCTGAAGGTTAGCGATGCTATCACTACAGTTCCAGACGCAGCTGCTGGTGATGCACCAATTGCTGTTAAATTTGGTGCAGATGCTACAGCAGCAGCTGCTATCGCTAAAACTCTTGGAGTTAGTGATACTTCTGGCCTTTCTCTGCACAACGTGCAGAAGGCTGATGGTTCTGCTACTGGTTCATATGTTGTGCAGTCAGGTAATGACTTCTACTCAGCATCGTCGCTGCAAACGGTACCGTAACACTTAACACAACAGATGTAACGTATACTGACCCAGCTAACGGTGTTACTGGAGCAACGCAGTCAGCACAAGCAATCAAAGTAACAACCAACAGTAATGGTGCTGCGGTAGGTTATGTTACAGTGCAGGGTAAAGATTACTTAGCTGGTGCTACCGATGGTACAGATGTTGTTGCCAATAGTGCTACTGGTAACACTGATATCGACACTGCTATTCAGTTGAGTGATGATGCAACTGCTGTTCCTCCAACTACTGCAACTAAAACTTTCGCTGGTACTGCTACCAACGATCCACTGGCTCTGCTGGACAAAGCTATCGCGTCCGTAGACAAATTCCGTTCTTCACTGGGTGCGGTTCAGAACCGTCTGAGCTCTGCCGTAACCAACCTGAACAACACCACCACCAACCTGTCTGAAGCGCAGTCCCGTATTCAGGACGCCGACTATGCGACCGAAGTGTCCAACATGTCTAAAGCGCAGATCGTTCAGCAGGCCGGTAACTCCGTGCTGTCCAAAGCTAACCAGGTTCCTCAGCAGGTTCTGTCTCTGCTGCAAGGCTAATCGCCTGTTTAAGCTCAAACCCCGCTTCGGCGGGGTTTTTTCTGTCCGCATTCACGCGTAACCCCCCAAATAACCCCTCATTTCACCCACTATTCACCCGATTAAAACCCCTCCAGAATCGGATAATCATGCCGATAACTCAACTAACGCAGGGCTGTTTATCGTGAATTCACTCTATACCGCTGAAGGTGTAATGGATAAACACTCGCTGTGGCAGCGTTATGTTCCGCTGGTGCGTCACGAAGCATTGCGCCTCCAGGTGCGTTTGCCGGCGAGCGTGGAACTGGACGATCTGCTACAGGCGGGCGGTATCGGGTTATTGAATGCAGTTGACCGGTACGACGCTCTGCAAGGAACGGCATTTACGACTTACGCAGTGCAGCGTATTCGTGGTGCGATGCTGGACGAGCTGCGCAGCCGCGACTGGGTGCCGCGCAGCGTTCGCCGCAACGCGCGCGAAGTGGCGCATGCGATGGGGCAGCTGGAACAGGAGCTGGGGCGCAACGCGACGGAAACCGAAGTAGCGGAGCGTCTGGGCATTCCTGTTGAAGAGTATCGCCAGATGTTGCTCGATACCAATAACAGCCAACTCTTCTCTTATGATGAGTGGCGCGAAGAGCATGGCGATAGCATCGAGCTGGTGACGGATGAACATCAGCAAGAAAACCCGTTACACCATTTACTGGAAGGGAATTTACGCCAGCGCGTGATGGAAGCGATCGAAGCTTTACCGGAACGTGAGCAACTGGTGTTAACCCTCTATTACCAGGAAGAGCTCAATCTCAAAGAGATTGGCGCCGTGCTGGAGGTGGGCGAGTCTCGGGTGAGCCAGCTGCACAGCCAGGCCATTAAACGCCTGCGCACAAAACTGGGTAAGTTATAGGTGAGTCATTCGCCTTGGAAATGCCGCACAACGTATTGACAACTAGGAGTTATCATGACGGTGCAGCAATCTAAAAGACGGCCTTTAAGCCGCTACCTGAAAGACTTTAAACACAGCCAGACGCATTGCGCCCACTGTAAAAAATTACTCGACCGCATCACGCTGGTTCGTCGCGGTGAAATCGTGAATAAGATTGCGATTTCCCGCCTCGACACGCTGATGGATGAAGCCGCCTGGCTTGAAGAGCAAAAAGAGTGGGTAGCGCTTTGCCGTTTCTGTGGCGATCTCCATTGCAAAGAGCAAAGCGACTTCTTCGATATTATCGGCTTCAAGCAATTCCTGTTTGAACAAACGGAGATGAGTCACGGCACCGTGCGTGAATACGTGGTTCGCCTGCGCCGCCTGGGTCAGCATTTGACCATGCAAAATATCTCCCGCGATCTGCTGACGACCGGATACCTGGATGAAAATCTGGAACCCTGGTTGCCCGCCACCAGTACCAATAATTACCGCATCGCGCTGCGAAAGTACGCGCAATATAAAGTCCAGATGCCGGGCGTCATAAAGCAGAAAGTCCGCGCCGGAACAACTTCTGATATATATTAAAAAAGAATAAGATGTAGCGCAGCCGCCTTTGACGTTGCAGGCGATTTCTCTACACTACTCAAAAATTCCACTGTATCGGGGTACTTATGAAATTAGCACTTCTGGGTCGTCAGGCGCTGATGGGGATGATGGCCGTTGCGCTGGTCGCGGGGATGAGCGTGAAAACGTTCGCGGCAGAGAATCTGCTCAACAAAGTTAAAGAGCGCGGCACGCTGCTGGTTGGGCTGGAAGGAACCTATCCTCCGTTCAGCTTCCAGGGCGACGACGGTAAACTGACCGGTTTTGAAGTGGAGTTTGCGCAGGAGCTGGCAAAACACCTCGGCGTTAAAGCCTCCCTGAAACCCACCAAATGGGACGGGATGCTGGCGTCACTGGATTCCAAACGTATTGACGTGGTGATTAACCAGGTAACCATTTCTGACGAGCGTAAGAAGAAGTATGACTTCTCCACGCCGTACACCGTGTCCGGTATTCAGGCGCTGGTGAAGAAAGGTAACGAAGGCAGCATCAAGTCCGCAGCGGACCTGAAAGGTAAGAAAGTCGGCGTCGGTCTGGGCACCAACTACGAAGAGTGGCTGCGGCAGAACGTGCAGGGCGTGGACATCCGTACCTACGATGATGACCCGACGAAATACCAGGATCTACGCGTAGGCCGTATTGACGCCATTCTGGTTGACCGCCTGGCAGCGCTGGATCTGGTGAAGAAAACCAACAATACCCTGGCTGTCGCGGGTGATGCGTTCTCCCGTCAGGAGTCCGGCGTGGCGGTGCGTAAAGGTAACGAGGATCTGCTGAAAGCCATCGATGGCGCCATTGCTGAGATGCAGAAAGACGGCAGCCTGAAGGCGCTTTCTGAGAAGTGGTTTGGTGCAGACGTGACGAAATAAGTCTCTGACTGACAAAAAAAGGCGCTTTTAAAAGCGCCTTTTTTATTTCTCGCGCGTCTGCGTGCATAATGAAATAACAATTGTTTGCGTGACCGGAGGAACCATGTCACTACAGAATTTAACGCGCTTTCCCCGTCTGGAATTTATCGGCGCACCCACGCCGCTGGAGTATCTGCCGCGATTTTCTGACTACCTGGGGCGCGATATATTCATTAAGCGTGACGATGTGACGCCCATGGCGATGGGCGGAAATAAGCTGCGCAAGCTGGAGTTTCTCGCCGCCGATGCTCTGCGTGAGGGGGCGGACACGCTGATCACCGCCGGGGCAATTCAGTCTAACCACGTTCGCCAGACGGCGGCAGTGGCGGCGAAGCTGGGACTCCACTGCGTAGCCCTGCTGGAGAACCCGATCGGGACGCAGGCAGAGAATTACCTGACTAACGGTAACCGTTTGCTGCTGGATCTGTTCAACGTGCAGGTTGAAATGGTCGACGCGTTGACCGACCCGGCTGCACAGCTCGACGAGCTGGCGACGCGTCTGGAAGCGCAGGGTTTTCGTCCGTACGTGATCCCGGTTGGCGGCTCGAATGCGCTGGGTGCCCTCGGCTATGTTGAGAGCGCGCTGGAAATCGCTCAGCAGTGCGAAGGCGCGGTGAGTTTATCCTCGGTGGTGGTGGCGTCCGGCAGTGCGGGGACCCATGCTGGTTTAGCGGTCGGGCTTGAGCAACTGATGCCGGAGGTCGAGCTGATTGGCGTGACGGTTTCCAGAAGCGTTGCGGAACAGAAGCCGAAAGTCGTCACCCTGCAACAGGCGGTGGCTGAACAGCTTGCGCTTCAGGCGAAGGCGGAAATACTGCTGTGGGATGACTATTTCGCGCCGGGCTATGGCACCCCCAATGATGAAGGGATGGAGGCGGTTAAGCTGCTGGCCCGTCTCGAAGGTATTCTGCTTGACCCGGTCTATACCGGCAAGGCAATGGCGGGCCTGATCGACGGCATCGCCCGCAAGCGCTTTAAGGATGAAGGACCCATTTTGTTTGTTCATACTGGCGGGGCGCCTGCGCTGTTTGCCTATCATCCTCATGTCTAAAAATCAGGTAGAAAAATAATAATGCAAGAAAGTATTCAACTGGTTATTGATTCGCTGCCGTTCTTGCTTAAGGGCGCGGTGTTTACTTTACAGCTCAGTATCGGCGGGATGTTCTTCGGGCTGGTGCTCGGGTTTGTGCTGGCACTGATGCGCATGTCGAACATCTGGCCGGTGCGGTGGCTGGCGCGGTTTTACATCTCCGTGTTCCGCGGAACGCCGCTTATCGCCCAGCTGTTTATGATTTACTACGGGCTGCCACAGTTTGGTATTGAGCTGGATCCGATCCCGGCGGCGATGATTGGCCTGTCGCTGAATACCGCGGCGTACACCTCTGAAACGCTGCGTGCGGCGATCTCCTCCATCGATAAAGGACAGTGGGAAGCGGCGGCCAGTATCGGGATGACCCCGTGGCAGACGCTGCGCCGGGCGATCCTGCCCCAGGCGGCGCGCGTGGCGCTGCCGCCGCTGAGCAACAGCTTTATCAGCCTGGTGAAAGACACCTCGCTTGCGGCGACCATTCAGGTGCCGGAGCTGTTCCGTCAGGCGCAGCTGATCACCTCGCGCACGCTGGAAGTGTTTACCATGTATCTGGCGGCCTCGCTGATTTACTGGGTGATGGCGACGGTACTGTCCGCTCTGCAAAACTATTTTGAAAACCAGCTTAACCGCCAGGAGCGTGATCCAAAATGAGTGCAATTGACGTCAAAAACCTGGTGAAAAAATTCCATGGACAAACGGTGCTGCATGGCATTGATCTTGAGGTTGAGCAGGGCGAAGTGGTAGCAATTATCGGCCCGAGCGGGTCAGGCAAAACCACGCTGCTGCGCAGCATCAATTTACTGGAGCAGCCCGAAGGCGGGACGATCCGCGTGGGTGATATCACCATTGATACCGGGAAACCCATCAGCCAGCAAAAAGGGCTGATTCGCCGCCTGCGCCAGCATGTCGGCTTCGTGTTCCAGAGCTTTAATCTCTTTCCGCACCGCACGGTGCTGGAAAACATTATTGAAGGGCCGGTCATCGTCAAGGGGGAACCTAAGGAAGACGCGACGGTCCGCGCCCGCGAGCTGCTGGCGAAGGTTGGGCTGGCAGGGAAGGAGACGAGCTATCCGCGTCGCTTATCTGGCGGGCAGCAGCAGCGTGTCGCCATTGCGCGCGCGCTGGCGATGCGCCCGGATGTGATCCTGTTTGACGAACCCACGTCCGCGCTCGATCCTGAGCTGGTCGGGGAAGTACTGAACACGATCCGACAGCTGGCGCAGGAGAAACGCACGATGGTGATTGTGACGCATGAAATGAGCTTCGCTCGCGACGTTGCCGATCGGGCTATTTTCATGGATCAGGGGAGAATAGTTGAGCAGGGGCCGGCTAAAGCGCTGTTTGCCAATCCGCAGCAGCCCCGAACCCGTCAGTTCCTTGAAAAATTCTTAATGCAGTAGCATTTTAGCGTTCAATTTGCTCCAGATGCCGCTTCTGGAGCAAATTATCCTCCCTTAAACTCCGTTCTGTTGCTTTTTTATTCCGACTGATGTGGATAAGCCATCGCCAAATTAAAGATAATCTGCCTGTGGCCGATATTTTATATAAATAATCATGCTTTATGTGTTAGGTTATATTCACCATAATAATGATTATCTTTATCAGAGGCTTCATTCAGTAAGTATGAGGGATATAGACTTTTTCACCTGGCGACGGGAATGCTTCCTCCGGTTTCAGGAAATGACCTGTGCCGAAGAGGTATATCAGGAACTTCAGCGACAAACGCAGGCGCTTGAATTCGATTATTATGCGCTTTGTGTTCGACACCCTGTGCCATTTACCCGCCCGCGAACCTCCGTCCATTCCAGTTATCCGCAACAATGGATGGCGCAATATCAGTCCGAGAATTATTTCGCCATTGACCCGGTGCTGAAGCCGGAGAATTTCATTCAGGGACATTTGCCCTGGACGGATGAATTATTCACGGATGCCCAGCAATTATGGGACGGCGCGCGGGACCACGGATTACGCAAGGGAATAACGCAGTGTCTGATGATGCCAAATCATGCGCTCGGTTTCCTCTCCGTGTCATGTACCAGCTTACAGGCACACTCGATATCCAGTGAAGAAGTTGAGCTGCGTTTACAAATGCTCGTCCAGATGGCGCTCACCACACTGTTACGCTTTGAACATGAGACGGTGATGCCGCCTGAAATGAAATTCAGCAAGCGTGAGCGGGAAATTCTGAAGTGGACCGCAGAAGGGAAGACGTCGGCAGAAATCGCCATCATTCTCTCCATCTCGGAAAATACCGTCAATTTCCATCAAAAGAATATGCAGAAGAAATTCAACGCACCGAATAAGATCCAGATAGCGTGTTATGCCGCGGCGACGGGGCTTATCTGACTGATATCACGTTCTGCGTGTCAGACGAGAAAACGGCTGAATGCTTTGCATCCAGCCGTTTTTGTTACTGGCGGTAGGCTTGTTTAATTTGCTTAACCGTATTGGCAAAAACAGCGGATTCCGCCTGGTCTTCCATCTGCGCGATCTGTTTTTCCATTTTAATGATCACACGACCAGCATCAGCCTGGCCCATCGCCTGTAGCATAAGCGTCAGCAGCGACTTCAGGCAGTTTACTTCCTGTGCCAGTTCCTGGTTATTCTCGGCAGTGGCAAATTCAGGTGTGCTCATTTATTTTCCTCATTATAAAACAGCGCATGAGCGCGACGATGAAAGTTAAGGCGGCGGAGTATACCACAAGCTACGGCAAAAAATGCAGTGGTTGTTTTTTATACTTATCGCGCAGTGATTATTGGGCGGCGCGGATTATGAAGGTACCCTGTCCAATATGTTAGCGACAATTAAATGTTTATCCCCGGTTCGCCATTCGTTAATTGTTGTTACAAAAAATCGCGCGCTCTTTTTCGTTTGAGTTAACAACTGTTTTAGTAACTTTTCGAATGTCGATGCTAAAAAATAGCGGTAAAAGCCCGGCGGGCAAGGGTTTTCTTTCCACTTACTGTACAGCTTAATTTCCAAAAACGAGACCAGAATCGAATAGCCGATTTTTTAGCGTTTTAATCTTGCATGGAAAACCGTTAATATAAACCCAATTAGCAGTCAGTAGCGTTATCCCTATTCTGGAGACATTTCCTTTGATCAACGTCCTTCTTGTTGATGACCACGAACTGGTGCGCGCAGGGATACGACGCATTCTTGAAGATATAAAGGGTATTAAAGTTGCCGGCGAGGCGTGCTGTGGCGAAGATGCCGTCAAATGGTGTCGCGCTAACTCCGCAGACGTGGTGCTGATGGATATGAACATGCCCGGTATTGGCGGGCTTGAAGCCACGCGCAAAATCGCGCGCATGTTCGTTGATACCAAAGTTATCATGCTGACCGTCCATACCGAAAATCCGCTGCCTGCCAGGGTTATGCAGGCGGGTGCTGCCGGGTATCTCAGTAAAGGCGCCGCGCCGCAGGAAGTTGTCAATGCGATCCGCACCGTACACGCCGGGCAGCGCTACATCGCTTCTGATATTGCTCAACAGATGGCTCTGAGTCAGATTGAACCGGAAAAAACGGAATCTCCGTTTGCCAGTTTGTCTGAGCGCGAATTGCAGATTATGCTGATGATCACTAAAGGTCAGAAGGTGAATGAGATCTCAGAGCAGCTGAATCTCAGCCCGAAAACGGTCAACAGCTATCGCTATCGAATGTTCAGTAAACTGAACATTCACGGTGATGTCGAACTGACTCACCTGGCCATTCGCCATGGTTTGTGCAATGCGGAGTCGTTAATAAGTCAGTGAGTGAAGCGTTCGATTCAAAAGCATTTCTGAAAACCGTCACCAGCCAGCCAGGCGTCTACCGTATGTACGATGCTGGCGGTACGGTTATCTATGTCGGTAAGGCGAAAGATCTGAAGAAACGCCTTTCCAGCTATTTCCGCAGCAACCTTGCCTCCCGTAAAACCGAAGCGCTGGTCGCACTTATACATAACATTGATGTCACCGTAACGCATACGGAAACGGAAGCGCTGCTCCTTGAGCACAACTACATTAAGTTGTATCAGCCGCGCTACAACGTTCTGCTGCGCGATGACAAATCCTATCCGTTTATCTTCCTGAGCGGCGACACGCACCCGCGGCTGGCGATGCATCGTGGCGCTAAGCATGCGAAAGGTGAATATTTCGGCCCGTTCCCGAACGGTTATGCCGTGCGGGAAACGCTGGCGCTTTTGCAAAAAATCTTTCCTGTTCGCCAGTGCGAAAATAGCGTTTATCGCAACCGCTCCCGGCCATGCCTGCAATATCAGATTGGCCGCTGCCTGGGGCCGTGCGTTGAAGGGCTGGTGAGCGAAGAAGAGTACGCGCAGCAGGTGGAATATGTCCGCCTGTTTTTAGCCGGGAAAGACGATCAGGTGCTGACGCAACTGATTGCCCGTATGGAAAAAGCCAGCGCGGCGCTGGAATTTGAGGAGGCCGCACGCATCCGCGACCAGATTCAGGCGGTGCGCAGGGTGACCGAGAAGCAGTTTGTTTCCAATACGGGCGACGACCTCGATGTTATCGGCGTAGCCTTTGACGCCGGTCTGGCCTGCGTTCATGTGCTTTTTATTCGTCAGGGCAAAGTGCTCGGCAGCCGCAGCTACTTCCCGAAAGTGCCGGGCGGCACTGAGCTGGGTGAAGTGGTGGAGACCTTCGTCGGCCAGTTTTATTTGCAGGGCAGCCAGATGCGTACGCTGCCCTCGGAGATCCTGCTCGACTTCACGCTCGATGATAAAACCCTGCTGGCGGAGTCGCTTTCAGAGCTGGCAGGCCGCCGGGTGAATGTTCAGACGAAACCGCGCGGCGATCGCGCGCGTTATCTGAAGCTGGCGCGAACCAATGCCGCCACGGCGCTGACCACCAAACTGTCCCAGCAGTCGACCGTCAGCCAGCGTTTAACCGCGCTTGCTACGCTGCTTAAGCTGCCGGAAGTGAAACGCATGGAATGCTTCGACATCAGCCATACGATGGGGGAGCAGACCGTGGCGTCGTGTGTGGTCTTTGATGCCAACGGTCCGCTGCGGGCAGAGT
The DNA here is from genome assembly GCF_053709615.1 of Enterobacter sp. UPMP2061. NCBI lineage: Bacteria > Pseudomonadati > Pseudomonadota > Gammaproteobacteria > Enterobacterales > Enterobacteriaceae > Enterobacter > Enterobacter sp. UPMP2061. The sequence continues at coordinate 626,876 of NZ_JBSKJP010000002.1, forward strand.
ATCGTCGCTATAACATCACCGGCATTACGCCCGGTGACGATTATGCCGCCATGAACCAGGTGCTGCGCCGTCGCTATGGTAAAGCGATTGAAGAGAGCAAAATCCCGGACGTTATCCTTATCGACGGCGGGAAAGGGCAGTTGGGGCAGGCGAAGGCGGTATTTGAATCGCTCGACGTGGAGTGGGATAAGAACCATCCGCTGCTGCTAGGGGTAGCGAAAGGGGCAGATCGTAAGGCTGGCCTGGAAACGCTGTTCTTTGAGCCGGAAGGCGAGGGCTTTAGCCTGCCGCCGGATTCCCCTGCGCTGCACGTGATCCAGCATATCCGCGATGAGTCGCACGATCATGCCATCAGTGGGCACCGTAAAAAACGGGCGAAAGTGAAAAATACCAGTACCCTTGAGACGATTGAGGGCGTCGGGCCAAAACGTCGCCAGATGCTGTTGAAGTATATGGGCGGATTGCAAGGATTACTCAACGCCAGTATGGAAGAAATTGCAAAAGTGCCGGGTATTTCGCAAGGGCTGGCAGAAAAGATCTACTACTCGTTGAAACATTGAGGGCTCTGTAGCAACATAGAGCTAAATTTTACTGACAACAGACAGTTACCGTCATCATGCGATTTAATATCCCTACGTTGCTCACTCTCTTTCGCGTTGTGCTCATTCCGTTCTTCGTCCTGGCATTTTACCTGCCGGTCGTCTGGGCGCCTTTTGCCTGTGCGCTTATTTTCCTGATCGCTGCCGTGACGGACTGGTTTGACGGTTATCTGGCGCGTCGCTGGAACCAGAGCACCCGCTTTGGCGCGTTCCTCGATCCGGTTGCGGATAAGGTGATGGTGGCAATCGCGATGGTGCTGGTGGCGGAACATTATCATACCTGGTGGGTGACGCTGCCTGCCGCGACCATGATTGGCCGTGAGATTATTATCTCTGCCCTGCGCGAGTGGATGGCGGAGCTGGGTAAACGCAGCAGCGTGGCGGTGTCCTGGATCGGTAAAGTTAAAACCACCGCACAGATGGCGGCGCTGGTATGGATGCTGTGGCGTCCGAATGCCTGGGTAGAGTGGGCCGGCATTGGTCTGCTGTGGGTTGCGGCGGTGCTGACGCTGTGGTCAATGCTGCAATATTTGAACGCTGCGCGCGGTGATTTGCTTGAACAGTGATCGTTTCGGCTTAATTTTCAGCAAACGATCCTGAGATGCAAAAAATAACGTTGACTCAAAACGTCATATCAGTAGAATGCAACGCATCGAACGGCGGCACAGTTAGCCGGACGACAATGAAATCAAGTGGTTAGGAAGTAGTTAAATAGTTACTTGATGACATGCGGGAATAGCTCAGTTGGTAGAGCACGACCTTGCCAAGGTCGGGGTCGCGAGTTCGAGTCTCGTTTCCCGCTCCAGATTAATGCATCGGCAGCTTGCGGGTGCAGGTCGAAAGACAACAGATTTAAGGCGCGTTAGCAAAGCGGTTATGTAGCGGATTGCAAATCCGTCTAGTCCGGTTCGACTCCGGAACGCGCCTCCACTTTCTTCCCTGGCCGGATGGTGGAATCGGTAGACACAAGGGATTTAAAATCCCTCGGCGTTCGCGCTGTGTGGGTTCAAGTCCCACTCCGGCTACCATGGGGAAAATAGAATAAAATCAATGATAAGCAGTGTCGTATAAACCACCGAAAGGTGGTTTTTTATTGCCTGAAATTTGCTTTTCCGAAGATGCGTCCGAAGATGATTTTTCCGCGAACGCATACCCAATCAGTTTTTCTGCCCGCCCACTACTGGTACCACTTTTACTTTCCTGTCATAAATTGCCGTTTGTCGCGAGTTCTTATGGCCGGAAATTGCCTGTTTCTCTTCAAGGCTACCTTCCAGGTCTGAAATGCCTTTTGCTTTCAGATCGTGGAAAGTGAAATCAATCGACAGGTGAGGGTACTTTGCCTGGGCTGCGAGTTTTGCCTCTCGCCAGCGGGAGTTAAAACCATCACGGGTATATTTGCTTCCACTGGGTTGATGGATTAGGAACAAACTTCTTATGCCTGGTTTAAGTGGTAACGCGCGTGCCAGCGAAACCGCTGCGCGTAAACGAGGTGTCCACGCTTTGATCTGCTTCACGCCAGTTTTACCCTGGCAGATAAATATCCCCATATCGCTGATCTGCTCTTCACTTAAAGACAGGACATCGCTTTGCCTGGCAACGCATAAATAAGCGATCTCCATTTCTGCACGGACCACATCAGCCCCAACCTCATATACAGCATTGTATTCTTCATCCGTTACGTAGCGCTCACGTGATACTTCCTTAAATTGCTTTACCCCCTGGCATGGATTTCTTTCTACATGCCCACGTTCATAACCCCAACGAAATACCCGCGAAAGGAAACTCTTTTCCCTGTTTGCCTGCGTTCGGCTGGAAATACCACGCTGATCCATATAACGCCGAATGTGCTCGGGTTTTATTTTTTTTGGGTCTGTTTTGCCAAAAACCGGTAATACCTTACACGAATATTTCGTGTAATCCTTCCTGGTCTCCGGTGACAAATCCATAAAGTCAGGGGAGGCCATAAACATATCGGCAAGGTTTTGGAAGGTATTTTTCCTAACTTCTTCGCCCACTGCTTTTTCGTATGCCAACCAGACAGCTGCCTGTGTTTCTTCAAGGGAACACAGGCGTACGGCTTTATTATCTTTGGTCCGAAACTCATAGGCAGCTTTGCCGCGATATACTCGCGGTGGCATCCAGTTATCGGCGGGGTTTTTACGCTTTCCGGCCATCAAATACGGCTCCGAAATTTGGTTCTTCATCCTCGCGCACCGGGGAGGTTTCCTGGTTGCGGTATTTTATGGGGTTCATGAAATGCCCCCATGTTGTTTTAGGGTGGCCGTCAGCTCTTTCCATAAAGAATATCCCGGCTCGACGCAGGGCATCACACTGTTTTGATTTAAGTGGCGTCCCCGTCAGTTCTATCATCTCTTCTCTGGTGATGATGTCGTGATCGTGTCTCATGGTCTTTCCTCAGCATGCGGTATATCGCATCGTCAGCGTCACTACATGCGCGTTCTATGTCTGACCTGGTCAGAGTCTTCTTTCGTACACTCGCTGATAATTTTCCGATCTTGGTATCAAAGTCTGAGAGCAAAATTGTCCCGGGTTGCCAGTGCAGCATTGCGGCCTCCATTGAGTTGTTGAGGCCACAATGCTATCGGCAGAGAGGGATTAATTCTGATTACGCTTAATCAGGTTATCTTTCAGGAACGCGCCTTTCTCTCGTGTAACCTTGACGTTCTCCGGAAGATGTAACCCCAGCTCACTGCGGCTACGCGCTTCGATGATCCCGTTTGTTCCATCCGGAAACACCACGTGTACCGCATCACCCCTTTTTAGAGTCAGTTTCAGCATAATTAGCGCACCTGTAGGGAGCGTTCGCCGATTTCCAGATGCGCACCCGGTACCGGATTAAGCAATTCCTCTGGAACCTCACCGCCATCGGCTTTGATCTGTTCTGCCGCCGCTTCGGCTGCCTCTATCCGTTCTTTGATAGCCTTTTTGTCAGGGGCGATTACCGTCTGAACGTCGACCACTTCGTCAGGCAATGCGTCAAGATTATCGATCACAACGCTTACCGAACCCTGACGAGCTGTAAAGGTGTTCCTGGGCGTTTTCAGTTTATCGAGGCCAGCACCTAACAGACATGACAGGATGTATTTGCGAAGTTGCTTGTCTTTATTTTCAAAGGACTTTTTGCGCTCAGCCAGACGCTTCATCTCTTCGTCGCAGGTTTTAGCATTGCCCAGGTTGTTGCGCGCCACCACCATAACGGCATCAAGACGGTCAGCCAGTTCGCCTTCAATCCCTTCCAGGGTGTCGGCGATCATCTCCGGCGTCAGTTCGTCAGAGGTTTCCAGCAGGTTTAACAGGCTGGAGTAATCATTTGCTAATGCGATTGCAGTTACCTTGCTCATGCTGTTTTCTCCTGGGCTTTATTCAGTTCTTTCAGACGTTCGTCTTTGATAGTGGTCAGGCGGCGCAGGCGTTTACTCAGGTAGTTAGCATGCTGGCTGTCACCTTTAACCTCAGCGTCTTTACGGTGCACTTCTACTTCACGGGCGATAGATGCAAAAACTTTTGTAACTTCGTTGGCAGATACACCGGTTGCCAGCGTGTTTGCCACCCGTGTGAGCTTGTCGTCCAGTTCCTGGCGCAGGCGTGCAGCATCCTCTGCGTTATCGCTGGCATTTTTAAGTGCGAATTCTTCTTTGTTTTTCTGCCGGTACTCAGGGTTGTCATAGAGACCCATAAATATATCGGCGCTGAATCCGAGCGAAGAGAGCGCCTTTTTAGTCGCATCGGTAAGTGATTTTTTAGTCGCTTCGCCGTCGCAGGTAGGGCCGTATTTACTCCCGTAAAGATAAGGGGTACAGCCGAATGAAATCTCTTCACCGCGCACGCCGTTATCTGGATTGTTGACGCTACCGATCTGACCGTCGAACAAATTCGCGCCATTGCGGAAACGCACAAACGCCGCCACCCGCATTTAGCGATGATTATGGTTGACTACCTCGGCCTGATAAAAAAACCGAAAGCAGAGCGTAACGATCTCGCTGTCGCGCATATTTCGCGAAACCTCAAAACGATGGCTATGCGCCTGCATACGCCCACTTTCGCGCTGAGCCAGCTATCCCGCGCAGTTGATGCGCGCCCGGCAGCACTGCGCCGCCCAGTGATGTCAGACCTGCGTGATTCCGGCTCTATTGAGCAGGACGCCGACAGCATCCTGTTTCTGTATCGCGACGAGGTTTATAACCCTGAAAGCCCTGCCGCAGGTATTGCTGAGGTCATTCTCGGTAAGTGCCGTTTTGCAGCAGCCGGCACCGTGATTTACCAGGAATTCAAGAACGGCCATTTTTTACCAATCGATCAGCATGTCGGGAAGGAGAAAACCCGTATCCAACTGGAGGCAGCTAAACCCAAAAAACAACAGCGTCGGTATTCCGACAAATACAACACCGAACCGTTTTAACCGCGCCTGACCAGCGCTAATTAACCAGCGAGGAAAGACCAATGACCGATTTATTGTATGCAAAAACTACCAGTGCAGATGATGGTTGTGACTGGGGACCAGTAATCATCTGGCGTATGAATGCTGGCGCGCGCGCCCGAAACCGAGCCTGTTACGTTCCCGCACCACGCCCGATCCAGGTAAACCCTGTTTATCGCGTAGCGAAAACAAAAAAAGCACCTGTGCAAGCCGTTAACACATCAGGGCGCTGGCTCAAAACCCACACCGCGACGGTTATCACTGCTAAAGGCGAGAAAACGGTAAAAATCCGCGAAACTGCCACCGTCTGGATTGCCGGGAGCAAGGAGAATTACGACAAACTTACCGGGCAGCGAGTCGGCGCACCGGGCCGTTGCCGCCTCCTGTTGGAGTCGATCACCCCGATTGTACGCAAAGCAAAATCGGCACCCGAAAAGGCCTCCGGAGAGTTATCAGCACAAAAGCTGGTGGCGCTAATGAAGGGCAAAACGCTGTCTTATCAGGGCATTCTCACTGCGATTAAAAAATATCACCCGGACATCAAAATCACCATTGACCAGTTGCACAAACGTATCTGGGGCATGGTTCAGTCCAAATACGTCGGTATTGAACGTCATGATGATATGCCGGTGACTCACTTCACTCTGAAAAACGTTGATCCACGTTTTTATGCTCATTCCGAAAAGAACGTGAGGGCTTAAGGCATGGCCGGGCAATCGGATTATCTCCCGCCCGGTTTACCGCTCAATCGCGCCAAATGGCCGCAGGAATTTCAACTCAAAGAGCATTACGACATGCGCGCTGCTGCGCTTATTCGCCAGCTCTATGAGAAGAAAACCACACGTTACGCGGTCGTTCAGCAGATTGAGGCAACGCCGGAGAGTCAACGAGAGTTTTTTAGAGAGCGCTTAAATTACTGGCGCGCGCAGAGAGAAGGTTAAAAATGAGAGAAGTTTTGCTGGAAAGTGCATATCGAAGGCTCATTGAATTAGAGAACCTTTTACTCCCGATCGTTCCAGACACTGTGTGGCCTGTTGAGGTAGGGATGGTATATTGTGGCCCGGACAGCACAGGCCTGGTGACGCTGGATGGGGTGGTTTATCGCATAGTCGATATTGGCATGCGCATGCTGCAACCGCATGAGCTATACCGGGCGCAGGGCTTCCCGGAGTGGTACATCATCGACCAGGATTTCCGGGGCGTGAAGTACGCGAAGGATAAGCAGGTGGCACGTTGTGGAAACGCAGTTCCTCCGCCATTCGCTGAAGCGCTGGTGAGGGCCAATTTGCCTGAATTATGTCATCAGAATGAGGCTGCGTAGTGGCTAAATCCGCAACTGAGCGCAAAAAAGCACAGCGGGCACGTCAGGCCAGAGCCGGTAACCGCAAACTGGAGCTTCAGCTCGATACCCAGGAGATTGAAATGCTTGAGCGCAACTGCGCCGCCCGGCGCCCTGGTCGTGCGCCGTATGATATGGCCGAATACGTCGCGCTGCTGATCCGTCAGGATGATGCACGGATACGCAACCGCATTAAGCGTATAAGCGTAAGCAAATGCACTAAATGCGGCGACGCGCTTCCGGTAAAAAGCTGCATCATGTCAGGTGATTCGCAGTGCTGGGTTACAGGTGGCTGGAAAAAGTTCATACTGACAATATGAGTCAGCAAAGCAATGTACGCTACCGCCGGGAACGGCGGTTTTTTCTTTTTAAAACATAGCTATACGGAATTCAATTTTTCACCGCTTTAACGTTTTGTGCTCTTAAAGATTTGCACTTCCTGCCACATGGGAGTATATATACTGTAATTTTATACAGTTGTTTGAGAGGGGGAGGCGTGATTGAGAAAACGGAGGTTGGGGATCATCTTCCCGATAACGGACGCGTACTCGTGACCCTCAGAAGTGGCAAGGTTTCTTCCATAAGATTGGCTCATGACGACGAGCATCTTGCTACACTTAAGTCTTTGTTTGAATTGGCTGAATTGTCCGGTTTTACCATTGTTGAAAAGGACAAAATTAAGGTATAATTAAGCTATCGGGCTGAACACCCGATAACCTGTATTTCTGAGCAATTGCTGCGCTAAAGGGGAAACCAATGGCGCAGTATTCTTTTGTAAAATCAGCTGGCGGAGTATTAATCCCGGCAACGCCGGAAGCGCGCGAATTTATCGAAAAAAAATGCCGCATGGGCGCTGTGCTTTACGCCGACTTTAAACAAGCACGTAACCGGGTCCGCCAGCCTGCGTGACAGCCTGACGCAAGAGGCGGCGTTTTTGCTTAAACAGGCCAAAGCTGTCGACGGTCAGGAAGAACCGCCGGAAGAGCTTGGCGGTTACCCTACCTATGAGTCGAGGTTCTGACATGCGCGCGAACCTCATAAAAACCAATTTCACCGCGGGAGAGGTGTCCCCGCGCCTGATGGGGCGTGTCGATATCGCCCGCTACGCCAACGGTGCGAAGATTATCGAAAACGCTGTAGTGGTCGTGCAGGGCGGCGTTGTCCGCAGACCTGGCACTCGCTTTGGGGCAGCGACCAAATACGGCGATAAAAAATCCCGTCTCATTCCCTACGTATTCAACCGTTCTCAGGCTTACATGCTGGAGTTCGGTGACGGCTACATGCGCATTTTTCAGAACGGCAAGCAGCTGGTCAACGAAGACAACACGCCGTATGAAATCGCTAGCCCCTATACTTCTGACATGCTGCCCGCCGTGAATTATGTCCAGGGCGCTGACACCATGTTTCTGGTTCATCAGTCTGTGAAGCCTCACCGTCTCCAGCGACGCGGCCAGACCGACTGGGTACTTGAGCCTGCACCGTTCATCGTTGAGCCTTTCGACGAGGTACGCGATACACCGCAGAAATGGTGCAAGCCATCCGTCAAAGAGTTCGTGGGCTCTGAAATTACGCTGACCCTGAGCGATGCGGATCCAGGCGATAACGAAACACCACCGTTTACCGGGGCTGGGTGGGTTGCTCAGGATGTCGGTTCTTACGTCCGGATTAACGAAGGGCTGGTGCTGATAAAAAGCATTACCAGTGCGCAGGTTGCTGTCGGTACCATTCGCAGCGATTTAAGCGCAACACAGGCAGCGTCACCCGGTTCGTGGACACGTGAGGATACTGTCTGGACTGACGATTTTGGCTATCCCGGTGCGGTTACGCTTTACCAGCAGCGGCTTGTTCTTGCCGGTTCCCCGAAGTATCCGCAAACAATCTGGTGGAGTGAAACGGGCGTTTATCTGTCCTTTGAGATTGGCACCGAAGATGATGACGCGATCAGCTTCACGTTGTCTTCTGACCAGCTCAACCCGATTGTGCATCTGGCGCAAATGAATACCCTGATTGCGCTGACCTACGGCGGCGAGTTTACGATCACCTCAGGCAACGATGCGGCCATTACTCCGACCAATATTTCGGTGAAAAACCCAAGCCCGTACGGCTGCAACGGGATCCGCCCGGTGCGCGTTGGTACCGAAATCATGTTCGTGCAGCGCGCTGGCCGCAAGCTCTACGCAGTGGCGTATGACCCAGACAGCTTTGTTTCCTATTCCGCCAACGATATGACGGTGCTGGCTGAGCACATCACCGCCGGTGGCGTGCTGGACATGGCCTATCAGCAGCAACCAGATGCATTTATCTGGATGGTCAGAGCGGATGGGGTTGCGGTCACCATGGCTATCGATCGCGCTCAGGACGTTATTGCATGGTCCCGTCAGGTGACTTCCGGCGCGTTTGAGTCGGTGGCTACCATCCCGTCCGATACCGACGATGTGGTCTACGCCATCGTACGTCGTGAGATTAACGGCCAGACAGTTCGTTATGTCGAGGTTTTCGACAGTAAGCTTTATACCGATGCAGCCGTGACGGGCACCAGTAGCGCCGGTTCTGCCACGTGGTCCGGTCTTGCTCATCTTGAGGGGCAGACGGTTGATGTGGTGGCCGATGGCGCCGTTATGCCGCAGTACACTGTTTCCTCTGGTCAAATTACCCTGTCCCGCCCGGCGAAAAGCGTGGAAATTGGTCTGCACTTCGAAAGTACGATCGAAACGCTTTCGCCAGAAGTCCAGACCACAGAGGGTACGACACAGAACGCGAAGAAGCGCACCAGCGAAGTGACGATGCGTTTTCTCGAAACAACTGGTGCGGAGTGCAACGGCCAGGTCATCCCATTCCGCCGGTTCGGACCAAAAATCCTCAACCAGCCCGCACCGCTTTTCACCGGCGATCACTACTGGGGAAAACTCGGCTGGGAGCGGGGGGAAGACACCCTGCTTATTCAGCAGCGCCAGCCGCTGCCATTCCATCTTCTTGCGATTATTTTCACGTTCACCAGTAACGGGGGCTGACATGGTACGTAACGCAAAATCCGGGGATATCCCGGCGCTGATCGAGCTGGGCGCGCGGATGTATATCGAGTCCCGCTATTCGCAGAATTCACCTTTTGATGAAGAAAAGTGCGCAGAACTTGCCCGTAACCTTATTTCATCTCCTGCCGGCTGTTTGCTTGTGGCAGAAAAAGACGGTGCTGTAATCGGCTGGCTGGCCGGCGGGATTGCTGAGCAGTGGTTCAGCCGCCAGCTCATGGCCTTTGAGTATGGGTTGTTTATCGCGCCTGAACATCGCGGCGGCACGGCTGGCCCGCGTCTCGCTAAAGCCTTTATCACCTGGGCGGAAGACCACGGCGCCGCCATCATAAATATGGGTATCACCACGGGCGTACATGAAGAGCGCACTGGTGATTTGTATTCACGTCTCGGCCTGTCCCGTACCGGTCTGCTTTATTCCAAAGAGGTGTAACGATGTGTACCGGGTTAGAGGTGGCTGCAATTGGTGCGTCTGTTCTTGCAGCTGGTGGCGCGGTCTATAGCGGGCAACAGCAAAAGAAAATGTCCAACTATCAGGCGGCGCAGGCGGAAGCAGATGCAGAAGCCGCGCAGGCTGCTGCACGCGTAGAAGCTGATCGTATTCGTAAGGCGGGCAGGGCACAAGCAGCCCAGGCAAATGCAGCTCTGGCAGCATCAGGTGTTGACACAGGGGAGGGTACAGCACTGCGTATTCAGTCCGATATTGTGGGTGATGCGGAACAGGATGCGTACCAGACCATTCTAGACGGCGCGAACCAGAGCGCCCGGCTCAACGCGCAGGCGTCTGCTGACCGCATCAGCGGCCGTAATGCTTCAACATCTGGCTATATCAGTGCGGGCAGCTCGCTGCTGAGCGCTGGCGGTACAGCGTATAACGGCTGGAAAAAAGCAGGGAGTAAATAAGCGTGAGAATTCCAACGGGTAATTTTGGTAACGTTGCGCCGCAGGCTAATCCGACCCGGGTCGGTGTCAGTAATGTTGGCCAGATTGGTAACGCTGTAGCTGGGCTGGGGGCTGCTCTGGGCCAGACTGTGGATGATTTGCAGCGTACGCAGGATAAAGCTGATGTGGCTGCTACCCAGGCGATACTTACCGATCTCGATGCGAAATCCAGCGACCGCTGGGAGAACCCGGAGACCGGCGCGCTGGTAACCCGGCAGGGGTTTAAGTCGTCTGGCGTTGGTCTGGACATGGACAAGCTGGATTCATCAGACTACGCAGAAGCCCGCAAACGCGTACCACAGAGCCAGTTGCAGTATTTCGATGCGCAATGGAAAGCTGGTCAGATCCGCCGCGCCAGCACCTACAACAGCTTTGAACGTAGCCAGACCGAACAGGCCCAGCGCCAGCAACTCGACGCGACGGTAAAATCGTCCGTTGAACAGGAAGCGGGGGCGTTTGACGACCCGCAGGCAGCTGCGTTAATTCGCGGCGCCCGGCAGCACTCGATTTCATTGTATGGCCAGGCACAAGGATGGTCACAGGAGCAAATTGACCAGGCGGTTTCTGAGGCAAATTTGCGTGCTACGGACCAGCGAGCCCAGAATTATGCGGTTACCAATCCTCAGGGCTGGTTAAATGGCGATTTTCCAGTGAAAGATACCGGTGCGCTGGATATGCGCGCCATCGGGATAGTTGAATCCGGCGGTAAGCATTTTAATGCCGACGGCAGTATTATCACTTCTTCTGCCGGTGCGCAGGGAAAATACCAGCTGATGCCGGACACAGGTAAGGAGCTGGCGGCGAAGCGCGGTATTGAATATAACCCGGCAGACGAAGAGCAAAATGCCCTGCTGGCAAGCGATTACGCAAATCAGCTGTATGGTAAATACGGCTCTGAAACGCTGGCAGGTGCTGCGTACAACTGGGGTATGGGCAACGTTGACAAACTGATCGCGAAAGCCGGGGACCCACGTAAAGGCGAAATATCTGAGGCTGATTTTGTTCGGCAGCTACCTGCGGAAACTCGCGGGTGGCTGGCCCGGTACCGTAAAAATAAAACCGGACTCGATCCGGTGTCTGTCAACAAAATCGATAATATCGCCGAGTCGAAAATTCGGGAGCAGCGTACAGCCCTGCGCGAGCAAATAGACCCAATTCTGAATAATACAATGGTACAGCTGTATAACGGTGAAGTGCCGGACGCTATGCCTGATAAAGCCTCCATCATGTTTGCGTATGGCGAGCAGGGGGCAAAGGCGGTTAAGCAGCTCGATATTGCGATCAACAACGCCAAAACCTTCCAGGCGATACAGTACGTTTCCCCAGAACAGCAGCAGTCAGAAATTGCGAGGTTAAAGCCTCAGGCAAATGACCCTGATTATGCGCTGAAACTCGATGCATACGGCAAACTTGGCGCGCTGGTGCAGAAAAGCAATGAAGCGATACAGGCGCAGCGTGATGCCCGTCGTTTTAACGAAGCGCTGTCTATGGGCGAGAAACTCGACCCTACCAATAAATCTATGCAAAAAGCCGCTGACGCAACACCAACGGCGCAAAATTTCCGGATTAACGACGCCACTACCCACGACGGGATCGTACAGCAGGTTGCCCAGACCGGGATCATTCCTTCGCAGGTAACCACCCAGTTATCGGCGATATCCCGCTCGCGCAGCTCTGAGGCGGTACGTCAGGGTGCTGAGTTATTTAATCGTCTCTATGACACAGATCCTGCGTCTGTTGGCAACATGCCAAAGGATATGCAAGGGTTTTATCTCACCGTTAAGCAGCTTACCGATTCTGGCATGGCGTCCGAAACCGCTATCGAGCAGGCGCAGAATCTGACCTACAACCAGACCGATGCGCTCAAAGCGCAACTGGCATCAACTCAGAGCACCAAGGAGTACAAAAAAGACCGCAGCAAAGCGATGGATTCCGCAGTGAGCAGTATGTCTGGCTTCTTTAGCTGGGGAAATCCATCAGCCGACGACCAGACGCCGGAGGCTGCACGTTTCCGTAACGATTACCAGTCGCTATACGACATCAACTATCGCACCACCGGCGGTAATGCGGATGCGGCGAAGAAAATGACCAACCAGCAGATCGCACGTACATGGAGTATCAGCGAGGTGAACGGCAGCGCTAAGCTTATGAAATATGCTCCGGAAGCACTTTATAACTACGGACCGTCTGGCTGGCAGGCAGCGCAGTGGAAAGAAGAAAAAGAGAGCCTGATGTATGGCGAACGCAAGGGTGATATCTCCACCAGCCCAACGCAGCTCGGGATCACCTCCGGAAGCGCTGCACCTGTTATCAGTAAAACGCCAGAATCGCGTATTGGCGGAGAACTGGAGATAACTCCTGATGTGCTGACGGCCCGCAATGGCGATTACGCCATCATGGTGCGTACAAAAGATAAGGATGGTATCGAGGCGGTACAGCCGTTCTACGATTCGTACGGCAGACCGATGCGCTGGAAACCGTCACTGGAAGAGTGGGCGCCATACAAAAAAATTCAGGAAGAGCGTGAAGAACATGATCGCAATGAGCTGCAACGCGGTCAGGATATACGCGGGTTCAAAGATAAACACCGCGCACTCGACGAACAGTATAAGCGTCTGCACAACGAGCGTATGGACAGAGTTAAAAATTACTTTTCGTGGAGCACTGAATAATGCCGGTATACGCCACTCATGAAGAAATGAATAACGGATTCACTCCGGCGGGTAATGTCCTGGCGGCGCCTTCCGGGTTTGATGTCCCGTTGCCTGAGGGTACCAACCCGGCCCCCCAGCAGGATGAGCCGTCTGTATGGAGCGCTGCATTTCGTCAGAATAACCTGTTGGGCGAGATGTTCCGCCCGGCGAAGCAGTTTGAGCCTGTAGACGGGTATAACCCCTATGCTGATAAAACCGAGCTGCACGGCTATGAACAATGGGGATCCGCTTTTGCCGACTCCCGTTCGCCAGAAGAAACTGCCTGGCTGAAACAGCAGATTGACGACGAAAACGAGGATCGGCGGGTACTTTCCGAGGCCGGGGGGGAGGGTGTTCTCGCCAGCATTGCCGCCGGGGTTGTTGACCCGGTTACAGTAGCTTCGATGTTCATCCCTGGGGCGCAGGGGGGCGCAGTGGCTCGTATTGCGTCGCAGGCTGCAATCGGTGCGGCTGCAACAGCAGCGAGCGAGGTTGCGCTTAACAACCAGCAAATAACCCGCACATGGGGCGAAAGCGCGTCTCACGTCGCAGCGGGTGCATTGATGAGCGGTGTATTTGCGGCGGCTGGCGCCGCGCTGTCTCCTTCTGTTCGCACTAGGGCCACGCGCGAAGTGGCTGATGCGCTCGATAGTATGAGTATCACGTCAGCGACGGATACGGCAGCGGCTTCCCTTTCAGAAGGTGGTAGCGTCGGCGCGGCACGAATCAGCGAAGCCACGCTCGAAGATCTCACTCCGGCAGCTGGTGGCCCGGTCGGTAAACTGGCGCGAAAGGCAGGTAGCTATCTGACACCGTTCACCCGCCTGATGGAGTCACCGTCGAAGACATCCCGCCGCACGGCTCTTGAGCTGGCAGAGAATAATTATACACTTCAGGGTAATGCCCGCGGCATCGAGACACCTGTCGCCGCAGAAACCCGCGTTCGTGGGTGGCGTCGTGAAGAGGCCGCTGTTGTTGTGACAAACAAGCAGGCCTACAGCCAGTACAAAGCCACCGGTGGTGACCTGAGCTTTTCTCAGTTCCGCGAAGAAGTGGGTAATGCCATGCGCAGCGGCGATGTGCATGCTAATCCGGTAGTGCATGAAACGGCACAGGCGATGCGGACCGTGGTTAACCGGGTGAAAGTGGCGCAGCAAAAGCTGGGCCTGCTGCCGCCTGACGAGGAGCTGAAAGCCATCGGCCAGGAGAGTTATTTCCCGCGCGTGTACAGAGTCGGCAAAATCGTTAACGAGCGCGATAAATTTCGCGACATGCTGGTCGACTGGTGGTCGCGCGGTGAGAAAACCATGTCCCGCGAAGAGGCGGAAATTACAGCTGATGCCACGATCAATAAAATCGTCGGCGCAAAAATCCCGCAGGATTTCGCAAACGTCTTTATGGTGAAAGCGGCAGGCAGCACCCGGTCGCGTACGCTCAGCGTTCCCGATCGCCTGATGAAAGATTATCTGGAGAGCGACGCCAACTATGTGCTGCAACGGCATATTCGCGAGGCGTCGGCAGAGGTGGAGCTGACGCGCGCATTCGGTAATAAATCACTGGAGAAGCAGCTCAAGGATATTCAGGACGAATACGATGCGCTGATGCGCCAGAATCCCAAAGACCAGGCGAAACTGGCGAAAGCCCGCGATAACGATATCCGCGACATCACAGCGCTGCGCGACCGCCTGGCGGGTACCTACGGCATGCCGGACGATCCATCATCATTTTTTGTGCGCGCTGGTGCGTTTCTGCGCAGCGCTAGCTTTGTAACCAAGCTGGGCGGTATGACCGTTTCCGCTATTCCTGATCTCGCGCGCGGTGTGATGGTTAATGGCTTTGGCAATACCATGCGCGGTTACTCAGCGCTAATCAGCCGGTCGCCAGCATTCAAGGCCAGCCGCGCCGAACAGTTAAAAATGGCCGTCGGGCTGGAAACTATCCTGCATACTCGTGCGCGTACGATGGGTGACCTGGTAGACAGTTCTGCCCGCACTACGGCGGTAGAAGCGGGAATGGAGCGCGTTACTGATGCGTTCGGCAAGCTCACGCTGATGGGCCACTTCGATGATATGAACAAATCGGTAAACGGCATGATCACGTCCGACGGCATTCTCTCCGGCGCGTTCGCTGGCCGTCGTCTGGCGAAGCTTGGTATTAACGACAACATGGCCGCGCGTATCCGCAGCGAGTTCGAGAAGCACGGTGAAGTCATCAACGGCTGGCATATCGGTAATTTCGAGAAATGGGATGATCAGCACGTGGCTGGCGTTTTTCAGTCGGCGGTACTCAAAGACGTTAATAACACTGTTATCACGCCGGGGATAGGTGATACACCACTATGGGCCAGCACGCCGCTCGGTAAAACCATCTTCCAGTTTAAATCGTTCGCTACCGCATCCTATAACCGTGCCACACTGGGCGGCCTGCAAGAAGGAACCGGGCAGTTTTATTACGGTACCGCTTTTCAGATTGGTCTCGGCGCGCTGACGTACGCGCTTAAACAGACTGCAAACGGTAAAGAGGTAGACTGGTCGCCGAATAAACTGGTACTGGAAGGTGTTGACCGCTCCGGTATTCTTGGCCCGCTGATGGAATATAACAATATGGCGGAAAAGGCCTCCGGCGGTATGGTGGGGCTGGGTGCTTTGCTCGGTACCGGCACACAGTCACGTTATGCCAGTCGAGGTTTTATCGGCTCTGCATTGGGTCCGACGTTTGGCCTTCTCGATACCATTACCGATGTGACAGCTGGCGTGCTCAATGGCGATGCTGGCGATCGGGTTCTGCACAACGTACGTACGCTGTTGCCGGGTAATAACCTCTTCTGGATTGCTCCTCTGATAAATCAGGTTGACCCTGGTATGCGGTAATCGGTCGGGATTCCGACCTCTTGTCTGTTACATCATTGCCCTGTATTCACTATGGGGCTTTTTTATGCATCAGGATTACAAAACACGCCTTACCGCGCTGAGCGATAAACTCACCGATATGGTGCTCGAAGAAGCCGATCCGGATAACTGGCCGGGGGCAGGGAAGAAACCGAGCGAACTGACGAAAGACGAGCGCGGCGACCGCTACTGGGACAAGAAGAACGCAGCCGCATCGCTGACGCTGTTGATTAAGGTTCACTCCCTTATCGGCATGCAGACGCGCGGAGGTACGCCAACTGATAATCCTGGTCAGGATGATGAAGCTTTTGCGCTGGGCCAGCAGGTATCGAAGGCTGAGCGTGAAGCAGCCGCTATTATCGAGCGTCTCCAGAAAGGCAAAAAATGATCTCCTTCCTCGCCTTCTTTCTGATGTGGGCGGAACGGATGCAGTGGAATGTACCGGACTGTCACTATAAAGCCTGCCACTGGCTGGAGCATCGCGGTAATCTCGCGGTGCTTCGCTGTTTCCGTGGGTTCGGCAAATCGACAATTCTCGCGGTCTATAACGCCTGGCGGTATTACTGCGATCGGCAGTATCGCATTTTGCATCAGTCTGAATCCGATGGTACTGCGTATAAAACCAGCCGCGATACGCAGAACGTTTTACGTAATCATCCGCTGACGAAAGGAATGCTACCGGACGGGCAGGGGACGGTAGAGCAGTGGTGGGTCAACGGTGCGCTGGATTTACGTAACGGCAGCATGTATGCCAAAGGCATTCTGTCTAACGTTACATCCGCCCGTGCCAACGAATGCCAGAACGATGATGTAGAAGTACCCCGCAATATCCAGACGCCAGAAGCGCGTGAAAAGCTGCGCTATCGCCTGGGTGAACAAACGCACATCCTGATCCCCGGTGGCCGCAAACTCTACATTGGTACGCCGCATACGCATGACAGCCTTTACGATGAGGTTGAGTCTATGGGCGCTGACTGCTTGACCATCCGGCTATTTGAGAAAGAAAAACGCGTTGAGGCCAAAGACGCTACGCAGCTGCGATACAGCTTATCTTTCCGGCCGGAATATGTTTTCGCCGGGATCCATAAAAGTGCCCGCCTGCTGGTGGAAGATGTCGACTACAAAATTACGGCAAGCGGGGTTGAATTTGCCACCGCGCCCGACACCGTTATTGATTTCTATGCAGATTGCGCCTGGCCTGAGCGATTCACGCGCGATGAAATGGAGAATCGCCGCAAAGAAACGCGCACGATTAACGAGTGGGACAGCCAGTATCAGCTGCACAGTAAACCCGTCGGCGACGTTCGTCTCGATCCAGACCGAATTCGCGAGTACAACATCCATCCGCAGATCCGCTATGCGAACCGTACGGCCTCGCTATGGCTGGGTAACGTGCAAATCGTCGGTGCTGTAGCCTGGTGGGATGTGGCCACAGGTAAAGTTAAAGCGGATGCTTCGGCGTTCTCGCTGATGCTGACGGATGCGAGAGGGCATTTGTACTGGCACATATGCCAGGAGCTTACCGGGGAGCTGGCAGAGTTTGACGATAACGACAAAATCACTGGCGGCCAGGTGGCGCAGATCAAAGAACTGGTACTCAAATATCAGATCCCGGTTGTGTGCGTTGAGGTGAACGGCCCCGGCAGCTTCGCGGGCAAATTGATTCGTCAGGCGCTTAAGGGTACCGGCTGCGGCGTACGAGAAGAATTCAGTATCACCAACAAGCAGAAACGCATCCTCGATGCGTTTGAAGCGCCCCTGTCTTCTCGGTTCCTCTGGGCGCATACCGATGTGCTCGACGGTCCTGTCTATGGCCAGATGCGTGACTTTAATCCTGCGCTGACCAACCAGCCGGACGACTTCATTGATTCCGGCGCTGGTGCAATAAGTCAGACCCCTGTACGTATCGGGAAAGTGGTCGGGATTCCGACCGGGCATGCGCGCGAAGATTGGCAGTTAAGTGACGGAGATCATCTGGTCGACGTCGATTACTAACCTGCCAGAGGTTTCGCATCATGTCGGTCCCTAACCAGACACCTTATATAATTTATAATGCCAACGGCCTGACGACCGTTTTTCCCTTCGAGTTTTACATCATTAATGCTGGGGATATTCAGGTCTCCATAAACGGTACACCAGTTTCAAGCGGTTACAGCGTTTCCGGCGTTGGTAATGTAACAGGCGGAGATGTGATTTTCATTACTCCACCTGCTGCGGGTACAGTAGTGATGCTGGAACGAGTGGTCCCGACTTACCGTTTGACCGATTACCAGGATAACGGTGACCTGCTGGCCGATACGGTAAACAAGGACTTTGACCGTCTGTGGATGGCTATCCAGCGTTCCTTTATCTACCTTGGTCTGGCATTACGTCGCCCATTGCTTGGAGGGCCGTTTAACGCAGAAGGTTACCGGATTGAGAAGCTTGCCGATCCGGTTAATCCGCAAGATGCTGCGACAAAACGTTACATTGATAATGTGAGTCTTGTTCGTGCGCTGCGTGTCCCTGAAAGCTCCATTCCAACACTTGCACCCGCGGAACATCGAGCAAATAAGCTGCTGGGGTTCAACAGCGCCGGCGATCCAGTATTCGTATCGCCGCCATCGGGGTCTGCCTCAGATGTCATGTTGCAACTAGCTGCAAGTGATGGCTACAAATATATCGGAGAGTGTCCAGATATCTCGACTTTACGGTCGATTGAACCAACAACACTCGGACAGTTAATAAGGGTCAAAAATTACTACTCAGACAAATTTGGTGGTGGGGGCTTCTTCCGCAGTGTTAATCCCGGAACGCTGGTAGAAGATGGCGGTCTTTATATCAAAACGTCCGGCGGAGCTGTGTGGCGGCGGTGCGTCAAAAATAAACAGGTCAGCACAGAAGAATATGGATGCTGGGATGGGAATACAGGATCTGACAACTCTGCACGCCTGTTGAAAGCATGCGCCTCTGGTCTTGACGTGAAAATGATGGGGGAGAATTATAATGTCGTTAGCATCCCTTCAAGTCGATTCAGCCTGACCGGGAGAATGAAAGCCTCTACTGCTGATTTTTCCACGGCATACGGTCGTACGCTCCTGACATTGACTGGAGCGAATGTAACTTATGACATCGATATCGACATGCAGAATTTCGGCGCTGGTGGTTTTATCAACCAGGGTACAGACACTGTTGGTCGCATCAAGGTTTCGAATATCTATGGTGCTAACAGAACGACTTATGGCCTCCAGAACGCAGTAACGGATGAAGGAATAAGAAACACCATTTCTGCCATTATTCGTAATATTCAGAAGGGGGATACTGGCGTTGATCCGCAGCCTGCTGCATTCACCGTAGGTGCTACAACTCAGCGAGGAAACTACCCAGATGTTAATATCTATGACAGTCAAGGTGGGGTAATCGTCGCAGCCACCACTGAAACGGTATTCGGTGTTATCACTGCCAGGTTGATCCACGATAATGGAATTTACTGCCTCGAGGGTAGTCGCGTTTCGATCTCTGAAATGGTTGTTGATAACGGATTAGGCGAGCCCGTTGTAAATGCTGGCGGTATAGTAAACATAGGGGTTCTGCGTATCAGAGAGTGCTCTGGATATGGCATTACATACTCGTACAGTGGAACCATGCGCATCGATGCCTTGTATATCGACAACACCCTAAGTTCATCTATTATGCCAATTCTGCGTAGCCGACCTGATAACGTGAGCAGCACAATCAGGATAGGCCGCATTGAAGGGGCATGTGTACTTGCTGGAGTTACTGCGAGCATTCTTCACTCTATGTTCTCCATTACGCAAGGTGTGACTGATCTGTATATTGGCGATGTAAATCTACGGGTAAATTACGTAACCGGCTCATATCTTGGCATGGCGGATTTTGCAGGGTGCTCAAGGATCCAGTTGGGTAACTGGACGATAGATTTCAATGACACCACAGGGACACTCACATCAGCAAGCATTGCTTACTTCTCTCTGCCTTCTACAGCTCAGTTCGCTGGCTCTCAGGTTGGGTATCAGAATTACAGGTCAACCACGGCGACGGTGAGAATGACTAATATTGGAAACGACACGATAGACTTTGCTGTGGGCCAGGCCGTGCAGGTTAACGCAGGTCCATATATCAGCAGCGCTATCTCTGCTAACTGCCGAATCTTCCATGCCGCAGCAGTACCAACAGCAGGTAAGTGGTACAGCGGGGATAAAATATTCATCATCACACCTGGAACATCAGTGAAACTAGGCTGGGTATGTACACAGTCCGGAGATTTCTCTGGAACAGCACCAACATTCCAGTTGATGGTGTAAAAGAAAAGGCGGCTAATGCCGCCTTCTTTTATTTGTGAGACATCATTTTTTGATAAATGGCATACAGACACAATGCAGCAGGGATCGCTGCCGTTCCCGAGTAAACAACGTGACCAGAGAAGAATGATACGAAGAATATCATGGTAAAGAAGCAAAGTGATATGAGTCTGGACATGCGAGTCTCATAGCATCCATATTTTACTTTTGACCACACAAACTTCATATAGTAGAAGAAGAAAACGACACCGGCTACGCCAAACCACAGGTACATATCAATCAGATCTATTTCTACCGATGATTTTATTCTCTGAAACTCAAGATATTCTTTGGTAAAACCGAAGAAATATTCACCAGTAATAAATGCGGAGTTTCCTTGAATCATTCTCCACGCCGCGTCTACAAACTCATCCCTTCCTGAGAATATTAATCGAGTAATTCCGCCATTCTCATATATATAAACGAATTGAGTCCATTTAGCTCCACTCAGTGTTATGTCTGGGTTGATTATGAAAACCAGCGCGAACACTGCGATAATGGCGGCAGGTATAAGGTACTTTACAGAAAGTGAACGGTATCTAACAAAGAACCATACAGCTACCATTGCGAGAGAAGCAATCATAGCTGTTTTTGTTGAAAGGAGTATGCTGCATCCAAGCAATGCAACAAGCAGGAAGAAAGTCCAAAAGTATCTATAGAAATAAAGTGAAACAAATGCAGCAAGGAACATAAGCAAAATGCTTACTTCATTTCCAGCAAAGAAGAACCCTTTAGCGCCGACAGAGTATTCAGCGTAAGCATCACTTAGGGCGGCGTCTCCATATGCAGAATAACCGTAACCCATTTGCGCCATAAGGAAATTGAGAAGCGTAAACCCTAGCGCTGAAACTGCTCCCAACGCGGCCATCCTGTGAGAAACTCTCAGTGCCGAGAGGGTGTCATAAACGACAAACATTAGCAGGCATCGAATTGCTATCTGCACAGTTTCTACCGGGAACTCATTGAGTTCAAAAGTAGTATAGCCGAGTATCGGACCAAGGCACAGGATAAGCATAAAAAATGAATAGAACAAAAACCGTTTGATTCTGGTTGCCGCGAGCAGCAAAAGGCACAGACCTAATACAGCAGCTTTATAGAGAGGGGACACAAACCCTATGTCTCGCTCATAAGATAGCCACCCATTCAGCATGTCTACCGGTACAGAAAGGCAGAGAATTAGTATAAGAATTAATCGCATTTTTTATTCTTAAGATAGATTTCTAGTGTTAGCCAGGCTGCTATGAGCAGTAAAAAGATAGCCACTACCCACTTGTTATCCACAGATCCAGTGACAAGCAAGCATACCATTGAGACACCCAAAACTCTTGGGAGGTTAATCCCTTCTTTCATATGTCAGTACCGGGTAGTGCAAAGACGAAAAGCACAACTATCATGATGATTAGCCACTCCATCTTCTTCTCCTCAAAAAAGCAGTTTATCACATGTTTAGGAAAGTTCACTTATTCAGAAGGGCGAGTAAGATTCACTGTATGTATCACCAGCAAAAAGAGAACGGTTTCAAATTGTATAACTTATGACCATTGATTGGTATTGCTAATGATAAAAAACAAGCCATCATCACTGCATTTAATGGTGACAAATTAAATTTATGAACCTAATAAAATTAAGGAAGGCCGAAAAGTATCGGCCTTCGACTAAGTTAGTTCACGTCTTTACATTTTGTAAAGTCTATTATTACCGCGTCTGAATTGTGCATAACAAAATAGTCATCATTAGCAATTAATACACCTTGTTTGCATAAAGCATCTCTGGTTGCTCTTCCTTTGCTTATATGAATATAGTTGAGATAGATCCCATACTGCCGCATGAAGTAGTTTGCGAAAACCCAGTTCTCTCTTATGGATGGGGTAATCAGTTGACGAATGACAGGGAAGTTGTCTGCATATTTATTAGACACCTTGGAAAGCTCAGGCATGCCTATAAAAACAAGATTCTTAAATGGTTTATTTAAATTGTTAATATCTTTGGCAATTACTATTGCCCGATATTCATCAAGCCTTTTTTGCATGGTTGAAGCATTCCCATACGCTGCGGAAAGTGAGAAAGCGTAAACCACCGGGACAATCATCAGGAATTTCCAGTATCGGCTTAAGAAATATATCGCACAAAATACCCCAATGAATACTATGGCATTAACGCCAAGCAATACGCGGGGGTTTGTCACTGGTTTATAGAGTAATAGTAAGGGGCCAGCTATGCATATAAAAATAACTGGAAATGCAATGAGTATAGTTAACTTATCAAACGCAAGGTTTAATTTGTTTTTATTGTTATTGTGTGTAAATAAAGACTTTATCCATATCACTAATAGCAATACTACCAGAGCAACTGCTATCACGTATGCCGTTGTATCTAGTGAGTTTAATACTCTATCGTAAAATGCTTGAGCATTACTAAAAAGCAGACCTATCGGATCTGGTTTTTCAGTAATCATAATACTGTGATTTGTGTTGTAATCACCCTCGATAAAGGCAGGTACAATTGCTAAAGAGTAAATCACCTGAGCTACAAGTAATGATATGGCTTTGTATAAAGCGGTAAGTAAAATGCGACCTTCGCTATTTATTCCTGCTAGTATTGCAGCAAAACAAACTAGTATGATGTACACATTTATAGATGGCTGATAAAGACACATGGTGCCAATCAGCAAGACGGTGCCAACTGCACAGCCAGCTAAAGGTCTGAACTTTCCTGGGATTGTGAACGCAAGAGATGCGAATAATAATGATAAAGCCATAGGCAGAGAATCGAACTGATAAGAAAGATTCTCTAAATAAAACGGAGATATAATAAAAGAAAAAGCCAGTATGTTTCTTTTTGCTTTATCCTCAACACCAAAGTGCTCAGCAAGTAGAGCGCCGCAGAGCACAGTAATTAGCATTGCAATAATTATGGTGAAAGGGGAAAGGTTACTTATAGGGAATCCAAAGCTTAGACCCTCCATAATCCAGTCACTTAGTGGCCTTCCGTTTACACCCCATTTAGTATAACCCTCCGTTGCCCTTCCTATATCATCATTAAACATACGTCCTGCAATAATGATAGGAAGGATGTACACTAATCCTGCAATGTACGCAATTTTGTATCTGCTGAAGAACTGTTCAATCATCTTTCTTGCCCTTGTTTTTAAGCACATATCTTGGACGATTTTTCACTTCAACATATATCCTGCCAATGTATTCTCCAAGTACGCCGATACCGATCAACTGAATGCCGCCAAGGAAAAGAATAGATACCAGTAAAGATGGATATCCACGGACAGCATTACCGAACACCAAAGTGTCGAAAATCATCCACGCGCCGTAAAGGAATGCCACCCCAGCAACAAACAGGCCGATGTAAGTCCACATACGCAGAGGGAATGTAGAGAAGCTTGTGATCCCTTCAAGCGCCAGGTTCCACAACTTCCAGCCGTTAAACTTCGTGCTGCCTGCAACACGCTCGGCACGGGCGTACTCGACTACATCAGTGCGACCACCAACCCATGACAAGACACCTTTCATGAAAAGGTTACGCTCAGGTAAAAGCTTAATATTTTCTACAACCTCACGAGACATGAGACGGAAGTCACCAACGTTTTCTTCAATCTTCGGATTGCTGATCTTGTTGTGCAGCTTATAGAACCACTCAGCCGTCTTGCGCTTCAGTCGGCCATCTGTTGAGCGATCAGAGCGTTTAGCCAGAACCATATCAGCCCCGGCTTGCCATTTCTCTATCAGGTGAGGAATGACTTCGATAGGGTCCTGCAAGTCTACGTCGATCGGGATAATCGCTTCACCGGTCGCGTGGTCAAGCCCGGCGAAAAGAGCGGGTTCTTTCCCAAAGTTACGAGTGAATGACAGTGGAACAACAAGCGGATCGGCAACAGCAAGCGCGTTGATAATTGATTCTGTCGCGTCTTTACTGCCGTCATTAATGAAAACTATCTCAACCTCATGCTTCTGAAGCCCTTCAAATTCCCGAACAGTTTTATAAAAAATAGGTATCGCGTCTTCTTCGTTAAAGACGGGAACGACCAGAGAAATTTTCATTTCGCATCCCTAAAGACAATGAACTTTGAATAAATAAAACCGCACACCAGACTGATGGCGGAGAAAAGAATGAGAGTTACGATCGGAGCCATGCCGGACTTATCGGCAGCCCAACCAACAGCCGCGCTCAGCGAGCCCATGAACCCAACGTAAAGCATGTAACGCATGGTTGTGGTGGAAGACTTGAACGTGAACCTGGCGTTTGCAAAGAAGCTGAATGACACCGCCACGACGAACCCGGCGAAGTTGCCAAGTGCCTGGCCTGTGTGAAACGCATATATGCAAATAGCGAACACAACCCAGTGAATGAGCGTGTTTATGACACCGATCGATGTGTACTTAGCGAAGAGCTTTAACATTATGAGAATCAGTCTATTCTGAAAGGCAAAGAGTTTAGCACTTGTCACTAACCTAATCGACCTCCTCTATATGGTCGGGATTCCGACCGGTCTCCACGCTTACCCTCGGCTCACACAAATATTTTCCCCACAGGGGGTGAGGCATGAGGATGAACAACCTATCAGACGTAGCGGCAGGACTATCCTACGGCACATCTATTGGCAGCTTTGGGTACTGGCTGTTGCAACTACTCGATAAAGTGAGCCCCAGCCAGTGGGCTGCAATCGGCGTTCTTGCAAGTATTCTCTTTGGTTTACTGACGTATCTGACCAACCTGTATTTCAAAATCAAAGACGATCGTCGAAAAGAGGCCAGAGATAATGGCTACCAGCAAGACTAAATTCAGCGCCGCAGTTCTCGGACTGATCCTTGCCGGGGCGCCTGCTTCCGTCATCCTCGATCAGTTTCTGAATGAAAAAGAGGGAAACAGCCTCACAGCTTACAAAGACGGCGGTGGGGTCTGGACTATTTGTCGTGGTGCCACAATGGTGGATGGTAAACCGGTGGTGCAGGGCATGAGGCTGACCCAGGCGAAATGCGACCAGGTAAACTCCATTGAACGTAATAAGGCGCTGGCTTGGGTAGAACGAAATATAAAGGTGCCGCTGACCGAACCACAGAAAGCCGGTATTGCTTCGTTCTGCCCGTACAATATCGGCCCCGGTAAATGCTTCCCATCAACGTTCTATAAGCGCATCAATGCCGGTGACCGCAAAGGGGCCTGCGAGTCGATCCGCTGGTGGATTAGAGACGGTGGCCGCGACTGTCGACTGACAAAAGGCCAGGAGAATGGCTGCTATGGTCAGGTTGTACGCCGGGATCAGGAAAGCGCACTTGCGTGCTGGGGGATAGACCAGTGACCATTAAAGCAAAGCTGTTAGCGCTGGCCGTTCTGCTGGCCCTTTTCGCTGTTACCTTTTACGCGGGTTATCTGAAAGGCTGGTACGCCCATAGCGAAAAGGTAAACAGTGAGCATGCAGCGAAAAACAAAAAGGCTGAGAAAGCCGTCGCCAGTAGTGAGCAGAAAGCGGCAGCGGCCAGCGCAGAAGGTAAAGTGATTTACCGGACCATTTACCGAGATGTGGTGAAATATGCTAACGACCCGAATCATACTAAGTGCGATTTTGACGATCACGCTGTGCAGCTGCGGCAGCGAGCCCTCGATGCGGCCAACTCCATCAGCGGATTTGATGCAGGAGCCATGCAAGGGAGCGAGTAAAGCAGGAACAGACAGCGACGAAGATCTGCAAGCAGACATCGAAACAGCGGAATGCCTGCGGCAGTTACGGCTGGATAAATATCGTTGGCAAGCTTGGTACAGGGCTACGGAATAACGCACTCTTATTCACTAATCATTCCGAAGATTGGTGCCGGAGAGGTTGTAAGTGCATGTATTTAAGGCGTATATATTTGGGTCTATGTTCGGAATATTTTTATAATCTACTGATTTTATTGGTTTTAACAACCAATTTAAAATCCCTCGGCGTTCGCGCTGTGTGGGTTCAAGTCCCACTCCGGCTACCATGGGAAAAAGCAGAATAATCAAAGCAATAAGCAGTGTCGTGAAACCACCGAAAGGTGGTTTTTTTGTGCCTGCCATTCTGCTAATCAACAACCTTCATTTCTGACCCTCACGTAATAAAACAACGATCCTTTTCAACGGAATTAAACAGATACCCATTATGCTATCGTGTAGCGGGCGCGATTTGCAGTGTGAAGATTTGCAGGTTTGCGATCCTGATTCCCCATGCCATCACCTCATTTAAGGGACGCTATGTCTTTACCGCCATTGTATGCACTGCGTGCGTTTGAAGTTGCTGCGCGGTTGAACTCCTTCAGTAAAGCCGCTGAAACGCTCAATATTACACCGGGCGCGGTCAGCAGACATGTTCGTACCCTTGAACTGTGGTTCGACTGCGAGCTTTTCAAAAGGCAAGGTCCTCGGGTGGAGGTCACTGAAGCCGGGCGAGTGCTTGCCGGGCAGCTGAACGAAAGCTTCACGAGCATTGAATGGGCCTGCCGGGTATTTCGTAGTGAAAACCACCTGCTGCGGCTTAAAGCACCCAGTACCCTGACCATGAGATGGCTTCTCGACGTGCTGCGATCTTTTCGCAACAACCATGCAAAACCACAGGTTGAGATTGCCAGCGTCTGGATGGACATTGACACCGTTGATTTCAATCTTGAGCCCTACGATTGCGCCATTCTTCTCGGCAATGGGCGTTTTGGTGACACAACGGAAAGCCAACTGCTATTTCATGAATGGCTTATCCCGGTTTGTACTCCATCACTTATCGAACCGGCCCGGCAGCGGCTTCCGCAATGCGATCTGATCCATCCTTCACCGGACAGACGTGACTGGCGGCGCTGGCTGCGAAGAACAGGATTGTTCCCGGGGCTCGATATGAGCAGCGGTATGGTGTTCGATACCCTTGAACAGGGAAGTATTGCCGCGATGAACGGGCACGGCATCGCTATCGCCGACCTGCATCTCACGCTTGATGCCCTGAAAAGTGGCCTGCTGGGCCTGCCTTTCAGGGAAGCTATCGCGACGGGGGATGGCTATTACCTCGTCTGGCCAAAAAATTCACTCAAAAGAGAGAGCATTCAGCATCTTCTGGCCTGGCTGCAAAACCATACCCCGGTCGTTCCGGCGCTGGATATCGATTATCTGGAATACGATGACAGTCGGATTTATTAATACCGTTATGAATAAGATATATTTGCCATCTTTTTATAACGTTCTGGCAAAGCGCTGTTCAGGTTGAGCACCTTATCCAGAATATAAAATGCTGGCGTGTTTTTCTGCTGTTCAGCGTCAATAATTGCCGCACGTAATAGTGTGGCGGCAGACGAAATCTTGTGAAAATAGTCCTCAGACTCGGGCGTCTGTAATTCACCAGAAGTGGCGTAACGCACGTCCGGCCAGCCAGAGAAGTTGAGCAGCGGGAGAGGGTTGCCTGCTTCGGGCTGACAGGATGAAAGCAACGCAGCTGCTTTTTGGGGATCGCGATAGGCAACTGAAAGCATATACGCGCGCTGCGAAAACGGTAACAGGGCGTCAGAATGATTTTTGGTGGAGATAAGCAGGGTCATAAAATTCGCTAAATCGCCATCTGATGGAGTTTCAGATGGCGATATAATTTTTATTAATTGAAATAAAGCATCAAGTGTCATGTTTGCCCCGGTTCCTCTCATTATGAATATTCAGTTTGCGCCTGAATGTTTTAATTGGCCCACCGTCAGGGTAGGTCGAGAGGATAATATTGGAAGGTGTGCGTTTTTGAAAAACGATTAATAATGGCAATCACTGTGAGTTTTTCTCACTATAGCCTTTTCATTTCACACTCCACCCAGATACGCCTTCCTCACCTCCGGATCCTTCAGCAACGCCTCGCCGCTGCCGCTTAACCGAATCTGCCCGTTAACCATCACATAGCCGCGGTCGGACAACTTCAGCGCGTGGTGCGCATTCTGCTCGACCAGAAAAATCGTCATTCCGTTACGGGCCAGTTCGCGCAGCGTCTGGAAAATCTGTTTAACCACGATTGGCGCGAGGCCGAGGCTGGGTTCATCCAGCAGCAGAAGTTTAGGACGGCTCATCAGCGCGCGGGCGATAGCCAGCATCTGCTGTTCACCGCCGGAGAGCGTCATCGCCCGCTGGTTACGTCGCTCCTTGAGGCGGGGGAAGAGGTCGAACATGCTTTGCATATCTTCCGCTGCATGCTGATTGCCGACGGGGATTGTCCCCATCAGCAGGTTCTCTTCTACAGACATATCCGGGAAAATGCGTCGTCCCTCAGGTGCCTGCGCGATGCCACCGGTGGCAACATAGTGGGTGGATTTGTGGCTGATATCCTCGCCGCAGAAGAGGATCTGCCCGTTGCGGATCCGGGGCTGACCAAAGACAGACATCAGTAATGTTGACTTCCCCGCGCCGTTAGCGCCAATCAGGGCCACGGTTTCCCCTTTGTTAACCTCAAGCGAAACCTGCTTCAACGCCTGGATCACCCCGTAGAAAACATCCACATCCTGAAACTGAAGCATCGGTTCGCTCACAGATTTACCTCGCTTTCGTCGGTGCCCAGATACGCGGCAATCACTTTTTCATTGTGCTGGATTTCAGCCGGTTTACCTCTGGCAATCACATCGCCATGATCGAGCACAATGATGTCATCCGAAATGCCCATCACCATCCCCATATCATGCTCGATCAGCAAAACCGTAATGTCATGGTGGTCGCGCAGGAACCGGATGATCTCACTCAGCTTGTGCGTTTCCACCGGGTTCAGGCCGGCAGCAGGTTCATCGAGACAAATCATCTCCGGGCCGGTACACATGGCGCGGGCGATTTCGAGGCGTCGTTGCTGGCCATAGGACATTTCCCCGGCCAGACGGTTCGCGCAATCCACCAGATCCACCACCTCCAGCCAGTAAAACGCCCGGTCCAGCGCATCGTTCTCTGAGCGACGATACGCAGGGGTGTTCAGCACCCCCGCCAGCAGATTGCGGTTGACGCGCATGTGCTGTGCCACCAGCAGGTTTTCCACAACGGACATCTCGCGGAACAGGCGGATGTTCTGAAAAGTGCGCGCAAGACCCGCGCGGTTCACCAGATGCGTGCCGCCAAACATCTTATAGAACAGGCGTTGACCAAGTTGCGCCGGGTTGAGCCAGTCGCCCGGCTGGAATTTCTGGCCGAGCACCTGAATGACATTGGTGGTTTTATTTCGTGCATTGAACAGAATGTTGCCGCCGGAGGCCCGGTAGAAACCGGTCAGGCAGTTAAAGACGGTCGTTTTTCCCGCGCCGTTAGGCCCAATGAGTGCGGTAATGGAGCCGCGCTGCACCTCAAGATTGACGTCGTTTAAGGCCTTGATCCCGCCGAAGTGCATCATCAGATGTTCTACACGTAAAATCGTTGCGTTCATGGCGCCACTCCTTTACGCACGGCAAATCCGCTGCGGTTGATGCGGATCAGACCGCGAGGACGCCAGATCATCATCACCACCATCAGCATGCCAAACAGCAGCACGCGATATTCCGCAAAGCTGCGCAGCAGTTCCGGCGTGACGGTCAGCACAAAGGCGGCCAGTACGACGCCGACGGTGGAGCCCATCCCGCCCAGGACCACAATGGCGAGGATCAGGGCCGATTCAAAAAAGGTGAAAGAGGTCGGGTTAACAAACCCCTGGTAGGTGGCAAAAAACACCCCGGCGATACCTGCCGTCGATGCGCCCAGGGTGAAGGCCGAGAGTTTGACCAGAACGTGATTCAGCCCCATGGAACGGCAGGCAATCTCATCCTCACGGAGCGCTTCCCACGCCCGTCCAATGGGCATTCGGGTCAGCCGGTGTTTAATGTACAGCACCAGCATGACTACCAGGAACAGCACCGCATAGATGAAGATAAACTTCAAGTTGGGGTTATAGGTCAGGCCGAAGAACTCGTGGAAGGGGACGCCGCCTTCTTTGGCGCGTCGGCCAAACTCCAGGCCAAAAAAGGTCGGGGCAGGGGCTGAAACGCCGTTAGGCCCGCCGGTGAAGGTGAGCCAGTTGTTCAGCACCAGGCGGATGATCTCGCCAAACCCGAGCGTGACGATGGCGAGATAATCCCCGTGCATGCGCAGCACCGGAAAGCCGAGCAGGGCGCCCGCGCCCGCGGCCATTAGCGCCGCCAGCGGCAGCATGCTCCAGAACCCAAGCCCCAGATACTGATACCCGAGCGCCAGCCCGTAAGCGCCGATGGCATAGAAGGCGACATAACCCAGATCCAGCAGCCCTGCCAGGCCAACAACAATGTTCAGCCCAAGACCGAGCAGGACGTAGATCAGTCCGAGAATGGCAACCGTCAGAACGTATTTAGTGGCCACAAACGGGAAGCAGATCGCCAGCGTGACAATCAGCGGAATGATCCAGCGCATGCGGCTTTTATACGCCGGCGGCCGGACATACACCCCCGCATTGTCGGATTCAAACCGCGCCTGTAAACGTCTTCCGGCCGCCGTAGCTGAAAAGGCGCTCAGCAAAAAACGTCCCACCATCACCGTGCCTACAATCCACGCCAACCGCTGGCCGTCAAAGGTAAAGCTGTAACCATCCAGTATCACGCCCGCAATCGGGCCGAAAATGATCAGGGCGATCATTCCGGAAAAAATCGAGTCCAGAATGCAGCGCTTCAGGGAAAAACCGTCAGAGGTCATCGCGTTGTTCCTTACACTTTAGCCACGACAGGGCGGCCCAGCAGCCCCTGAGGACGGAAGATCAGAATTAAGACCAGCAATCCAAACGAGAACACGTCTTTATAATCCGAGTTCACCATCCCGGAGAATTGCGCTTCTGCGACGCCCAGAATCAGCCCGCCAAGCATCGCACCGGGCAGGGAGCCGATGCCGCCCAGCACCGCCGCCGTAAAGGCCTTAATGCCGATAACGAACCCGACGTAAAAATCAAAGGTGCCGTAATTCATGGTGATCAGCACGCCCGCCAGCCCGGCCATCGCTGCGCCGATAACAAACACCAGCGAAATAATTCTGTCGGTGTTGATACCCAGGATGGAGGCCATCTTACGATCCTGCTGTACCGCACGGCACATGCGTCCTAAGCGGGTACGGTTGATAATCCAGGTCAGCACCAGCATGCCCGCGAACGAGGCGATGAGAATAAAGACTTTGGTATAGGTTATCTGGACAAACCCTTCGCCGAGGTGAAAACGCAGCACGCCATCCAGCATGGTCGGCACGCCCTGCTGGCGCGGGCCCTGGCTGAGCTGGACGTAGTTTTGCAGTATCAACGACATCCCGATGGCCGAAATCAGCGGTGCCAGACGCGTCGAGTTGCGTAGCGGCTTATAGGCGATGCGCTCAATCGTCCAGCCATAAACGCCGGTGACCACGATGGTGAAAACCAGCGTCCCCAGGATCAGCAGCGGAAAGGAGTGGAGTCCAAAAAACGCCAGCAGGGCCAGGCCAATGGCCGAGAGATAGGCGGAGATCATATACACTTCGCCGTGGGCGAAATTGATCATACCGATGATGCCGTACACCATGGTGTAGCCGATGGCGATAAGACCGTAGACCGAACCCAGCGTTAAGCCATTAATTAATTGTTGCAGGAAGAATGTACTCATGGTCGCGCACCTGAATAAAGGGTTACGCCGACAGTCAGACCTGCCGGCGCTGAGCAGATTCCGTCCCGTTATGGCACTTCTTTATATTTGCCTTTGTCATCCCACTTATAGACCACGTAGTCAGAGACTTTGAGGTCACCTTTGCTGTCCCAGGCTTTTTTACCCATCACCGTGTCGACAGGGTTGGCCTTCAGCCACTCGCTGGCTTTTGCGGAATCCGTCCCTTTCGTGGCCTTGAATGCCGCCGCGATAGCCTGCACAGACGCGTAGGCGTAGAGGGTGTATCCTTCAGGTTCAAATTTACCGGTGCGGAATTTCTCGATGACGGCTTTTCCGTCCGGGATCAGGCGCGGATCTTTACCGAAGGTCATGTAAATACCGTTGGTGTATTGCGCCCCACCGGCGGCGGTGACCATCTCTTCATTGACGATACAGTCTCCCGAGAAGAACTTCGCCTGCACGCCCTGTTCACGCATCTGGCGAACCAGCGGGCCCGCTTCCGGGTGACAGCCTCCGAAGAACACCACGTCCGGTTTTTGTGCGCCAATTTTGGTCACCAGCGCGTTAAAGTCTTTCTCCCCGCGGGATAACCCTTCGTACATCACCTCCTTCACGCCGCGTTTCGCCAGCGCCGCCTTAGTGGCGTCCGCCAGCCCCTGGCCGTAGGTGTCTTTATCGTGGATGATGACCACCCGTTTGGCTTTCAGCTTATCAAGAATGAAATCGCTGGCGACCTGGCCCTGCTGGTCGTCACGTCCGCACATGCGAAATATATCGCTCATGCCACGTTCGGTAATAAGCGGGTTCGTTGAGCCGGGGGTGATGGAGAGGATCCCGGCATCGCTGTAGACCTCGGAGGCGGGCATGGTCGACGAGGAGCAGAAGTGGCCGACGACCGCTTTCACCTTATCCTGATCAACTAAGCGGTTGGCAACGGCGACGGCCTGTTTGGGCTCGCAGGCGTCGTCGCCCTGAACCAGTTTGATTTTCTCACCGTTGATCCCGCCGGCGGCGTTAATGTCTTCCGCCGCCTGCGTAGCGCCATGCCAGTATTGATCGCCGTAGGTTGCGTTCGGGCCTGTGAACGGCCCGGCCACGCCGATGACGATATCGGCCTGCGCGGAAAAGGCCGTCACCAGACAACCGGCCAGCACCAGGGAGAGGGGAGTTTTGGTAAATTTCAGCGACATTATTATGTTCCTTAGCAAAGAGGTTTTTGCACCAGGTATAAACCCGAACGCCTGATGGCATCGTAAATCCAAAAACAAGAGCGAGAACAAAATGCACTTTAGAAGCAATCTCATGCTTAATACGGCGAGGATCCCACGCACCGCGAAGCGCGCAGAACATTAAGCAAAAAGGTTGCCAGAATGGTTAATCCCTTGACCGGGTCACAACACGTTGAGTATAGAGCGCCGTTTTATGCGCCTTTGCGGGATGAGATGAATTTACAGCGGAGATCACATCTCCTTAACAACAAAGCCCATAAGTTGTGCAACGGTCACGATTTGCACGTTTTTGCAGCAATAAAGACCTAAACTTCAGATAGGCACGCGCGGCGATATATGTCAGGATCGTTTTTTTTATCAGGAGTATCAGCAATGGCTGAAGGCCCATTAAATGAAAGCGAGATGGCGTGGCTGGAAGAGACATTAATCTCTTACGGTCACGACGATGCATCCGTGATTGACGTGTCCGAACTGGACGGCATGCTTACCGCAGTACTTTCCGGTCCCGTCGTGGTGGAGCCCGACACCTGGCTGGTGGCGGTCTGGGGTGGTGAGAAGTATATTCCGCGCTGGAAAAACGATCGTGAGATGAACCGTTTTATCGATCTCTGCTTTAAGCACATGAACGATATTGCCGAGCGTTTGAGCGAATACCCGGATCAGTTTGAACCGCTGTTTGGCTATAACGACGTTGACGGTCAGAGCTATACCGTGGTGGAAGAGTGGTGCTATGGCTACATGCGCGGCGTGGCGCTGACGGACTGGTCATCCCTGCCGGAAGCGCTGGAAGCGGACCTGGCGGTGATTGCCCTGCACGGGACGGAAGAGAGCAGCGAGAAGCTGGATGCGCTGACCGAAGAGGAGTACATGGCCAGCATCGAAAGCATTCAGCCTGCGGCGCTGCGTTTGTATAACTACTGGGTGGCTAACCCGCAGCAGCCGGAAGCGAAAAAGCCGATCGTTAACGGGTCGAAGGTGGGGCGTAACGACCCGTGCCCGTGCGGGAGTGGGAAGAAGTTTAAAAGCTGCTGCCTGCACTGAAAAAAGGGGCTATTCATAGCCCCTTTTTTTATCCCACTTCCGGCAGCATCCCCGCTGCAATCAGCACCTGCACCAGAATAATCACCACCCCACAACCAAACACCACGCACAGCATTGGCGTACCGCCCGCTACGCGATACCCCTGCTGCGGATGTTGCTGGCGGCTCTTCCACGCCAGCAGGGAAGGCAGCAGCAGGGCCAGTACCGATAACGCCACGCCAGCATACCCCAGCGCCATCACAAACCCGCGCGGGTAAAAGAGCGCGAAGGCCAGCGGCGGCAGGAAGGTCATCGCCCCCGTCTGTAAGCGTCCGGCAACGGTATTGCGACGCTGGAACAGATCCGCCATATAGTCAAACAGGCCAAGCGCTACGCCGAGGAAGGAGGTTGCCAGCGCCAGGTCTGCAAACAGATGTACCGCCAGCTCCACGTGTGAAGAGGCCACCACGTTACGCAGGGCAACCAGGAATCCATTCAGACCAGAATGCTCTGCCATCAGGCCGATAAAGGTATTGGAATCAATACTGCCCAGCGTCACCAGCTGCCAGAACAGGTAAGCAATCAACGGAATGGCGCTGCCGATAACAAAGACGCGGCGCAGCTTGCGAATATCACCGTTCATATAGCTCACGATGCTCGGCACGCTGCCGTGAAAACCGAAGGAGGTGAAAATAACCGGGATGGCCGAAAGCGCCAGACCTTTCTCCAGCGGGAGGGAGAGCAGGTTAATCTTGTGAACATGCGGTGCCAGCAGCACCAGCATCACAATCAGGAAGAGAATTTTGGCGCTGAACAAAAAACGGTTAAACAGATCGACCAGCGATGTGCCCGCACAAACCACGCCGCCACCGATCAGCGTAAAGACAATGGCGCCTGTTTCCGGTGAAAGTGACGCACCGAAGCCGTCATTGATACTTGACGCAATCAGCTCCCCGGCGCCGCTGATGTAAGCGGCAGTCAGGGCGTACATCAGGAACATCATGCTGAAACCGGTGATCCACTGCCCGTAGCGTCCAAGATAGCGTGCAGCCAGGGAGCCTAAGCCAGTATCGGCAGGGACATGCTGATAAACCTCCAGCAATAATAGCGCGGTGTAACACATCAGGGCCCACAGACCGCCAAGCAGCACTACGGTAACCCCAAACCCGACGCCGGCGGCAGCCAACGGCATGGCCAACATTCCTGCGCCAATTGTCGTTCCGGCGACGATAAAAATACTTCCCAGAGTTCTGTTCTTCACGCTTTCCTCTACAACGCTTCCATACCGCGACTCATTCTGCGGCGCAGAGTAAGGGAAAAGCACCATCTCGTCAAATCACCGTTACATAGGGTGTAATAATTAATTTACAAAAAGAAAAGGGTAACCTGAGCCAGCGCAAAGCGTGCCGTAGAGGGAACGTTTAGTCTGCTTTTTATTTGCGAGAGGTAACCATGTCAATTCACGGACACGACGTGCTGAATATGATGATTGAGTCAGGTGAGCGCTATACGGAGGAGAGTCTGGTTGAGGCGATACATGCCCGCTTTGGCGAAGCGGCGCGTTTCCATACCTGTTCAGCTTCGGAGATGACGGCCGCGGAGCTGGTGGCGTTTCTGGCGGCGCGCGGAAAATTCATTCCAGCAGCAGACGGATTTTCCACTCACGAAAGTAAAATCTGCCGCCATTAAATAATGCGGTGCTGAAAACTCAGCACCGCTTTTCTGTTAATTCTGGGTATCGAGCGTCGACAGCTCTTTATCAATGAAGTACAGACCTTCCCCGGATTTACCTGCCAGAGATAATTTATCCAGCACGGATTTAAACAGCTTCTCTTCTTCGTGCTGTTCAGCCACATACCACTGAAGGAAATTAAAGGTTGGATAATCCTGGCTGGTCATGGCGGCATGAGCCAGTTCATTAATTTTCTGGGTGATCAGCTGTTCATGCTCATAGGTGGCGCGGAACAGTTCATCAAGAGAGCCGTATTCGGCAAAAGGCGATGCCACGTTATCAATGCGCGGCAGGCTGCCAGTGTCCGTCAGGTAATCAAACAGACGCTGCATGTGCGTCATCTCTTCCTGGGCATGACGACGCAGGAAGGCGGCCGCCCCTTCAAAGCTGTGATAGCTGCACCAGGCGCTCATCTGCTGATAAAGCAGGGAAGAAAAAAGCTCAAGATTCATTTGCGCATTGAGCTTGTCGATCATTTCAGTTTTTAACATGGTGCAGCTCCGGTTTATTAATTCTGGTTCACGATGAGCGACACTATAATTTGTTATTTAATTATTTGCAAAAAGTAAAATAAATATTTCTTTATTAAAAATACGAATGGGAATAAAACGCATTGCCGCCATTTATATTTATTAATGAGAATTGTTTTAGTTCTTATTAAATAAACTGCCAGCGTGACTGGCAGTAGCGGTTAATACCACGGATTCTGGCTGGAAGAGGTAACAGCATATCCCTGACATTTATACTGAATGGTCACACTTTCGTTCAGACAGAGTGAACCGCTGATCAGGGTGCAGGTTTTAATTGGCTGCCCGTAGGCTGACGCAGTGGCGTAGCCCATATGTTGACAGGCTTTGGTTGCCGTACCGTTATTAACATACTCATCAGACCAGGCGTTTTGCAGCATGGCCTGGCCATAGTCGAGGCGCACAATTCCGTTTGGGGCATCCGTACTGCTGACTTCTGCCTGACGGTTGATACTGCATCCGGCGAGCAACAGGATCGTTCCGGCTATGATTACACGTTTCATGGTTCACTCTGCGTGACGGGAAATACGCCATTGTAACCAACGCGATGGTACGCAATGGCTGGAATAGCCGGAGGATCTGCCCTCTCACTGTGCAACGAGCCGGGCCAGCGCGCGAAATTGTGAGCGCATCTTTATTTTTTAAAACAAGTTTTCACTTAATTTGAAAGTGCGTTTGTTTGATAGTAAGGTTAAGTTGAAAAGGTATCCACAGCGGGATCGCCCGCCATGCATTCAGGAGAGACAAGATGAAAATTGCACTGATGATGGAAAACAGCCAGGCCGCTAAAAATCCCATCATCCTTAATGAGCTGAAAGCCGTTGCTGATGAGAAAGGTTTTCCGGTCTATAACGTCGGTATGAGTGATGAGAACGATCATCATCTCACCTATATTCACCTGGGCATCATGGCGAGCATTCTGCTTAACGCTAAAGCCGTTGATTTTGTTGTTACCGGCTGCGGTACCGGGCAGGGCGCGCTGATGTCCCTGAACATCCATCCGGGTGTGATTTGCGGTTACTGCATCGATCCTGCGGATGCTTTCCTGTTTGCGCAAATCAACAACGGTAACGCGCTTTCTCTGCCGTTTGCGAAGGGCTTCGGCTGGGGGGCAGAACTGAACGTACGCTTTATCTTTGAGAAAGCGTTTACCGGACGCAATGGCGAAGGCTATCCACCAGAGCGTAAAGAGCCGCAGGTGCGTAACGCCGGGATCCTGAACCAGGTGAAAGCGGCGGTGGTGAAAGAAAACTATCTGGATACCCTGCGAGCAATCGATCCTGAGCTGGTTAAAACCGCCGTATCAGGCCAGCGCTTCCAGCAGTGCTTCTTCGAGAACTGCCAGGACAAAGAGATTGAAGCCTTCGTGCGCGGTATTGTTGGCTGATTTACTTTGCCGGGCGGTGCGTTGCCTGCCCGGCAGATAGCGTTACTTTTTCGATGAGACCGCGCTGCCCGCATCTTTGGTCAGACGCAGCGTGTCAACCATTCCCACCAGGCAGATCAGCGCGATTGCCACAAATGCCAGCCGGAAGCTCATTCCCGGCATACCGGCAATCCCCATCGCCTCACTGACTTTTTCCCCGATACGAATACCAATCGCCCCGAGCGTGATCCCAAGCCCCACGGCAAGCTGCGTTGCGGTTGAAAACAGGGTATTGGCATAGCTCATCTGCGCCGATGGCACATCCGCAAAAGCCAGCGTACTGATGGCTGTAAACTGAATCGAACGGAAAACGCCGCCCAGATAAAGGATCAGCATGATGAGCCACGCGGGCGTCTGCGGCGTAAGAAACGCGCAGGCCAGCAACGCCAGGACATTCAACGCACCGTTAATCAGCAACAGCCGCTTAAACCCCAGGCTGCGGATAAGCGGCGTCGTCGCCGGTTTAATGGTGAGGTTGCCAACGAAAACCGCCAGCACCAGCAGGCCAGAATGGAACGCGTCCATGCCAAAGCCGACCTGGAACATCAGCGGTAACAGGAACGGAACCGCGCTGATGGAGGCGCGAAACAGCGATCCGCCGTACAGGGTGACGCGAAACGTCGGCACCTGCATCGCATCGAGCCTGATCATCGGCCAGGTTGCCCGCTTAAAGTGACGCAGCGCCAGGCTTAAGGCGACGACACCGACGATAAACAGCGTGGCGGTTAATCCTGTTCGCAGAGGCTCTGCGCCCATCAACTCCATCGCATAAACCAGGCTCACCATGGCAAGGGTGGTGACAACAAAACCCGGTAAATCAAACGGTCGGCGCGTATCTTCATGCAGGTCTGGAATGATGCGCAGCGCCAGCAAAATGGCGATTATCCCCAGCGGCACGTTAATAAAGAAGATCCAGCGCCAGTCGGCATAGCTGGTAATGAACCCACCCAGCGGCGGGCCGATGATCGGCGCGACCAGCGCAGGCCACGTCAGGGTGGCGATTGCCGTGATGAGCTGATGTTTTGGCGTGGTGCGTAGCACGGCCAGGCGACCTACGGGCACCATCAGCGCGCCACCCATGCCCTGGAGGACGCGCATCGCAACGAACTGATCGAGCGTGGTGGACAGGCCGCAAAATACCGAGGCCAGCGTGAAGATCGCCAGCGCGAGGGCAAACACTTTTCGCGCGCCGAAGCGGTCGGCGATCCAGCCGCTGGCGGGGATCAGTACGGCCAGGGTGATCAGATAGGCGCTGATGCCGATATTCAGATCCACCGCCTGGTCGCCGAAGCTTTTTGCCATATCCGGCAACGCGGTGGCGATCACCGTCCCATCCAGAAACTCCATAAAGAAAGCACCGGCCACCAGCAGCGCCGCAGGCGATAATCCACGGCTCTCTTTGCCGGATACGTTTTCACTCATTCTCTTCCTGCCCGCTCAAAAAATTTTATAAACATTTACTGGAATTTATAAGCCTGTAACGTGCGGATTTATCATGGCTTTTTTTAACAAACCAGCAGCACTGAGGGTTTAATAACCGTGATGCAGGTCACAAAATGGTTGATTTTTGTGATGGTGGTCATATTATAAGCGTATTGACAATAACACCTGCATAACACGTTACTGGAGCAACATAATGAAACTGCGCAAAATCCTGAAAAGCATGTGGGCAAACTACTGCACAACGTTTAAAGACGTCCCACCGGGTGCGATGTTCTGATAAAAAAACCTGCTTCGGCAGGTTTTTTTATGTCTGCGGACGACGAGAGGGAGATGGAAGGGCGTCTGTTTTGCTACTATGGCGCCCTTTGAATAAGGAGAACCCCATGTCACAAAACCTGAGCGCCGATCAGGAACTGGTATCTGACGTCGTCGCCTGCCAGCTGGTTATCAAACAAATCCTTGATGTGATTGACGTTATCGCGCCGGTTGAGGTACGCGAAAAGATGTCGACCCAGCTGAAAAACATCGATTTCACCAACCATCCTGCTGCGGCGGACCCGGTTACGCTCCGCGCGATCCAGAAAGCGATTGCGCTGATTGAACTCCGCTTCACACCGCAGGGTGAGTCACACTAAAATAAACCGATGTTTTAAAATTAGAAACTCTTTTCTGCTTTTACGTCGAAGGGCGACAGAGCCTGTCGCCCGCAGAAGGATCAGAAGAACGTCTGCACCAGCAGATAGCTCACCACGCAGGCACAGCTGACGCCAATCAGCCCCGGCAGAATAAAGCTGTGGTTGATGATGAATTTACCGATGCGGGTGGTGCCGGAGCGATCGAACCCGATACAGGCCAGATCGCTCGGATAGGTGGGCAGCACAAAGTAGCCGTAGGATGCCGGGAAGAAGGCCACCAGCATTTTCGGATCGATGCCCAGCATCAACCCCATCGGGGCGACCGCGGTCAAGGCCGCAGCCTGGCTGTTGACCAGTTTTGATACCAGGAACAGCACGATGGCATACGTCCAGGGATGACTTTTCACCACCCCCTCCAGCGCCATTTTCAGCTCGTCGAGATGCGCCTGAAAAAAGGTATCGCTCATCCACGCCACGCCAAACACCGAGAAAATCGCGACCATCCCCGCCTTAAATACCGCCCCGTTTGAAATGGCCGACGCATTCACCTTGCAGGTCATCAGCATGATGGCCCCGGCGATCAGCATCATCATTTGAATGACAAGGTTCATCGACAGGGCTGTCATTTTCCCTTTGATCTCAAACGCCGGACGCAGCTCGGGCAGCGCACCCAGCAGGACCACTACGGCAATCCCGGCGAAGAAGATCCACGTGGACCAGTAGGCCTGTTTCGGGAAACGTTGATCCATCAACGTCTCCGTTCCTCCATAGATAAACTCCCGCTGTTTCGGATCTTTCAGCTTTTCCTGAAATTCGGGATCGTCTGCGAGGTTTTTCCCGCGACGCAAGCTCCACAGTGCCGCAATGGCGACGCCAGACAGTGAGGCCGGTACGGAGACCGCAAGAATTTCAAGGATCCCCCACGCGTGGCCGATACCGTGCTGCGCACCAAGAATCGAGACCAGCGAAACGACGGCCACGGAAACGGGGGAGGCGGTGATCGCCATCTGAGATGCCACCGAGGCCACCGCCATCGGCCGTTCCGGGCGTATGCCTTTTTTCAGGGCGATATCCGCGATAATGGGAAACATGGTGTAGACGACGTGCCCGGTCCCGCACAGGAAGGTCAACATCCAGGTGGTAAACGGTGCGAGAAGGGTGATGTGCTGGGGATGTTTACGCAGCAGGCGCTCTGCAAACTGCATCATTACATTCAGGCCACCGGCGGTCTGTAGCGTGGCCGCACAGCCGATGACGGCGAGGATCGTGAGCATCACGTCAACCGGCGGTTTACCGGGTTGCAGACCAAAGACAAAACTCAAAACAAACAGGCCGATGCCGCTTATCAGCCCCAGGCCCATCCCGCCGAAGCGGGTGCCTATCAGCAGGCAGAGGATAATGACAATAAACTCAATGGTGATCATGATGCTCCCTCGTTAATGAATGTAATTAAACAAATCATTACACGATGTATGGTTATTCATTGGGAGCAAGATCTGATTTGTTAAATGTCAGCAAAAGCAGGGAGTTGGTACCCACTCCCTGACGGGAGTGGGTGAAGGGACTTAGTGGTGACGGGAGTGGGTGAAGGGACTTAGTGGTGTTGCACGGTAGCAATGTCGAGAAGATGGCGGTCCGTCTGCTCCAGACAAATCCCCGCGCGTTTCGCGTTGCGGATTTCATCTGCGAGCGTCTTCAGCATCATGCCATCCTGCTGCTGCTCTCTGTCCATATCACGTAAAAACTTGAGGGTAATGATGTCCCGTTGCGCTTTGGCTTCATCAGCCAGTTTGCTCAGCTTCGCACAGCGTTGCTCATACTCTTCGAGCGTTTTCTGAAACAGTTCTTCCAGAGAAGTGTAATTATCTTCAATCGTTTCAAGCTCTTTGACGGTAGGGTTTGCCCCGACAGCTTTCAAAAAGTTAAAGACGCGCATCATGTGCGTGACGTTACTTTGCGCCTGAGTACGAAAGAAGGTGGCAGTGCCGTTGAGGCTTTTTCTGGAACACCACGCGCTCAAATGCAGATGCAGATTTGAAGCATAAAACTCCAGGTTCATCTGGGCATTCAGTTTTTGCATCATCGTTTGGGTAGTCATTCTCATATCCTTATTGACTGTGGGACTTGATGTCCGCTACTTAACCTGACCCAGCAGGTATTGACGATTGAATGGCAGAAATAGATTTCTGCAAGGTAAAAAACTCGAAAATTCACTTCCTGTGTTCGATTTAAATAAGCATACGCTTCTCTTTGACTTAAGAAAACTCTTAATAAGGCTGTGTTTACCATACATTACAAATTTAAATATAGCCCAGAATAGAAAGAGGGTTAAGAGATTGTATTTAATATAACTTGTTGATTTTAATGGGTGTGAAATTAATATCGCTCATTTTTATCGTTTCAGGAAACGTTCTTTGGCGGGAAATTCTGTAAAAGTGTTAAATCAGAAATAATATCTGCAAATATATCCTGTCGTATCAAATTTGAGCTAAATCAATTTTCACTCAATATACGGTTCTGTGATCGCGTCGCAAGATTGTGATCTGATAAAGAGTGAAAATGAAACACTGTTTTACATCGTTTCATTCGTTGAGGTTTATGATGGCTAACGTTGCGGTGCTGCTGGCACCCGGTTTTGAAGAAGCAGAAGCGATTATCACGATTGATATTCTGCGGCGTTTACAGATTGAAGTGGAGACGCTGGCCTGTGCGGAGTCCCGTGCGGTAGTGAGTTACCACAATATCCCCATGGTGGCTGACAGTACGTTAACGGAGCGCATTAATACGCTGTATGACGCAGTCGTGTTGCCCGGTGGGCCGCAGGGGAGCGTCAATCTTGCGGCTAGCAAGCAGGTGCTCCGCTTTGTTTCCGCGCATGACGAGCACGGCAAACTCATCTGCCCAATCTGCTCTGCGGCCGCGCGGGTGCTGGGCGGTAACGGGCTACTGAAGGGGCGTCGCTACGTCTGTTCCGGCGATCTCTGGCAGAGCGTTGATGAGGGAGTATATGTGGATGCGCCGGTCGTTGAGGATAATAACCTCATCAGCGGCAAGGGGCTGGGGCACGCTTTTGACTTTGCGCTGACGCTCTCTGCTCGTCTGTTGGGTGACGACGCCCCCGTGCGCGATCATGCTGAACACATCTATTACCGCTGGTAATTTTTCTGCCGGGCGCTAAGGCGTCCGGGTTACAGGGATTTCTTAGCTGACCTTATGGATAATCCTGCTTAACTCCCTTCCATTTGTAGGACAATTACGTCCTTTTTTATGTCATTTTTCGCTGAATTTATGTACGCAATTACTGTAATTCTGCGGTGTGATGTCGCTCTCTTATGGATGATTAATTTCCCGCTAAAACTATCTCCAGCAATAACGCTTATGACGAGGTAAGCGCTAATGCCTTGTTTTAAGTCCGATTAAATAAGTTGTTCGCCATTATTCCCTACAGATAAGAATGCTAAAGCTGGAGTTTACCATGCACAAATTTACTAAAGCGCTGGCGGCCATCGGCCTGGCTGCCGTTATGTCACAATCCGCTATCGCTGAAAATTTAAAGCTCGGTTTTCTGGTTAAACAGCCGGAAGAGCCGTGGTTCCAGACCGAATGGAAATTTGCTGATAAAGCCGGAAAAGATTTGGGATTTGAGGTAATTAAAATCGCCGTACCTGACGGTGAGAAAACGCTGAACGCCATTGATAGCCTGGCGGCCAGCGGCGCGAAAGGTTTCGTTATCTGTACGCCGGATCCAAAACTGGGGTCAGCGATTGCCGCGAAAGCGCGCGGTTACGACATGAAAGTGATTGCGGTGGACGATCAGTTCGTGAACGCCAAAGGTAAACCGATGGATACCGTTCCGCTGGTAATGATGGCGGCCACTAAAATCGGTGAGCGTCAGGGCCAGGAGCTCTACAAAGAGATGCTAAAACGCGGCTGGGATGTCAAAGAGACCGCCGTGATGGCCATTACCGCTGACGAGCTGGACACCGCCCGTCGTCGTACCACCGGGTCCATGGACGCCCTGAAAGCGGCTGGCTTCCCGGAAAAACAGATCTACAAAGTTCCGACCAAATCCAACGATATTCCGGGCGCCTTTGATGCGGCGAACTCCATGCTCGTCCAGCATCCGGAAGTGAAGCACTGGCTGGTGGTGGGGATGAACGACAACACCGTGCTGGGCGGCGTGCGTGCAACGGAAGGCCAGGGCTTTAAAGCACCGGACGTGATCGGGATCGGCATCAACGGCGTTGACGCCGTGAGCGAACTGTCTAAAGCGCAGGCGACCGGTTTCTACGGCTCTCTGCTGCCAAGTCCGGATGTCCACGGCTATAAATCCAGCGAAATGCTCTACAACTGGGTGACCAAAGGGGTTGAGCCGCCGAAATTCACCGAAGTGACCGATGTGGTGCTGATCACCCGCGATAACTTCAAAGAGGAGCTGGCGAAAAAAGGACTGGGCGGTAAGTAATACGCTGTGATTGCGCCCCTCACTCACCGTGAGGGGCCAGACGTACACACTACAGGAATCACGGAGTCGTTATGCAACAGTCTGATCCGTATCTCTCTTTCCGCGGCATC
Source organism: Enterobacter sp. UPMP2061 (assembly GCF_053709615.1). Classification (NCBI taxonomy): domain Bacteria; kingdom Pseudomonadati; phylum Pseudomonadota; class Gammaproteobacteria; order Enterobacterales; family Enterobacteriaceae; genus Enterobacter; species Enterobacter sp. UPMP2061. The sequence continues at coordinate 671,310 of NZ_JBSKJP010000002.1, forward strand.
GGTAAAACGTTCCCCGGTGTAAACGCGCTGACCGATATCAGCTTCGACTGCTATGCCGGCCAGGTTCACGCCCTGATGGGGGAGAATGGCGCGGGAAAATCCACGCTGCTAAAAATTCTCAGCGGCAACTACACGCCCACCACCGGCACGCTGGCTATTCGCGGCGAAGAGGTGGCCTTTGCCGACACCACGGCAGCGTTAAATGCGGGCGTCGCTATCATCTATCAGGAGCTGCATCTCATTCCTGAAATGACCGTGGCGGAGAACATCTATCTGGGCCAGCTTCCGCATAAAAGCGGCGTGGTCAACCGCTCGCTGCTCAACTATGAAGCGGGCTTGCAGCTCAAGCACCTTGGGCTGGATGTCGATCCGCAAACGCCCCTTAAGTATCTCTCCATCGGCCAGTGGCAGATGGTGGAAATTGCCAAAGCGCTGGCACGTAACGCCAAAATTATCGCTTTTGACGAGCCAACCAGCTCGCTCTCGGCGCGTGAAATAGAAAATCTCTTTCGCGTGATCCGCGAGCTGCGCAAAGAGGGCCGCATCATTCTGTACGTTTCTCACCGAATGGAAGAGATTTTTGCCTTAAGCGATGCCATCACCGTGTTTAAAGATGGCCGCTACGTGCGCACCTTCACCGATATGCAGCAGGTCAACCATGACCAACTGGTGCAGGCGATGGTCGGACGCGATCTGGGGGATATTTACCACTGGAAACCGCGCGAGTATGGCCTTGAGCGTCTGCGTCTGGATAACGTCAAAGCCCCGGGCGTGCGCACGCCCATTTCACTCTCGGTGCGCAGCGGCGAAATCGTCGGGCTGTTTGGCCTTGTGGGGGCAGGGCGCAGCGAGCTGATGAAAGGGCTGTTTGGCGGCACCCGAACAACCCAGGGCCAGGTTTTCGTCGACGGGAAAAAGGTCGATATTCAGAAGCCTGCGCAGGCGATTAACGCGGGGATTATGCTCTGCCCGGAGGATCGAAAGGCCGAGGGCATCATTCCGGTGCACTCGGTGCGCGACAACATCAACATCTCTGCCCGGCGCAAGTTCATCCGCGCGGGATGTCTGATTAACGACGGCTGGGAGGCGAGCAACGCGGATCACCATATCCGTTCGCTGAACATCAAAACCCCCGGCGCTGAACAGCTGATCATGAACCTGTCCGGCGGCAATCAGCAAAAAGCCATTCTGGGGCGCTGGCTGTCGGAAGATATGAAGGTCATTTTGCTGGATGAGCCAACGCGCGGTATCGACGTGGGGGCGAAACACGAAATCTATAACGTCATCTATGAACTGGCAAAACGCGGTGTGGCGGTCCTGTTCGCCTCCAGCGATCTGCCTGAGGTGCTGGGCGTCGCCGACCGCATTGTTGTGATGCGTGAAGGTGAAATTGCCGGTGAATTGCTGCATGAACAGGCGAATGAACAACAGGCGTTGAGTCTCGCCATGCCTAAAGTTAGCCAGGCTGTCGCCTGAGTAAGGAGTCAATGATGTCCTCTGTTACTACATCCGGAGCGCCGAAGTCGGCTTTCAGTTTTGGCCGCATCTGGGACCAGTACGGCATGCTGGTGGTCTTTGCTGCCCTGTTCGTCGCCTGCGCGATTTTTGTGCCGAATTTCGCCACGTTCATCAATATGAAGGGGCTGGGGCTGGCTATCTCCATGTCCGGCATGGTGGCCTGCGGAATGCTATTCTGCCTGGCCTCCGGCGATTTTGACCTGTCGGTTGCCTCGGTGATTGCCTGTGCAGGCGTCACCACTGCCGTGGTGATCAACATGACCGAAAGCCTGTGGATCGGCGTGCTGGCCGGGCTGCTGCTCGGCGTGCTGAGCGGCCTGGTGAACGGGTTTGTCATTGCGCGCCTGAAGATTAACGCCCTGATTACGACGCTGGCGACCATGCAAATCGTGCGCGGTCTGGCCTATATCATCTCCGACGGGAAAGCCGTGGGGATTGAAGACGAGCGCTTCTTCACGCTGGGCTATGCCAACTGGCTGGGTCTGCCTGCGCCAATCTGGCTGACGGTAGGCTGTTTGATCCTGTTCGGTTTCCTGCTTAACCGCACCACGTTTGGCCGTAACACGCTGGCGATTGGCGGCAATGAAGAGGCGGCGCGTCTGGCGGGTGTCCCGGTCGTACGGACCAAGATCATTATCTTCGTGCTTTCCGGGCTGGTATCGGCGGCGGCGGGGATTATTCTGGCGTCGCGTATGACCAGCGGCCAGCCAATGACCTCCATTGGTTATGAGCTGATCGTCATCTCAGCCTGCGTTTTAGGGGGCGTTTCCCTCAAGGGCGGCATCGGAAAAATCTCATATGTGGTGGCGGGGATCCTGATTCTGGGGACCGTGGAGAACGCCATGAACCTGCTTAATATTTCTCCGTTCTCTCAGTACGTCGTACGCGGCCTGATCCTGCTGGCAGCGGTGATCTTCGACCGTTACAAGCAAAAAGCGAAGCGTACCGTCTGATTTATTTTTAGCCATCAATATGCTCAACTATTAACCATAGTTGACCCCCTGACCGGCCCGCCAGTTTTGCTGACGGGCCGGTTGCCAAATGGCGAGCACCGTCACACTGTCTATACTTACATGGCTGTTTTGTTCACTGTAAGGAGGATTAGGGTGGCTGACTTGTTAACCGCACCGCCTGTACTGCCCGGAAAATTTGCTTTCTTTTTTGACCTCGACGGGACGCTCGCCGGGATTGAACCGCATCCGGATGACGTCGTTGTACCGGACACGGTGTTAGAGAATTTGCAGCAGCTCTCCCGACAGAACGAGGGGGCACTGGCATTGATTTCAGGGCGCTCAATGGCCGAGCTGGACGTGCTCGCCAGTCCTTATCACTTTCCGCTGGCCGGTGTGCACGGAGCGGAGCGCCGCGATATCCATGATCAACTGCATATAGTTTCACTCCCCGACACGCTGATTCAGGCGCTGCATACGCAACTCTCTTCGGCTCTGGAAATGCTTCCCGGTACGGAACTGGAAGCCAAAGGCATGGCCTTTGCGCTGCACTACCGTCAGGCGCCCCATCATGAGGCGGCGATATTTGCGGTGGCAAGAAGCGTGGCGGAAGCCCATCCGGAGCTGGCGTTACAGCCGGGTAAATGTGTGGTCGAGATTAAACCGGCAGGAATTAATAAAGGCGCTGCCATTGCAGCGTTTATGGCGGAAGCGCCGTTCAAAGGGCGTACGCCAGTCTTTTTTGGGGATGACCTGACCGACGAGGCCGGGTTCAGGGTGGTAAACCAGGCCCAGGGCATGTCTGTCAAGGTGGGATCTGGTGAAACCATTGCCGGATGGCGGCTGGAAAATGTCGCCAGCGTCTGGCAGTGGATATCTGACGTCGCTAACCAGCAACAACAACAAATAGCGCAAAACAACGGGAGAAATCATTATGGGTCGCTTAGTCGTCGTCTCTAATCGCATCGCACCGCCGGATGATAAAAAAGCCAGTGCCGGTGGCCTGGCGGTCGGGGTATTAGGTGCCCTCAAAGCCGCGGGTGGTCTCTGGTTTGGCTGGAGCGGGGAAATCAGTAATGATGAGAAACCGCTAAAAAAGGTGTCACGGGGCAATATCACGTGGGCCTCCTTCGCCCTGAGTGAGAAGGACTACGATGAATATTATTCCGAGTTCTCAAATGCCGTGCTGTGGCCAGCGTTTCACTATCGTCTGGATCTGGTGAAATTCCAGCGTGAATCCTATGAAGGCTACATGCGCGTTAACGCGCTGCTGGCAGATAAACTGCTGCCGCTGATCGAAGAAGACGATATTTTATGGATCCACGATTACCATCTGCTGCCCTTCGCCAGGGAGCTGCGTAAACGGGGTGTGAAGAACCGGATCGGCTTCTTCCTGCATATTCCGTTCCCGACCCCGGAGATCTTTACGGCGCTGCCGCAGCATGATGAAATTCTTGAAGCATTGTCTGATTACGACCTGCTCGGTTTCCAGACGGAAAATGACAGGCTGGCGTTCCTCGACAGCGTGTCGGGTAAAACCCGGCTGGTCACTCACGGCGGCAAATCTCACACCGCGTGGGGACGAAATTTCCATACCGAAGTCTACCCGATTGGTATTGAGCCAGACGAAATCGCCGAGCAGGCCTCTGGTCCGCTGCCGCCGAAGCTTGCCCAGCTCAAGGACGAACTCAAGCACGTTAAGAATATCTTTTCGGTTGAACGACTGGATTATTCCAAAGGGTTGCCGGAGCGATTCCTCGCTTATGAAACCCTGCTGGATAAATTCCCGCAGCATCACGGCAAGATCCGCTATACCCAGATAGCGCCGACCTCGCGCGGTGAGGTTCAGGCTTACCAGGATATTCGTCACCAGCTGGAGACCGAAGCAGGGCGCATCAACGGGCGCTATGGTCAGCTCGGCTGGACTCCACTTTTCTATCTGAATCAGCACTTTGAGCGCAAAATCCTGATGAAAGTGTTCCGCTATGCGGACGTCGGGCTGGTCACCCCGCTGCGCGACGGGATGAATCTGGTGGCAAAAGAGTATGTAGCAGCACAAGATCCTGCTGACCCGGGCGTGCTGGTGCTGTCCCAATTTGCCGGTGCGGCAAACGAGTTAACCTCGGCGCTGATTGTGAACCCTTACGATCGCGATGACGTGGCAAATGCCCTGAACCGCGCGTTAACCATGCCGCTTGCGGAACGTATTTCACGTCATTCAGAAATGATGGAGACCATCGTCAAGAATGATATCAACCGCTGGCAGGCGCGTTTTATTGACGATTTGCGCGCGATCCAGCCGCAAACTCAGGAAGGTGATCTGCAAAAAAAGATCGCGACCTTCCCTAAACTCGCCTGATTTTCTCCGGGGGCATTAATTGCCCCCGAGAGGCACCAGCAGGACATCCACCTGGCTTGACGAAACGATGGATTTTGCCGAGCATGCCGCCCGGGAAAAAAAGCTCTGGTTATGATTTCCGCAAATGACCAGGTCAACATTCTGTTTCTGACAAATGTCGAGAATATGTCCACTTAACTCGCCGGTGGCAATCACCGTCTGGTGGACAGGATATTTTGCCCGCTCAACCAGCTCGCGCAGAAATTGCTGCGTTTCCTCCTGAAGAACCTCACGAATATCTTCCAGCATTGGCGCTGCCAGTTGATTATACATTTCGGGTTCAGCAGCCAGGGTAATCAGACTTATGCGGGCATTATTCGGGCGGGCAATGGAAACGGCACGGGCGACGAGTTGATGACTTTCGGGGGAAACCGCAACAGAAACAAGAAGATGGGAGTAACTCATCACACACTCCTTTTATGTCAGAATGACACGTTTCTCAAGCTTTACCTCGAATCTGCCGCTTCTGCAAGAGGCACATGCGACAATAGTGTGAAGCTTATCATAATTATTCATTAATTATTCTTATAAGAAGAATAACGAAATGGGGACGCTAAATGAAAGTAATTAACAACTTAACGTAAATCACACATTTAGCCTTCCGTGCTGTTAAATCGCGTTAACCGATCGTCAACGCAAGCGTGATGGTTACCCATGGAAACTTTTTTCTCGAAAGGAAAACTTAACCTGCTGTTTTTACTTAATTAACTCCGCCTCTTCTCTGGCGTTCGCGCCCGTTGTGACGCGAAAGGGCAGTGCTTCTTCGACGTAGCAATTTTCATACCCGATCCCCTCATCCCTCTGCATGAGTATTCGTTCCATAAGAATATAAACAAGCTTCAGTTGCTCAATAAATAGTCAAATTACAAGTCACGCTGATGGATTTATGGGGTACATTCGCGTAAATTATGTGACGGAGATCACATTTTTTTAAATTCCAGGGGGGGCTGCATTGTATGTGTCAAAACTGACGAGTAGAGTTTGCGTCGAATTAGGAAAAATCTTAGTTATTTGTAAGAAAAGATAAAATGTGTAACCGACATTTTGGCCATGTTAACCGGTCACGCGCTTTACGACGTACAAACCTAAATTCAACTATGCATTTGGCCTTTTCTTTTTATACCGGGTGATTTCCCGGCGACATCACGGGGTGCGGTCTTTCCGCATAAAAATAATAGTTGGTTATTCGGGATGGGAAAAATGCATACATCCGAGTTGCTAAAACATATTTATGACATCAATTTGTCATATTTATTGCTCGCGCAGCGTTTGATTAGTCAGGACAAACCGTCAGCGATGTTTCGTCTGGGTGTTAACGAAGAGATGGCAACCATGCTGGGTGGATTAACCCTCCCGCAAATGGTCAAGCTGGCTGAAACCAATCAACTTGTCTGCCAGTTCCGTTTTGATAACCCGCAGACTATTACGCGTCTGACTCAGGAATCCCGCGTGGATGATCTGCAACAGATCCACACCGGTATTCTTCTCTCCACCCGCCTGCTCAACGAAATCAGCCAGCCTGATGACGTAGCCCGGAAGAAAAGGGCTTAACAATGAGCGAAAAAAGCATTGTTCAGGAAGCCCGTGATATCCAGCTGGCGATGGAACTCATCACGCTCGGTGCGCGTTTACAAATGCTGGAAAGCGAGACGCAGCTGAGCCGTGGTCGTCTGATCAAGCTGTACAAAGAATTGCGTGGTAGCCCGCCGCCAAAAGGCATGCTGCCGTTTTCGACTGACTGGTTCATGACCTGGGAGCAGAACATTCATGCTTCCATGTTCTGTAACGCCTGGCAGTACCTGCTTAAAACGGGCTTATGCAGCGGCGTTGATGCCGTGATCAAAGCCTACAAACTTTACCTTGAGCAATGCCCGCAGCAGGAAGAGGGACCCCTGCTGGCGCTGACCCGCGCCTGGACGCTGGTGCGTTTTGTTGAAAGCGGAATGCTTGAATTGTCCCGCTGCAACTGCTGTGACGGCAATTTCATTACCCACGCACACCAGCCTGCGGGCAGCTTCGCCTGTAGTTTGTGCCAGCCTCCATCCCGAGCCGTAAAAAGACGTAAACTTTCCCGGGATGCTGCCGATATTATTCCACAACTGCTGGATGAACAGATCGAACACGCTGTTTAACCCGAACCTGTGGGCAAGATTCCAGCAGCGGTAAGCGATTACCGCTGCTTTTTTTTACCCTGCGTTCAGGTCATGCGCTCGAAATGAACGTCCTGCCATAGTCACTAGCGGAAGGATGATGTCGTGCTTATCTTATTAGGTTACCTGGTAGTTCTCGGTACAGTTTTCGGCGGTTACATGATGACCGGCGGGCACCTTGGAGCACTCTATCAACCGGCTGAACTTGTCATCATCGGCGGTGCAGGGGTAGGGGCTTTTATCGTTGGTAACAACGGCAAATCGATCAAGGGCACGCTGAAGGCGATTCCGCTGCTGTTTCGTCGCTCGAAATACACCAAAAGCATGTATATGGATCTGCTGGCGCTGCTCTATCGCCTGATGGCGAAGTCACGTCAGCAGGGGATGTTCTCGCTGGAGCGGGACATCGAAAACCCGAAAGAGAGCGAAATTTTCGCCAGCTACCCGCGTATTCTGGCCGACGCGATGATGCTCGATTTTATCGTCGATTACCTGCGACTGATCATCAGCGGCAACATGAACACCTTCGAAATTGAAGCCCTGATGGACGAAGAGATCGAAACCCACGAGAGCGAGTCCGAAGTACCGGCCAACAGCCTGGCGCTGGTGGGCGACTCGCTTCCGGCGTTCGGCATCGTGGCGGCGGTCATGGGCGTCGTTCATGCCCTGGCCTCGGCGGATCGCCCGGCGGCTGAACTGGGGGCGCTGATTGCCCACGCGATGGTGGGGACGTTCCTCGGTATTTTACTGGCCTACGGCTTTATCTCCCCGCTGGCGAGCGTGCTGCGCCAGAAGAGCGCCGAAACCACCAAAATGATGCAGTGCGTGAAAATTACGCTGCTCTCAAACCTCAACGGCTATGCGCCACCGATTGCCGTCGAATTTGGTCGTAAGACGCTTTACTCCAGCGAACGTCCGTCGTTTATCGAACTGGAAGAGCACGTGCGCGCGGTGAAAAACCCTAACCAACAGACGACAACTGAGGACGCATGAAAAACCAGTCCCATCCGATCGTCATCGTAAAAAAGCGCAAGCATAAGGGGCACGGGCACGGTTCTCACGGCTCCTGGAAGATCGCGTACGCCGACTTTATGACCGCCATGATGGCCTTCTTTCTGGTGATGTGGCTAATCTCCATCTCCAGCCCGAAAGAGCTTATTCAGATTGCGGAATATTTCAGAACGCCGCTGGCGACGGCGGTTACCGGCGGGCCGCGCATTTCTAACAGCGACAGCCCGATCCCCGGCGGCGGTGACGATTACACCCAGCAGCAGGGCGAAGTGAAAAAACAGCCTAACATCGACGAGCTGAAAAAAAGGATGGAGCAGGCGCGCCTGAAAAAACTGCGCGGTGACCTGGATCAGCTGATTGAAGCGGACCCTAAGCTGCGCGCGCTGCGTCCGCACCTGAAAATTGACCTGGTACAGGAAGGGCTGCGTATTCAGATCATCGACAGCCAGAACCGGCCGATGTTTAAAACCGGCAGCGCCGACGTGGAGCCCTACATGCGCGATATTCTGCGTGCGATTGCACCGGTGCTGAACGGTATTCCAAACCGCATTAGCCTGTCCGGACACACGGATGATTTCCCGTACGCCACGGGAGAGAAAGGATACAGCAACTGGGAGCTTTCTGCCGATCGCGCCAACGCCTCGCGTCGCGAGCTGGTGGCGGGTGGGCTTGATGATGGCAAGGTCCTGCGCGTGGTCGGCATGGCTGCAACCATGCGCCTTACCGACCGCGGACCGGATGACGCCATCAACCGTCGTATCAGTCTTTTAGTGCTGAACCAGCAGGCGGAGCAGGCCATCCTGCATGAAAACGCCGAAAGTCAGAATGAGTCACTGGACGATTTAAAACAGCCTGGGGCCATCCCTTCGGCTGCCGTTCCAACATCGCCACCAGCCAATCCGAGGTGATAGCGTGAGCATGGATATTACCGATTTTTACCAGACATTTTTTGATGAAGCCGACGAATTGTTGGCCGATATGGAGCAACATTTGCTGGATCTGGTGCCCGAGGCACCGGACTCAGAACAGCTCAATGCCATCTTCCGTGCGGCGCATTCCATTAAAGGCGGTGCCGGAACGTTTGGATTTACCATTTTGCAGGAAACCACCCATTTAATGGAAAACCTGCTGGATGAAGCACGACGCGGTGAGATGCAGCTCAATACCGACATTATCAACCTGTTTTTGGAAACGAAAGATATTATGCAGGAACAGCTCGACGCCTATAAAAGTTCGGCAGAGCCTGATGCCGCCAGCTTTGAATACATCTGCAACGCGCTGCGTCAGTTAGCGCTGGAAGCCAAAGGTGAGGCGTCTGCGCCCGCTGTCCCTGCGGCAAAACTGAGCGTTGTTGACGCCGTGGCCGAACCCGATACGGCGCCTGACGCGCCCGCAGGAAAACTGCGCGTGGTGCTGTCACGTCTGAAGGAGAACGAGGTCAACCTGCTGGAAGAGGAGCTGGGGAACCTGGCGACGCTCAGCAACGTGGTGAAGGGCAAAGACAGCCTGGCCGCGACGCTCGACGGCGGGATTGGCCAGGATGACATCGTGGCGGTGCTCTGCTTCGTGATTGAAGCGGATCAGATTGCGTTTGAAACCGAGGCGGCGGCCGTTGAAGCGCCTGCTCCGGCAGAGAATACCCCTGCGGTAGTTGCCGCTGCCCCGGCCCTGAAAGCCGTGCCAAAAGAGACGGCCGCTCCGGCCCGCGGTGAAAAACCAGCGGCGCGTTCCAGCGAGTCCACGAGCATTCGCGTGGCGGTGGAGAAAGTGGATCAGCTGATCAACCTGGTGGGTGAACTGGTCATCACCCAGTCGATGCTGGCCCAGCGCTCCAACGAGCTGGACCCGGTGACCCATGGCGATCTCATCACCAGCATGGGCCAGTTACAACGTAACGCCCGCGATTTACAGGAATCGGTGATGTCCATCCGCATGATGCCGATGGAATATGTCTTCAGCCGCTTCCCGCGCCTGGTGCGCGACCTGGCCGGCAAGCTCAACAAACAGATCGAACTCACGCTGATGGGCAGCTCCACCGAGCTGGACAAGAGCCTGATTGAACGCATTATCGATCCGTTAACGCACCTGGTGCGTAACAGCCTCGACCACGGCATCGAGCTGCCGGAAAACCGCGTAGCAGCCGGAAAATCGCCCGTGGGCAACCTGATCCTGTCAGCGGAACATCAGGGCGGCAACATCTGCATCGAAGTGACCGATGACGGCGCGGGCCTGAACCGCGAGCGCATTCTGGCGAAGGCGATTTCGCAGGGAATGGCAGTCAACGAAAATATGACCGACGAAGAAGTGGGCATGTTGATTTTTGCCCCGGGCTTCTCAACCGCAGAGCAGGTCACCGACGTTTCCGGCCGCGGCGTGGGCATGGACGTGGTGAAACGTAACATTCAGGAGATGGGCGGTCACGTTGAGATCCAGTCTAAGCAGGGCGCGGGCACCACGATTCGTATCCTGCTGCCGCTGACGCTGGCCATTCTTGACGGCATGTCCGTTAAAGTGGCGGACGAAGTCTTTATTCTGCCGCTGAACGCGGTGATGGAGTCCCTCCAGCCGCGTGAAGAAGATCTGCATCCGCTGGCGGGCGGCGAGCGCGTGCTCGAAGTGCGCGGCGAGTACCTGCCGCTGGTGGAACTGTGGAAAGTGTTTGAAGTGGACGGGGCAAAAACCGAGGCCACGCAGGGTATCGTTGTGATCCTGCAAAGCGCCGGACGCCGCTACGCGCTGCTGGTCGATCAGCTGATTGGTCAGCATCAGGTGGTGGTTAAGAACCTGGAAAGTAACTACCGCAAAGTGCCGGGGATCTCTGCTGCCACCATCCTGGGTGATGGTAGCGTCGCGCTGATCGTCGATGTATCGGCACTTCAGGGATTAAATCGTGAACAACGTGTGGCGAACACAGCCGCCTGATTAAGTAAAAGGTAATAACATGACCGGTATGAGTAACGTAACGAAACTGGCGGGCGAGCCATCTGGACAGGAATTCCTGGTTTTCACTTTAGGGGATGAAGAGTACGGTATCGACATCCTGAAAGTGCAGGAAATTCGCGGTTACGACCAGGTAACGCGCATTGCGAACACGCCAGCGTTTATCAAGGGTGTGACCAACCTGCGCGGTGTGATTGTGCCTATCGTGGACCTGCGCGTGAAGTTTAGCCAGGGCGATGTGGAGTACAACGAAAACACGGTGGTGATCGTCCTGAATCTGGGGCAGCGCGTGGTGGGGATCGTGGTGGATGGCGTGTCTGATGTGCTGTCGCTGACCGCCGATCAAATCCGTCCTGCGCCGGAGTTTGCGGTCACGCTGTCGACGGAATACCTGACGGGGCTGGGTGCGCTCGGCGAGCGTATGCTGATTCTGGTGAATATTGAGAAGCTGCTGAACAGCGAAGAGATGGCGCTGCTGGATATTGCGGCGAATCATGTAGCATAAAACAAAGCCGGGT